>JANLVT010000018.1:0-133419 GCA_031364125.1 Lysobacterales bacterium | reverse complement strand
GACGAATCCGTGAGACGTACCAAACACATCCTTAGAAAGGAGGTGATCCAGCCGCACCTTCCGATACGGCTACCTTGTTACGACTTCACCCCAGTCATTAACCCTACCGTGGTCGCCTGCCCCCTTGCGGTTGGCGCAGCGCCGTCGGGTAAGACCAACTCCCATGGTGTGACGGGCGGTGTGTACAAGGCCCGGGAACGTATTCACCGTGGCATGCTGATCCACGATTACTAGCGATTCCGCCTTCATGCACTCGAGTTGCAGAGTGCAATCTGAACTGAGACGGTTTTTGGGGATTTGCTCCACCTCGCGGCTTCGCGTCCCACTGTCACCGCCATTGTAGCACGTGTGTAGCCCATCCCGTAAGGGCCATGAGGACTTGACGTCATCCACACCTTCCTCGCGGCTTATCACCGGCAGTCTCCCTAGAGTGCCCAACTGAATGATGGCAACTAAGGACGTGGGTTGCGCTCGTTGCGGGACTTAACCCAACATCTCACGACACGAGCTGACGACAGCCATGCAGCACCTGTGTTCGCGTCCCCGAAGGGAACCCCGGATCTCTCCGGCTGGCACGACATGTCAAGGGATGGTAAGGTTCTGCGCGTTGCTTCGAATTAAACCACATGCTCCACCGCTTGTGCGGGCCCCCGTCAATTCCTTTGAGTTTTAATCTTGCGACCGTACTCCCCAGGCGGAATGCTTAATCCGTTAGGTGTGTCACCAAGTTGCAAGCAACCTGACGACTGGCATTCATCGTTTACGGCGTGGACTACCAGGGTATCTAATCCTGTTTGCTCCCCACGCTTTCGCACCTCAGCGTCAGTATCGAGCCAGTGAGTCGCCTTCGCCACTGGTGTTCCTCCGAATATCTACGAATTTCACTTCTACACTCGGAATTCCACTCACCTCTCTCGAACTCAAGACTAGTAGTTTAGAAGGCAGTTCCAGGGTTGAGCCCTGGGATTTCACCCCCTACTTACTAATCCGCCTACGCGCGCTTTACGCCCAGTAATTCCGAACAACGCTAGCCCCCTCCGTATTACCGCGGCTGCTGGCACGGAGTTAGCCGGGGCTTCTTCTGTTGGTACCGTCATTATCTTCCCAACTGAAAGATCTTTACAACCCTAAGGCCTTCATCGATCACGCGGCATGGCTAGATCAGGGTTTCCCCCATTGTCTAAGATTCCCCACTGCTGCCTCCCGTAGGAGTCTGGGCCGTGTCTCAGTCCCAGTGTGGCTGATCATCCTCTCAAACCAGCTATGGATCGTCGGCTTGGTAGGCCATTACCCCACCAACTACCTAATCCAACGCGGGCCAATCCTTTGGCGATAAATCTTTCGTCTTACGACCACATACGGTATTACTCTCCGTTTCCAGAGGCTATTCCGTACCAAAGGGTATGTTCCCACGCGTTACTCACCCGTCCGCCGCTAACATCCGAAGATGTCCGCTCGACTTGCATGTGTTAGGCCTGCCGCCAGCGTTCACTCTGAGCCAGGATCAAACTCTTCACTTAAATTTTTCGGACCGAAGTCCAAAGCTTTGAGTGCAGCGATCGTCCAAGCTCCAAATTACCTTCTCTTGCATTTGCATGCTTTTGAATCTATTTGGTTCTTGTTCGAACGTCTGCAAAAATGGACAGTCATCCACTTGCCAGACGCCCGCACAAGTCACCTGCGCACACTGTCAAAGATCGTCGGAATCGGCCTCAGCGCCTCATCTCTTTTACCTCTTTCGGCTCCCGCCGAAGCGTCTGACCGAGCCGCACATTATAGAGTGGTTTTCGTTGCCGTCAACACCCTGCTGCGATTTTTTTTCTTTCCAGCTGGCCGAAATCTCTGCCGAGAAGGTCTTGCATTCTGGCCTGTTTCGACTAACTCATCAACAGCTGCTTTTCTGTTTTGACCTGCACCACCTGATGTTCGTCAAGACACTGTCATGTGGGCCGCGCATTATAGGGAAGTATCAGAATCCGTCAACTCCCCAGCGCTTTAATCTTCCCTTTGTTTCAGCTCGTTTCCGAACCTTCACTCGGGCCGGACATTGTAGGGAAGTATCAGAATTCGTCAACCCCCTCAACCGCGTCTTCACCTTTGTTTCAGCTCGTTTCCGATGCCTCACTCGGGCCGCGCATTGTAGGGAAATATCGGAATCCGTCAACTCCCCTGTGCGCTTTTCTTTCCTTCGTTTCGGCTCGTTTCCGATTCCGTCACTAGGGCCGCGCATTGTAGGGAAGTATCGGAATCCGTCAACTCCCCTGTGCGCTTTCTGTTGCTTCCTGCTGCGGCTTTCTTTCGGCCACCGCTGCAAGGGCGCGGATTGTGCATGGCAGCAAACGTTTTGGGAAGCGGTTTCTTCATCTTGACGTGAGCCCCGCTCTCCGCGATGGTCGTCCCTGGTTTTTTCCAGGAGCTTCCAAATGCGTGTATCGGGCTTAGCGGTGCTGTTTTCATGCCTTTTGATCAGCGGCTGCGGCAATGCGAGCGAGCACTGGGTCGAATTGAACGGCCAGCGCTTCCTGGTGGAGATCGCGGACGACGACGGCGAGCGCGCGCGCGGATTGATGTTCCGGGATGAAATGGATGCCGATCGCGGGATGCTTTTCATCCATGAACGCGAAATGCCGCTCGCTTATTGGATGAAGAACACCCGGCTGTCGCTGGACATCCTCTACTTCGACAACGAACGCAAGCTGGTATCGCAGCAGCGCGATGTCCCACCCTGTTCGTCCGGCAACCGCTGCCCGCCCTATCCCAGCGGCGCGCCGGCGCGCTATGTGCTCGAACTGAATGCCGGGCAGGCGGCGAAGATGGGGCTGAAGGACGGGACCGAGATCGATTTCGGCCCAGACATCCAGCCCACACCCTGAATCCGGCGGCATCGGGGCTTGTACCAATCAAGGTCAGCCCGCAGTCTTGGGACATGACCGCACTTTTCACGCTTCCCGACTGGTCGACCTTGGCCGACCTCGCTGACGATCAGGTGCCCCTGCTCGGGAGCGCGCTGCTGATCGCCCATGACGAGTATCCCGACATGGATGCCGCGGCCTGCAACGCGCTGGTCGAGGCCCACGTGGCCTCGCTGCGACCGGAAGTCGACCGGGTCGACAGTGCGCCCCTGAAAATGCAGGCGATCAACCGTCGTTTGTTCGAGGAATTGGGCTACGCGGGCAACCACGACGAGTACTACGACCCGCGCAACAGTTATCTGAACGAAGTTCTGACCCGCCGGCTGGGTAATCCGATTTCGCTGGCGGTGATCCAGATGGAAGTGGCGCAGCGGCTGGGTGTGGCGCTGGACGGGGTGTCGTTTCCCGGCCATTTCCTGGTCCGACTGCCGGTGGACGACGGGGTGCTGGTGATGGACCCGTTCAACCGGGGACGTCCCCTCAATGCTGATGAGCTGCGCCAGCGGGCGCGGCCGCATTTCGGCGAGGACGTGCCGGACGAGGCCTTGCTGCAGATCCTCGATCCCGCGCCGCCGCGGATGATCCTGGTGAGGATGCTGCGGAATCTGCACGGTTTATATGTCGAGAGCGGCGACTGGGGCCGGGCGGTGCGCTGCAGCGACCGGATCCTGCGGCTGGCGCCGGACAATGCCGACGCGCTGCGCGATCGTGGCCTGGGATATTCGGAGTTGGGATATCGGGCCGGTGCGTTGCGCGATCTGGGCCGCTACCTGCAGGCGATGCCTGATGCCGACGACGCCGAGGCGATCCGCCACCGGCTGGTGGAGCAAGGCAGTCAACGCCAGCCGCGGCTGCATTGAGCGACGTCGAAGCCGCCCGTTATCAATGCAGATATGCGGCGTCGAGCGGCCAGCCGGCCCGGATGGGCCGGATTTCAGGCGGGACCCCTCAGGCCATTTCCATCTCGAAATCGCTTTTGGTCACGCCGCAGTCCGGGCAGGTCCAGGTGTCGGGGATGTCATCCCAGCGCGTGCCCGGGGCGATGCCCTCGTCCGGCAGTCCTTTGGACTCGTCGTAGATGAAGCCGCAGACGACGCACATCCAGGTGCGGTAGGCGACGGGGGCAGCAGTGTCGTTCATCGGATAATGTCCAGTCTTAGGAAATCAGCGTCATTCTCCCATCCAGCGCCCAGCGCCGAAAGCGCCTACCGATGATTTTTTCACCCACTCCGTCCCACCCTGACTCATCTGCAGCCCCCGTTCCGTGTCGCGACTGGGCGCGAGGGCTGTACCTCATCACGCCCGACGCCCCCGACACCCGGGGTCTGCTGGCGCGCGTGGATGCCGTGCTCGATCACGCGGCGCTGCTGCAATACCGCAACAAATCCGCTTCGGGCGGCCTGCGCCGCGAGCAGGCCGAAGCGCTGCTCGCCCTGTGCGCGGCCCGCGGCGTGCGGCTGATCGTCAACGACGACCTGGCCCTGGCGCAGGCCATCGGCGCGGACGGCGTGCATCTGGGCGAAGACGACGGCGACGCCCGCACGGCGCGGGCCGCATTGGGGTCGGACGCCCTGATAGGAGTGTCCTGCTACGACGACCTGCAGCGCGCCCACGCGGCAGTCGCCGCGGGCGCCGACTATGTCGCGTTCGGGGCGTTTTTCCCGTCCAGCACCAAACCCAATGCCCGTCGTGCCGCGTTCGACCTGCTGCGCGACAGCGCCGGCTTCGGCCTGCCGCGAGTGGCCATCGGCGGCATCACCCCGGACAATGCGCGGTCGGTGGTGGCGGCCGGCGCCGACCTCATCGCGGTCGTCAGCGGCGTGTTCGATGCCCCGGACCCGCCCGCCGCGGCGCGCGCCTATCGCGTCTGCTTCGATCATGCCGCCTTTGATCATGCCGGCTTTGATCATGCATGCCCGGATCGCGGCTGAAGCCGCTCCTACACAACTCCTTACTGGATTCCGATGAAAACCGACCGTTCGCACGACCTGTTCGCCCGCGCCCAGACCCTGATGCCCGGCGGCGTCAATTCGCCGGTCCGTGCCTTCAAATCGGTCGGCGGTGAGCCGTTCTTCGTCGAACGCTCCGACGGCGCGTATCTGTATGACGCCGACGGCAACCGTTACATCGATTACGTCGGCTCATGGGGGCCGATGATCGCCGGCCACAATCATCCGGCGGTGCTGGAGGCGGTGATCGCCACCGCGCGCAACGGGCTGAGCTTCGGTACGCCGAATCCGCTGGAAGTGACGATGGCCGAGACCATCACCCGGCTGATCCCGAGCTGCGAGATGGTGCGGATGGTCAATTCCGGCACCGAGGCCACGCTGTCGGCCATCCGCCTGGCCCGCGGCGCCACCGGCCGCACGCGGATGGTGAAATTCGAGGGCTGCTACCACGGCCACGGCGATTCGTTCCTGGTGAAAGCCGGCTCCGGCATGCTCACCCTCGGCGTGCCGAACTCACCGGGCGTGCCGAAGGCGCTGGCCGACCTCACCTCCACCCTGCCCTTCAACGATTTCGAGGCGGCCACTCAACTGTTCAAGGCGATCGGCGGCGAAGTCGCGGCGGTCATCGTCGAACCCGTGGTCGGCAACGCTAATTGCATCCCGCCGCGGGCCGGGTATCTGCAGCATCTGCGCGATCTGTGCACGCAATGCGGCGCAATCTTGATTTTCGACGAAGTGATGACCGGTTTCCGGGTCGCCCTGGGCGGTGCGCAGGCGGTGTACGGCGTCACGCCCGACCTCAGCACCTTCGGCAAGATCATCGGCGGCGGCATGCCGGTGGGCGCGTATGGCGGCCGCCGCGAGCTGATGGCGCAGATCGCGCCCAGCGGCCCGATCTACCAGGCCGGCACGCTGAGCGGCAATCCGGTGGCGATGGCTGCAGGCCTAGCGATGCTGGGGCTGATCCAGGCGCCCGGCTTCTACGAAACGCTGGATGCCCGTACCGCCCACCTGTGCGCCGGGCTGGAAGCCGCCGCGGCCGCGGCCGGCATTCCGTTCACCACCAACCGAGTGGGCAGCATGTTCGGGCTGTTCTTCACCGCAGAGAAAGTCGACACCTACGCCCAGGCCACCGCCTGCGACACCGCGGCGTTCAACCGCTTCTTCCACGCGATGCTGGAACGCGGCGTGTATCTGGCGCCGTCGGCGTTCGAGGCAGGCTTCCTGTCGATGGCCCACGACGACGCGGTGATCGCGGCTACTATCGATGCCGCGCACGGCGCATTCGCCGAGTTGCGCACGAACGGGGCGCAGGCATGAGCGTTGGAAACCATCAGCCTGAAACGCTGTCCGTCCACATCGGCAACGAACCCGACCCCGCCACCGGCGCCGTTGCGCCGCCGATCCATCTGGCCACGACCTTCCGCCACGGCGCCGACGGCGAACGCATCGCCGGCTACGAATACCAGCGCGAGGGCAACCCGACCAACGACCGCCTGCGCGAAGCCCTGGCCGCGCTGGAGGGCGGCGAGGACGCTATCACCTTCGCGTCCGGCATGGCCGCGATCAGCAACCTGCTGGAATGCCTGCCCAACGGCGCGCGGCTGCTGATCCCCGACGACTGCTACACCGGCCTGCGCATGGTCTGCGCCGAATACCTGCCGGAACGCGGCATCGAAACGGTGATGCTCGACATGGGCGACCCGGACGCGGTGCGCGCGGCCTGCGCACAGCCGACGGCGCTGGTCTGGATCGAAACGCCCTCGAATCCGAAGATGAAGATCAGCGACATCGCCGCGCTGGTGGACATCGCGCACGCCGCCGGCGCGCTGGCGGTGGTCGACAACACCTTCGCCACCCCGCTGCTGCAGCGCCCGCTGGCGCTGGGCGCGGACGTGGTGATGCATTCCACCACCAAGTATTTCGGCGGCCACAGCGACGTGCTGGGCGGCGCGCTGGTGTTCGCCAAGCGCGACGATTTCTTCGCGAAGGTCGCGCATCGGGTCCACATCACCGGCGCCACCCTGGCGCCGTTCAGCGCCTGGCTGATCCTGCGCGGCTGCCGCTCGCTGGGCGCGCGCATGGCCATGCACTGCGCCAACGCGCGGGCGGTCGCGGATTTCCTCGCCGCGCAGCCGCAGATCGAACGCGTGAACTACCCGGGCCTGGCATCGCACCCCGGCCACGCTGTTGCCGCGAAGCAGATGCGCGATTTCGGCGGGATGCTGAGCATCGAACTGCGCGGCGGCCGCGACGCGGCGCTGGCGATGGCCTCGAAACTGCGGATATTCACCAACGCCACCTCGCTGGGCGGCTGCGAATCGCTGGTGGAACATCGCGCCTCGGTCGAAGGCCCGAACCCGCGCTCGCCGCAGAACCTGCTGCGGATGTCGGTGGGACTGGAGCATGTGGACGATCTGATCGAAGACTTGCGGCAGGCGTTGGGCTGAATCCGCAGAAGGAGGGGCTTCAGCCACGATGATCCCGTAGAGCGGGCTTCAGCCCGCTTCCGGCATCGCAAAAAGCAGCGGGCTGAAGCCCGCTCTACGAGATGGCGATGATTGACTTCGCGAACGCGCGCAACGCGCGCCCAAGGCGCGCGAGACCCTCCTCCAGCGTCGCGTCGTCGATGTTCAGCGCCGGCACGAAGCGCAACACGTCGGGGCCGGCCTGCAGCATCAGCAGGCCTTCGACCGCGGCACGGTCGAGGATCTCGCCGGCGCGTCCGGCGTAGTGCGGTGCGAGCACCGCGCCCAGCATCAGCCCGCGGCCGCGCACTTCGGCGAACAGGTTCAATTCCTGATCGATCGCGGCGAGGCCATCGCGCAGCGCGCGGCTTTGTCTGTCGACATTCGCGACTATCTCCGCCGAGGACAGCTTGCGCAGGACAACGCGCGCGACCGCCGCCGCCAGCGGATTGCCGCCGAAGGTGGTGCCGTGCGCGCCGAACTGCATGGTTTCGGCGACCTTGGGACCGGCTAGCAATGCGCCGACCGGAAAACCGCCGCCCAGCGCCTTCGCCAAGGTCACGATATCCGGCACCACGCCATCGCCCCAGTGCGCGAACAGCGGCCCGGTGCGGCCCATGCCGCACTGGATTTCGTCCAGCGCCAGCAGCGCGTCGTGGCGGTCGCAC
This sequence comes from Lysobacterales bacterium, assembly GCA_031364125.1. Classification (GTDB taxonomy): domain Bacteria; phylum Pseudomonadota; class Gammaproteobacteria; order Xanthomonadales; family Xanthomonadaceae; genus Lysobacter_I. The sequence goes on along the minus strand of JANLVT010000018.1, from coordinate 125,422 downwards.
AGCGCACGCACGCCGGGCAGATAACCGTCGCGGGCCGGCATCACCCCGCCCTCGCCCTGCACGGGCTCGATCAGCACCGCGCAGACATCGCCGCCGGCCATCGCGGCTTCCAGCTGGTCGAGGTCGTTGAAATCCACATGCCGGAACCCGCCGGGCAGCGGCTCGTAGCCGGCCTGATATTTCGGCTGCGCGGTCGCGGTGACCGCAGCCAATGTGCGGCCGTGGAAGCTGCCGTGGCAGGTGACGATCACGCGGCGCTCGGGCGGGCGGCCCTGCGCACTGGCCCACTTGCGCGCGAGCTTGATCGCCGCCTCATTGGCTTCGGTGCCCGAATTGCACAGGAATACGCGATCGGCGAAGCGCGAGGCCTGCGCCAGCTCTTCGGCCAGGCGCACCGGCGGTTCGCTGTAGAAGACATTGCTGGTATGCCAGAGCTTGCCGGCCTGTTCGGTCAGCGCGGCTACAAGATCCGGATCGCAGTGGCCGAGGCCGCAGACAGCGATGCCCGCGCTGAGGTCGACGTAATCCCTGCCCTCGATGTCCCAGATCCGGCTGCCCTCGCCGCGCGCCAGGATCAGTTGGCGCGGCTTGTAGACCGGCAGGTAATAGCGCTGACCCTTCTCGACCAGCGCCGCGGTGTCGCCCTGCGTCATCACCAGACTCCGGTGTTCGCCATCGACGCCCACGGCTCCTGCGGCGGCAGATGGCCGTCCTGCAGCAGTTCCACCGAGACAAGATCAGGCGAACGCACGAAGGCCATGTGGCCGTCGCGCGGCGGGCGATTGATGGTGTAGCCCATCGCCTGCAGCCGCGCGCAGGTCTGGTAGATGTTCTCGACGCGAAACGCGAGATGGCCGAAGTTGCGGGCCGTGCCGTAGTCCTCTTCCGGCAAGCCGTCTTGCGGCGGCCAGTTGTAGGTCAGCTCGATCTCGGCGCCCGGGGTTTCGTCGGCGGCAAGGAAGACGAGGGTGAACTTGCCCGCCGCGTTCTCCATCCGCCGCATTTCCTTCAGGCCCAGGCCTTCGCAGTAGAAGCGCAGCGAGGCGTCGATGTCGCGGACGCGGACCATGGTGTGGAGATATTTCATGATGGACTCCTGACGTGGGGCTGCGAGTTTAACGGCGCGCGCCCGTTGCTTGCTTGGAGCCCTGTTCGACATCCGCCGATCGAGCCGTAGAGCGGCCTTCAGGCCGGCCCAGGAAGAATCCGACCAACGACGACATCAGGGCCGTGCCCACCGCCGACGAAAACGAAACAGTTGCGTATCGGAAGCAGCGGCCTGAAGGCCGCCCTACGGGCTTGATCAACCAAGTTTGAACAGGCGATCAGAGGAACAGGTCCGGCAGCAGCGGCTGCGACGGATCCACCGCGTAGCCGGACAGATCGGTCGCGCCGGCTTCGGCCAGCACCTCGTCGTCGAGCAGGAAGCGGCCGTGAAAGCCCGCGGCCGGGCGCACCAGCACCGCGTGCGCGGCGTCGGCCATGATCTCCGGCCGTCGGCACTGCGCGATCGCCACGCCGGGAATCATGTTGATGGCGTCGGTGGCGATGACCGTGCGCGGCCACAGCGCGTTGACGGCGACGCCCTGCGGGCCGAATTCCGCTGCCAGCCCCAGAGTGACGAAGCTCATGCCCATCTTCGCCAGGGTGTAGCCGGTGTGCGGCGCCCACCATTTCGGGTCTAGATTCGGCGGCGGCGCGAGGGTCAGGATGTGCGGGTTCGGCGCCTGCAGCAGATGCGGCAGGCAGGCCTGCGCGCACAGGAAGCTGCCGCGGGCGTTGACCTGCTGCATCAGGTCGAAGCGCTTCATCGGCGTGTCCAATGTTCCCCTGAGCCAGATCGCGCTGGCGTTGTTGATCAGGATGTCGATGCCGCCGAAGGTGTCGACCGTGGCCGCGACCGCGGCGCGCACCTCGTCTTCCTCGCGGATGTCGCATTTCAGCGCGAGCGCCTGCCCGCCCGCGGCGCGCACCGCATCGGCCGCGTCGTGGATGGTGCCGGGCAGCTTGGGATTGGGCACCGAGGATTTCGCGGCGATGGCGATGTTGGCGCCGTCGCGCGCGGCGCGCAGCGCGATGGCCAGGCCGATGCCGCGCGAGGCGCCGGTGATGAAGAGGGTTTTGCCTGCGAGGGTGGTCATGGAAGCGTGCTCGTCTGCGTATTCATGTGCGTACTCATGGTTTGGGTCCTTGTCCTTCATTGTCTTCCCATTTCAACAGCCTGCGCGTGACGAAGCGGTACACCGGTTTGCCGGTGCGGAACCACAGGTCGCGCACCCATGAGCGGCGCTTCAGCAGCCGGCGTTCGACCGGGGTAATCGCTTCCGGGCAATACGTGCGCTTGTGTTTGAGCAGGTGGCGCAGATCCTCGCGCGCCAGCAGGCGCATCCAGCGGCTGCTGGCGGGGCCGCACACCGCGAGCTGAAAATCGATGATCGCCGGGGTGCCGTCGGCCAGCACCAGCCAGTTGGCCTCCTTGGCCAGATCATTGTGGGCGAAGCCGCGCCGGTGCAGCGCCTGCAGGCGCCGGCGTGCGAGCCGGAAATAGGCCAGATCGCCGTGCGGCGGGCGCTGGTACATCGCCGCGCCGTCCAGATAGCTGCGGTCCAGGCGGCGGCCGTCCCAGTTCAAGAGCTGCGGCACCGCGTCCTCGCCCAGCACCCGCTGCAGGCCGCGGGCTTCGCGCCGCGCCAGCCACCACGCCGGCAGCCGCAGCCACAGCGGCACGTGGACGAGATCGCGGCGCACGAACAGCCCGCGGGCGTCGCGCATCAGCGCGATGCGGCCGAAGCTGTCGGCTTTGAGCGCCTGGAGTTCGCTGGCTTCGGAAGTCATCGCAGGATTGTAGCGGTGCGATCAGAACGACGCGGCCAGAAAACTGTCATCCCGGCGAAAGCCGGGACCCAGCCTTTGATCGATACAGGAAAGCTGGATCGCGGCTTTCGCCGGGATAACGGCGGTGAAGGTCCCGGCATGGCAAATGGCCTTGTGGCTTGCCGAATCGTGCATCCAGCATCCCGCTTCCCGCCGCCGAACCACCCCTTCACGCTCCCGAAACACCACCTGCCATAATCGGCGGATGACGAGCGCGTGGCTGGACAACATCACGACCTGGATCACCGCGCACCCGGTGGCGGCCGGCGGCGTGATCTTCCTGATCGCGTTCTGCGATGCGCTGGCGGTGGTGGGGATCGTGGTGCCGGCGCTGCCGCTGCTGTTCGCGGTGGGCACGCTGATCGGTCTGGGCCATCTGGATGGCCCGTATGCCTTGGCCTGCGCCGCGCTCGGCGCCTTCGCAGGCGACGCGCTCAGCTATTGGCTGGGACATCGCTGGGGACCGTCGATGCGCGAGCACTGGCTGTTCCGTCGCTACCCGCAGTTGATCGACCGCGGCGAGCGCATGTTCCGCAAGCACGGCAGCAAGGGCATCGTGATCGCCAGGTTCGTGGGCGCGGTGCGGCCGTTCGTGCCCGCGGTGGCGGGCATGCTGCGGATGCCGCTTCGGCGGTACATGCCGGCGAGCCTGGTCGCGGCGCTGCTGTGGGCGGCGTGCTTCCTGGCACCGGGCTGGGTGTTCGGCGCGTCCTACGATGCGGTGGCGGCGGTGGCCGACCGGCTCGCGTTGGTGCTGCTGGCCCTGGTCGCCGTGCTGGCGCTGGTGTGGGCGGTGGTGCTGTACACCTATCGCTGGTTTGCCGGCCACGCCGACCGCCTGCTGGCGCGTGCGCTGAAGTGGACCCTCGCGCATCCGCGGCTGAGCCGCTATGCGGCGCCGCTGATCCAGCACAACCGGCCGGAATCCGCATCCCTGGCGATGCTGGCGATGTGTCTGCTGGGGATCGGCTGGGGCTGGTTCGCGCTGCTCGCCGTGGTGGTCGCCAAGCGCGGCCCGCTGGCGCTGGACGAACAAGTCCAGGCCGCGATGGCGGCGCTGCGCAACCCGCTGGCGGACCGGCTGATGGCCGCACTCGCCTCGCTGGGCGATATCGAAGTGCTGCTGCCCACGCTGTTGCTGACGATGGCCTGGCTGCTGTGGCGGCGACGCTTCGCGGCGGCGCTGCACTGGCTGGCGGCGGTGGCGTTCGGTTTCGTGTTCACGGCGTTCCTCGGCCTGTCGGTGGACATGCCGCGCCCGCCCACCGCGGCCAGCGGCTTCGGGTTTCCATCTATCCCGGTGACGATGGTGACGATCGTGTTCGGCTTCTTCGCGGTGCTGATCGCGCGCGAACTGCCGGGCCGGCAGCGGGTCTGGCCGTATCTGGTCTCAGGCGCGGCGGTGGCCCTGATCGGCTTCGCCCGCCTGTATTTCGGCGCGCACTGGCTCAGCGACATCGTCGGCGGCGCGCTGTTCGGCATCATGTGGCTGCTGGTGCTGGGCATCGCCTACCGCCGCCACATCGGCCGTTCGTTCTGGATGCGCCCGGTGGCGGCCGTATTTTTCGTCAGCTTTTCGGTCGCCGCGCTGTGGCACGCGCCGCGGGCGATCGACGGGGTGCTGGCGCAGTTCGCGCCGCCGCCGCCCGGACGGACGCTCGCGGCCGACGACTGGTGGCGTTCGGACTGGGGCAGCCTGCCGGCGCGCCGCAACGAGCGCGACGCCAGCCAGCGCTGGCCGCTGGACGTGCAGATCGCCGGCCCGCTGGCGCCGGTGCGTGCGACGCTGGAAGCCCAGGGCTGGGAGGTGCAGCCGCAGGCGAACTGGGTGACAACGCTGGGTCTGCTGGATCCCAAACGCCGTCCAGCCCGTCAGCCGGTGCTGCCGGCCACGCTGGATGCCGAAGCCGAAGCGCTGCTGTTCCGTCGGTCCGGAACGAAACCCGACACCATTCACGTATTGCGACTCTGGCGTGCGCCCGCGCTGCTGGATCGGGGACAGCCGCTGTGGGTCGGCAGCACCCAGACCCTGCGTTTCACGCGGCCGATTCCCGCGTTCGGGCTGTGGATGCCGGAAGCCGACGATGGCGAAGCGCATGCGCTGGTGAGCGCGGCGTTGACCGGCCAAGCGCCGGCCGGCATCGAGCATGCCGAAACGCCGCACCCCGACGGCGGCCTGAAAGTGCTGCGGCTGCGGACAGCGATGTGATTTCGAGCGGGATGTGATGTAGAGCGGAGCAAAGCTCCGCTGCCCTTTCTCCGAAGAGGAGCAGCGGAGCTTTGCTCCGCTCTACGGACGGGGTACGAACAGCGTATGGACGGCGGTTGTCCCGGGCCGTTAGAGAGGCGCTGCCCCGATTACGCTTCAGGCATCCACGCCAGCACGCGATCCAGCCGCGCGTGCGGGTCGTCTTCTTCCAGCAGACCCAGCCGCTGCGCATTGTCGAGCGGCAGCAACTCGGCCAGGCGCCAGCTCACCCAGGCGGCATCGTCGAAGCGCGACGGCGGCGCTTTCGAGAATTCGCCGCCGACCTGCTCCACCACCTGATGCAGCAGCGTGCCCAGCAGTGCGTGTTCCGGGCGCAGTTCATCGTCGGGATCGGGGTCGCACCATTCCACCTCGGCTACCCGCAGGCCGTTGCCGCGGATATGGCTCTCGCGCACCCGGAACCGGCGTCCGCCGCGCGCGCTGATCGTCAGCAGGCCCTCGGGCGTGGCGCCGAAATCCTCGATGCGCGCCTCGGTGCCGATCATCGCGGGCGTTGCCGGTTCGCCGGCTTCACGGCCATCGACAATGACGCACACGCCGAAACCGGTACCGCTGCGCGCGCAGTCGCGCACCAGATCGAGATAGCGCGCCTCGAAAATCCGCAGCGCCAGCAACGCGCCGGGCACCAGCACGGTCTGCAGTGGAAAAAGCGGCAAAGACTGTGGAAGCAGGTCGCTCACGACGTCATCCTCCCAGCGCCGCGAGGAACCGCCGCGGCGCGCCGTCGAAACCGCCGTTGGACATGAACACCACGTGGTCGCCCGCGCGCCCGATGTCGCGCAGCGTCGCGATCAGCGCATCGGCATCCGCCGCGGTGCGCGCGTCGCCGCGGATCGAGGCGACGACCTTGTCGGCGTCCCACGCCAGTTCCGGGCGACGCAGGAACACCACCGCATCGGCGATATCGAGCGACGGCGCCAGTGCGTCGGCATGCGCGCCGAGGCGCATCGAATTGCTGCGCGGCTCCATCGCGACCACGATCCGCGCGCCGCCGACCTTTGCGCGCAGGCCTTCCAGCGTGGTGCGGATCGCGGTGGGGTGATGCGCGAAATCGTCGTAAACGGTGATGCCCTGCGCTTCGCCGAGGCATTCCAGCCTGCGTTTGACGCTGCGGAATTCGGCGAGCGACGGAATCACGGTTGAAACATCGACGCCAACCGCAGCGCACGCCGCCAGCGCGGCGAGTCCGTTGAGCACGTTGTGCAGACCGAGCATCGGCCAATGCACGTCGCCCACGGCTTTCCCCGACGTGAAGACGGTGAACGCGCTGCCGTCGGCCGCGCATGCCTTGCCATGGAGCAGGCGCGCGCCCCAGTCGAAGGCGTCGTCGGCCATGCCGTCGCGCAGCAGGCCGAAGCGTTCGACCGGCGTCCAGCAGCCCATCGCCAGCACTTCGGCCAGATGCACGTCATCGCCGTTGACGATCAAGCGGCCGCGGCCGGGCACGGTGCGCACCAGATGATGGAACTGGCGCTGGATCGCGGCCACGTCCGGGAAGATATCGGCGTGGTCGTATTCAAGATTGTTGAGGATCGCGACCAGCGGCCGGTAGTGGACGAACTTGCTGCGCTTATCGAAGAACGCGGTGTCGTACTCGTCGGCCTCGACCACGAATTCGCGGCCGGTGCCGACGCGCGCGGACACGCCGAAATCCTCGGCGACGCCGCCGATCAGAAAGCCCGGATCGCGGCCCGCGCGGTCCAGCAGGAAACTCAGGATCGTGGTGGTGGTGGTCTTGCCGTGGGTGCCGGCCACCGCGAGGGCGTCGCGGCCGGGCAGTACATGTTCCGCCAGCCACTGTGCGCCGGAGGTGTATTTCATGCCGCGGTCGAGGACATGTTCCACCGCCGCGTTGCCGCGCGACAGCGCGTTGCCGATCACGATCTCGTCGCAGTCTGCGGACATGTTGTCGGCGTTGTAGCCTTGACTCAGCGCGATGCCGAGGTTTTCTAGCTGCGTGGACATCGGTGGATACACCGCCTGGTCGCTGCCTTCCACCGCGTGCCCGTGTTCGCGCGCGAGCGCGGCGACACCGCCCATGAAGGTGCCGGCGATGCCCAGAATATGTAGCTTCAAGATTCGATCACTCAAAAGGATTACGGATCATTCGCCGAAGCGTCCCGTTCTGCATGATCGTCCATCTTCAGTACGCGGCAGCACGAGGACAAGGCGAGGGGAACAACATGGAAGCAGGCTGGGCCGAGCGAAGTAGGCTGGGCTGAGCGCAGCGAAGCCCGGCATCGTGACGGCAGACCAACCGCGAACGGAAAAGTCTCCGGACGCTGGGCTTCGCTGCGCTCAGCCCAGCCTACGGACTTCAAATCAGCCGACTTCCGTCCCCACCGCGATCGTCTCCACGATCCGCGTGAACACGTCGTCCATCGAGCCCTCGCCGTGGACGACTTTCAACATGCCGTGCTGGCGGTAGAAGTCGATGACCGGGGCGGTGACGTCGCTGTAGACGTTGAGGCGGTTGCGGACCGATTCGGGGTTGTCGTCGGCGCGGCCTTCGGCCTTGGCGCGGCCGGCGAGGCGGTCGACCAGCCGATCGGTATCGACGTCGAGCTGCACCGCGTGGTCCATCGGCTGGCCGATGCGATCGAGCAGCTTGCCGAGGGCATCGGCCTGCGCCAGGTTGCGCGGATAACCGTCGAGGATGAAACCGCCGGCGACATCGGCGCGCGACAGGCGGTCTTCCAGCATGCCCAGCAGGATCTCGTCGGAAACCAGATCGCCGCGGGCCATCACCGCTTTCGCCTGTATCCCCAGCGCGGTGCCCGCCGCGACTTCGGCGCGCAACAGATCGCCGGTGGAAATGTGCGGTACCTGCAGGTGATCCTTCAGTCTTGCCGCTTGAGTACCTTTGCCCGATCCCGGGGCGCCGAGGAGAACCAATCGCATCGCATGCTCCATAAGAGAGAAACTTCGGCCGCGGCGCTACACTCGTTCGCCCGGCGCAACCAGTCCAGCTTAACCGCTCGCGGCCCCCGCCCCAACCCATCTACGACCAATCGCCGAGTCCCCCCTGCCATGGCATCCGGAACCCTCCTTTACGCCCAGTCCGGCGGCGTCACCGCCGTCATCAACGCCTCCGCCTCGGCGGTCATCACCGAAGCCCGCGCCCGCAAGGTCAAGGTGCTGGCGGCCCGCAACGGCATCCTCGGCGCGCTGCGCGAGGAGCTGATCGACACCTCGAAAGAATCGGCCGCGACCATCCGCGCCCTCGCCCACACCCCGGGCGGCGCTTTCGGCTCCTGCCGGTTCAAGCTCAAATCGCTGGAACAGGACCGCGCGAAGTACGAGCGCCTGCTGCAGGTGCTGAAGGCCCACGACGTGCGCTGGTTCCTCTACAACGGCGGCAACGACTCCGCCGACACGGCGCTGAAGGTCTCGAAGCTGGCGGCCGAGTTCGGCTACCCGCTGACCTGCATCGGCGTGCCCAAGACCATCGACAACGACCTGGCCGTGACCGACTGCTGCCCGGGCTTCGGCTCGGCCGCCAAGTACACGGCGGTGTCGGTGCGCGAGGCCGCGTTCGACGTCGCGGCGATGGCCGAAACCTCGACCAAGGTCTTCGTCTACGAGGCCATGGGCCGCCACGCCGGCTGGCTGGCCGCCGCCGCGGGTCTGGCCGGCAGCGGTCCGGACGAGGCGCCGCACCTGATCCTGTTCCCCGAGCGCGCCTACGACGAAGCCGATTTCCTGGCCAACGTGAAGAAAGTGGTGGCGAAGGTCGGCTATTGCGTCGTCGTGGCGTCGGAAGGCATCCGCACCGCCGACGGCACCTTCGTCGCCGACGCCGGCGGCGGCAAGGACGCCTTCGGCCATACCCAGCTCGGCGGCGTCGCTTCGTACCTGGCCGGCAAGGTGAAGGACGAACTCGGCTTCAAGGTCCACTGGACCCTCCCTGACTACCTGCAGCGCTCGGCGCGGCATATCGCCTCGAAGACCGACCTCGATCAGGCGATGGCCGTGGGCAAGGCTGCGGTGCAGTTCGCGCTGAAGGGACTGAATTCGACGATGCCGGTGATCAAGCGCACCTCGAACGCACCGTACAAGTGGAAGATCGAAGCCGCGCCGCTGGACAAGGTCGCCAACCACGAAAAGACCATGCCGGCGAACTTCCTGCGCAAGGATGGCTACGGCATCACCGCCGCCGCCCGCACCTACCTGGAACCGCTGATCCGCGGCGAAGCCCCGCCGCCGTACGGCCGCGATGGCCTTCCGAAATACGTGACGCTGAAGAATGTCGCCGTGAAGAAGAAACTGCCGGCCTGGGAGGGCTGAACGCCTGCCTGAAATCCGCTGAGCGGCCTCGTAGAGCGGCCTCGTAGAGCGCCCTTCAGGCCGCTGCTTCCGATACGCAACCGTTTCGTTTTCGTCGGCCGTGGGCACGGCCCTGATGTCGTCGCCGGTCGGGTTCTGCCTGGGCCGGCCTGAAGGCCGCTCTACCGAGCCGCTCCCGGCACCGCAATCGTCAACCAGCCTTTGGGTACGACGCGGCGAGGAATTACCACCGCCCCTTGCCGCGGTTCCATCGATACAGCACCCGCGCGAACGCGTCGTAAGCCCATCGCATCGCCGGTCGCACCAGCGGCAGCGTCGACAATCGCCCCAGCCACCGCTGTCCGGGACGGCTGCCCATCACGAACGCGACCGCATCCGCGCCGACCAGCACCCGCCCTTGCGCGTCGCGGACGTGCAGCCGTTCGCGCACGTCCGCGAGCTCCGCGCCGATATCGGCGACGGCGTCGGGTGCGTTGTGCACATCGACCCATTCGATCTCGCACGACGATACGCGACCCTGCTGCCACTCGATGCCGGTGCGGCACACCGGGCAGGCGCTGTTGAAGTACACCGCAACCGGATGTCCGGTCGCGGCCACTGCCTTGGCCCGGCGATCGCGACGCGCGGCGCGTTCATCGGCCGCCGACAGACCGCGGAACGCGAGCATGAAGGCCAACCCGCTGAGCGCGCCGAAGAACCCCGGCACCAATGATCCATACAGATATTCCGGGAGCATGGCCACCATGCCCCGAAAGCCCAGCGATATCCGGTATTCGAGAAGCTTCGGCAGCTCCATGAACAGGAACATCGGCAGGAAACCGATCGCGAAGCCACCCGACACCATCGACAGCCAACCGAGGCGTCCCGTTTTCAAAAGCACCAGGACATACGGAATTCCGAACGGTACGAAGTGGCATGCGGAGATCACGGTCGCGAACGCCATGATGAACGCCGCGCCCAGCCACACGTCGCTCGTCTCCGAAAACAATGTCGGCAGCACCAACACCAGCAGCAGCGACAGGCCCGGGGCCGTCACCGCGGCCAGCGACGACACGAAGACGCGGACGGTCGTTACCCGCCACGTCGCGGAAGCCGCAGGAACATCGCGACTTCCGTTCATGGCCTTGGCTAAGGCGCTCATCGCACGTCTCCCCATGCGAATGCAGCGCCTGCAACGCGCAACGGCGCCGGCGCGCCCAGCACATGCCCCACCGCCATCGACAGCATCGCCGGCGCGACATAGCGGCGATGGGTGCGGTCGATCAGGCGCATGTACACGGCGCCGAAGGGATTGCGGTTGAGCACGCGGGTGCCGAGCGTGAAGAGGACCTTGCCGCCCGGCAGGATTTCGACCGCGGCGCAGGAACGGAAGCGCAGATGTTTGTCGTCGGCGCCCAGCACGACCTGAGCGCGACGATCGTCGCTATCGACCAACTGTTCCAGCACCGGAAACCGGCCGGCGAAACGCTGCGGCGCGTCGTTCAACAGCGACGACACCGGGCAGCCCAGCGGCGAGGTGCGCAGACCCAACGGCTTGACCAGCACGTTGCGCAGCCCCATCAGCCGCGACACGCCGGCCGGGCGATTTTCGAGGAAACCATCGAGCAGACCGGCCAGCAGTTGCGATGCCAACGTCGTGGGCAATTCGGCGGCATCGATCTCCAGCGCGAAACTGTCCTGATGCGTGAAGGTGTCGCCGAACTGGCGCCACAGCAGCGACTGCGGCGGCGGCTCGGTCAACTCCACGACCGGCGGCGCGCCGCTGTCGGCGAGAAAACCCACCGGCCGGCGCCAGCGGCCCAGCGCGCCGCGCAGGCGCCCGGACAGGCCGCGCGTGCGCGCGCAGAAACGGCCGCGCAGTGAAGTGGTCGCGGCGGTGAGCGACAGGGTGATCGTCGGCACGTCGCGGGGATCGGCCGCCGCAAGCAGCGCCGCCACGGGGCCGGGCAGCAGTTCGGTAAGCGCGGGAATATCCGCTTCGTTGGCCAGCACCCGGCGACGCTGTTCGGCGTCGAGTTCGCCGCCGAGTTCGTTGGTGTGGCAGGACAGCGCGAACAGCACAGGATGCCCCGCGGCCGTATCGCGCGGCAGGAACTGGTGCCAGGTGCCGCCGCCGAAGCGCACCGTGAACAGGCAGTCCGGCGGAATCTCGACGTGGCGCATTGCGCGCAGGAACGCCTTCGGGTCGGCGTCGATCCGGTCCTGCGATGCAGTGGAGAACCGCAGCAGAGCGCCACCGCTTCCGGAGATGGCGGTGAACACGCGATGGCCGGCGTGGCGGTGGAACGGATGGCCTTCGGCGCCGACGACGAAGCTATATAAAGAAGTCGCATCGCCGCGCTGGAAATCGGCGCCGCCGATGCGTGCGGAAGGTTCGTCCAGCGCGTCAACGAAACTGTCGTGACCGCGCTGCAGCGCCGCGGTCGACGCGATCAGCGGGCTGCCGGCGCCGATCCCGATCTGCGCGATCAGCACCACTTCTACCGGTAGGCCGCCGGACTGCGACGGCAGACACACCGACGGGAAAGTGTCCAGAGTGCGGGCGGTAGCGGTCATGGCAATTCCCCGGTGTCCGGGCCAGCGGGTTTGGCGGCGGTGGCCTTGGGCGCCCGTGCCCGCTGGCGGCTTTCGCGCTTAAGCGGCCCGGCCACCGGGCAGATTTCCGCGGCCCAGGCGAAGACCGTGTTGGCCAGCCGATCCGGCACCAGCTGGAAATAGACGAACTGGCCGCGTTTTTCACGGGAGATCAGGCCGGCGTCTTCGAGGATCCGGAGGTGGCCGGACAGCGCCGGCTTGCTGAAATCGAATCGCGAGCCGATCTCACCGGCGGTCAATTCGCCTTCGTTGAGATAGGCCAGGATCTTGCGCCGGGCGGCGGAGGCGAGGGCTTCGAAAACGCGGTCCATGGCAACTTCGATAGTTAAGTAATTTCCTAATTAACTTCTAAAAGAACTCCGGCTGTCAAGCGGGCTGCGACCGACGGCGGATCGGCGGGTGCGGCCCATACGCCAGGGATTGGACAGGCGTTCGACGTTTGCAATAATCCAGCCTTCAAGGAGGAAATCATGTCTTTCAAATTCAACGGCGCGCATGCGTCCGTGCTGCTATCGCTGTACCTGGGTTGCAACGTCGCGAGCGCCATCGCGCAGACGCCCGCCCCTTCCGCCGCCGACTCCGCGTCACCGGCCCCGACCACAGCGCCAACCCCGCTACCGCCTTCCGGCGATGGGACGTCCGCCAGCTCCGTCGAAATCATCGCGCCGGCCGCGGCGGCCCCTGCCGCTGGACCGTGTTGCACGCTGCCCGACGGCAGTCCGGTGCAACTCGAAGTCGTCGGCCCGATCAGCTCGAAGACCGCCCTGCGCGGACAGACCTTCGCGCTGCGGCTCGCGCAGCCCTTGAGCACCGCCGAGGGCGTGCTGTTGCCGGCAGGCACCGAGGGCGCAGGCGAAGTGATCCACGCCGAACGCAGCCGCGGCGGCGGCAAGGCGGGCGAATTGATCCTCGCCGCGCGTTACCTGCAGGGGCCCGACGGCCCGATCAAGCTGCGCGGCATGAAGCTGGGCGGCAGCGGCAGCGACAAGACCGGCGCGGCGATGGGCGCCTCGCTGATCCTGCCGCTCGGCGGCTTCGTCCGCGGCACCGAAATCGAGATCCCGGCCGGCACCTCCGCCAGCGCGAAACTGGCCGGCGCGATCCGTCTGCCGCCGATGCCGGCCGCAGCACCGAACATGGACAACGCGGGGGCCGCACCGGCGCCCGTCGCCAGCGAGGACGCGACGACCCCATCGTCACCGACGCCAGCACCGACACCCATCTAGCGTTCACGGCATCTCACGTTCACCACCAGGAGTTACTCAAATGCGTTTTGCGTCGAAGACCATTCTGTACACCGCGCTGCTGACCGCCGCGCTCGCCGCCCAGGCCCAGGACGCCGCTCCGCCCGCGCCGGCCGAGCCGCAGGCGCCGGTCACCGATGCCCCGGCCGCGCCCGAGGCGCCCGCCGCGGCTGAAACCCCGGCAGCGCCCGAAGCCGCACCGGCTGCCGCCGCAGCACCCGCCGCCGAAGCGCTGCCCAACGGCATCGCGGCACCGCCGGAAGGCAAGGGTCAGATCGTCTTCTTCCGCGAAAGCAAGTTCGTTGGCGGCGCGATCAGCTACAAAGTCCGCGAGGGCGAAACCGAGCTCGGCAAGCTGAGCAACGGCAGCTATTTCGTCTACGTCGCCGAACCCGGCGCGCATGAGTACACCGTGCATTCCGAAGCGAAGGACGTGCTGAACCTCGAAGTCGAAGCCGGCGAAACCTACTTCGTCTCCGGCGGTGTCAGCATGGGCGTGTTCGCCGGCCGTCCGAACCTGTCGCCGTCGACCCAGAGCGCCTACGCCGCGGTCGCCGCGAAGCTCAAGCCTGCCAAGCCGCTGAAACCGAAGAAATAATCGCAGGGTCAACGCTCCGATCCATGAAAGGCCGCGCAAGCGGCCTTTCTTTCGTCCGGCGCAGGCTCGACGCACGGAAATTTTGTGACTGGCCTCAAACTTTGCCCGATCCCGTTACAGTTAAGACGAATCACAGGGAAGAGCGAATGTCTACGATCCGAAGTGTCCAGGCACTCTGTCTGTCGCTCATCCTTGCCTTCACGCTTGCCGGCTGCGCTACCCAGGGCCGCGCGGCAGGCGCTCCACCCATTGTTGGGGCACAAACACAGGCCGTGGACGCGTACCGGATCGGTGTGGACGATCAGGTCCAGGTCGCGGTGTGGCGCAACCCCGAACTCGGCATCACCGTGCCCGTGCGCCCGGACGGCATGATCTCGGTGCCGCTGATCGGCGATGTGCTCGCCGGCGGACGCACCCCGCCGGAAGTGGCCAAGGACATCCAGGAGAAGCTCGCGGCCTACGTCCGCGACCCGCAGGTCGCGGTGATCCTCGCCGAGCTGCGCAGCCACGAATACCTGTCGCGCGTGCGCGTGACCGGCGCGGTGCGCCAGCCCGTGTCGGTGCCGTTCCGTCCCGGCATGACCGTGCTCGACGCCGTCCTCGCGGCCGGCGGGCTGACCGAATTCGCCGCGCCCGACCGCTCGGAACTGCACCGCAAATCGGGCGACGGTGCGCGGACCTATCAAGTGAAGCTCGACCGCATCCTCAATCGCGGCGACCTCGCGACCAACTACCCGGTCGCGCCGGGCGACGTGATTACGGTTCCCGAGCGCACATTCTGAGGGGCACGCTTCAATGAGCACACTTCGATGAGTACGATATCGCTGCCCGTCCGGAGCATGCCGCGCGCGCGTGCCGGGGCGCACGGCGCGCAATCCCCGCTGGCGCCGAACGAACTGCTTCCCGCACTGCTTCACGAAGCGCGCCGCTACCAGTTGGTGCTGGTGTCGATCTTCGCCGCGATCGCGCTGATCGCGCTGCTGGTCGGGCTGTTCGTGCTGCCGCGCAAATACGTCGCGTCCACGTCGGTGCTGGCGCAGGAAAGCGACATCCTGCAGCCGCTGCTGGAGAACCGCGCGGTCTCGACCCAGGCCATGGACCGTGCCGGGCTGGCGCGGCAGGTGGTGTTCGGGCGCAAGGTCATGGGCGAAATCCTGACTGTCGGCGGCTGGATGGACGACAAGCCGTCTGCTGTGATGCAGGACCGCCTGCTCGAACAGATCCGCGATCGCACGCGCATCAGCAATGCGCGCGAGAACCTGGTGCAGATCACCTATTCCGATAACGAACCAGAGCGCGCGTTCAAGGTCGCCGAGGCGATGGCGAATCTGCTGATCGAGAAAAGCCTCGCCAGCAAGGAGCGCGAAAGCCGCGAGGCCTACGAATTCATCGACAAGCAGGTCAACGCCTATCACGCCAAGCTCACCGAGGCCGAAGCCAACCTGCTGGCCTACCGTTCCGCGAACGCCGACGCGCAGCCCGGCAGCGCCACCGACGTGAGCAGCCGCATCGGCGTGCTGCGCACCCAGGTCGAGCAGACGCGGATGAGCCTGATGGAGCTGCGCTCGCGCGAGCGGGCGCTGACCGCGCAGCTGGCGGGCGAATCGGCGGTAACCGCGGTGCAGACCCGCGAGACGCTGTACCGCACGCAGCTGCTGGACCTGCAGAGCCAGCTCCAGACCCTGCTGCTGAGCTACACCGACAAGCATCCCGACGTGGTCCGCGTCCGTCACCAGATGGCCGACATCCAGGCCGCGATGCGCCAGGAAGAGCAGCGCCGCAGCCAGCCGCGCAGCGACGACGCCGGCGTCGACGCGCGGCTCAATCCGATGTACCAGGAACTGCGCAGCGGGCTGGCCGAAACCCGCCGCGAGATCGCCGCGATCCAGTCGCGGATGGGCGCGTCGGAAGGCCTGCTAGGCGAAACACTCGGCCGCGGCCGCCGCATCGCGTCCGCAGAAAGCGCGCTGGCCGAACTGACCCGCGATTACGAAGTGAACCGCGACATCTACCAGGACATGCTGCGCCGACGCGAGAACGCGCGGGTGTCGATGGAACTGGATCGCGAACGCCGCGGCCTGACCATGCGCATCCAGGATCCGGCGCAGATGCCGGTGCGCACCAGCGGCCTGCGTTTCATGCATTTCGCGATGGGCGGACTGGCGGCTGCAGTACTCGTGCCGCTGGGTCTGCTGTTCCTGATGGTGCGCTTCGATTCGCGCGTGCGCTCGCCCGGACAGATCGAACGCCAGGGCAATTTCCCGGTGCTTACCGTGGTGCCCGCTTACCGCAGCAAGCGCGACCGGCGCCGCGAATTCGGGCGCATGGCGCTCAGTGCGTCGATCCTCGGCGCAGTGGTTCTCGCGTACGGCCTGACCTATCTCTTCAAACAGATGCAGCTCACATGAGCAACGATTCCGATTCAAGCGCAGACCGACCCGGCGCCGAAGGTTACGCCACGCGGGCGCTCAGCGCGGCGCGTACGAACGACGGACTGGACCAGCCGCTGACCACGCGCCAGCTGGAAGAACGCCGGCTGATCCATCGCCAGGAATCGGTGCGCGAACACGCCGATGCCTTCCGCGAGCTGCGCACGCGCCTGCTCGCGCTGGGCAGCGGGCTGTCGCACGTCAGCGGCAGCTTCGTCACCCTGGTAGCGCCGGTGCGCCACGGCAGCGGCGGCAGCTACGTCGCGCGCAATCTCGCCGCCGCGTTCGCGTTCGACGAATCCAGACAGGCGCTGCTGATCGATTGCGACGCCACCCATCCGGCGCAGGGCGACGCGCTGCAGGTCGATGCCGCGCGCGGCGGCCTGATCGACTATCTCGAAAACGAGGACGTGCCGCTGGGCGAGATCGCCTACCCCACCGGCGTGCCGCGCCTGCAGCTGATCCCGTTCGGCCGCAGCCGCGAAACCCCGGGCGAGAGTTTCAGTTCGTTCCGCATGCGCGCGATGATCGATTCGCTGCGCGTGCATCACGGCAACCGCCATCTGATCCTGGACGGCTCGCCGGTGCAGGACTCGCCGGACTCACGCATCCTGTCGGACCTCGCCGATCTGGTAGTGGTGGTGGTCGGTTACGGCCAGGTGGGCACCGACGCCATCGACAAGGCCGTCGCCAGTTTCCCGCCGGAGAAGTTCGCCGGCGTGGTCTTCAACCGCCGGCCCTGAAGGTCGCCCCGGAGGTCGTATGTCGCGCACCCGCCTCTACCATGCCCTGCTGCTCGCAGCGCTCGCGGCGACCCCGCACGCGGCGCATGCGCTACGCGTCGACTACGTGGTCGATCTCACCGTCGAACGCAACGACAACCTGCTGCTGACCGCAGACGATCCGATCGCGCTCACGATCCTGCGCCCGGGGCTCGGCTTCGACGTCGTCCACGACAGTTCCACCCTGCAGACCCGAATCAGCGGCCGCGCGGAATACCGCCGTTACGGCGACGACCGCTTCGGCGATGTCGTTGACGGCACCGTGGACGCCCGCGTCAACTGGGTGGTCGTGCCCGAGCGCCTGAACTTCACCGTGGTCGACAGCCTGACTCAGCAACCGGTGGACACGCTCGCCGCGGATACGCCCGGCAACAGACAGCAGGTCAACGTGCTGTCGGCCGGCCCGAGCCTGAGTTTCGAGTGGGGCGAGGGCTGGCGCGGCTCGACCGAACTGCGCTACATCCGCAGCGAAGCGGAGGTCACCGACGAATTCAACTCGCAGCGCGTTGACCTGGCGCTGCGCGCGACCAGGCGACTCGCGCCGACCAGCCGGCTCGCGTTCAATCTGCAGACCCAGCAGGTGGATTTCGAACAGGACGCGATTGCCCGCGACTACACGCGCTCGGAATTCTTCACGCGCTATTCGCGCACGCTCAACCGTCTGGATGTCGCGATCGACGCGGGTTATTCGCGCCTCGACTACAAGCGCGACCTGCCCGGCCTGGCCGGCACGCGCTCCGACCCGATACTGCGCGCCGAACTGACCTGGCGACCGAACGACAGCCATCGCATTGAAGCGCGGCTCAGCAGCGCGTTCTCCGATGTGGCCTCCGACAGTCTGGCCAGCGTCGGCGAGAATGCCGGTCTGCCCACCGAAGTGGTCACTGGCGAAACCGTGGTCAACGCCTCGCCCTTCCTCGAGCGCCGTCTGGAAACGGAATACGCCTATACCTCGACGCGCTGGACCGCCAGGTTCACGCCGTACCTGGACCGTCTGCGCTACGACGACACCGACGCGTTCGACCAGAACGGTTTCGGAGCCGGGCTGGAAATCGGCTGGCGCGCGCGCCGTAATCTGATGCTGGGCTTCTCCGGCGTGCTCGACCGCAACGATTACGTGAATCTCGACCGCCAGGACGAAATCCGGCGTTACGCCGGCTACGCGCGCCTCGACTGGACGCGGCACTGGAGCGCCATACTGACGCTGGCGCGCTACACGCGCGAAAGCACCGCCGCCGGGCTGGACGCCGACCAGAACGCGATCAGCCTGACCATCAGCCACAGCAATCGCTGACGCCATGCACGCGTCCCCTCGCCCGTCGTCGCGCCAGCAACGCGCACGCCGTCCGCTGTTCGGGTTGATGCTCGGGCTGCTGTCGCTGTTCGCCGCCGCCTGCGGCCAGCAGACCTCCGCGAATGCGGCCGTGAGCGACAGCGGCACCGGCGGTGGCGCCGCGGGCGTCGCAGCGCCGCGCATGCCGCCCGCCCCAATCGAAGCCGGGATTCCGCTCGACCTTGGTTACATCGACCGCAAGTCGCCGCAGTTCGCACGCTTCCAGCGCTGGGTCGACAGCGCGGTCGCCGGCCAGCCGGGCTACGCCTTTTCCGCCTACGACGCCGCGCTGCTGTACCGCGTCGATCCGAAGAAAAAGTACTGCGACCTTGCGGTCAGCATGGTCGAGAAGGAAGTCGGCGACGCCGAAACCGCCATCGCCGAGGGCCGCGCGCCGGAGATCGCCGGCGATTCGTATCTGGAAGTCGGCCCGCGCATCGCCGCGCTGTCGATGACGCTCGACACCTGCAAGGCGCAGATCGACGACGCGCACCGGAAGCGCTGGGGCGCCTTCGCCGAACAGGCGGTGTGGAACGTCTGGCACCACGTCCGCGCACACTGGGGCGTGCGACCGCGGCCGTGGACCGGCTGGTCGGTCGACAACCCCGGCAACAACTATTACTACAGCTTCGTCGAGGCGACCCTGTATTGGGCGCTGGCCAGCGGCAGCAACGACTGGATGCGTTTCCTGCATGAAGAGAAGATGCCGCCGCTGCAGGCGTACTTCGCGACAATGCCCGGCGGCGGCAGCCTGGAAGGCACCGGCTACGGCGCCGCGCACATGCGCCTGTTCGCGCTGTACCGGCTGTGGCGCGACGCCACCGGCGACGACATCGCCAACGCCAGTCCGCACGTGAACGACACCATCGCCTACTGGGTGCACGCCACCGTCCCGACCCTTGACCGGTTCGCGCCGATCGGCGACCAGTCGCGCAACTCGGTGCCGGAACTGTTCGACTACCATCGCCGGCTGGTGCTGGAGGCCCGCGCGCTCGGCAAGGATCCGCAGCGGCAGGCGCTGGCGTCGTGGTGGCTGCACCGGATCTCGATGGCGCAGATGAGCAGCGGCTTCAATACGCTGCACGACCTGCTGCCGGCGGGCGATGCGAAGGCGCCTGCTCCCGCGGAACTGTTCCATCACGCCGAGGGCGCCGGGCATCTGTTCGCGCGCAGCGGATGGGACAAGGACGCCATGTGGCTGGCGTTCGTCGCCGGGCCTTACAACGAAAGCCACGCGCACCAGGAACAGGGCGGCTTCACCCTGTTCGCGCGCGACTGGCTGACCGTGACCGAGAACATCTGGAGCCACAGCGGCATCCAGCAGGGCACGGAAACCCACAACGTGCTGCGCTTCGAGCGCGACACGCCCATCGCCCGTCAATGCCAAGCACCTCCCAACGACCGCGTGATCCACCAGTGCCAGCCTACGCGCTCGCGGATGACGGTCACGCCCGGCGCCGACGGCGCGCTCGGCGTGGATGCCGATCTCACCGCCGCCTACGGCAGGAATTCGCCGGTCCGGCGCTGGACCCGCAGGCTCGACTTCGCCGGCCGCAGGCTGCGGGTGGAGGACCGGTTCGACGTGGCGGCGGACACCCGTGCGGTGTTCCAGCTCAATCTGCCGACCAAACCCCGCATCGACGGCAACACCGCCGTCGCCGGTCGGCTACGTGTGCGGGTGATCGCGCCGGCCGATGTCAAGCTGAGCGCACTCGACTGGCGCAGCGTCGACAGCGCCGAATTCCGCTCCGGCTGGCGTCTGGATATTGCAGGCGGAACAGACACTTACGTGATCGAACTGGAAGAAGCGGCTTCAAACTGAACCCTTCGTAACCCCGGTCTGGGACAGCGCTCACGCTTGCCGAACACCGCTGGGCATCCGTCCGACCCGGTCACACTTCACCTCGAAATCTCGGCACATACTGCGGCCCGGTCGCTCCCGTTCAGTTTCGGGAGCTGCCAAGTTGTACGCGCTGCACCCAGGTCTGGACAAGGTGCATTCAGGGGCGCGACCGACCGCCGCAGCGCAATGGACGCGAACACCGAGCCCACGACATGCCATTGCTTCATCGCGCCATCCCCCACGCTTCGCAACCTACTCCCCGCCGCAACCGCCTCGCCAAAAGTCTGATCGCCCTTGGCGTGGTCGCGGCCACCGGCGTGGCCATCGCCGGCCCGGCCAACCTCATGCGCGAACTTCGGGCGCGGTTCGAGAGCCCTCGCGGCGCACGGATCGAACGCATCCGGCCGGTGGTTCAAAGCCCGGCCGCGCTGCTGGCCCAGGCCGCGGCCGAGCGCCGGCGCCTCACCGGCAACGCGTCATCGGCCCAGCTCTCCGACATTCCGATGAATCTCACCTACGTCGACACCACCCGCACGCCCTACACCCGCTTCCGCACCTGGGTGGACAACGCGGTGAACGGCAGTCCGGGCTACGCCTACGAGGCCCGCGATTCGGCGCTGATGTTCCGCATCACCCGCGACGTGAAGTACTGCAATCACGCAGTGACCCTGGTCGAACAACAGGTCGCGCAGGCCGAAGCGGCGATCGCCGCCGGTCAGCGCCCCGCCGTCGCCGGCGATTCCTATCTGGAAGTCGGCCCGAAGATCGCCGACCTGGCGATGACCTACGACACCTGCGCCGCGCGCGTCACCGCCAGCCAGCGCCAGCGCTGGTCGGCATACGCCGAACAAGCGGTCTGGAACGTCTGGAACCACCAGAGCGCGCGCTGGGGCACCACATCGCACCCGTGGAGCGGCTGGTCGGTCACCAACCCCGGCAACAACTATCACTACAGCTTCATCGAAGCCACGATGTCGTGGGCGCTGGCCTCGCGCAACGCCACCTGGATGAGTCTGCTGCAGACCGACAAACTGCCGAAGCTGGAAGCCTATTACCGGGCGATGCCCACCGGCGGCAGCCTCGAAGGCACCGGCTACGGCACCGCGCAGATGCGCCTGTTCGAGCTGTACCGGATTTGGAAGGACGCCACCGGCATCGATCTCGCCAACGCGAACGCCCACGCCACCAACACCATCCGCTGGTGGGCGCACGCCACCGTGCCGACCCGCGACCGTTTCGCGCCGATCGGCGACCAGGCGCGCAATTCCGTGCCGCAGCTGTACGACTACCATCGCCGGCTGGTGCTGGAAGCCCGCCATCTCACCAACGACGCCACCGCCCAGCGCATCGCCAGCTGGTGGCTCAACGGCATCTCGGTGCAGCAGATGGGCCAGGGCGCCAACTTCCGCTACGACATGCTGCCCGCCGGCAGCAACGGCGTCGCCCCCGCCGAGCTGCACTACAACGGCACCGGCACCGGCCATCTGTTCGCGCGCAGCGGCTGGGACACCGGCGCGATGTGGATGTCCTACGTCACCGGCAAATACAACGAGAGCCACGCCCACCAGGACCAGGGCGCGTTCACGCTGTTCGCCGGCGACTGGCTGGCGGTGACCGAGAACATCTGGAGCCGCAGCGGCATCCAGCAGGGCACCGACGTCCATAACATGCTGCGCTTCGAACGCAGCAACACCAGCGCCCAGCAGTGCACCTCGCCGGCCAACGACCGCATCGTCCACCAGTGCGAATCCAGCACTTCGACGATGACCGTGACCCCCGGCGCCAACGGCGCATTGACCGTTGTCTCCGACCTCACCCCGGCCTACAAGGGCAACCCGGCGCTCAGTGCGTGGACGCGGCGCCTCGACTTCGCCGCGCGCAAACTCACCGTGCGCGACAACTTCACCATGGCCGCGGGCACCACCGCGTTCTTCCAGGTGCAGGTGCCGGTGCAGCCCACGATCAGCGGCACCACCGTCACCGCCGGCCGTTTGCGCGTGCGCGTGCTGGAACCGGCCAACGCCACCATCACCCTGCGCAACTGGAACACGGTGAACAGCAGCGAGTTCACCAAGGGCTGGCGCATCGATATCGGCGGCGGCACCACGACGTATCTGGTCGAACTGAGCGAAGTGCCCTGAGTCACACGACCGCCGAGTAGGCTGAGCTGAGCGTAACTGAGTAGGCTGGGCTGAGCGCAGCGAAGCCCAGCATCGCCGGCAGCAGGCCAAGACCACACCACGGCTTCCCGAGACGCTGGGCTCAGCCCAGCCTACTCAACTTCCGGCGTTGCATCGAAACGAAGCCCGACATCCCGGGCTTCGTTTCTTCGATTGCCGACACGCGCCGGAAGCGCACTGCGCGCTAGCATCTCAGGCATCACCGCAGGATGCGCCCATGACCGTCATCACCCGTCGCGCCACGCTCGAAGATCTCGGCGAACTCGTGCCGCTGTTCGCCCAGTACCGCACGTTCTACGGACAGCCGCAGGATCCGGAAACCGCACGTCGATTTCTGTACGACCGGCTGAGCCGCGGCGACTCCACGATCTTCATCGCGCACATCAAAGGTCTGCGCGACGGCGCGACGGTCGGGTTCACCCAGCTCTATCCGCTGTTCTCCTCGGTGCGCGCGGCGCGGGTGTTCCTGCTCAACGACCTGTTCGTGGCAGAACACGCACGCCGCAGCGGCGTCGCCCTGGCGCTGCTGTCGGCCGCCGCCGACTACGGCCAGCGCGAGGGCGCCATCCGCCTCGATCTGGAAACCATGCCCGACAACCACGCCGCGCAGGCGCTGTACCGCACCCAGGGCTGGCGCGAATACGACGGCACGCTGCGCTTCCAGCTGCCGCTGGCGCCGGCGTGGTCGGATGACGAATGAGCACTGCATACGTCCTTCGCGGAGGAACGCATCGCCCACATCTTCGTGGCCTCGAAAGCGCCTTGGCACCCGATCCACGACGACGCCCCGCAGCGGCTCTGACCGGGAAACTCTGACGGCTCGCCGGCCGCGGGCGAACGCGTTACCCTGCGGCGCATGACAGCCCAGACAGAATTCATACCCCTCGCGCTGTGCGTGCTCACCGTGTCCGACACGCGCAGTCTCGCCGAGGACAGCTCCGGCGACTATCTCGCCGCCGCCCTGGCCGACGCCGGCCATCGCCTCCACGATCGCGCCCTGCTACCGGACGACCGCTATCGCCTCCGCGCGCAGGTCTCGCAGTGGATCGCCGATCCCTCCGTCGCCGGCATCCTCGTCACCGGCGGCACCGGCTTCACCGGCCGCGATTCCACGCCCGAAGCGCTCTTGCCGCTGCTCGACAAAGAAATGCCCGGCTTCGGCGAACTGTTCCGCGCGATCAGCTTCGAGGAGATCGGTACCTCCAGCCTGCAATCGCGCGCGTTTGCCGGCCTCGCCAACGGCACCTTCCTCTTCGCCCTGCCCGGCTCCACCTCGGCCTGCCGCACCGGCTGGGAGAAGATCGTCCGCGCCCAGCTCGACGCGCGCACCCGCCCCTGCAATCTCGCTACGCTGCGCCCGCGGCTCAAGGAGTGACGACATGTCTATCGGTACCACGTTGCGACTGCTCACCAAGGCCACCGGCCTGACCGTCGCCGACCTCGCCACCGCGATTCCGCGCGCAGGCGTCAACACCGTCAGCGCCTGGCTGAAGGACGAGAAGATGCCGGGCCGCGACCAGATCGACGCCCTCGCCCGCACCTTCGGCGTGCCCGCCGGCGCGCTGTTGTCGGAGCTGGCCAGCACCTTCGACCCCGCGCGCACCAAGGGCGAACACGAACTGCTGGCCTCGTACCGCGCGCTCAACAGCAAGCAACAGGGCGCGCTGCTGGAAGTCGCCCGCAGCATGGCCGCCGGTGCGCGCGACGAAGACGATGCGCCCGTGCGTCCCGCAAGCAAGCGCGCCCCCGCCAAACGCAAGCGCAAGGTGACCGCATGAGAAAACTCAAACGCAAGGAATACGAGGAACTGCTGGAACCCATGCAGCGCGAGCTCGCGATGATGGCGCGCTGGGCTGCGCACACCGGCCAGCGCATCCTGGTGCTGATCGAAGGCCGCGACACCGCCGGCAAGGGCGGCGTGATCGAAGCCATCAACGCGCACATCAATCCGCGCCAGTGCCGCACCGTCGCCCTGCCCAAACCCAGCGACCGCGAACGCAGCCAGTGGTATTTCCAGCGCTACGTCCCGCATCTGCCCGCCGCCGGCGAACTGGTGCTGTTCGACCGCAGCTGGTACAACCGCGCCGGCGTCGAAAAGGTCATGGGCTATGCCGACGAGAAACAGATCAATGCCTTCCTCAAGCAGACGCCAGTGTTCGAGCAGATGCTGATCGACGACGGCATCCTGTTGTTCAAGTACTGGCTGTGCTGCGATCAGGAAGAACAGGAAAAACGCTTCGCCGAACGCCGCGAAGACCCGCTCAAGGGCTGGAAGCTGTCGCCCATCGATCTCGACGCGCGCAGCAAGTACGGCGAATACACCAAGGCCCGCGAGGCGATGCTCAAGGCCACGCACACCAGACAGGCGCCGTGGACGCTGGTCGACTTCAACGATCAGAAACGCGGCCGACTCACCCTGATCCGCGATCTGCTGGATCGCCTGCCGGACACCGAGATCAAACCCGAACCGGTCGAGTTCCCGCCGCTGGACGGCAAGCCGCTGAAGGAAAAGTTCTCGGTGCTGAAGCCACTGGACGCATTCGAAACCTGATCGCGCGACTGCTCCAAACGCGCCGCCGACTGCGGCGACGCGGGCTTCCCGGAATACGTACCCGGGATACGCATCAGTGACGCAGCCCTGCTCCCGCCGCTGGCGAGAGCCGGGGCCTTCGGAGCGGTGATTGCATCCGATCCCGGGTGTCCACTGCGCGGACACCCGGGCTACACGGTTTGTGTCGCCGAAGCCGATGAAGACCCGCAAGATCAGGCAGACGCCGTCGCTCAGGCCAGCGTGCGGATTTTCGGCTCGCGCGCCCACTGCCGCGTCCGCGCCAGCGCGAGGAAGGCCTGCACGTCTTCCGGCGGCACCACACCGCGATCGGGCTTGATGCCGGCGGCTTTCAGAATCGCATGCGTGCCCTTGCAGGCGGCGATGGCCTTGAGGTGACCGAAAGCATCGCGGAACCAGTCGGTTGCCGCGCTTTCCTTCGCCAGCTTCATCGCTTCGTCCGGATCCAGCACGCTGGCCACCGCGTCGAACAGGGCCGACGGCGTACCCGCCAACTGTCCATCCGCATCCAGGCGCTTGCCGTTCGACAGCACCACCGACAGCTTAGGCGCGACGATCTTCACCTGCGCGCCGGCCTTCATCGCCGCCGATCGAATGGCATCGATCAACTTCGCATCGGAGCCCGTGGCGACCAGGATGGCGATGCAACGGCCCTGCAGCGTGTCGCGCATGCGATCGATGATCCGCAGCGCAGGCGACAGCGAGAAGTCCTGGACCGGCGCCGCGGGTACCGGCGCATCGGGCAACGCCGCCATGCCCAGGC
Source organism: Lysobacterales bacterium (assembly GCA_031364125.1). Classification (GTDB taxonomy): domain Bacteria; phylum Pseudomonadota; class Gammaproteobacteria; order Xanthomonadales; family Xanthomonadaceae; genus Lysobacter_I. Next base: position 99,656 of record JANLVT010000018.1, on the reverse strand, counting down.
CATCGGCGACCCGCGCGGCCAGCGCTTCGTCGATGTTGCGCAGATGGCCGACGATGCTCACCCGCAAGTGAGGCGTGGCCACCTTCGACAGCTCGAACACCAGCGCCGACGCCATGTGCGCCTGCTCCAGCGCGCTCTGGCTGCGGAAGAACATCCGCGCCTGGCTGTAGTGGTCGGCGAAGCTTTCGGGACGGACGCGACCTTTCGCACCGTCGTCGGCCGCTTGGGCGAAATGGCGGAAGCCGCGTTCGAGACTCGCGCGCGGCGACTGCGGATCGAGACTCGACGGCTCGTAGGCCACGCGGCCCTTCGGCACCGCCATCTGCATGTGCCCGTCGCGCTGATGATTCGCGAACGGACATTTCGGCGCATTGATCGGGATCTGGTGGAAGTTCGGTCCGCCCAGTCGCGACAGCTGCGTGTCGAGATACGAATGCAGGCGCCCCTGCAGCAGCGGATCGTCGCTGAAGTCGATGCCCGGCACGACGTTCGCGGGGCAGAATGCGACCTGTTCGGTTTCGGCGAACACATTGTCGGGATTGCGGTCCAGCACCATCCGCCCGATCACCTGCAGCGGCACAAGCTCTTCGGGAATCAATTTCGTCGGATCGAGATGATCGAACGGGAACGCCGCCGCATCCTCCTCGGTAAACAGTTGCACCGCGAGTTCCCACTCGGGGAAGTGTCCGCCGTCGATCGCTTCCCACAAGTCGCGGCGATGGAAATCGTTGTCCGCCGACTGCAGTTTCACCGCCTCGTCCCACACCGTCGACTGGATGCCGAGCTTCGGCCGCCAGTGGAATTTCACGAAGGTACTGCGGCCCTCCGCATCGAGCAACCGGAAGCTGTGGATGCCGAAACCCTCCATCGTGCGCAGGCTGCGCGGGATGGTGCGGTCGCTCATCGCCCACATGATCATGTGCATGCTTTCGGGCATCAGCGATACGAAATCCCAGAACGTATCGTGCGCGCTGCCGGCCTGCGGGAAGCCGCGATCCGGCTCCATCTTCACCGCGTGGATCAGGTCGGGGAATTTCATCGCGTCCTGGATGAAGAACACCGGGATGTTGTTGCCGACCAGGTCCCAGTTGCCTTCCTGCGTATAGAACTTCACCGCGAAACCGCGGACATCGCGCGGCGTATCGACCGAGCCCGCGCCGCCGGCGACCGTGGAGAATCGGCAGAACACCGCCGTCCTAGCGCCCTTTTCGGTGAGGATCGCAGCCGTGGTGTAACGCGAAAGCGAACGCGTCAGTTCGAAGTAGCCGTGCGCGGCGCTGCCGCGCGCGTGCACGATGCGTTCCGGAATGCGTTCGTGATCGAAATGGGTGATCTTCTCGCGGAGGATGAAATCTTCCAGCAGCGTCGGCCCGCGCGGCGTCGGCGTGAGCGAATTCTGGTTGTCGCCGATGGCGATGCCCTGCGCGGTCGTCATCACCGGATGCACGCCGCCGGCCTGCTGCTGGGTTTCGCCGCCGTTGCCGACCTTGCGCGTGGACGCGGCGTCATCCGCAGGTTGCCGTGACTGCGCCTTGCCATCGTCGGTTGCGCGCGTGGATGCTTTCGTGTTTTTGGCCGTGGCCATGCCGGTCTCCTTGAAATGACGGTCGTGCGGCGGCACGCCGCATTGCGTTTACCGTAATCCCGAAGTCGCGACGCACAGCGGGATGGCGACGACCGGCAGGCCGCCGGAAAGGAGAAATTCAGCTTCCGCGCACATGCGACTCATCCCGCGGCATGGATCGCGCAAGATGCAAGCTCGACGACTCCGATTCGTGCAATCGGCCCAGCGTTGCGGGCGCCTGCATCGGGCGCATGCGTAGAACAATCCAGCCACCATCGCGTCAGATTTTGCTGAACACCAACGCCGCATTCGTGCCGCCGAAACCGAAACTGTTCGACATCACCGTACGCAGCGCCGCGTCGCGGGTTTCGCGGACGATGGGAAAGCCTTCCGCGCGCGGGTCGAGGGTTTCGATGTTCGCGGACGCTGCGATGAAGCCGTCGCGGAGCATCAGCAGGCTGTAGATCGCCTCGTGCACGCTCGCCGCGCCGAGCGAGTGCCCCGTCAACGCCTTGGTCGACGACATCGGCGGCATCGCATCGCCGAACACTTCGCGCACCGCCTGCACTTCGGTGATATCCCCCAGCGGCGTGGATGTGCCGTGGGTGTTGAGATAGTCGATGGTATCGACCGGTTTGCCGTCGGCGGCGAACCCGGCCAGCGCCATGCGCATGCAGCGCACCGCGCCCTCGCCGTTCGGCGCCACCATGTCGGCGCCGTCGGAGGTCACGCCATAGCCGACCAGCTCGGCGTGGATATGCGCGCCGCGCGCTTTGGCATGTTCGTAGTCTTCCAGCACCAGCATGCCGCCGCCGGCAGCGATGACGAAGCCATCGCGGTGTGCGTCATAGGGCCGCGATGCGCGCTGCGGCGTGTCGTTGTAGGCGCTGGACAGCGCGCCCATGCCGTCGAATTGCACCGACATGCCCCAGTGCAGTTCTTCGCCACCGCCGGCGATCACGATGTCCTGCGCACCATGGCGGATCAGGTCGGCGGCCGCGCCGATGCAATGCGCGGACGTCGCACATGCAGCGCAGATCGAATAGCTCACGCCCTGGATGCCGAAAGCTGTCGCCAGCGACGCCGACACCGTGGAGCACATCGTGCGCGGCACCAGGAACGCGCCGACCTTGCGCGAGCCCTTGCTACGCTGCAGGTCGCCGGTTTCGATCTGCCAGCGCGCCGATGCGCCGCCCGATCCCGCGATCACGCCCGTGCGCGGATGACGCACCAGCGCGTCGTCGAGGCCCGCATCGGCGATCGCATCGCGCATCGCCACATAAGCGTACGCGGCGGCATCGCCCATGAAGCGTTTCAACTTGCGGTCGATGACCGCTTCAAGATCGATCTGCGGCACGCCCGCAACGTGGCTGCGGAAATCCTTCTCGATGTATTCGGGAACGCTCGACAGGCCGCTGGTGCCGTTGCGTAATGCCGCCGAAACACTTTGCGGATCGTTGCCGATGGGGGACACGATGCCCAGGCCCGTCACCACCACGCGGCGCATCAGAAGCCCTCCGTCGTCTGGAACAGACCCACGCGCAGCCCTTCGGCTTCATAGATCAACAGGTCATCGATGCGGGTGATGCGGTCGAACATCAGCATCGGCGGTGCGGGCAGCCGTGCATTACCGGCTCCGAACAGCGCGCCATCGGCGCAGACGAGCAATTGCGGGCGATCGAACGAAGCGGGCAGCGGCATGCGGGATTTTCATGGCAGCAGAACGGCCATTATCGCCAGAAAATCACCGCCCGTTGTGATCCGCATTCAACCAACGATGCATGCGTATGCGTACGGATATCGATCGTTTCATCGATGATCGACCATTCGCCCGAGTACGTACGGCGCACGCATCTGGACATACGCCGGCGTGCGGAAATCGATCCGATACTGTCGAATGCATCGATGATTCAAGTCGACGCTTCAAGCCTTGTCCAACGCGCGCCGATATTGCTGGAACAGCTGCAGTAACCACGGTTTCTGCGCCAGCACCAGACTCACGCCGATGCGTTCCTTCGCGGGCAAGGTCGCGTCGCGGATCAACAGCGCGTCGAATTCGCGCACCACTTCCTCCAGGCGCTGGCGCATCTGGCGTACGCCTTCCACGCTGAGGCTGCCGCTGAGCAGGAACAGACCGTCCTGCTCGCCATCGAAGGCATCGGCGAAATAATCGGCGAGCAGATGCTCGCGGAAATAACGCTCCATCGGCCCGCCGCGGCGCCAGCGGAAATTGCGCGCGGTGAGCGTGCGCGCACGATTGCCGGGCATCAGTTCGATGATGCCGAGACGATCGAGTTTGACCAGCAGCGATATCCACTGCGGCTCGGTGAACGAGAACTGCGCAAGCACATCCTGCTGGCGCCAGCGATTGAGGCTGAGGAACAGCGCCAACAGCAGCGCCGGTTCGGACACCAGCGCTTTCTCCTGCGCTTCGCTGAGCTCGGCCATGCTCTCGCGCCCGCGCACGGACTCGGCCGCGAGTTCGGACAGACCGACATCGAGGACGTCGCAGATCTGCTCCAGGCGCTGCAGGCTCATCGCACGCAGCGAGAACATGCGCTTCACCGCGGCTTCGCTCATCTTCAGCCGCGCGGCGAGCTCGCGATAGGTCAAGCCCTGTCCGCGCAGCAGGCGCTTGAGGGCATCGATCAATTCCACGGAAACGGCCATGGTCTAGTTTTTCGATACTGTGCAGACCCGTTATCTACACTCGACAGATGACGATTGCAACGCCTGACGTCCGCGGTGTCTCTTCGGCGCACCGCCGAACCGAGCACGCGCCATGCCAGAGCACGCCATGCCACAGACCGCGCCGAGCCGTCCGCTGTTCCGACTCGCCGCCTGCGTGGTGGCGCTGGGCTGCCTGCTGACGCCGCCCGCCGATGCGCAATCCGATGCATCGCTGCGGCAGTCCGAAGCGAGTCTGATGGCTTCTGTTGAAGTCCCGGTCGCCATCCTGGCGGCGTTGGCGCAGGGCGGAAAATTCGTGGTGAGCGGCGTCGCAGCCAGCGGCGCTGTTGTTGCGGTCACTGTCTCCGTGGTGGGGCTCGGCGCCTCGTTCGTGGTCCATCTCAGCGTGGAAGCGGTGAAGTCGCTGGCGCTCGCCAGCGGCCAGGCGCTGGAAGCGGTGGCGGTCAGCGGCGGCTGGCTGCTGATGACTGCGGGCGAGGCGCTGTGTTTCATCGCCGACGAAACCGCGCGCACGCACGCGCATTCGCGGCGCCTGTCGCCATGAAGCGCAGCGCGCAAAACGACACCTCATGCGCATCGTCTCCGCAATGCGCGCGCAGGCGCAGCGCGCGGATCGCGGGCGGACTGATCGCACTGATGCTGGTCGCGCTGGGCGCGCTGCTGCTGGGAATGCCGCGCCCTGCGCATGCGGGCACCGACTGCACGCTGCAGACGATGGCGCCGACGCGCATCGCCGATGCCGCCGCCACGGCGCTGATGGTCGTCGCAGCGCTGGATGAAACGAATGCGCCGGTGGCGATGGTGTCGCGCGTCGGCACCGATCTGTCGAAGCACGGCCTGCGCTACAGCCACGCCGGTTTCGCGGTGCGCGACCATCGCGACGGACGCTGGACGGTGGTGCATCTGCTCAACGACTGCAGCAGCGACGGCTCGGGCCTGTATGCGCAGGGACTGGTGAATTTCTTCGCCGACGATCTGGTGAACCAGGACGCGCGCATCACCTGGCTGGAACCCGACATCGCCGAACGACTCGCCGCGCGTCTGCTCGCGCTGCCGGGCGATACGCTGTACACGCCGCGCTACAACCTCATCGCGCGTCCCGACAGCCGGCAGTATCAGAACTCGACCTCATGGGTGCTCGAACACATCGCCGCGGCGCTTCCCACCCATGTGAGGATCCACTCGCGCGCGTCCGCTTATCGCCAGGCGCTGGCGCACGACTTCGAGCCCGGCCGCATCCGCATTCCGTACACAAAACGGATCATGGGTGGCCTGTTCGCTGCGAACCTTGTGTTCACCGATCACCCGGTCGCCACCCGCCTGGGCGGCGATTATCCGGTGGTGACCGTGCGCTCGATTCTGGAATGGCTGCAGCGCAGCGGGATCGCCGTGCAGGAACGCGAATGGCGACACGGCCGGGCGATGACGTCACCCGGCCCCGGCTAATCCCGATGCACCAGATCGCGCTGCATCAGGCCGCGCGCGGATAGAACTTGGCGCGCGCGGGACGCAGGATCACCCGTTCGCCGACGGCCGGCGGCGCAGCGTCCGTCGAATCGATCATGTCCCACTCGAAGGGTTTCGCGAGATCGCCGACCGCCAGTTCGACCGTGATCCGATCGGCGCGAAGATGCGATGCGAGCACGCGCGCGGGAATGCCTTCGCCGCCATGGTTGCGCCCGGAATCGACCCGATCGAGGTCGATACGCTCGAAGTCATGCGGGCGCAGTTGGGCGACGACTGGACCGTCGGCGATGCCGGGCGCCGCGAACCGCGCCGCGCCGTCGTCGCTGACGAATTGTCCGTCGCGCACCGCGCCATCGAGCGCGTTGCCGCGGCCGATAAAATCGAACACGTACGGCGACGCCGGCGCCTGATAGATCTGATCGGGCGTGCCGACCTGCTCGATCCTGCCGTTGCGCAGCACGACCACGCGATCGGCCAGCTCCAGCGCTTCCTCCTGATCGTGGGTGACGAACAGCGTGGTCTGCCCGGTCTGTTCATGCAGTTTGCGCAGCCATCGACGCAGTTCGACGCGCACTTTCGCATCGAGCGCGCCGAAGGGTTCGTCCAGCAGCAATACGCTGGGATCGATGGCCAGCGCGCGCGCCAGCGCGATCCGCTGTTTCTGCCCGCCCGACAGTTGTTCGGGATAACGTCCGCCGAGTTCCGGCAACTTGATCAGCTGCAGCAGTTCGTCCACGCGCCGCGCGATCGTCGCCTTGTCGGGTCTGCGCGCGCGTGGGCGGCTCCGCAGTCCGAAGGCGATGTTCTCGGCGACAGTCATGTGCCGGAACAGCGCGTAATGCTGGAATACGAAGCCGACGTTGCGTTCGCGCAGGCTCAGGCGGGTGGCATCGCGCTCGCCGAACAGCACGCGGCCGCTGTCGGGCGACAGCAGACCTGCGATCACCCGCAACAGCGTGGTTTTGCCGGAACCGGACGGTCCGAGCAATGCGATCAGTTCGCCTGAAGCGATATCCAGATCGACCGCATCCAGCGCAGCGACGGCGCCGTAATTCTTTCCGAGCTGACGAAGCGTGAGATTCATGAGGTTCTTCGATGGGAGGCGGCGAGCACGTCGCCGTGGCGCGATTCGATCCAGAACTTGACGACCAGCGTGATCAGCGCCAATCCCGACAGCAGCGAAGCCGCGGCGAAAGCGCCGGTGGTGTCGAATTCGTTGTAGAGGATTTCGATGTGCAGCGGCAGGGTATTGGTGAGGCCGCGAATATGACCGGAGACCACCGACACCGCGCCGAATTCGCCCATCGCGCGCGCGCTGCACAACAGCACGCCGTACAACAGGCCCCACTTGATGTTGGGCAGCGTCACCCGCGAGAACATGGTCCATGCGCTGGCGCCCAGCGAACGCGCGGCCAGTTCCTCGTCCGCGCCCTGCTGCTCCATCAGCGGGATCAGCTCGCGCACGACGAACGGGAAGGTGATGAACAGCGTCGCCAGCACGATGCCCGGCCGCGCGAACAGGATCTTGATGTCGTTGGCCGCCAGCCATTCCGCGAACCAGCCCTGCGATCCGAACAGCAGCACCAGGCACAGGCCCGCGACCACCGGCGACACCGCGAACGGCAGATCGATCAACGACAGCAGCAGACGCTTGCCGCGGAACGCGAACCGCGCGAGCGCCCACGCCATCATCGTGCCGAAGATCGCATTGATCGGCAGCACGATGGCGACCGTGAACAACGTCAGCGACAGCGCCGATCGCGCATCGGGCTCGTTCAGTGAACCCCACCACGCACGGAAGCCGTCGCCGAAAGCGGCGGACAGCACCATCAGCAGCGGCAGCAGCACCAGCAGCGCCATCGCGCCGATCGCGAGCGCGATCAGCGTCCAGCGCACCCAGACGGGTTCGCGCAGCGGATCATCGTTCATTGAGGCGTCGCTCATTGCGGCTTTCCTTTCCTGCGCTCATGCGCGAACAGCAGCGGGATCGCATTGATCGCCAGCAGCGACAGGAACGACGCCACCAGCAGCAGTGCGGCCAGCGCGATCGCGGCGTTGTAGTCGTATTCCTCCAGGCGGATCGTGATCAGCAGCGGCGCGATCTCGGTCTTGTACGGCAGATTGCCGGCGATGAAGATCACCGATCCGTATTCGCCCAGCCCGCGCGCGAACGCCAGCGAGAATCCGGTCAGCAATCCGGGCAGGACCTCCGGAAAGATCACCCGGCGCAGCGCGGTGAGGCGCGATGCGCCGAGCGAAGCCGCGGCTTCCTCCTGTTCGCGCCCGAGGGTTTCCAGCAGCGGCTGCACGGTGCGCACCGCGAACGGCAGGCCGATGAAGATCAGTGCCAGCACGATGCCGGTCGAGGTGTAGGCGATCTTCAATCCATGCGGTTCCAGCCACTGTCCGATCCAACCGTTGGCCGAATAGATCGCGGTGAGCGCGATGCCCGCGACCGCGGTGGGCAACGCGAACGGCAGATCGACCAGCGCGTCGAGCAAGCGACGCCCCGGGAAGCGATAACGCACCAGCACCCAGGCCACCAGCGCACCGATGATGGAGGCGCAGATCGCCGCCACGAACGCGGTGCCGAAGCTCAGCTTCAACGACGCCTGCACACGCGGGTCGCTCAACGCCCGCCACCAGCCGTCCACGCCCAGCCCGACCGCGCGCACGCTCAGCGCCAGCAGCGGCAGCATCACGACCAGACTCAGCCACGACAGGCCCAGTCCCAGACTCAGGCCGAAGCCCGGCAGCGGATTGCGGCTGGGCGGGCTGCCCGTCGTGATTGGCGCAGCGACGGCGACGCCGGCGCTCATCGTCCCGGTGGTCACTGGCCAGGCTTATAGATGCGGTCGAAGAAACCGCCGTCGGAGAAATGATCGGCCTGCGCCTTCTTCCAGCCGCCGAACGCGCTGTCGATGGTCACCAGCGGTACCGCGGGGAAACGCGCGCGATCGGCGGCGGACACCTTCTCGGGTTCGGCGGGCCGGTAGAAATGCTTCGCGGCCAGACGCTGTCCCTGCTCGCTGTAGAGGAAGCGCAGATAGGCTTCGGCCTGCTTGCGCGTGCCGTGCTTGGCGACGTTCTTGTCGACCCACGCCACCGGCGGCTCGGCCTTGATGCTCAGGCTGGGGATCACGATCTCGAACTTGTTGCGCGTATCGCCCTGGCTCAGCGTGAGCAAGGCTTCATTCTCCCAGGCGATCAGCACATCGCCGATGCCGCGTTCCACGAATGTGGTGGTGGAGCCGCGCGCGCCGGTATCGAGCACGGGAACGTTCTTGAAGACCCTGGTCAGGAACTCGACGACCTTGCTTCCCTCGCGGTATTCCTTCGACCCCCAGGCCCATGCGGCCAGATAGTTCCAGCGCGCGCCGCCCGACGTCTTGGGATTGGGCGTGATGACCGCGACGCCGGGCTTGGCGAGATCGCCCCAGTCGCGGATCTTCTTCGGGTTGCCCTTGCGCACCAGGAACACGATCGTCGAGGTGTAGGGCGAACTGTTGTGCGGCAGGCGCGATTGCCAGTTCGCCGGCAGCAGTTTCGCGTTCTGTGCGATGGCATCGATATCGACGGCCACCGCGAGCGTCACCACATCGGCTTCGAGGCCGTCGATCACCGAACGCGCCTGCTTGCCGGATCCGCCGTGCGAGGCGCGGATCTTCAGGGTCTCGCCGGTCTGTTGCTTCCATTCGGCGGCGAAGCGTTCGTTGACCTCAGCGTAGAACTCGCGGGTCGGGTCGTAGGACACGTTGAGGAATTCGGTTTCGGCGGCGCTGGCGGTCGTCGGCAGCAGCGCTGCGGCGGACAGCGCGACGCCGAGCAGCAGGGATTTGAGGGAGAGAGTCATGAGTCGTTCCTCGCTAGGACGTCAGAAGGAGAATTGCGCGCGGGTGAAGATCGATTTTTCGTCTTCGCGATCGGCGCCGGCTGCGGCGCCGCCCTCGAAGCGAGTCTGCGTGTAATTTGTGACCAGCTTGAGATTGCTGTTCAGATACCAGTTGAGACCGACGGTCCAGGCGTTCGCGGAACCGGCGGAGGTCGCCGCGTTGGCGAAGAGCGGGAACGTGTCGTCGTCGAGATCGAGTTCGCCGTAGCGGCCGACCAGTTCGAACGCGCCCCAGCCTTCGCCATCGAGCGCGAACGGATGGTTGGGCTTGGCGATGCCGCGATAGCTCGCATCCTCGCCGGTCAGCACGACGCTGGCGGTCAGCTGATACGCATCGTGGACGAGGTGATTGCGGCGGCCGGCATTGACGCCGCTGGTCACGCGTACTTCCTGTTCGGAGGTGATGTATTCGCCGAGCACGCCGACCGGCCCGCGATAGAAATAGCCCTGCGGCGACAGCCGGCGCCGCAGGCCGTCCGCGAATACGTTGGCGCTGTAGGCGAAGAACTGCGCCTGCCCCGGCGTGCGATAGCGCGGCAGGATGTTATTGCCGGTGCCGAAAGTGTCGCCGACGCTGGCGGCCACGCCGACGCCCAGTCCGGACCAGCCGTTCGCGGCGTTCTTGAAGGGTTCCCAGAACACGCGGCCGGCGTATTCGAATTCGTTGTCCGGATTGGAGGTGACCGCATCGCGCCCGTCGGGTGTGCCGTTGTAGACGCCAAGGACATAACTCAAGCGACTGCTGAAGACTTCGCCCTGCAGCTGCACGCCGAGATCGCGATTCGGCGCCAGCTCGGTCGGGAACCCGCGTTCGACCAGCGCGATCGCGCCGCCGGACTGCAGCCGCTCCAGACCGACCGGGCCCTTGACCTTGCCGATGCGCACGGTGGCGCGCGGATCGAATTTCAGATCGACGTAGGCATCGACGATCGTCGCGCTGTCGCCGGCGAATTCCGGCGTGAGGCGGAAGCCGATCAACGGCCCCCAGGTGCCTTCGAGCGTCGGCCGGATACGACGGAACAGGAAGGTGTCGTTCAGCGGCGTGTTGTGGTCGCCGACGAAGAAACGCGCGTCCGCCTGCACCAGGCCGCGCACCTTCAACTCCAGGCCATCGGGCGATTTCACCGACAGGCCCTTGGTGGCCGCCAGAGACACCACCGGATCCTTCGCGGCTTTCGCGGCGGCCTCTTCGGCCTGCAGTTCGAGTTTGCGTTCGATCACGCGCAGGCGCTGATCGAGATCAGCCGCGCCGCCGGCAGCGGCATCGTCCGATGTCATGCCGAGATGGCGTTCGAGCGCCTTCAGGCGTTGGGTCAACGCTTCGATCGATTGCGGAGAATCGTCGGCATGGACATTCGGCACAGCCAGGGCCAAAGCGATGGCCATCGGCAGAAGGTGAGCGGGTAACAGACGCAGGGATGGCGTGCGCGCTGTGGCGCGCGGCGGACGTGCGGACATCGTCGACTCCGTAAGGATAGTCGCGCGTCCGGCGGTCCGGTCTGCGCTGGAAGAGCGGTTGTGCGTAGCGGGATTACGATGGATCGGAATGTTTGCGGCGTGAATGGAAGCCGCTGGATTACCGGTCGTTGAATCTGAATTTCTGGCTGCGGGTGATCTGCACGATGCGGGTGTTGTGTACGACCACCTCGATCTCGCCGTAGGCGATGTCGCGGAGGGCGGCGATCACCGCGCGTTCGTGTTCGCTCAAGGGCGAATTCACCGGTGGAATGCCGGCGATGTTCTGGGCCGGCGGCGATCTGTTCTGCTGCGTTGTGTCGCGCTCCTTCATGGGAACCTCGGTCAGTGCGGCGTGGCGGGTGAGGCGTCGGCGTTGGCGAAGTCGCGCAGACTGCGGCCGTCCAGCACCTGGGACAGGGCATCGCGGGATTCCCGCATCAACGCCCGCAGCGCGCAGGCATCGGGATCGGGGCAGTCGCGACACGGTTCGTACGCGGTGACGCTGGCGCAGCGCACGGGCGCCAGCGGCCCGTCGATCGCGCGGATGAGATCGCCGATCGAGATCTCTTCCGACGGCCGGGCCAGCATGTGACCGCCGCGCTGTCCGCGCCGGCTCTCCACGAAGCCCGCGCCGCGCAGTTCGACCAGGATGGTTTCCAGGAACTTGCCCGGCGCGCGGCAGCGCGCGGCCAGCTCATGCGCCTGGAGAAGCGTCCGCTCGGAGCGCGCGAGTTCGCTCATGGCGCGCAGGGCGTACTTGGCTTTCATGGTCAACATGCTTGGGTCAGCGTCCCGGCCGGTAATGCCTATTCATCGTGTAGGGATTGTTGTCACGCAGCCGCACCGGGGTCTAATGCCCCAGCGTCATGACGACATAAGCCAGGGCCCAGGCCCGGGGCGCGACAGCGCCGAATCAGCCGACCGCGAATCCCTCAACACCAATACCCAGGTCGACATGCGACTCGAGGGCTTCGCGACGCACCCTATCCACCCGCGCAGACGGCGGCCCGTGCTGCAGCCATGCGGCGAGGCGTTCGACGGCTTCGGCATCGCCGACGGCCAGCACTTCGACGCGGCCATCGGCGAGATTGCGCGCATGGCCGCGTAGATCGAGCGTGAGCGCCTGCGCTCGGGTGTGCGCGCGGAACGCCACGCCCTGCACATGGCCGCTGATCAAGAAGCGCGCACCGGCCATCGCAGTCATCGTCGTTCTGCCGATGGGGCCGCTGCGGCCTTGCCGTCGATGATCGCGGCGAGGTCCGCCCCGGTCACCGGGCCCATGAATTCCTTGGCGACCTTGCCGTCTGGCGCGATGATGTAGGTCATCGGCAGGCCGCGCGGCGTCGGGAAATCGGCCGGCGGGTCGTATGTGTCGACGATCGCGATCGGATAGTTCACCGGGCGCTTCTTCAGGAACGCGCGCATCTCGTCGACGGCGATCTCCTCGTAGGCGAGACCCAGCACCTCGACGTCCTTGCGCTCGGCATCGAACGCATCGAGTTCCGGCATTTCCTTGATGCACGGCGCGCACCAGGTGGCCCAGAAATTCACCACCACCCAGCCGCCGCGCTTCGCGGCCAGGTCGTACTGCGTGCCGTCGAGCGTCGCGATCTTCAGCGATGGCGTCTGCGACGCGGACGTCGCGCCGGCAGCGGCATCCGCTGCCGGCGCATCGGCTTCGGTCGCCGCTTGCGCTTCGGCAGGCACGGCCGCTTTCGATTCGGCGGCGTCGGGTTTGCACGCGACCAGCGCGAGCGAGAGACACAGCAACAGGTAACGCCTGGAATTCATGGGGGATCCTTGCGGTAGATCGAAGCGACCGGCTTGCGCAGCAGGTCGCGAAGGGGAATGCGCAGTTCGTCGAGCGCGGACACCGCGGTTTCGCCCAGCGCGTCCTCGCGCCCGGGCAGCCAGGCTTCGGCGACCGGGATGCGCAGCTGACAGGCTTCGTAGAGTTCGGCGAGCGGAAGATCGTCCAGATCGCGCGCCAGCAGCCATTCGCCGGATTCGGCGCGGCTGAGCAGACCGATGCCGCTCAGCTGCTGCAGCATCTGCTGCACCAGCGCGTCGGTGAGCATGGGTTCGAGCTGGCTGATGTCGTCCAGATGCAGGCCCTTGCCGCGGCCGCGCGCTTCGTGGAAGCGTCCGAGCAGGCGCAGCAGGCCGTAGAGTTCATAGCCCAGCGGCAGCCGCTGCGAGGCGGGCTGGTAGCGGAACGCCGACATGGACGAGGCCAGCGAGGCGCCGAGCAGGATCGCCACCCAGCCGAAATAGATCCAGCCCAGGAAGATCGGCACGAACGCCAGCGGGCCGTAGATCTTCTGGTAGGCGCCGAAGCTGCCGAGATAGGCGCCGATGCCGGCCTTGAGCAGTTCGATCAGCACCACCGCCAGCAGCGCGCCGAGCGCGGCGAACTTCCACTGGATCGTGCGGTGCGGCACCACCCGGTAGACGACCATCAACGCGACCAGCTCGATCGCCACGGGCGTCCACGCCAGCAGCCAGTGTTCGAGCCACTGCCCCGGCTGGGTCTCGAAGATCGCCAGCGCGAAGAAGCGCGCCGACACCGCCAGACTGGCGGCGGCGAGCAGCGCGCCGAAGGTCATCACCGTCCAGTACACCATCAGCCGGCCGAACTTCGGCCGCGACGTGGGCACGCGCCAGATCCGGTTGAACGTGGCCTCGATGTTGTTGAGGGTAATCAGCAGCGACACCACCAGCGCGATCACGCCCACCGCGGTGAGCTTGCCGGCGTTGCTGGAGAAATCGAGGAGATACGCCTCGACCGCGCGCGCCGAGGACGGCACGAAGTTCGAGAAGATGTAGGCGCTGAGCTGCCGGCTCCACTCCTCGTACACCGGGAATGCCGAGAGCACGCCGAACACCACCATGCTGAGCGGCACGATGGCGAACGCGGTGGTGAACGACAGCGCGCCGGCCGCCTGGAACAGGCTGTCGTCGAGGAAGCGCTTCAGCAGGAAACGGAAGAACGTACCGGCGCGGGCACGATCCCATGCCCGGGCCTGTGCGCGTGCGCGGTCGCGCCAGTGCGCGAAAAAAGTCTGTGACGCCATGCGCCAAGGGTAACAGGCCGGCCCAGGCAGCGCCCGACGCGCCACGATGACGAAGCCGCGCCCGCGGCTGATGCGAATGAATCGTCAATTCTTCAACGCTATCGAATCGAAATCAGCAGCCCGAAGTCCGCTCAAGGGCCGCATGCCGTACGGAGGTATGCAGATTGGGGACGTATCGCAGCGATTGCCGTACCCTTGGCGGACTACATACCACGGAGCCCTCATGACCGAAGTTCTGGTCCTCTATTACAGCCGCGGCGGGTCCGTGGCGCGCCTCGCGCGGCAGATCGCGCGCGGCATCGGCGAGGTCGAAGGCGTGTCCGCGCGGCTGCGCACGGTGCCGCCGGTGGCGCCGGTGACCGTGGAGGCCGCCCCACCCGAGCCCGAAGACGGCGCGCCCTACGTCGAGAAGCACGACTTGGCCGAATGCGCCGGGCTGCTGATCGGCAGCCCCACCCGCTTCGGCAACATGGCCGCGCCGATGAAGCATTTCATCGACACCCTGGGCGCCGAATGGGCCAGCGGCACGCTCGCCGGCAAGCCTGCGGCGGTGTTCACCTCCACCGCCAGCATGCATGGCGGCCAGGAATCGACACTGTTGTCGATGTTGGTCCCGCTTCTGCATCACGGCTGCGTCATCGCAGGCATTCCCTACACCGAGCCGCTGCTCAGCAGCACGCGCAGCGGCGGAACGCCGTACGGCGCCAGCCATGTCGCCGGCACGAAGGACGAACCGCAGCTCACCGACGAGGAATCGGTGCTGGCGCGCGCGCTGGGGCGACGCATCGCCGATCTCGCGGTGCGGCTGGCATGAGCGCGGACTCGCGCACAGGCAGCACCATGACCGCTTTCGACCGCGCCGCAGCCCGCGACCGCGTCCTGCTGTCGCTCGCCCTGCTCGCGCTTGCCGCTGTTTTCGCGCTGTGGTTCCGCCACGACCGCAACGTCGTCGCCGCGCTGCTGTTCTTCGCGCTGCCGCCGCTGCTGCTGGCCCTCGGCGTGTGGACACAGCGCGGCAGCGCACGGTTCTGGTCGGGCGTGATCGCGCTGGGCTGGTTCTCGCACGGGGTGATGATCGCGTGGGCCGATGCCGCGCAGCGCGGCTATGCGCTGGCGGAAATCGCGCTGGCGCTGTTCATCGTTTTCGTCTCCAGCGCCTCGGGCCTGCGCGCGAAATTCGGCAAGCGCTGATCGCCAAACGCTGATCGCAGCGAGCGCCGGCACGCGGTCGCCGGGCGATGACCGTCTCCGCGGCGGAGCCTATAATTCCCGAACCCAGACTCTACGGCCGGCCCATGGAACAGCTTCTCATCGTCACCACCGGCGGCACCATCGACAAGATCTATTTCGACGACAAGTCGGATTATCAGGTCGGCGAGCCGCAGATCGGCCGCATCCTCGAAGAACTGGGCGTGGCCTTCCGCTTCAACGTGATTCCGATCATCCGCAAGGATTCGCTGCACATCACCCAGGAAGATCGCGAACTGATCCGCGCCGCGATCACCGCGCAGCCGGCCCGGCATGTGCTGCTGACCCACGGCACCGATTCGATGGTCGAAACCGCGAAAGTGCTGAGCAGCATCGAAGGCAAGACCATCGTGCTCACCGGCGCCCTGAATCCCGCGCGCTTCCGCGGCTCCGACGCCGAGTTCAACATCGGCACCGCGGTCGGTGCGGTGCAGTCGCTGCCGCCGGGCGTGTACATCGCCATGAACGGCCGCATCTGGGATCCGCTGAAAGTGCGCAAGAACGTCGACGCCAACCGGTTCGAACCCGCGGCCTGACGCATCGCTACGGCATGTTCGTACGCGAACAGCGGAGCGCGATCCTCAAGCACATTCCATCAAAGCGCGATCCATGAAAACCGGCTTCGGCCGGTTTTTTGTTGCGCCGACGATACCGCCGTTTTCAACACGAGACGTTACGGCGGCACATGTTGAAGCGACGCATGTCTTACGTAGCGCGTTCTCCACGCCGACGGAAGGTCCATACGCCATGCACTTGATGCAGTGCGGAAGGCTAATTCCCGATAAACAAACGATATGCCGCATCGTCATGTCCGTGTCACACGCGTGCAACAGTTCCTAGATGGCGCTCCCAGTCCGACGCGGAACGTATACGCAAGATGCTCCGGCCCGCCGCCGTCGCAGACGGCCTCCACCGGGCGCATATCGATCGATGTCAAGGAAGCAACCCCACACCCGCAATTCACACCCACCATTGCATCTGGAGTGATTCAATGTCCGTCACGAAATACGTTGGTCGCAAGACACTCATCGCCGTCGCCCTCGCAGTCGCCGTCGTCGGTACCGCCTCGGCGGCATCCGAGCGCGAAGTCCGCATCGATCCCGGCATGGCCGCCGCCATGGAGCGCGATCTCGGCATCACCGCCGAACAACTGCCCCGTTATTTCCGCGCCGAACGCGAAGCGCTGGCCAAGGAAGCGCAGGCGCAACGCCAGTTCGGCCGCAATTTCGCCGGCGCCTGGCTGGAGCGCGGCGCCAATGGCGAATTCAGACATGTGGTCGCCACCACGTCCAACGCGAAAGCCGCGCGCATCGCGGGCACCGAAATCCGCCAGGTCCGTCATTCGCTGCGCCAGCTCGAAGACACCATGGCTGGTCTCAACGACCTCCGCTCGCGCGCTGCCGACGGCCGCAAACTGCAGGGCCTGCAGTCCTGGTACGTCGATGTGCGCACCAACACCGTCGTCGTGTCCGTCGCTCCGGGCGCGATGCTGAAGGCGGTCGATTTCGTCGCCGTCAGTCCGGCGAACGTCGACACCATCCGCTTCGAAGCCGCGGAAGGCACCGTGATGACCGCGGCCAGCGTGATCGGTGGCAATCGTTACGGTTCGGGCGGCGGTTCCTGCTCGATCGGGTTCTCGGTGACGCGCGGCGCCACCAAGGGCTTCGCGACCGCCGGCCATTGCGGCTCGGCCGGCACCAGCGTGAGCATCGGCGGCGTTACCGTCGGCTCGGTGCAGAGCAGCAGCTTCCCTACCAACGATCGCGCCTGGGCCAGCGTGCGCAGCGTCGACACGCTGGTCGGCGCCGTCAACCGCTACAACGGCACGAATGTGGCCGTGCGCGGCAGCACCGAGTCCGGCCTCGGCGCAGCGGTCTGCCGCTCCGGCTACGCCTCGGGCTGGCGCTGCGGCACCATCACGTCCACCAACGTGACCGTGAACTATTCGAACGGCCCTGTGTACGGTCTGCGCCAGTCCACGGCCTGCCTCACCCAGGGCGACTCGGGCGGTTCATGGCTCGCCGGCAATCAGGCCCAGGGCGTGAGCTCGGGCGGCCAGCTCAACGGCGGTTCGCCGGGCTCCAACTGCTCGTTCGCCACCCCGGTGAGCTACTACCAGCGGATCAACCCGCTGCTCAGCGCTTACGGTCTGAGCCTTGTGCTGGGCTGAACCTCATCCGCGACTGATCGACAACGCGACTGATCGACAGCAGGACACGCCATACTGAAACGCCCCGGGGAAACCCGGGGCGCTTTTGATTGCTTTGGATCATTCCGCGAATCGGACAGGACACTTCAGAACGTAATGCCCCGGTTGTTGATGTAGCCGGTGTCGTTGGCCGCGTTTTCGTTCACGGCAGTCAGCCGTCGGCTTCGAGCAGCACCATCGGATCGTCGCGGGTGGATTCGATATGCGTGCAGTCCCAGATCCTTGCCGGCAAAGGCAACGCCATCCTTCTGGGCACGTGCCAGTGCCTACTGCTTGAACTCGGTGCTATAGCAGTTCCGGCTGGCCTTGGCCGGCGGCTCGGTCTTTCCCTTCATCTCTCTCCTCGGATTGCGATATTGAATCGCTTATCCGGGTGTCCGAGAAACTGGGGCAAGATCAATTCCACGATGAGCCGGTTTTGTTATCGCTTCAACCGCAGATTCGATCTGGCGGGACTCGTTACGCAGCTGATCCTCACAGCAACAAGGACACCGCCACTGCCCTGCAGGCTCGCAACCCTGGATGCGCAATGCGGGGAATCAGGAACCCGAACCCCTAACCCGCAACAGCACTGAATGGACGGAACTGCCATCGTGGAAGAGGTGCCCGGCGCGGCGCTCTGATGGCGGATCGCAGTGTCGTTGCCTATCGGCTGCAGGCCGGAAAGCGGGATCAGCCGGCGGCATCATTCCTGACGATAGTTCGCGGTGGCCGCGATACAATATGACCGGTCAATCGCTTGACCGTGCTCAGTGGCCCATGAGCTTCCGACCTGACGCGCAGCGTCTTCCCGGATGCGCTTCCCCATGCCGAATACTACACTCGCAAAAATGCAGGCCATGCCAATTTCAAAGCCTTATTTAGCTATATGCCTGGCAATACTCTGCACGTCTTGCATGACCATCGGCCCCGATCATGCTCGGCCTGAGACGACGTTACCCAAAGAGTTCGCACATACGCTTGTTTCCGCAGATGTCTCTACGCCTGCGGTCGATGCACTGTTCTGGCGGGAATTCGGCGATCCTATCCTCGATGCATTGGCCGACGATGCGCTGCTCGCCAACAGCGATCTGAAGATCGCATTCTTCCGCTATCGCCAGACGGCCGCTTTGCTGCGTGGCGCCGATGCGGCACGCGGCCCTGCCGCGGCGCTCGAGATGGATGCGACATACGGCGACACCGCAGACAGCAGCGCTTCGCGCGGAGATAGCAGCGAGTACCAGACTGGTTTGAGCGTCTCCTGGGAATTGGATCTGGTAGGCCGCCTGCGGCGGACCGTCGAAGCCCGCAGGGCCACGCTGGATGCCGATTCGATGGACAGGGCTGCAATGCAAGTGGCGGTGATGGCAGAAGTGGCCCGTACTTATATCGGTTTGCGCGGCACGCAGGAGCGCGTGCGTATTGCCCGCCATGCCCTGGTCAATCGCAGACAGACATTGCGTATCGCCGAAGTCAGGCACAGTGCCGGCCGTGCCTCCGCATTCGATGTCTCGCGTGCAAAGGTACAGGTAGAAGAGACTCTCGCAGCCATTGAGCATCTGCAGGAATCGGCAGGCGTGACGATGCATCGACTGGCGGTACTGACGGGGCGCACGCCGGACACGCTGATCGCCGCGCTGGGCACCGACACACCGTTGCCGCGCTTGCCGGAAGCCCCCCATGCCGGGACGCCGGGCGAACTGCTGCTGCGGCGCCCCGATATCGCCGCCGCGGAATATCGGCTCCGCGCTGCCACCGCGCAGATAGGCGTTGCAACCGCCGACCTATTCCCCCGCTTCACGCTGGATGCACTGCTCGGCATCGACTCGCCAAGACTGTTCGGCGGGCACGGCAGCACGCGCTTGATGGGGCTCGGCATGGATTGGACGTTTCTGCAGAACGCAAGCGTGCGGTCGCGCATCGCCGCAGCCGATGCCGATGCGGCTGCCGCGCTTGCCGCTTACGAAAAAACCGTGCTGACGGCAATGGAAGAAACCGAGAACGGACTGCTTCGACACGTGCGGGCGCGGGCGGAAGAACGGCACCTGCTGAGCGCATCGGGCAGCAGCGATGATGCTGCGCGCCTCGCCAGGCGACGCCATGCGGCCGGGGCGATCGATTTGAGCGACATGCTCGACGCCGAAGCCCAGACACTGCGCGCCCGCGACGCTTTGACGCTGGCGAGAATGCGCAGCATCGATACCGTGATCGATCTGTATCGTGCGCTGGCAGGCGGCTGGCCAAACCGGGGACCCGCACAGTCAGGGGCAGGCCCAGCCGGATCGATTTCGTTCATTCCATCGCCGCCGCCCGCCAGAGACTGAAGGCGCAGGCGGATGGGCCGTGCCCTTATCGTCCGCACCGGGCTTCGGTGAAGGGATCGCCGCGGCGATACCGGGTCATATGGGAAGCACCGGCGAAATCCGCGTATCGAGCCGGATATCGTCATCTACGCGCGAACAGCACGGCAATACCAGGCCTTGCCGCTGTTGACGCGGCGAAATACCGCCGCTGTGATCCATCTCCACACTGCCGCTTGTGAGGCGCACGATGCAGGCGCCGCAGGCGCCCATCCGGCATGCGCTTTCCATCCGGATGCCCTGCCGCTCCGCGGCCTCAAGCAGGTTCGCGCCGCGCGGCATGTGGAACCGTTGCCCCGAGCAGTCGAATACCACCTGGACGCTGTCGCGCTCTGCAGCGTTGGTCGTCGCCGTGGCAACCACAGGCAGCGCAGCACCAAAACGCTCCTGGAAGACATTGCCTGCAGGAACCCCCAGATCCATGCAGATTTCCATTGCCGCAGCCATGAAATCCATCGAGCCGCAAATGGCTACGCGGCGCATGGTCAGATCCGGCACCAGCTCACGGATCAGGACTGCGGACAATCGGCCGAACAGCGCCCCCGGCTCGCGCATCCGCGTGGCCAGAAACCGTACGTCCAGCCCGGCGTCTTCCTGCGCCATGCGCACAAGCTCGTCGCGGAATATCGCGCTGCCAAGATCGCGATTGGCATAGAGCAGCAGTGCGCGGGGGCGCGACGCCACCGGCTGCTGCATCCGGGTGCGCAACATCGACATCAGCGGGGTGATGCCACTGCCCGCCGCCAGCAGCAGGAGCGGGCCGTCTTCGCCGATCTTCGCGCGATTGAATTCACCCTGCGGTCCCGTCGCAGACAGCGCCGTTCCCTGCAACGGACGATCGACGAGATGCGCCGATACGCCGCCTCCGCGCACTTTTTTCACCGTGATCGACACCGATCCGGCCGACGCATCGCGTTCCGACGAAGACACGGAATAACAGCGCGAATGCCGGACGCCATCGATCTCGATGTCGAAGGTGAGGAACTGGCCCGCGATGAAGCCGGCCATGGCATCGGACGGTACCGACATCGTGATTGTTTTGCTGTCGGAGGTCTCCATGACCTCATTGATGATTCGAAAATGCATGATGTCCCTCCGCAATTTCCATCCATTCGTACGCAAGCATCGCCCGCGCCCTGCCGCGCGACGGCGTGCGGTCAGGGCGCATCGCTGCGCATCCGCCAGGTCTGTGCAGACAGCAGCACGGGCACCACGATCGCGGTCAATGCCGTCGAAAGCGTCAACCCGAACGCGACGCTCACGCCCAACGGCTTGAGAATGTCCTGCCCTGCACCGAAACCGATCGCCAACGGCAGCATGCAGAACACCGTGGTGAGATTGGTCACGAGGAGCGGCGTGAAGCGATGCGAAACGATGCCGGCGATGAGTTCGGCCAATGCCGGCAACTCGGTGAACTCCGCTTCCCGTCCCGACCGGGCCGTGTTGACGCCGTCGATGATGATGATCGAGTTGTTGACCGACAACCCTACGATCATCAACATGCCCAGCATCGAATTGATCGACAGCGTGCTGTCGAACAGATACAGCGCCAGCACCGCGCCAGCGACGCCCAGCGGTACGGCCACCATCACCATCAACGCCTGACCGATGCTGGAAAACTGCAACAGCACCACCAGCAGCACCAGCGCGAGCGACAGTGCGAATGCCATGAACAGACTCCTCAGCGCTGCGCGGACTTCTTGCGAGGTGTCATCCACCACGTGCGGCACATTCTTCAACGCCAGCGTCTTCCGCAGATGCGCTTCCATCGCTGCGACCACAGCGCGCTGCTGCGCGGCATCCACCCCCGGTGCATACCAGAGGTCGGCTGCGACCGTGAGTCTGCCGTTGCGGGTGTAGTACTCCCGCCAGGACATCGCCTGTTCAAAATGCACGACATCCTGCAGCGCCAATGCGATGCCATCCACCGACACCGGCACGGCATTGAGCGTCGCAGGGTCGGCCAGCGGACGCGCAATGCCGACTTGCAGCGGCATCTCGTGCCCGCCCACCCGCACCCGATAGAGGTCCCGCGGCTCGATCGAGTAGCCGATGAAATCGAACAGTCTCTTTCGACCATCGAAATAATCGCCGTCGGCAAGCAGAAGATCTGCGGCCGTCTCGCGCAGTTGTGCCCGATACGTTTCGATCTGTCGGTTGCGCGGCGAAACCTTGACCTGGCGCACCCGGGCGTCCTTTTCCAGAAATTCGCGGGCCGCTTCGGACATGCGGCGATTGAGCGCTTCGTCCCGGGCAGTGAACAGCACGCGCGTACCCGGCCGCTCCTCCACCTGCAACGCCGAAGTGATCCACGGTTCGAACGTGACGTCGGCATCGTCATCCGCACGCACGATCTCGGGAATCTGCGAGAACACCTTGTCGAATTGCCGGTAGGATTTCAGATGGACCGAGATGTAGGCTTCGGCCGGCCGGAAATCCGTATAGAGATAGCTGACCTCCGCATCGAATCTCTCGCGGATGCGCTTCCGATGACGCTCGACGATCGCGATTTTTGCGGCGTCGTCCAGGCCATCGCGCTTGAACTGCACGCCAACGTCGATGATGGTGGCCTTGGGCTGCGCGATGATTTCGCGGCGGATGTCCGGGCCGAACCAGGCGATTGCCAGTACGCTCATCGACAGCGTCAGCGCCAACAACGCTGCGCCGGCGCGCGGGCGCAGCAGCAGCCGCACCATCCAGGTCCGCAACCAGCGCGGACCATCCACGCTGGCGCTGTGCGCGCCTACCGACGACGAACGCCAGAACCTGCGGATCATGAGGAACATCACCGGCACGAACACTGCGTTCACGAACAGCGAGCAGAGCATGATCATCGCGGTTACAAGCGCCATGTCGCGCAGCAAGACGGACACCATCGGCAGCGTGAAGGCGAGCGGCATGAATACGATCAAGGTACTGATGGCCGAACTCAACATCGTCGGAATCAGTTCGCGCATCGCGGCGGCGACTTCCGTTGCGCCCGGGTCCGGATGCACGGTTTCGAGCTGGCGCAGCCGATCCATCGCCAGCACAGCGCCGTCAACGACCATCCCGATGGAAATGCCCATGGCACCGAGGCTGAGCAGGTTCAGGCCGATTCCGGACAGATCAACCCACAGCAGACTGATTGCCAGACTGGTCGGCATCGAGATGCAGATTAACGCGACATCGCGGCCCTTGCGGTAGAACAGCAACACCACCAGCGCGGCGATGCCAAGGCCGAGCGCGATGGACTGCAGCATGCCCTTCAACGATTCCTCGATGAAGCTGCGGGGGCTGTTCAGGACAAGGAGTTCGCCCTTGCCTTTCGCGAACTCCGAAACCGCATCCACGAAAGCGCCCGACATCGCGTACAGATTGGTGGACGGTTCGGCCCATGCGGCGACCGCGACCACATCGTCATCGCCATATTGGAAGAAGCGGCCACTCTGCTCCAGAACAATCTCGACATCGGCCACCTGGGACAGCCGAACCGCAAGTCCGTCGTTGGAGCGCACCCGCGTTTCGCGCAACGCTGCGATCGAGTCAAAGCCCTGGTTGAGATAGACCGCGACTTCACCCGATGCGCCTGTCTTCAGATCGCCCAGATGGGCATCGAATTCAGTGCCCCGCAGTTGATCAACAATCTGATCGGCAGTGATGTCGTACTGGATAAGATCATGCGCTCGCAAGCGGATCACCAGCTTGCGCTCGGCCTTGCGCGAAACCCACGACGCGGCAACGCCGGGGATCGCATTGATCCGCGGCAACAGTTCGCTGTCAATCATGTCGCTCAGCTGCCCGGGCTGATAGCGGTCCGAGCGGATGGCGACGTAGTTCTCGGTCGATGGATCGAAAAAGTCAACCCGTATCGGCGGCAGATAACTGGGCAATTGCGACTGGAAATACGAGGTCGCCGCTTCGATCTTCTGCTTCGCGGTCTGCGCTTCCGCGCCCCAGCCGAAATGCGCGTAGATGCGCACCGAACCCGGTTGATACGTCGCCTCGACATACTCGACGCCATCGACCGCCTTCATCGAGCGCTCGATCTTCTCGCCCCATTGTGTGTAGAAGGTATAGGGGTCGTCGACGTAATAGATGGTCGCCCGCACCGCCGGCTTCTCGATCATCGGATAGAGCGAGATCGGCATGCGCCAACTGGCGAACACACCGAGCAACGCGACCATGAGCGTCGCGAGCAGAACGAATTTTCGACGGGCCAGGAAAAAAAGCATTGGTGAGGGTTCCGGAAGCGCTGCATTGCGGCCGACAGGCCGCCGGCTCAAATCTCGACGCGGACCACCGCGCCCTGGACCAACAGCGCGCGGCAGGCATCCTTGCGCCGGCATTGCGCCAGCGCGAGTCCGATTTCGACCTCGATCATCGGCACGCGCGTGGATTCGACGACATGCACGGCGCGCACGGTACCCGGTACCGCAATCGCATCACGGTCGGGGTCGAACATCACGCGCACTTTCTGCCCGATGTCCACATCGGCTGCGCCGACGGCATACAACCGTGCTCGCACCTGCATCTGGCCCGGGTCGATGAGCGTCATCAGCACCTGATTGCGGACCACGAAATCGCCTTCCCGTACCGCAACCGACAACACGCGTCTCGGAGCACCGCCCGGGCTGACCTGGATGCCACCGACGAAACCCGGATCGAGAGGGCGCACTTGCACAAGACGCGCTCCGGGGGCAACCGTACGTCCCGCAGCGACATGAAGCCGTTCGACCGTGCCCTCGACCTTAGCCAATATCGGATAGCGCTCGGCTTGTTCCAGCCTGCCCACCGCATAGCGATGCGGCGAAGCCGGCAGCGCATCGGCCACGGGCTCCGCCGACAGCGCCGGCAGCGAGAACAGCGCCAGCGGCAGTGCGACCATCAGCACGAACAGAATCGATACAGGCAGGCACGGCATGGATCTGCTGCTGCGGCATGATGGGTCGACGGACAACAAGGCAGCGGGCGAAAACGCAAATCGCATGGGGGGTTCCGTGGCTTCGAACGCTCGATCATTCGAAACGTCCGCTACCGGCAAAAAGAGGGGGGGGGGAGAGGGCCTCATCGACAGACATCGCGCAGTGTCCGCGACGATGTCCGCGATGGCTTCGGAATGAAGTCGGCCGAACGATTAGGCCAGCGCCGGCGCCTCGGCGTCGATGGAGGTGACCAGCGCCTCTCTGGCACGGACGCGTGGAATCACCAGCTCGGCGAAATACTGCATTTCCTCCAGATGCGGCCATCCCTGCATGATGAAGGTCGTCACCCCGCCTTGCTTGTACTTCATGATGTAGTCGGCCACCTGATCGGGATCGCCCACCATCGCCAGCGCCGAACCACCGCGGATCGGCACTGCGCCGGCCCACACGGTCTCGTTGACCCAACTGTTGCCGGCTTCCTCGGCGATGGCATAGATATCCTTCACCGCCTGCGAATCGCAGGTGGCGACGAAATCGGCCAAATACTTGACCCAGGCGGGATCCGTGCCATCGAGCATCTCTTCGATCCGCTCCAGCGCCTGTTCGCGGGTGGGACGCACGATGACCGACATGCGGATTCCCGCATCGTGACCGGCCTTGATGCAGGGAGCGACGCTGGCGGCGATGTTCTCGGCCGTATCGCTGTAACGCAGCCAAACTGCGTTGTGCTTCATCGCCATCGCACGGGACGCATCGGAGTTGCCGCTGACGAACATCTCCGGCGAACCGCGCGATCCGGCATAACCGATATGCAGCTCGCCGTTCTCGATACGGTAATGCGTGCCGGCATGGTTCACCGGACCATCGTTGTTCCAGAAGCGTGTGCAGGCATCCATGAATTCGTCGAGGCGTGACTGACGGTCTTCCTTGGCCAGGAAGTCGCCGTAGTAGCGCTGCTCCACCGGCGAAATGCCACCGACCATGTTCACAGAAATGCGCTCGTCGCCGAATGCCGACAGCGAATTGAGCATCTGCACGAAGGTGGTTGGCGCCATCATCCCGGCGCGGTAGGCGATGATGAACTTGATGCGTTTGGTGGCTCGCACCAAGCTGCCGACGTAGGTGAACGGGTCGGCGCAGTGATAGCCGACGCCTAGCAGCAATTGTTCGATCCCAAGCGCTTCGGCGCCCTGTGCATAGCTGATGAGCGCGTCCACATCGAAACGGAACACCGATGTGACACCGGCCGTCGCAGGAGAACGGCTACCGCCGACCGGCACATTCCACATGAAGCGAGCGGGCTTGTTCGATACTGTCACGATGCAATCCTTTCCGGTTGTGTGCGAATCATCCGGCGCGCACGCGTGCCGGTTTTGCGATGAGGCAACGGTGCGACGCGCCGCCGCATGAATGTGTTGTCCAACATCGACGCTCTCAGGCGTCGGCGCTTTCAACATCGATGCTTTGAGCGTCGGCGCTTCGAGCGTCGGCGCTTCGAGCATCGCCGCTTCGAGCATCGATGTAGTCGAGCAGCAATTCCCGATCAAGCATGGCGCCGAGACGATCCACCTCGGCGGCGACGTCCGAAGCGGACACTTTCCACAAGGCGTTCAGCGCGAAGATGCCGCGCTGCACAGCCGGCAGCCGCACGCCGGGAGCGACCAGCAGTTCGATGATGTCGGGCTGCGGGTCGAGACGCTCGGCGGAAATGCGCGCCACGGTACGCCCGGGTTCGCAGTAGCGGCTCATGAATACTGCACCCTGAGCAACGCTTCCGGCGCTGCGCCGCTCGCTTTCGCGCAGCGACCGCAGCAGCGCGAGCGTTTCCTCGCGCTCCGTTCCACGGGTGCAGAGCACCCGCATCCAGAGTTCGAGGAACGACCAGCCACCGGTATAGGCTTCGACGCTCTGATTGATCAACGCGCCGCCCATGCGGGTATTGATCTCGATGATTTCCCAGTGCTTCGCAGCCGGCGCATACCTTGTTTCGATGTGGTACGCGCCTTCGGCGAGACCCAGCTCACGCAGGCAGTCCGCAATGAAGTGCTCGCCTTCGCGCTGCGTCTCGTCGTCGAGCGCTGCGGCAGGCAGCGAATTCGCCGTTTCCAGCGTCGTACCGAAGAATTCGCAGACGAATTTTGCGTGGACACCGACGACACAGGCATCGCCATCGGCGACCAGCACCTCGAAGCTGTATTCGTCGCCGTCGATGTAGTCCTCGGCGAAGAAGCCGAACTGCTCGCCGAAGATCGACTTGAACTTGGCGTCGCCGCGCATCTGCGCCTGCAGCGTCTCGATGTGCTGAATGGTGACGCTGTCGTCCAGCCTGAAGCAGGCGAACGAGCCGATCCCGCGAATAGGCTTGACGAAGGTCGCACGCCCTTCGCTTCGCAGGCGCTGGATGGCATCCCCATCCAGCCGCTCCGCCCGCGCCCGGCTCAGTCCGGCCGTGCGCAACGTAGTTCTGCATGCAAGTTTGTCCATGCAGCTTGCGAGCGCCGACGGCGACGCGTCGGCGACGTCGAACTGGCGGTTCAGTTCCGCCATGAGCACGCGATAGCCCTCGAACGTCGCAAGCACGCCGGCTGGCGCATAGTCCGCAAGCACTTCCGGCAGCACGGCGCGCATGGCGCTGTCATCGAGATCATCGGCTTCCAGCACCCAGACCCGGTCGGCGCTGGCGCGGATGCGTTCGAGATCATCGGCCGAAGCAGCGCGGGAACTCACCACCACGCAAGCCCAGCCGAACCGCCGGGCATAGCCTGCGAGCTGGCCAACGTATACGTACGAGCGGGCTTGATGCACCAGCAACAGCAATGCGCGCATCGTCATGCCGCGGCCTCCTCGGGTACCAGAGAGTCCGCTTCGAACCGGAAATGCGCCAGTACATGCCGCACATCGGCCAGCACGATCTCCCGCGATGCAGCCGCGAACAGGAAGCGGCCCGGCTGCAAGGCGCAATAGTTCTGTTTCTGCTGCAACACCACACCGGGCGACGGCACCAATTCGCGGTACAGCGACGGCAACGTCGGCATGAAACCGGTCGCGTGCCGCACCCGCTGCGGCTCGCCCGTACCGGTCCCGAACAGCAGCCACGCCCCTGCACGCCGATCGGTCTGCCGGATGCTAGTCCGGCCCTGCAGGATCAACGCGACCCAATGCTCGAACAGATTCACTCCGCTGCAGGCCTCGACCATGTACGGCACATCGGCGCCCGCCACGCGGGCCGCCACCTCCAGAAATATCAGCGAGCCGCTGGCCGACTGGAACAGTTCCAGATGGAAGGGGCAGGCGCGGAAATCCAGCGCCCGCAGACACTCGGCCGCGAACGCCTCGGCTGCGATGCAGGCCTGCGATGCTGGATCCAGCGTGATCGATCCCAGCGGACGGCCACCGAGGAAATCGAGGCAGGTGTTGACGTACAGACTGGTCATGCAGAATGCGACAGCACCATCGGCATCGACGATGCCATCCAGATGCAGCACGTCACCGTCGATATACTCTTCCAGCTCCCAATTTTCTCCTTCGAGGCCAAGCAGCAGCGCATCGAGCGCGACCCGATCTGGAACCTTGCTTACGCCTGCACTGGCCGCGCCATCAGTGGGCTTGAGAATCAGCGGAAATCCGGTGCGCGCAATGAATCCGTCCACCTCGGCCGCGGCGATACCCGGTTGCAGATGCAGGAACGCCGGCACACGCAGCCCGGCCTCCGCCACATGCTGCTTCATCACCACTTTGTCGCGCGCGCGCCGGGTGGCAGCAACATCAGGCCCGGGAATGTCGAAGCGTTGGCGCAACCGGGCCGCCACATCGAGGTGCCGTTCGGAAAACGCGATCAGGCGATCGATCGGCCCGCGTGCGCACTGTACCGATGTCAGGATTTCGGCCAGAGCGGTCTCGTCGCCAAGATCGACCAGTTCGAACAGCGCGTACAAGCGTTCCGGCGCTAGTACGCCGTCGCGCCCATCCTCGTTGACGATATAGGACACCGCATGCTCATCGTGGTCGATGAAGTCTTCGTATCGGATCAGCTCGAAATCCCAGCGCTCAGTGCCCGGATATCTGCGGAAAGGATTGATGATGACGATGTTCATGCGGACCGGCCGTCGCTCGACAGGAAAGCTGAGATCGCCGCCAACAACACCGCGTTGTCATCTGGGGTGCCGACCGAGATGCGGATATGGCCGGGCTCACCGTACATCAGCGTCTGCCGGGTGATCAGCCCTTCGCGCAACAATGCGTGATTCAGCGCTGCGGCACGGCCGTCGAACCGGGCCAGCACGAAATTGGCCTGACTCGCGCAGACCGGCACGCCAAGCGCGGCGAGCCCCTCGGAGAGCTGTGAACGCCCCTGCACCACCGTCCGGCGGATGGCCTCGCTGTGCGCGCGATCATCCAGCGCACAGATGGCCGCCGCCGCAGCGACATTCGAAACAGGGAACGGCTGCTGCACGCGATTGAGCCAGGCGATCAGGTCGGGATGGGCCATGCCATATCCGATGCGCAGCGCCGCCAGACCGTGGATCTTCGAGAACGTCCGGGTCACGATCAATCGCGTGTGCCTTTCGAACAACGCTGCATCGATCGCGACCGGTTCGTGGTCGGCAAATTCGATATAGGCCTGATCGAGCACCACGATCGTCGTCTCCGGTACGCCATTGAGTATCCGCTGCAACGCGTCGGCATCGATCGCTGCACCGGAAAAATTGCCGGGGCTGTCGAGGACCAGCAGGCTGGTCCTCCCATTGCAGGCGGCCACCAGACCGTCGACATCATGGCGATACCGGTCCATCTCGGGATTCACCGCATGCAGGCAGGCCTTCGCGGCGAGCATCGGATATGCGAAATAGCCGTGACGCGGGAAGACGGCGGTGCGGGCACCGCCCGAGAACGCCTGGAAAATCACGTCGAGCACATCGATCGAACCGGCGCCCAGCACGACATGCCCGGCGTCCAGACCGAAACCTGACGCGATCGCCGATTTGAGCGCCGTGTAGTCGGGATAGTGATGCGACATCGCAACCGCCTGCGCAACGCTGTCCCGAACCCGGTCGGAAGGCGGCAGCGGCGATTCGTTGCTCGCGAATTTCAAAACCCGCTCCAGCTCGAAACGGGCTTTCAACTGTTCGACCGACATGCCTGCCGCATAAGGCGACAGGCCGCGGATCGACTCGCCCACCATTGCGCCGTAGTCCATTACGCCACATCGCGCATCGGGGCAACGGTCGTGGCAGCGGTGCGGGACAGATCCGTCAATCCAGGCAGGGCATCGCGCAGACGCAGCACCGCATCGACCAGCTTGTCGGCACCGAAACGGATCACATCGGTCGTCGGCAGTCCTGTCTCCGCTTCGATCCGAGCGACTTCAGCCGCCGCCGAGGCCTCGTCCAGATCTGCGCAGTTCACGCTGATGCCGACCACGCGCGCCGGCCGCATGTGCGAACCGAGCTGTTCGTACAGCAGAACCAGTTCGGACAGCGGGCGCAACGGGATCTGCGGCCAGTCCTTATGGTGATCCAGCCCGGCTTCATGACAGAGAATCAATGCCTGCGGCATCGCGCCATGCAACAGACCCAGTGTTACTGCGCTGTAGGCGGGATGGGAGATCGACCCCTGGCCTTCGACCACGACGATATCATTGCCCTCGCCGCATTCCAGCACCAGGCTTTCGGTCACGCCGGCGATGAAATCGCCCGGTACCGCATCGATCGCGAAGCCGCGCCCACTGATGTAGATGCCGCTCTGCCCGGTCGCGGCAAACGCCGCGCGTTCACCGCGCGCCGTCAACCCGGCGGTGAGCTCCAGTGCCGTGGTCTTCTTGCCCACGCGGCAGTCGCTGCCGACGGTGTGCACCACGAGTTTGTCCAGGGCGGCGACCCGGTTCTGGCTGGTCACCATGTTTCCCGGCGGTTCCTTGGTGTCCCATATCCGCGCGCCGCTCTTCGATGCGATCGGTGCCAGGTGCGGATCATTGGCAAGGCGGAAATGCAGGCCGCTGACCACATCAAGGCCGTGCTCCAACGCCAACATGATCTCCTCGCGGTACGGCTCGGGCAGAAAATTGTCGAACAGCCCATTTCCTACCATGAAAACGTCCGGCCCCTGTGCCAACACCGTCGCGAGCGAAGCGACAACCGGAATGTCGCCTCCGTAGCCCAGTACGTCCTGGACCGTACTTCCAGCCTGGACCGAGTCGATCACGGCAACGCAATCGGCTGCGTGATATCGCAGAAAGGAGGCGGCGACCTTGGCGCGCTTCGCGTTGAAGCGGCCTTCCGCGTAGATGACGATTTTGCGGTTGGTGATGGGGAACATGGAACTTCCTTATGTACGTGCCGATTGGAACAGGAGCGGCAGGAAAAGAGACGGGTCGTAGGGTATTGGAATGAGGCGATACATCTGCCGCCGGGGGAATTTACAGATAAGCGAAGGCATCGGCGAACATGCGTTCGCGCATGCCGCCGCGGGTGATGAAAGCACTGCTGGCCGTGGCGACCATATCCGAACGGCCCGCGAGATAGATGTCGTAGGCGCCGAAATCATCGATACCGCGCATCGCCGCATGATGCACGAGTCCGGATTCGCCTCGCCAGCTGTCTTCGGGATGTTCGACCACCGGGACATAGTGGAAATGCGGCTGCGTGAGCGTCCATTCGCGCATCTGCGCGTCCGCATAGAGCATCCGCTCGGCATGCACGCCCCAGTAAAAGAACACGGGCGCGGGATGCGCGGTGTCGCGCAGATAGTCGGCAATGGATTTGGCGTAAGCGAAACCGGTTCCTCCCGCCAGCAACAGCACCGAGCGTTCGGCTTGCGACTGGTAATAGGCGTCGCCCATACCGATCTCGCAACGGACCTCGCCATCCACGCGACAGTATTCGATGACACGCGCCGCAGACTCCGAACCAAGGCCCGCCCCGACATGCGCCACCAATGCCGACTGGGCACACGTGGACGCGATCGAATACGGACGTTTCTCGCCGTTTTCGAGCACGATCCGGAGGTACTGGCCCGGACGATAGGTCACCGGACGCTCAGGCAACAGCTCGATGCGGTGGACCAGTTCGCACAACGGCTGGTTGTGCAGCACTTTACAAATCATTGATTGCATGACGGTTTCACAATGCACGCCGGCGACCGCATCAATCGCCCGGGATAAGAGTGGACATACGGAAAACGCATGCTCTCAACCACTCACCGCAGTATTAGCGACAGCGGGCACCGCAGCGCGCGGCTCGGTTTCATCGGCAAACCCACCGGCCAACATACCGAGCGCAGCGCACCCGAAGAGGCCGGCGCACAACACTGCGGCCACTGTGCTGGCTTCGGTGAAGCCCAGATCGTGTGCCTTCGAGATTGCCAGAGCGCCAACGGCAACGGCGGATGCGTTGACAATATAGCGCAGGCTGGCGAGGCGCCCCTTGATATGCCCGAGCGAGCGACGCTGCAACGCCCCCATCCAGCAGACAGTCGAAGCTGTCGCAAGCGCCCCGAAGCAGAATGTCGCACACAACACCACGACGGCAGGCAGCGCCATCGCGTAGGCGACGAACACCACGATGGCTGCAAGCGTGCTGCCCGCGCTCACGCCGACCCGCATCCGCCCGTGGATACGACGACGGCCGACCCACAGTCCACCGAACACGGCACCTACCGCAAAACACACGTCGATGATGGTCAACCAGCGCGCCTGATCATCGAAGTTGTACCTGACCGCTGGCGCAAGCAGCAGATTGAATGCGGCGATGGAAAAGTAATCCACCGCGGCGATCGCCAGCAGCCAAACCAGCGCGCGGTCCCCGCGCAGCTGGCGGAATGCCTCGGCCCAACTGCCATTGCTACCGGCCCGGTCCGGCGAGGAGGCATCGACACGGGCGCGTCGCCCGAACAGAACCGCATAACACGCGAACGCCGATAAGTGACCCACCAACACGACAAACACGACCTCGCGCGCATGCCAGAACTCCAGCACCACGCCGGCCATCACCATTCCCACGATCTGACCGGCCTGCAGCGCGATCGAAAGTAAACTGTTGAGCCGATCGAGTCCCTGCGGCCCGGCCACATCGGGCGTCAACACGAATACCGCGTTGCGGATGAAGGGGCGGAACACGTTGAGCCCGATCGCGGCCAGCAGCAGGATGTCCGGATCGTTAGTCCCGCCTTTTCCCAACAGAGGCAAGCCGATCGCGAACACGCTGCAACCAGTGGCCGTCAACAGCACCCTGGACGCGCCGAAGCGGTCGACGGAAGAACCGGCGATCCCCTGCAGGAAAATGCCCACTGCGAACTCGCTCGCAAAGACGGCGGCGAATGCCCAGAGGCTCTGTGTCTTTGCGTACAACAACATGCCGAGCGCAAGCGTGAACAGCCCACGCGCGGCGTTGATGGCGAACTCGCCCGCGAAGAACCAACTCGCTTTGTTACGCATACTGCCAGGTAACATTTATCACGAGCGTTTCCAGCGCCTGCCGGCATGCCGCCACGGCCGTATCGGCATCAGTGGCCGTAGCGACCGCGAACGCCGTACGCTGGAAACTGCTTGCGACCGGCGGCAGCGGGTCGCCCGGTTGCTTCATCAGTTCGACTTCATGGATGCCCTCGACCTGGCGCGCGGCCTCCAGACCTTCGACCGACCGCAGCGTGGCGCGCTCATCGATGCCCAATGCGGCGAAACGGATGGCGACCACACACCGCTCGCGTTCGCCATGCGTCCGCCTGCGATCGGCAATCAACGGCAACACCGCTTCGCCGCAACGCTGCCTGCATTCCATTTCGAACAGACTCACGCCGGTCGCCAGTTCGACCAGCTTGAAGATGCGGTCCCCGCCCACGCGCGAATGGCTTTCGATGAGCCGCGGCCCGCGAGCGGTCAACATCAGCTCGGTGTGACTTGCGCCGTCACGAAGTCCCAACGCATCCAACGCTTTTGAAATGAAGGTTTGGATCTGCGCAGCCTGCTCTTCCGACAACGGCGCCGGACAGACATGGCCGAGTTCGACAAACGTCACCGGATCCTTGTACTTTTGGGTGATGGCAAGGATGCAATGCTCACCGTCTTCGGAGAAGGCTTCGACGCTGTATTCTTCGCCCTCCAGAAACTCTTCGACCAGCACTGGAAACCCGTGGCCGGCTGACTTCAAGCGTGCGATCGCATGCGCTACGCCCGCAGTTCCTTCGACTTTCGTCACCCCGCTGCTGGCAGTGGCGGCCGGCGGCTTGACGATGGCGGGCCCATCCAGCTCCGCAACGAAAGCGCGCAGTGCCTCTTCCGAATCGACGCTCGCGTACCGGGTGTCGTCGAGCCCCGCCTCATGCAAAGCGCGGCGAGTCGCATCCTTGTTGTAGAGCGTGCGCAACGTCACCGCGGACACCTGGAAACCGATCCCGAGGCGCTCAGCGACCGCCAACCCGATTTCCTGGGTCACATCGTTGAAGCTGATGACAGTGCCGAACGGTTCCTCGGCGTGAAGCTCGGCAGCGATGCGCGCATACGTCCCGGGGCCCGCGTCCTTGGCGAGCAACACCATATGCCGATACGGAAACTTGAGATCGATCGGCTTGGCCGCATCCTTTTCAAGCATCACGCTGACTTCATGACCAAGATCGACAAGCGCTTGATGCGCGGGGCGGACAGTCCCTATGACCAACACTCTCACGAAGCTACTCCTGAAAGGGCGGCCGTGAGCCGACCCATCGTTGCGATTGACGGCGCGGATCATCCAGCCGCCTGAAGCCGTGGATCACGCGGCGATGCTGCAGTCCGCATGTTTGTCGTAAAGCTCGCGGGTGAACCGCAGATTTTCTGCCGGATCCGCCAGACGCGTCTCGAACGCGACCAGACCGCGCCATTGCCTGCGCATGATCGCCGCGGTCAGGCCCTCGAAATCGATCGTGCCTTCGCCGAGCGGCCAATGGGAATCGCGCTGTCCGTCGGTATCGCTGAACGAGAACGCGGCGACACGGTCGCTCAGCTCTTCGAACACCGCGATCGGATCTCCGCCGCCGACGGTTTCATGACAAACGTCGAACAGCATCTTCAACTCGGGCACGCGCGACAGTACGTAGCGGTAATGCTCTATGTTGGTGAACATGTAGTAGAAGGGGTGGAACTTCTTGTAATGCGAAAGATTTTCGAGCCAGAGTTCGACGCCACGCTCTGCGGCATAAGCGCAGAGCGTCTGCAAGGATTCGACGAAACCAGCAAGGCCGACATTGATCGCTTCCTTCACATTGCGTGGTTCGACGATGCCGCCGCCATGGATGATCAGCGGCGCGCCCAGCTTGCCGGCGACATCAATCTCCACCTTCACATAAGCGACGGCTGCCGCACGAAGTTCAGGCACATCGCTTGCGAGCGGAGCCTTGAAATTGCCGTGGTAGACAGGACGGACATCAAGCTGCCGCATCAGTCCGCGCATCGCAGCGCAGCGATCATCATCCCAACGCCCAGGTGCGTCTTCGTAATTGGCGCCGTCGATATACCAGTGAGTGTAGCCATGCTTGGCCGCGTGACGTGCTCCGTCCTCGGCGCCGTGATATTGCTGGATGATGCAGCCGGTCATGTAACCGGCCATCCCGGAGGGAGATGCATTCGACACTGTAGAGATACCTTTCCTTAGGATTGACAATCGCACTGGGTAACGTCAGAGCCAGTGCAGTGCTTCGGAAGTGATGAACTCCCATATTTCAGTAGAACCGCAGCTCCATCCGTGGTTTACGGCGCCGCAATAGGGCTCAAACGGGCGAAGCGGTACACTAGCTGATGACTGCCGTCAAGAATAATGATACTTGATCAGTATGGCGGACGAAAACAATCGTGTGGTTCCATCATATCAAATCGATAAAACCCAGAACAGACATTAGGGCGCATAAATTTTTTGCTCATCGCGGAATCGTATTGGTCCTTTTGATGCCGATGAGCCAGAAAAGTTTGCGCAGAAGATTGAACGGCATTGGGACGGTATCGCCACGTACTGCAAACCCCAGAACAAGGTCAGCCTCGGCCTGGTGGAAGGGCTGAACAACAAGATCCGGGTGATCCAGCGCAGCGTCTACGGCTACCGCGATGAGGACTAGCTGAGGCTCAAGATCATACTCTCCAAGGTATCCGCGGCACGGGCGCCGCTCATCTTGGCAGCACCACACACCCTGTCGTGCGTTCCACCAGGGTGCCCAGCGAGGAACGATTGCCCGAACCTTTGATCAGATCACCTTCCCAGTGGCCTGGAATCAATCGATCCTGCACCTCCGGCGGCCGGACATGGATGCTCTGCATGTCTGGAATCTTGCCGCGCCGGTCTTCGCCACGCGTGCGCGGTTTGCGGGTGCTTCGGCCTTGCCGCAGACAGGCCACCAACGCTCGCCGCAATTCGCCGCGTGGAATCAGGTAGATCGCTTTGTAGATCGTCTCGTGGGACACGTGAATGCTGGCGTCGTTGGGCAACGGTGACGCAGTGTGTGGGCAATTTGCTGAGGCGACCAGGCCACGCGCAGACAGCGATCCACGAGCCTTGCAGTCTTGGGCGTTGTCGCTCACCCGCCGTAGCTCGCGGCTGACCGTGCTGGCCGAGCGGTTGATGGCGAGGCCGATAGATCGCATGCTCTGACCCTGCCCGTGCGGTCAGCTTCTACCAGCGCATCAATCCCATCCTGAGCGCCTACGGCCTGAGCCTTGTGCTGTACTGATGATCCGGATGGACTGATCGGCAACGCGACATGTCATACGGAAACGCCCCGCACTGCTGTCCGGAATAATTTCTCGCTGAGTGCAAAAAGCGTTGCAGGCCCTGGGTTTGACGGGGTAAAACCCCGTTGTCGATTCAAATCCAAAGGCCTGCAACCATGCTGAGCGTAAGCCGTTTCCATTCTCTAGTGAAGACCATTCCGCGCGGCGTCTTCGAGCAGGCCGTTGCCCAGTCCTCAGCCGACAAGCACAGCAAGAGATTTCGCAGTTGGGACCAGTTGCTGGCGATGCTGTACGCCCAATACGCCGGGGTCACGAGCCTGCGCGAGTTGGTCAGCGGGTTCAATGCGCACGCTTCGCATCACTATCACCTGGGCACCCGCGCACTCAGCCGCTCGACACTGGCCGACGCCAACGCCAAACGCCAATCCGTGGCGTTCTCCTCGCTGGCCTGCACGCTGATGGAGGCGGCTAGCCGTTCGGTCCGGCGCGAGGTCAGGACGGTGCTGAACGTGCTCGATTCCAGCTCGATCACGCTCAAGGGCGGCGGTTTCGAGGGTTGGACAGCACCCACACGGACGCGCAATACCCAAGGTGTCAAATTGCACCTGCAGCTCGTCGCCGGAGAGGTCTTGCCGATCCGCGCAGCGATCACCGCCGCCAACGTCAACGACATCAGCGCGGTGCAGGATTGGCCTTTGCAGCCCGGTGAGCGCTACGTGTTCGACAAGGGCTACTGCGATTACGCTTGGTGGCAACGCATCACCGAAGCCGGCAGCGTGTTCGTGACCCGCTTCAAACGCAATGCGAAGCTGAGCGTGGTCGCCCAGCGCCCGCTGCCGGCCGCTGCTGTGGAGACGATCCTCAGCGACGAAGAGGTTGTGCTGAGCAACCGCGTCCCGCGCGGCGGTCACCGCAACCCCTACACCGGGCGACTGCGGCGCATCGTGGTTGCTCGCCCGGACCATGAGACGCCGCTGGTGTTGGCCACCAACGATTTGCAGAGCGATGCCCTGCAGATCGCAGCGGACTATCGGGCTCGCTGGCAGATCGAGCTGTTTTTCAAATGGATCAAGCAGCATTTGAAGATCAAGCGTTTCTTGGGGGAAAGCGAAACCGCCGTCCGGACCCAACTATTGACCGCGCTGATCGCCTACTTGCTGATGGCCATCGCGCATCGAGCGAGCGGAGCGGTTTGCTCGCTCTGGGAGGCACTGATGACGCTACGCGCCAGCCTATTCCAGCGCGAGAAGACCGAAGCAAGTCACTACCAACGCAGTCGCGAGCGAAAACGGGCCGTAGCTGAACGACAGGGGGTGCTGTTTGCTTGAAATTATTCCGCACAGCAGTGGAAACGCCCCGGGGAAACCCGGGGCGTTTTTTATTGCGTTGGATCATTCCGCGGATCGAACAGAACACTTCAGAACGTGATACTGCAGCTGTTGACGTAGCCGGTGCGGCGTTGAGGTTGGCGTTCACGCTGAGATCACACGTGCCGTTCAAGGTTTCCGAAGTCAGGTTCACGTTGAAGGTCTGGATGATGTTGTCGGCGCTGCCGCCGGCGCGGTTGTGCAGCACGTGCGGCATGGACCCTGGGGGATGGGCGATCGGTGGATGCGACCGGTCCGTGGTCATGGCCGCGTCCAGGCAGCGTACCCAAGCGACGACGGAAAAAGAAACCCCGGCCTGGGCCCAATGCCGGTCAGTTAAGCCATCTCTGCCGTCCGTAGAGCGGCCTTCAGGCCGGCCCAGGCAAAACCCGGTCGGCGACGACATCAGGGCCGTACACACGGCTGATGAAAAAGAAACGCTTGTGTATCGGAAATCAGCGGCCTGAAGGCCGCTCTACAAAAACAGAATCCCGCGAATAAAAAAAGCCAGTCAGCGTTAACTGACTGGCATTGGGCCTGGGCCGGGGTTTCTCGGTAATGACTGGAGTACGCGATCAGCAACCCGGAAACTTGAAATCCTGGATCCGGGTCTGCCAGCCGCCGCTCGGGCGGTACATGCCGACGAACCAGAACGTGCAGTCGTCGACCGGATCCACGGTCATCTGGTAGTAATCGCCCCAGCGGCCGGAGGTTTCGACGGCGGCGCCGGCGGCGACCGTGGTCTCGGCCAGCGACATCACGCCCAGCGGGTCGCCCGCAGTGCGGCCGGTATAACGCAACGAGGCGAACACGGTCGGCGACGTGGTCTTGGTGACGTTGTAGCCCATGCCGATGTTGCCGAACTTGTCCATCGCCAACGTACCCAGCAGGTGATGCGTACTGGTGTCGCCCGGGCTGAACGTGCCTTCCTGATGCAATGCCCAGTTGCCGGCGCCGACGCGGCGCAGTTCGAACCAGCGCACGCCGGAATCGACCGGGGCTTTGCGGGTGCGGCCTGCGTTCTGGTTGGTCGCGAAGCTGCCGACGATCGACTCGTGTGTGCCGAAATTGCGATAGCTGAGCTGGTTGAGCAGCACTTCGCGAATCGGATCGAGCTTCGAGGTCGAACCCGGCTGGGGTACGGTCGCGAACGTCGTGTAGTTGGTGAACCAGCTGTTGAACTCGGTGATCGCGATGCGCGGCACTGCGTTGATGCCGCTGTTCGCCGGCGTGTTCCAGTCGATGTTGACTTCGAACAGTTCGAGGAAGTCCTGGGTCGCGCTGGCGGCGCCGCCGTCATGGGCTTCATCGTCGCGGTGACGGGCCAGGATCTGCTTGCGGCCGGCCGGTGCGGCGGTGGTGCCGTAGAACGTCGCCGGAGTCACGATCTGGAAGCCGTAACCCGGCAGCGTCGGCACGCTGTTGAAGCGCTGCGCCGGACGCGCGGTGGCGCCGGTCAGCATGTTGGCGCGGTCGAACGCATACACGTCGGCGCCGGCGATGCCGCCCTCGTTGGTGGCGCAGACGTAGGCATCGCTCCAGATGCCGCAGTGCGGGTAATCCGGGAAGGCCAGCGTGGCGTAGCGGTAGAACCACCAGCCGCCGCTCACCGGGTCAGATGTCTTGGAGATGAAGGTGCAGACGCCGCCATCGTCCATGGTCAGCATGAACCAGCGCGATGCCTGGCGATCGAAATAGACCAGCGGATCGCCGCGGTCGCTGGTGCAGGCATTGCCGGCCGGGGCCAGCGAGCCGAAGTTGGTCGGGCCCGCCAGCAGCGTGCCCGCCTTGTCGTAGATCTTGAAGGTGGTGGTGACGCCGTTGACCGCGTAAATCACGTGGTTGGCGCCGACTTCCACCACCGGGTCGCCGGGGCTGACGCCGGTGTTGGGATTGTTGATGCTGACGCGGCTGCCTGCGGATTTGGTGCGCGCGCGGGCCGGCATGCTTTCGTCGAAGATCTGCTGGAGCTCGTTGAGGCGGTCGCTGGCGGTGGCTTTCGACGCCGGAGCATGCGGCAGTTTGGCGCCGAGCGGCGTGTACTGGCGACGATGCGCCTCACGAATGCCCATGCCCGGGCTCCACGCCTCGGCTTTCGGCAGATTGCGCACATCGACATTGATGCTGTGCGGCGTGACCGGGGCGCCCAGCATCGGGCGCGCGGCATTCGCCGGCTTGGCGCCTTTCGGCGGCGCGGCCATCACGGCGCACGGCAACAACAGCAGCAAGGCCACTGTTTTCGCCGTACCGGAAAAAATCGCTGACTTCATCGAAACTCCCCTTTCAAAATGATGAATGAAAATGGGCCCAGGAACGGACTTCAGCACGACCGCTTGTGTCCTGCGGATTTCATGAGCATGCGCGACCGGCGGATGCCAGCCGAGTCGCGTGACCTTAGGCAGCCGTTCGATGCGCGTCAATCGCCGTCCAGAAAAGATGCCTGGCTCGGCGTTGGAAGCGCTATTTCAAGAGCTTTGGAGAGGATTCAGGCGGTACGGTCGCGAACGAGACGCATCATCCGCTCACCGGTTGTGCACCGCAGCATCGCTCTGCGCAGAAGAACGCGCGCACATGCAGAACCAGGATGCTCATTTCGATTCGAGCGTTTTCAGCGTTTTCGGGGACAACGCCATCAGGGCGACGAGGTCTTCGCCGCCTCGCCAAGGAACGCCAGCCCCAGCAGCGCGAACTTGCCGCTGTTCTGCGCGGAATTGCCCATGTTCGCCAGCGTGTCGTTGGTGGTGTGGATGTGCGGGAAACTTCCTCCGTTGGCGCTGCCCGCCTCGAAGAAATACCCCGACGGATAACCGGCGCTGGTCCATGACGCGTGATCGGAACACGCGTATCCGCAGGTGTCGGTGCCGCGGACCATGCCGCGCGGCGCGAGATAGGTATCGAACAGCTCGGTGAGGAAGACCTTCAACGCCGGATTGGAGAAGTCCGTCACCAGGCGCATGTCGACATTGGTCGACGCGCGGTAATTGGTCATGTCCATCTGCAACACCGCGACTACGTTCGCGCCGGCGGCCTTGTGCGCCCGGGCGATCGCATTCGAGCCGCGCAGACCCACTTCTTCCGCGGCATAACCCATGAACTTCACGGTACGCCGCGGTTTCCAGCCGCTGGCCATCGCGATCCGCAGCACTTCGGTCAGGGTCGCGATGCCGGACGCATCGTCGTCCGCGCCCGGCGCGCGCTGCCCGAGATTGCCGCCGGCGCTGCCGTTGATCGAATCCAGATGCGCGCCGAGGACCACGATCTCGTTCGGCTGATCGGTGCCGCGGATGGTGAGGATGACCGACGGCTGGGTCGAGCAGTTGCTGCAGCCGAACAGCTCCGAGGTCACATCGGTGCGACTGCCGGCCAATCCCTGCCAGGTGTTGCGGATCCATTCCGCGGCGGCTTTTCCTTCCGGGCTGGCGTAGTAGCGGTTCTGGTAGCCGGCCAGATGCGCGATGGTGGCGTGGATGTTGGCGTGTTGTACCTGGGTCAGCCACGGATCGACCGTCACCTGGTTGTCAATGCGGTATTCGATCAGGGTCGCAGGGCTTTTCATCGCCTGCAGCGAGCGGTCGGCACGCAGGAACGCTTCCGCTTCCGCGCGGGTGGAGAATGCGAAGTAGCCGCCGCAGCGCCCTTCGCCCACATGGATGCGCTGGGAAATCCGACTGAGATCCAGGGCCTTGATCTGCGCGATCACCAGCGGCGTCCCGGCGCTGTCGGCCTTGCCGACGACGTTCTTCACCAGATCGCGCATGCCGCCGTAGCTCTTCCGCGACATCACGACATACACCGGCGCGAACGGGTTGCGCTCCAGCAGCAGCGACGCGTGCGCTGCATCGGTCTGCGCATCATCGCCGTGGCTGCGGACATGCCCACGATCGGCTTCCGGAACCTGCGGTACGCGCTGCGACCGGGCGAAGGCCGGGGCGCTCAGGAAAACGGCGCAGACCACGGCCGCGAGACACATTGTCAGGAAACGCATCGTGACCTCCAGGCCGTGCAACCGCGGACGTTTCCGCAGACTCGGATCATAACGCTCCGGCGAGCATGGCTGCCGCCGATGATGCACGGCCCCGGAATGCCTCCCCCGAAACGACAACGCC
The DNA here is from genome assembly GCA_031364125.1 of Lysobacterales bacterium. Taxonomy (GTDB): domain Bacteria; phylum Pseudomonadota; class Gammaproteobacteria; order Xanthomonadales; family Xanthomonadaceae; genus Lysobacter_I. The sequence continues at coordinate 57,648 of JANLVT010000018.1, read as the reverse complement.
TCCCGCATGCGGGAGGCGTTGCATCGTCGAAGCCGGCGATACGGTCGGCTGCCCGGACCCACCAGATGGATCAGAAGGTGATGCTCCAGCTGTTGATGTAGCCGACATCGCCGGTCGCGTTGTCGTTCGCGCGCAGGTTCCAGGTGCCGTTCAGCGCTTCCGTCGACAGATTGACCGTGAAGGTCTGCACGATGTTGTCGGCGCTGCCGCCCGCACGGTTGTGCAGCACATACGCGCTGCCGTCCGGCGCGACCAGATCCACCTTCAGGTCGCCCTTGTAGGTATGCACGATGTTCACCGCGACCGGCGTGGTGCCAGATGCCGTTCCGCTGCGGCCGGAGACCGTGATCGGGCTGCTGACGGTCGCGTTGTCGGCAATCGTGTAGTCGGTGTTGTTGGTGTAAGTCTGCGTACCGCCGCTGCTGCCGACCGTGATCGATCTGCTGATCGTGTTGCTGGCGCCGCCGTTGTCGGTGACCGTCAGCGCAACCGTGTAGGTGCCCGCCGCAGCGTAAGTCCTGATCGGGTTGGTGGCAGTGGACGTGGCGCCGTCGCCGAAATTCCAGCTGCGGCTGGCGATGGTGCCGTTGCTGTCGGTGGAGGTGTCGGTGAAGCTCGCGGTCAGGCCGCTGAGGCTCGACGTGAAGTTCGCCACCGGCGGTGGATTGCCGCTGCTGCCGGTGGTCTTGGCCGCCTCGCCGAGGAAAGCCAGACCCAACTGCGCGAACTTCGCGCTGTTCTGCGCCGAATTGCCCATGTTGGCCAGCGTATCGTTGGCGGTGTGGATGTTCGGGTTGTAGCCGCCGCTCGCGGTGCCCGCTTCGAAGAACATCGCCGACGGATAACCGGCGCTGGTCCACGAGGCATGATCGGAACAGCCGTAGCCGCAGGTGTAGCTGCCGCGGCTCATGCCCAGCGGCGCGAGATAGGTATCGAACAGATTGGTCAGGAACGTCTTCATGTCGGCGTTCGAGTAGTCGGAGACCAGACGCATGTCGACCGCCGAACCCGACCGGTAGTTGGTCATGTCCATCTGCAGCACGGCGACCACGTTCGCGGCCGCGGCCTTGTGCGCCTGCGCGATGGCGTTGGAACCGCGCAGACCCACTTCCTCGGCGGCGTAGCCCATGAACTTCACGGTGCGCTTCGGCTTCCAGCCGTTGGCCATCGCGATCCGCAGCACTTCGGTCAGGGTGGCGATGCCGGAAGCATCGTCATCCGCACCTGGCGCGATCTGGGTCGTGCTGCCGCCGCCGCTGCCGTTGATCGAATCCAGATGCGCGCCCAGCACCACGATCTCGTTCGGCAGCTCGACGCCCTGAATGGTCAGGATCACCGACGGCTGGGTCGAACAGTTGGCGCAGGTCGACAATTCCGAGGTCACGTCGGTGCGACTGCCGGCCAGACCCTGCCAGGTGTTGCGGATCCATTCGGCGGAGGTTCTGCCGGTGGTGCTGGTGTAGTAGCGGTTCTGGTACGTCGACAGCGTGCTGATGGTGTTGTAGATGTTCGTATGCTGGACCTGCGACAGCCACGGCGAGACCGTGGCCTGGTTGTCGATGGTGTAGGCGGCGAGCAGCGCATTGCTCCTCATCGCGTACGCCGAACGGTCGGAAGCGATGAACGCATCCGCTTCCTCGCGGGTCGCGAACGCGAAGAATCCGCCGCAGCGCTGCTCGCGCTGGTGGATGCGTTCGGCGATCCGGCTGAGCATGTGCGCTTCGATCTGCGCGACCATCAACGGGGTGCCCAACCCGTCGGCCGCCGCCGCGCCCCTGCCGACCAGGTCGCGCATGCCGTCGTAACTTTTTCTCGCCATCACCACGTGTACCGGGGCGTGCGGATCGCGTTCCAGACGCATCGATGCCAGCGCGGCGTCGGCATGCGCCTGCGCGTGCTGCGGTTGCGCATGCCGGTCCTGAGCATGGGTGTGTTCGCCGGACTGCGCGAATGCGGAGGCCGCGAACATGCCGGCCCCGATGAAGACTGCGAACAGACTGCTTCCTGACTTCATTGCTTCTATCCCTATGTTTCCGCCTCGATCGTCTCGGCGGATTCGTGTCGTTCGCCGCGCTCGCGGATGGCCGCGATGACGGCTCCTTGGTTCCCCCGTCAACATGATGCCCTGCCCTGTCGTCGCCGCCCATCGATCCGATATCGACCGGGAATGGCTGCCCTCGTCCTTGGCTTCCCCAGTGCGGTTTTCGCAGCGCGGTCATCTCCGCGTCGAGTGCAGCGGCTTCCGTCAAGCCTTGCTGCTGCCGGCAAATACAAAGCCCCGGCATGTGCCGGGGCTTTGCGATGGATCGTACGCATCCGATCGGACCGCAGGTCCGTCGCCGGATGCCTGCCGCCTTGCGGCGGCAGGCACGCCAGCATTACGGGGTGCGGGTGGCCTTCAGGGTCACGCCCGAGTATGCGGAGTACGCGCGGACGTTGACGTAATACACGCTGCCGGCCGTCGGGTTGTTGAAGGTGCAGGTTTCGTTGTTGCCGGCGGTGTACGGACGGCAGGTGTAGGTGGTGGTGGTCGGCACGGCGCCCAGCCTGACGTACATGTCGGCATCGCCGGTACCGCCGGAGATGTTGAACACCAGGCTGGTCGTACCGGCCGGCACGGTCACCGAGTAGGTCGTCGACGTGGTGTTGACCGCCTGCGACGGCAGCGCGACGTTCAGCACGACAGTGCTCGTCGGCGGCGGAGTGGTGCCGCCGGACAGCGAGTAAAGCAGACGGTTCGGCGAACCGGTACCGGGGCTGGTCACCTTGTTCGGGGTCGAGTTGTTGATGATCGCCGAGGTGACCTGGGACGGGGTGGCGCTCGGGTTGTTCGCCAGATACAGCGCGGCGACGCCAGCGACGTGCGGCGACGCCATCGAGGTGCCGCTGATGGTGTTGGTCGCGGAGGTGCTGGTGTACCAGGCCGAAGTGATCGACGAACCCGGGGCGAACATGTCCAGACAGGTGCCGAAGCTGGAGAACGACGAACGCGCATCGGTGCTGGTGGTGGAACCGACGGTGATCGCCGACGGGGCGCGGGCCGGCGAGTAGTTGCAGGCATTGTCGTTGCTGTTGCCGGCAGCGACCACCACGGTGACGCCAGCGGCGGTCATGCGCGCGACCGCATCGTCGGTGGCCTGCGAAGCGCCGCCGCCGAGGCTCATGTTCGCGACCGCGGGCTTGATGTGGTTGTTGGCGACCCAGTCCATGCCGGCGATGACGCCCGAGTTGGTGCCCGAACCGGTGCAGCCGAGCACGCGGACCGGATGGATGGTCACGCCCTTGGCGACGCCGTGGACGGTACCGCCGACGGTGCCGGCGACGTGCGTGCCGTGGCCGTTGCAGTCGTTGGCGTTGCCGCCGCTGGTGACGGCGTCGTAGCCATTGCCCATGCGGCCCGTGAACTGGGTGTGGTTCAGCAGCACGCCGGTGTCGATGATGTACGCATGCACGCCGGCAGCGGTGGTGTCGTAGGTGTAGGAGCTGTTCAGCGGCAGGTCGCGCTGATCGGTGCGATCGAGGCCCCAGGTGGCGCCGGTCTGGGTGGCGTTGATCGAGACATAGCCGTCTTCTTCGACGTAGGCGACCTTCGGGTCTGCCAGAAGTCGGGTGAGTGCGGCATCGTCGGCCTTCACCACGAAACCGCGCAGTGCGCGATCGAAGGTGCGGACGACCTTGGCGCGATGCTTGCCGGCCATGTCGCGGGCGACGTTGGACACGCGGGCGACGCTGCCGAGTTCGCCGGCGAGACTGGCCGTGCCGTCTTTCAGTACGACGATGTACTGGCCGTTGACCGGACGTTCCACGGTGCGGAAGTCGGCGGAAAAGGCGGGCATGGCGGCGAGGACGAGGGATGCACCAATAGCTGCGGAAAGCAATGAGACTCTACGATTCACGGTGGTTCCTTTATGAATGATGGTCATGGCAGATGGTTTTGGCGGGCGCGCCGACGGTGTCGGACGGCGCTGTTTGCGGACTTGAACCGCACAAACTCTCGTAGCGCTGATGCGCTTTACTTATTCGAGCTTGACGATCGGGCGGTCGGCCTTCCTTCCCTGGCTGACCCCGACGCGGCGAATTCCCCTAAATCCGCTGATGGAACTTATGCGAGTTTCGCAAACCGATCAAGATGCAATGCAACATGTTGCGCATCCGCGATGCGATGCGGATCCCGCACGCGCGCATGCGCATGCGTATCCACGTTTTCGCACCGGAGCGCTTCGCCGCCGCAGGACCTGCGGTATTGAACGATCATCGATCGCGCATGTAAAACAGCGCTTTCTGCGGACTTCACGAATTCTGTACGGCGATAAATTCAACTTTCGTCACAGAGCATTCCTGACGGACGCGCAACAGAACCGGCGCCCATCGATTCGATATATTCAACACGCGTCGTGCAATGGGAACGATGCGGACCCATGGAAGCGTTTTTGCGGCGCAAAAAAAGGCCCCGACCTGCGCCGGGGCCTTTCGATATCACGAAAGATAATATCGAAGCATCAAAACATACCGATCAGAACGTGATGCTCCAGCTGTTGATGTAGCCGGTATCGCCGGCCGCGTTGTCGTTCACGCGCAGATTCCACGTGCCGTTCAAGGCTTCCGACGACAGGTTCACGCTGTAGGTCTGGACGATGTTGTCGGCGCTGCCGCCGGTGCGGTTGTGCAGCACGTACACGCTGCCGTCCGGCGCGACCAGGTCGACCTTCAGATCGCCGATGTAGGTATGCACGATGTTCACCGCGACCGGAGTCGTGGCCGAACCGTTGCCGGTGCGGCGGGAGACCACTATCGGGCTGTTGACCGTGATGTTGTCGGCGATGGCGTAGTCGGTGGTGTTGGTGTAGGTCTGCGCGCTGCCGCCGCCGGTGGAATAGCTGCCCACCAGGCTCACGCCGGAGAAGGTCGCGTAGGCCTTCAGACGCACGAAGTAGGTGCCAGCCGACGGTGTTGCGAAGGTGCAGGTCTCGGCATTGCCGCCGGTGTAGGGACGGCAGTCGTACACGGTGTCGGTCGGCGCGCTGCCGAGCTTCACGTACAGATCAACGTCACCGGTGCCGCCGGAGGTCGTGAACACCAGGTTGCTGGCGCCCGCGGGCACCACCATCGTGAAGTCCAGCGAATTGCCGGTGGTCGCGGTGAGGCCGGTGACCGGCACGCCGTTGCTCAGCACCGTGCCGCCGCCGCCCGCCGTCACCGTGACCGAGCTGGTCCGGGTGTTGGTGGCGCCGCCGTTGTCGGTCACGGTCAGGGTGACCGTGTAGGTGCCGGCCGCGGCGTAGGTCTTGCTGGGATTGGTCGCGGTGGACGTGGTGCTGTCGCCGAAGTTCCAGCTGCGCGACGCGATGGTGCCGTCGCTGTCGGTGGAGGTATCGGTGAAGCTGGCCGTCAGCGCGCTGGTGGTGAACGTGAAGTTCGCGACCGGCGGAATGTTGGCGGGCGGCGTACCGGTGAAGTCCTGGCCGGTGACGTTGGCGCTGCTGACGGCGACGCTGCGGTTGACCGGCGAGAACGCGTAACCGCTCAGCGACGGCGTGAGCGTGTAGGTGCCGTTGGCCAGGCCTGACAGCGTGTACGCGCCGCTGGCGTTCGTGGTGGTACTGGTGCTGCCATTGCCGACGCTGACGCCGCTGATGCCCGCGCCGCCACTGGTGGCGATGGTGCCGGAGATCGAGTACGTGGTCACGCCGCTGCAGGCCGGGAACTTGAAGTCGGCGATGCGCGTCTGCCAGCTGCCGGACGGACGGTACATGCCGACGAACCAGAAGGTGCAGTCGTCGACCGGGTCGACGGTCATCTGGTAGTAGTCGCCCCAGCGGCCGGAGGTTTCGACGGCGGCGCCGACGGCGATTTCATTCTCGCCCAGCGACATCACGCCGGCCGGATCGGCGGCGGTGCGGCCGGTGTAGCCCAGGGTGGCGAACTTGGTCGGCGTGGTCGTCTTGGTGACGTTGTAGCCCATGCCGATGTTGCCGAACTTGTCCATCGCAGCAGTACCCATCAGGTGATGGGTACTGCTGTCGCCCGGGCTGAACGTGCCTTCCTGATGCAGCGTCCAGGCGCCGGCGCCGACGCGGCGCAGTTCGAACCAGCGGATGCCGGAGTCGACCACGGTGCCGGTGCGGGCGGGATCCTGATTGGTGGCGAGCGTACCGACGATCGCTTCGTGCGTGCCCAGATTGCGGTACACGAGCTGGTTCAGCAGCACTTCGCGGATCGGGTCGAGGCGCGAGGTGGAACCCGGCTGCGGCACGGTGGCGAAGGTCGAGTAATCGCGGAACCAGGTGTTGAACTCGGTGATCGCGACGCGCGGCAGCGTGGTGATGTTGCTGTTCGCAGGCGTGTTCCAGTCGATGTTCAGCTCGTAGAGTTCAATGAAGTCCTGCGTGCCGTTGGCGCTGCCGCCGGCATGCGCTTCGTCGTCGTTGTGACGCGCGAGGATCTGCTTGCGGCCCGCCGGTGCGGCGGTGCTGCCGTAGAAGGTGCTCGGGGTCATGATCTGGAACCCGTAACCTGCCAGGTTCGCCACGCTGCTGAAACGCTGCGCCGCGCGCGCGGTGGCGCCGGTCAGCATGTTCGCGCGGTCGAACGCGTAGATCTCGGTGCCCGCCTGGCTGCCTTCATTGGTGCCGCAGACGTAGGCGTCGTTCCACACGCCGCAATGCGGGTAGTCGGGCAGCACCGGCGTCGCGTAGCGGTAGAACCACCAGCCGCCGGTCACCGGGTCGGAGGTCTTCGACACGAAGGTGCACAGACCGGTGTCGTCCATGCTGAGCATGAACCAGCGGCCGGCCTGACGATCGTAATGCACCAGCGGATCGCCGCGATCGCTGGTGCAGGAGTTGCCGGCGGGCGCCAGCGAACCGAACGTGGTCGGGCCGGCGACCAAGGTGCCGGTCTTGTTGTAGACGTTGAAATACGTGCCCGAACCGCCGCTGTTGACAGCGTAGATCACGTGATTGGCGCCGACTTCGACGACCGGATCGGCCGGGCTGACGCCGGTGTTCGGGTTGTTGATGCTGACGCGGTTGCTGGCGCTGGTGGACGCCTTCGCACGACGCGCGTTCGGGCTCTTGTCCCAGAGGTTCTGCAGTTCGGGGAGGCGATCGGACGCGGTCGGCTTGTCGGCAGGCGCGTGCGGCGCCTTGCTGCCGATCGGCGTGTACTGGCGACGATGCGCTTCGCGGATGCCCATGCCCGGCGTCCACGGCTTGGCCTTCGGCAGATTGCGCAGGTCGACGTTGATGCTGTGGGCGGTCACCGGCTGTCCGACCTGCGGACGTCCGGGGTTCTTGGCCTTGCTGGCCTGCGGCGGCGCCGCCATCACTGCGCAGGGCAGCAGCAGCATGACTGCTGCTGCCTTCCAGGCGCTTTTGAATGTCATTCGTTTCATTGCTGAGTCCTCATCACATGACTGTGGCTACAACGGAATCGCTCGGTTTTTTCGCTATGGGAGCGAACACTGTTTTGGAGCAAACACGACAACATGCGGCATCTCCTTCCGTGGGCGGGATCTCTCCGCCTTGCGTTTTCGAATGACGCTTATCCGGGATCGATCATTCGGGATCGATGAACACACCCTTGCGCAACAGGCGCACTTCGTTGACCAGACTCTCCAGCACGATCTGCGCCTTGTCCTTGCCGGATTTGGGCGTGCCCACCATGGCGGTCGCGACCTTGTTGGGCTCTTCGCCATCGCGGTGTTCCACGGTGATCGAGTAGTCGGTCGCGAACTGCTGGGAGGTCGACATGCGCACTTCGGCATTCAACCTGTCGCTGACATTCACGGCCACGGTACCGGTCCGGCTGGTCATGGTCTGGATCGAACCGGGCGGCGCGTTGTCTTCGAGCGAGATCTCGATGCGACCGTCGCCGGTGCGCGCCTGGATGGTGCCGTCGGTGCCGCGCACCGCGATTTCGCCGGAATCCGTGCCCAGATCGATATCGCTCTTCACGCCGCGGCTTTCGATGACACCCGACGCCGTGCGGACGGTGACCGCATGCCCTTTCGGCACATACAGCACCAGGTCGATGCGCTGCCCCTGGGCCAGCTCGACGCCCGCCGGAAGCCGCGGCGCGACTTCGAAGCGGCCACCGCGCGCCGCGGGCTGGAAGGCGATCGACGCGGCGCCGTCGGGCTGCTGCACGGTCGAACGGATATCGAGCTGGTGCACATACCCGCCGAAGCGCATGTAGACGCTGCCGTAGGGATTCTCGACCTGGATCGGCTGACCTTCCGGCAGCTTGAAACTGTCGTCGCGCCGCTGCGGTTCCCGCATGGTCTCCGCCGTCTCCTGCCCGGCTTCGTCCGCCGACAGCGGCGGTGACGCGAGGACACCCACTGCAAAACCACAGGCGACGATGGAAGCGAAGGCGAACGAACGAAGGGTCATCGATAGCGGGGGCTTGCGCATGGGGTCGGCACTCAGAAGCTGTAATCGGCGGTGAGAATGAAATTGCGGCCCGGCTCATCGAGGCCGGAACCGTGTTCGCGATAGTGCTTGTCGCCGAGGTTTTCGGCGCGCAGCGAAAGGTTGAAACGCTCGGTGGCGCGCCACGACACCCGCGCGTTGAGCGTGGCCCAGCCGGCGGTGCCCTGCGGATTGACGCGCGGATCGACGAGATCGCGCGAGCTCAGACGATCCTGGCGGGTCGCGTACAGGCCGTAGGCTTCGACGCCGAGCGCTTCGCGGATCTGCCAGCGCGCGCCGAGCTTGCCGTACATCGGCGGAATACGATCGGCCGGCATCGTCCCGGTATCGGTGTCTTCTTCGCCGCGGGTGTAGGTGGCGGTGGCGTACAGCTCCATCTCCGGAGACGGCATGCGGTAACGCGCGCCGGCTTCGATGCCCCACAGGTCCAACTGCGCGACGTTGCGGTTCTGCACTTCCAGCGCGCCGCCGATGACGTTGCCGGTGAGCACGCTGGTGATCTTGTCGCGATAGTTGGAGCGGAACGCGATCAGCTCGCCGCTGAAACGTTCGCCGCCGAATTTCACGCCGCCGTCCAGACTGACGACGGATTCGGGCTTCAGATTGGGATTCGGCGTGCTGAAACGGTTGCCCGGACGCACGCCAAACACGCCGAGATCGAAGATGTTCGGCGCGCGGAAGCCGCGGCCGAGATTGGCGACCAGGCGCACGTCGTCGTTCAATACGAAGGCGAAACCGACACTGCCGGTCAGGTCGTCCGGCGTCAGCGACACGCCGGGCGCGGTGCCGTTGCTGGGGATTTCGATATCGAAGCGGCTGTAGCGCAGGCCGTAATTCAGATCGAAACGGCCACGGCGCCAGTCGTCGGCGGCGTAGACGGCCATGCCGTCCATGCGCGAACCGTCCGGGAAGCGCGGCGCGCGCACGCTGAACGCGCCGGTGTTGAGGTTGAGACGGGTCTTCGACGAATCGACATCGTCGCGATAGAACTCGAAGCCGTAGCTCAGATGGTGATATTCGCCGATCGCCTTGCCGAACTGGCCGGTCAGGCCGGTGGTGGTGTCGCGATTGGCTTCGTGTTCCAGGTTGGGCGTGCCGGTGGCGCGGGTGCGGCGATCGTCGACCACGATCTGACGGCCGAGACGCAGCTCGCCGCTGTCGAACATCGCGCTCGGGTTGTCGATCCGCCAGCGCAACTGCGCGAAACGGCGCTCCTGCGGTTCGAAGAAGAAGATCGCGTTCTCGGGCGCGGTCTGGCCGAAGCCCGGCACCAGCGCGTCGTGGCGCGGCGTGCGCGGCTGTTGGGAATACTGCAGGCTGAACATCAGCGCATGGCCGGGTGCGATGTCGGCCTGCCATTTGAAATCGAGGCTGCGCTGGGTGAAGCCGGTGAACGGGCGCGTCTCGCCGTCGCCGCTGCGCAGATCGTTGACTTCCTGCGACGTGAGGCCCAGCGCGAAACCCATACCTTCGCGGCCGCCACGCACTTCGGCGCGGCCGATCAGCGAATCGTCGGCGCTGGCGGCGATCGCGCGCAGGCGGCCGTCCCACGTCCAGGCATCGCCGCTGAAATCCAGCTCCGGCGTGAGCATCTGCACCACGCCGCCCATGGCATCGCCGCCGTACAGCGTGCTGGACGGGCCGCGCACCACTTCGATGCGGTCGAGGCTCTGGCCGTCGACCAGGGCGATGTACTGATTGGGCGCGTTGCGGAAGATCGCGTTGTTGAGGCGGAAACCGTCCACCAGATGCAGCACTTCCGAGCCCTTGAGCCCGCGCACGATCACCACGCCCTGCCCCGGCGTGGTCTGCTGCACGAAGGTGCCGACTTCGCCGTGCAGCGCGTCCATGGGGGTCTGCGGCGCGGTTTCGCGCAGGCGCGCGCCGCCGACGATGGTGGTGGCGGCCGGAATGTGCAGGGTGGATTCGGGGCGTTTGGTCGCGGTGACCTGCACGGTATCAAGACACGCGGCGTCGCCATCCCGGCAACCCGTCGTCGATCCGGCGCCGTCGGCAGCGAATGCATCGCCTACAGCAAACGCCATCACGGCGACCGCCGCCGCATTCTTCACCTTACGCATCGTCCTAATCTGTCCCCGGAATCCAAGAAAACCAAATGAAGCTGAGAAATGTGCTGCGGACAGGCTGGTACGAAAGGGTCGCACGGAGCGCGACGCCTGCCATCGCGGCATGCCCCCGCATCCGCCGGCAGAACGCTCCCCTGGCATGTCGCACCTCGTCGGGTGGCGATCGGAAGACTGGAAGTCGCATTTGGGTCATTCAGCCTGCGTTCCATGACGAATGACCTGCTCGACCCTAAACGGAACTGACGTGCTGCGTCAACTGTTGACACTTCGTTTCCATTCGTCGGCTAGCCGGACCCGAAAGCTCGCAAGGAAAACGACAATCCCATGCCGTAAATGTGAAAACGATCACGAAGCCATGCGCGTCGTTGCCGCCATCGGGCTGCGTTTTTGTTGCGCTGCAGCATCGCTCGGCGCTGAAAGATAGCGACTCACAACGAGGCCCCGGCACAGGCCGGGGCCTCGTTGTGGAACAGTCCGCAACGGACCGGGCGTCTGCCGCCTTACGGCGACAGGCGCGTCGGCATTACGGGGTGCGGGTGGCCTTCAGGGTCACGCCCGAGTATGCGGAGTACGCGCGGACGTTGACGTAGTACACGCTGCCGGCCGTCGGGTTGTTGAAGGTGCAGGTTTCGTTGTTGCCGCTGAGGTACGGACGGCAGTTGTAGGTGGTGGTGGTCGGCACGGCGCCCAGCCTGACGTACATGTCGGCATCGCCGGTACCGCCGGCGATGTTGAACACCAGGCTGGTCGTCCCGGTCGGCACGGTCACCGAATAGGTCGACGAGGTGGCGCCGGTCGCCAGCGAGGGCAGCGCGACGTTCAGCACGACGGTTCCGGTCGGCGGCGTGCTGGCGCAGCTCACGCCCACCGCGGTGAAGGCCGAGGTGACGTTGGCGACGGTGAAGCCCAGATCGGCCGCAGCCGTCTGCACGCCGCACGCACCCTGGTTGAAGTTGGTGCTGGCGGTCCAGTACAGATCGTTCGCGCGCGCGAAGACCTGGAAGGCCTTCTGGGTGTTCCAGCCAGCGGTGGTCGCCAGCGTGTAGAACGCCTTGTTGTACACGCCCGACGAGTAATGCACGTCCATGCCGGTGGTGAAGTTGGCGGCGTTGCCGATGGAACGGCCGTCCAGCGGCGGGTTGGCCATGTAACGCAGCGCGCCGCTCGCCTTGAAGATGTCGGCGCCAACCAGGAAGTCGTTCGTGCCGCGCATGTAGTACTCGGCGGCTTCGCCGGCGATGTCGGAATACGCTTCGTTGATGCCGCCCGACTGGCCGGAGTAGGTCAGGTTGGAGTTCTGCGAGGTGAAGCCGTGCGAGACTTCGTGCGACGCCACGTCGAGGCTGACCAGCGGATAGAATTTGGTCGCGCCGTCGCCGAAGGTCATCGAAGAGCCGTCCCAGAACGCATTCTCGTAGTTGCTGCTGTAGTGCACGCGCATGGTCAGCTGGAAGGTGAGCGGCGGCTTGCCGATGTACGCGTTGTACATGTTGTAGATCACGCTGCCGAAGTAATGCGCATCGTTCAGCGGCGAGAACGCGCCGTTGATGGTCTTCACGGTGTTGCGCGGGCAGGTATACGAGAACGCAGTCGAACCCGACGTGCCGCCGTTGAGGTTCACGGTCTTCACGTTGGCGTTGTTCATGGTGCAGGTGCTACCGCTCTGCGCCACGTCCAGGTAGCCGAAGTTGGTGCCGTATTCGTACTGGCCGGTCTTGGTGTTGCCGCCGGGGCCCGTGCCCACCAGCGCATGCTGCAGGTTGTCCCACTGCTTCAGCACGCGGCCGCTGTCAGCATCGACGATCACCGTCGGACGCGACGGCGAACCACCGTTGCGGGTGTCGGCGAAATACGACACGACGTACGCTTTGCGCGCCGCGCCGTTGTCGTCGATGTGGATCATCAGCTCGGATTTTTCCGCGCTGGTGCGCATGAAGCCGACGCGGTTGCCCAGCGCGGCGCTCTTGCCGATGGTCAGCGCGCGGGTGCTGCTCAGACGCGGCTTGCCGGCCGGAATCTCGCTGGCGAGACCCGAGACTTTCTGGCCGAAGAGCGTGCGGATATTGCCGTTTTCATCTTCGTTGACGATCACGTGCTCACCGAAGATCGGCAGGCCGCGGAAGGTCTGCTGGTAGCGGTGATTGCGCACGCCGCGATCGGTCTTGCGGTCGAGCAGGAACAGGCGCGATTCGCTGTCCAGGCCCAATGCCTGCGCGTGACGCGCATGCGCCATGCCCACTGCGCCGGAGGCGGCGATGGCGGCGTTGCTCTTCGCGACGCGGCTCATGTCTTCGAGATTGAGGTCGGTGCGGCCGGCGGCCGAAGCGCCGGTGGCGAACAGTGCCAGCGCGGTCGCGGCGGCGAGTACGTTCAATTGACGGTATCGATTCACAGCTTGTCTCTCCCTGGGTGCTATGTGATTTGAAATGATTCCCTGCTGCGGTTGCCCCCGCATTGACGGGCGCACAAGCCCGTTGCCGGCCGCACACGAGTGCGGACAGAACATCGAACGGATACGCGACGTCGCCATCCGAAATGCTCCTTGTCGGATGGCTGAACAGACCCTAAGCGAAACTGACGCAATACGTCAACTAACGACACTGCGAAGAAGTCCGGGGCATCACCAGATGCGACGGTCGACGAAAAAATACGCACTCCATGCAGCGAAGATGCGACGCCCTTCACGTTGCGGGAGCGCGCGCAAGGCGCTGGACATCATGCGTGCTGCCTCGCGCCACGACGATTGCGCGGATTGCCGTGCGAACCGCGAACGATGCCATCGCGCGAGATGGCGTCCACCGCTGCAACCTGTGGCACGCCGCGGTAATGTTTCATGCCGGACCGCGGCTTCGGATCACTGGCGACGAGACCACCGGCGACGAGACCACCGGCGAATTGCGGATGACGGCACCCGGCTCAGAACATACCGGTTTCGAGCCGCGCGACCTCGGACATCATGGCGCGGTTCCACGGCGGGTCGAACACCAGTTCGACATCGGCCTCGACCACCGTGGGAATCAGTTCGATCTTGCTGCGGACGTCGTCGACCAGGACATCGCCCATGCCGCAGCCGGGCGCGGTGAGGGTCATGCGCACGTCGACCCGGCGCTGGCCGTCGTCGGTGCGCGCCACGGTGGCCTCGTAGACCAGACCGAGGTCGACGACGTTGATCGGAATTTCCGGGTCGAAGCAGGTGCGCAACTGGGTCCAGACCAGCTTCTCCACCTCATCGTCGCTGGCGCCTTCGGGCAGCTCGATGGGCGTCGGCGGATCCTTGCCGATGGCGTCGGCGTCCTTGCCCGAGATGCGCATCAGATTGCCTTCGACGAAGACGGTCCAACTGCCGCCCAGCGCCTGGGTGATGTAGCCGATGCTGCCGGCCGGCAGGGTCACGACTTCGCCCTGCGGCACCAGGACGGCGTCGCAGTCGCGTTCGAAACGGACGGGTTCACTGCTGCGGGAATACACGGCGGCTCGGTGCGCGACGAAAATCGCGAAGGCATGCGGTCAGGCGGGCGCTCATTATACCGGAGTGACTTCCGGACATGTCCGTGGGTTATAAAGGCGCGAAACCAGCCGGCATCGCCCGGCGGTGCCCGGTCAGGGGAGGCCCGGCGCCGCACTTCCGTACTCCTCATGGAGAGTTGCCACATGTTTCAGAGCAGCATGTTCCGAAGCGACATGTTCCACCGCACGTCCGCGCGCGTATCCGTGACCGCGACCGTCCGCACCCGCACCCGCACGATGCCGCTGCGCCGCGACGGCCTGTCGCTCGCCCTCGCTGCGGCGCTGGCGGCCGCGTGGGCCATGCCCGCCGCCGCCCAGGACAGCGCAGCCCCCGGCGATGCCGACACGCTGGACCGGATCATCGTCACCGCGCAGAAGCGCGAGCAGCAGATCGAGGATGTGCCGATCTCGATCAACGCCTATTCCGGCGAATTCCTGCAGGCCCAGGGCATCAACGACTACGGCGATCTAGGCACCCTCGTGCCCGGCCTGGAAGTGCAGACCCAGAGCGTCAGCAATCCGAGTATCTCGATCCGCGGCATCACCGCCGATCTCGACGACCCGACCCAGGAGCCGCGCATCTCGCTGTTCCAGGACGGCGTGTCGATCAGCCGCTCGCGCGGTTCGTCGGTCGAAATGTTCGATATGGAGCGCGTGGAAGTCCTGCGCGGGCCGCAGGGCACGCTGTTCGGCCGCGCCGCCCAGACCGGCGCCGTGCACCTGATCCAGAACAAGGCCCGTGCCGGCCGCAGCGGCGGTTTCGAGATCGGCCTGGGCAGCGACGACCAGCGCCGCTTCACCGGCCACTACAACACCGACCTCGGCGACAACGTGCAGGGCCGCGTCGCGGCGTTCTACGAAACCCGCGACGGTTACATCGAGAACCTCGACGGCGGCACGCTGCAGGGCAAGGACACCCGCGCGCTGCGCGGCGCGCTGCACTTCGACATCGGCGCGAACAGCGGCATCGACGTGATCCTGAACTACCAGAAAGACACGCCGCCCGGCACCGGCTTCCGCAGCCAGGTCATCCCGAACGAACAGGGCAGCCTCGACCCGTACACCGCGAATTCGCAGCGCGGCGACGCACTGGGCACCGACCGCGAAGTCTACGGCGCCACCGTGCTCGGCGATTTCACCCTCAACGACACCTGGTCGCTGTCCACCATCACCGGCTGGCGCCGTTACGAAGGCCTCGACAAGTTCGACTCCGACGGCTCGCAGGCCGACCTCATCGAATTCGACGAGAACGCCTGGGGCGACCAGTTCAGCCAGGAACTGCGCTTCAATTACGATAATGGCGGCAAGTTCACCGGCTTCTTCGGGGGCTCGTATTTCGACGAAACCGCGAATCGCGACCTCGACTACCAGGCCGACGAACGCCAGCTGTATGCGTTGTTGTCGCCGCAGATCAACGGCAACATCGCGCCGCTGCTCGGCAGCGCGCTGACCAACTATTACTATCCGATCCTGTCGGTGCTCAATCCGAATGCGACGCCGAACACGTCGCAGACCGCGACGTGGCTGCCGGTGCCGGGCGTGGTGCCGCCGAGCGCGACCAATCCGGCCGGCTTCCTCGCGCTGCCGCTCAATCCCGACCATCGCGAGACCTTCGGCAACGATGTCGATATCCGCGCGATCGAACTGTTCGCCGACGGCACCTGGCAGTTCAACGATGCGTGGTCGCTCACGCTCGGCCTGCGCGGCTCGCACGAATCGATCGAATACGGCTATTTCGCCGCGCCGGGCAACGGTTCCAGCCTCGGCTATCTGCTCTCCGCACGCGGCACGCCGGCCTGCACGCCGCCGGCACCGTGCACCAACCTGTTGTTCCCGGCCACCGCCGGCCGGCTCAGCGCCGATGGCAGCTACACGTCGTGGGTCGGTCGCGCGGTGCTGGGCTACAAGCTGAACGATAACGTCAACACCTACGCCAGCGTTTCGCGCGGGCGCCGCCCGAACATGATCAACGTCAGCGACACCGGCAGCGACGAAATCGAAGCGGAGATCGTCTGGAGCTACGAACTGGGCATGAAGGGTTCTGCTTCGGAGGGCCGCTTCCTCTACGACCTGTCGCTGTTCTACTACGACTACAACAACTTCCAGGCCTCGGTACAGAACGACAGCCCGCCGCCGTTCTTCGTGACCCAGAACGCGGGCAAGGCGCACGCGCTGGGCTTCGAGGCCTCGCTGTTCAACCGCTTCAGCGACAACGTCAACGGCTGGTTCAACTTCGCCTACATCGACGGCGGCTTCAACGCCTTCGACGACGACGGCGTGTATCAGGAACTGGCCGGCAACCGCTTCCGCATGACGCCCAAGCAGTCGCTGTCGATCGGCGTGGACTGGACCATCCCGCTGGCCAGCGGCGACAGCCTGTACGTGCGCCCGAGCTACAGCTATCGCTCGCAGGTGTATTTCGAGGACGAAAACCAGCCGGGCATCGAGCAGGACGGCTATGGCCTGGTCAATCTGCGCGCCGGCTGGCGTTTCGCCAACCGCTGGGAAGTCGCGGTGTGGGGCAACAACCTCGCCGACAAGGAATATCTGACCGACGCCGGCAACACCGGCCTGCTGTTCGGCATTCCCACCGTGATCGCCGGCCCCGACCGCAGCTACGGCGTGACCCTGCGCGCGAAGTTCTGATCGTCGCAACCCAGCACGATCCAGTACGAGCACCGCGAACGCCCGGCCGCCCAGCGCGCCGGGCGTTCGTTTTTCCGTCGACCGTTCTTTGGCGTTCGCGCATGACCTTCGCCGGGTACGCACACGCGTCGCGCTCGGCTACCCTGTCCGCATGATTGCCGCCCCCGCAAAGACCGCGCCTCGCAAACGCGTCGCCTTCCCGCTGCTGCTCGCCGTGCTCGGCATCTTCGGCATGAGCGCGGTCTGGGCATTGCTGGCGCTGATCGTCGACCGCCAGTGCGCGTGGATGGCGGTGCTGACCGCCGCCGACATCGCGCTGCTGCTGCGTCTGGGCCGCGCCGCCCCGGGCATGCCGCGCGCGGCGGTGGCGGTGTTCGCCACGCTCGCCACCATCGCGCTCACCAACTGGACCATCGCCGCCACCCAGATGGGCGGGCCGATGGGCCTGAAGCTCATCGACTCGGTGCAGCGCCTCGGCACGGATCATGCGCAGACCCTGCTGGGCCTCGCCAATCGGCCGGTGGAACTGGCGTGGTATGCGGTCGCGGTGATCGTGGCGCTGTGGTTGGGGCGCTGACCGCGCACAGCGGCATCGGAAGACACGCCAGCGCACATCTTCCCGTCCATCGCCGCGACGTGCCCGTGGCCCACGGTCCATATCGATAGCGCCCTTCCGCGGGCCACTTGTGCAGGCCACTTGTGCAGGCCACTTGTGCAGAATAGGGCCAGGCCTTCCGGACCCCACCCATGCGCGATCCCCGCTACGACATTCTTTTCACGCCCGTGCAGATCGGCCCGGTCACCGCGAAGAACCGCTTCTTCCAGGTGCCGCACTGCAACGGCATGGGCCACGGCATGCCGCTGGCGCATGCGGCGATGCGCGAGATGAAGGCGGAAGGCGGCTGGGCGGTGATCGCCACCGAAGAATGCGAAATCCATCCGTCGGGCGACGTCTCGCCGTACGTCGAAGCGCGACTGTGGGACGACCGCGATATCCCCGCGCTGGCGCTGATGTGCGACAAGGTCCACGCGCACGGCGCGCTGGCGGCGGTGGAACTCACCCACAACGGCCCGACGGCCTCGAATCTGTATTCGCGTGAAGTGCTGATCGCGCCTTCGCACCAGCCGTCGAAATACGGCTACCCGGCGCAGGCGCGGGCGATGGACAAATCCGACATCGCCGACTATCGTCGCTGGCATCGCGACGCCGCGCTGCGCGGCATGCGCGCGGGCATGGACATCATCTATGTGTATGCCGGCCACGACCTGTCGCTGGCGATGCACTTCCTGCAGCGCCGCCGCAATCACCGCACCGACGAATACGGCGGCTCGCTGGAAAACCGCGTGCGCCTGCTGCGCGAATTGCTGGAGGACACCCGCGAGGCCGTCGGTCATCGCTGCGGCGTGGCCATCCGCTTCGCCACCGAGGAACTGATCGGCCCCGGCGGCATCGAGCGCGCGGAGGCGCAGGACATCGTCGGCATGCTCGCCGAACTGCCGGACCTGTGGGACGTCAACGTCGCCGCCTGGTACAACGATTCGGTGCCGTCGCGCTTCGCCGCCGAGGGCGCGCAGGAGCCCTTCATCGATTTCGTGAAGAAGACCACCACCAAACCCGTGGTCGGCGTCGGCCGCTTCACGTCGCCCGACACGATGGTGTCGCAGATCCGCCGCGGCGTGCTGGACATGATCGGCGCGGCGCGGCCATCCATCGCAGACCCATTTCTGCCGAAGAAGATCGAGGAAGGCCGGATCGACGACATCCGCGAGTGCATCGGCTGCAACCTCTGCGTGTCCGGCGACAACACCATCACTCCGATCCGCTGCACCCAGAACCCGACCATGGGCGAGGAGTGGCGCCGCGACTGGCATCCGGAAACCATCGCGCCGGCAAAATCGACCGCGAAGGTACTGGTGGTCGGCGGCGGCCCCGCCGGGCTGGAAGCGGCGCGCGCGCTGGGCCAGCGCGGCTACGAAGTGAATCTGGCCGAATCCCGGCGCGAGCTGGGCGGTCGCGTCACCCGCGAAGCGCGCCTGCCCGGCTTGGCCGAATGGGCGCGGGTGCGCGATTGGCGCCTCGGCCAGATCCGCAAGCTGCAGAACGTCGCGATCTACCAGGATTCGCCGCTGGCCGCGCAGGACGTGCTGGACTTCGGCGCGGAACACGTCGTTATCGCCACCGGCTGCCACTGGCGCCGCGACGGTTACGGCCGCAGCAACGGCGCCGCCATTCCCGGCTTCGAGGGCAACGCCGCCGTCTTCACGCCGGACGACATCATGGACGGCGCCCTGTCTGACGGCTGCAACGATGGCCGCCTGCCCGAAGGGCCGGTGGTGATCTTCGACGACGACTACTTCTATTACGGCAGCGTCGTCGCCGAAGCCCTGCGCAAGCATGGCCGCGAGGTGATCTATCTCACGCCCGACGACACCATCGCCTCGTGGAGCGCAAACACCCTCGATTACCGGCACATCCAGTGGAAGCTGGCGGAACTCGGCGTCGAACAGATCGTCTCCCACAACATCGTCGGCTTCGAGAACACCGCGCCCGGCAGCGGCACGCTCGAACTCGAACACGTCTGGAGCGGCAAACGCCGCACGCTGGACTGCTCCGCCGTGGTCGCGATCACCGCCCGCGTGCCCGACGACGCGCTGTACCACGCGCTGCGCGAACGCGAGGCCGAATGGGCCGACGCCGGCATCCGCACCGTCACCTGCATCGGCGACGCGCTGGCACCGGGCCTGATCGCGCACGCGGTCTACGCCGGCCACCGTTACGCCCGCGAACTCGACGAGCCCCGTCAGGGCGAAGTGCCGTTCAAACGCCATTTCCACACCGTGCGCGAGACCGACCTGCTGCGCATCGGGGACTGAGCCAATGCTTTGCCCCTGCCTCTCCCACCGGGAGAGGGGTTGGGGGAGAGGGTACGACGCAGCGGCGAACGTCGACACCGCCCCCCTCCGGCGTCGCACCTTCCCGCCTCACTGCCCGAAAGTGTCATTTGCGGCAGTGCAGCATGAGTCGCATAATCCGCGCAGCCACGGCCCGCCCCACCGGCGCCGACCCGCTCAACGCCTGCGCAGCGGCTGCGCAACCGCCATGGAGTACCAAATGTCCGACATCGTCATCGTCGGTGCCAAGCGCACCGCCATCGGTTCCTTCCTCGGCCAGTTCACCGGCGTCCCCACCACCACGCTCGGCGCAGCGGCCATCGCCGGCGCGCTGGACCACGCCGGCCTGGCGCCCGACCAGGTGGACGAGGTGATCATGGGCTGCGTGCTGCCGGCCGGCCTGGGCCAGGCGCCCGCCCGCCAGGCCGCGCTCGCCGCCAAAATCCCCACCGCCGCCGGCTGCACCACTATTAATAAGGTATGCGGCTCGGGCATGAAGGCGATCATGTTCGCGCACGACCTGATCAAGGCCGGCTCGGCCAGCGTCGTCGTCGCCGGCGGCATGGAGTCGATGACCAATGCCCCGCACCTGCTCAACGGCTCGCGCACCGGCATCCGTTACGGCAGCGGCGAACTCCTCGACCACATGGCGTGGGACGGCCTGACCAACCCCTACGACAAGCAAGCCATGGGCGTGTTCGGCGATGCCGCCTGCGCCAAGTACGGTTTCGACCGCGCCGCCACCGACGCGTTTTCGGCTGAGAGCGTCGCCCGGGCGCAGAAGGCCATCTCGGGTGGCGCGTTCAAGGACGAAATCACCCCGGTTACAGTCGTTACACGCAAGGGCGAGACCGTCGTCGACACCGACGAAGAGCCGGGCAAGATCGATGCCTCGAAGATTCCGACCCTGCGCCCGGCGTTCGGCAAGGAGGGCGTGCTGACCGCCGCATCGTCGTCGAAGATTTCAGACGGCGCCGCAGCCACGGTGGTGATGTCCGCCGATGAAGCCGCGCGCCGCGGGCTGCAGCCGCTGGCGAGGATCGTCGCCCACGCGACGCATGCGCAGGCGCCGGAATGGTTCACCACCGCACCGGTGACCGCGATCGAGAATGTGCTGAAAAAAGCGGGCTGGAGCGTCGCCGACGTGGATCTGTTCGAAGTCAACGAAGCCTTCGCGTGCGTCGCGATGGCGCCGATGAAGGACCTCGGCATCGCGCACGAAAAATTGAACATCCGCGGCGGCGCATGCGCGCTCGGCCACCCCATCGGCGCCAGCGGCGCACGGCTGGTTGTCACCCTGATTGCTGCGCTGCGCGCCACCGGCGGCAAGCGCGGTGTGGCGTCGCTGTGCATCGGCGGCGGAGAAGCGACCGCCGTCGCAATCGAACTGGCATAAGGTCCATAGACGGACAAACCGGGAAAACCCGGCCACGCCCGCTTGACAGCCGGCAACGGCTTGTCATCATTGCATCCAGCCGCTGGTGGGCACCCTGCCCACCTCACCATCACCAACAATTGAGGATCTCTACCATGACCCTGAACAAAGCTCTGCTCGCCCTGACACTGGGCTTCGCCCTGACCGCTTGCAGCAACAAGGACCAGGCCGAGAACTCCGCCGCCGACGCCACCGAAGCCGCCACCGAAGCCGCCGGCGCCGCCGGTGAAGCCGCCGCCGCTGGCGACAGCGCCGCTGCCGACGCCGCCCAGGCCGCCGCCGAATCCGCCGCCGCCGCTGCCGACGCCGCCACCACTGGCGCTGCCGACGCCGCCGCCGCCGGCACCATGGAAGCTGCGGACGCCGCTGCCGACTCGGCCGAGAAGGCTGCAGACGCTGCCGAATCCGCTGCCGACGCCGCTGGTGCCGCTGCCGACGCGACCAAGAAGAACTGATCCTAGATACTGACCGATTCAGCCGGGCTTCACTTCGCTGAATTGGTTGATAGAATGAACGAGCCGCGGGTTTGCGCTTGCGGCTTTTTCATGGTGCTGGCAAGCACCAAGTAAGTCAGTGAACGAACTCAAGCCGGCGTGTTTGCCGGACTGCCCCGCGCACTGGCGTTGCCTGACCCCTTATGTTCTTTCAGACAACTCCTTTGGAGAAAAGCATGAATACGAAGCTTTACGTCCTCCTCGCCGCTGGCGTCCTCGCTCTGTCGGCTTGCAACAAGGCCGAAGAAACCGCTGCTGACGCCACCGCCGAAGCCGCTACCGAAGCCGCCGATGCCACCGCCGACGCCGCTGCCGCTGCTGGCGACGCCGCTGCCGACGCCGCCACCGCTGCCGGCGACGCCGCCGCTGCCGCTGGCGACGCTGCCGCTGCTGCGACCGACGCCGCTGCCGCTGCTGCCGCTCCGGCTGCCGACGCGATGGCTCCGGCCGCCGACGCCGCTGCCGCTCCGGCTGCCGACGCCGCTGCTGCTCCGGCCGAAGAAACGAAGTAATTCTACGTTTCCGAAGCAGGCAACTGCAAAGTCGTACCGAGAAGACCCGCTCCGGCGGGTCTTCTTTTTTGTGGGCATTTTTATGTGCGCGTTTCTATGCGCGCCACCTCCCTGTCCCGCATGCCTGTCCCGCATGCCCCTCCCTCCAGCACAGTGGATTTCGCACGATCGGCGCCCCGCCGGTTGGATTCCGCCCGAACGTCACTTGGACGCTTGATTCGGCAACACAACCTGCGTAGCTTGCCCGCTGTCGCAGCCTTGTGCCGGCGGCCCGAACGCGGGTGTCATCGCGCCGCCACTGCGGCGCAAGGGGCGTTGGACCATGCACCAGCCACCGCTTCCACCCACCGAAATCCAACCCTTACAGGGAGAACACCCATGAACAAGTCCATGTACGTCCTGCTTGCCGCCGCCGTCCTGTCGATGTCGGCCTGCAAGAACGAAACCGAAGCCGCGCAGACCGAAGCCGCTGAAGCCTCCGCCGCAATGGATGAGGCCGGCAACGCTGCCGCCGACGCCGCCTCCGCCGCCGGCGATGCCGCCGCGCAGAGCGTGGACGCCGCTGCTGCCGCCACCGGCGAAGCCGTCGGCGAAGCCTCGGCCGCTGTCGAAGGCGCCGCCGACCAGGCCGCCGCCGCCGCGACGGAAGCCACCGCCGACGCCGCTGCCGCCACCGCCGACGCTGCGAACAAGATGGCCGACAAGGCCGACGCGGTCGCCGACAAGGCCGCCGCCGCCGCCGAAGAAGCCAAGAAGTAATCTTTCGCTTCCGAAGCGCGAGCATCAATGCTGTCACTGGAAGACCCGCTTCGGCGGGTCTTCTTTTTTGCGTTTCGACGCTTCCTGTCGAGCGCCCGCCGCTGCGCAAGCGCACAAGCGCCAGCCCAGCGACAGCGGCTCACCGGTTATTCTTGTCGTTCTCAACGATGAGCCCGTCGCGCCATGCCTGTTCTGAGCACCCGACTCGACCCGCAGTCCCAGGAATTCCGCGACACCGTCGCCTATCACCGCGAGCTGGTTGCCGAACTCGATGCGCGGCTGGCGCGCGCCGCGGACGGCGGCGGCGAGAAGGCGCGCAACAAGCATACCGAGCGCGGCAAACTGCTGGCGCGCGACCGCATTACCGCCCTGCTCGATCCGGGCTCGCCGTTTCTCGAAATCGCGCCACTGGCCGCCGAAGGCATGTACGACGGCGCAGCGCCGGCCGCGGGCATGGTCTGCGGCATCGGTCGGGTGATGGGCAACGAGGTGGTGATCGTCGCCAACGACGCCACGGTCAAGGGCGGCACGTATTTTCCGATGACCGTGAAAAAACATCTGCGCGCGCAGGAAATCGCCCGCGAAAACAGACTGCCGTGCATCTATCTGGTGGATTCCGGCGGCGCGTTCCTGCCGCTGCAGGACGAGGTGTTTCCGGATCGCGAACACTTCGGCCGGATCTTCTACAACCAGGCGCGGATGAGCGCCGAGAACATCCCGCAGATCGCGGTGGTGATGGGCAGTTGCACCGCCGGCGGCGCCTACGTGCCGGCGATGAGCGACGAAAGCATCATCGTCAAGGAACAGGGCACGATCTTCCTCGGCGGCCCGCCGCTGGTGAAGGCCGCGACCGGCGAAGTGGTGGATGCCGAAGCGCTGGGCGGCGCGGATGTGCACACCAGCGTTTCCGGCGTGGCCGATCATTTCGCCGAAGACGACCGCCACGCGCTGCAGATGGCGCGCAATCTGGTCGGCAATCTCAACCGCCGCAAGACCCTGCCGGTCGCGGTGCGCGCGTCCAGCGAACCGCGTTATCCCGCCGACGAGCTGTACGGCATCGTGCCGAAGGACACGCGCCGCCCGTTCGATATCCGCGAAGTCATCGCGCGCATCGCCGACGGTTCGGATTTCGACGAATTCAAGGCACGCTACGCCAAGACACTCGTCACCGGCTTCGCGCATCTGCACGGTTATCCGGTGGGCATCGTCGCCAACAACGGCATCCTGTTCGCCGAAAGCGCGCTGAAGGGCGCGCATTTCATCGAACTGTGCAACCAGCGCGGCATCCCGCTGGTGTTCCTGCAGAACATCACCGGCTTCATGGTCGGCAAGAAGTACGAAAACGCCGGCATCGCGAAGGACGGCGCGAAGATGGTCACCGCGGTCGCCTGCTCCAGCGTGCCGAAATTCACTGTCGTCATCGGCGGCAGTTTCGGCGCCGGCAATTACGCGATGTGCGGCCGCGCTTACGGTGCGCGCTTCCTGTGGATGTGGCCGAACGCGCGCATCAGCGTGATGGGCGGCGAGCAGGCGGCCAGCGTCCTGTCCACGGTGCGCCGCGACGGCCTGGAAGCCGCCGGCAAGGTGTGGACGCCGGAAGAAGAGGAAGCCTTCAAGGCGCCGATCCGCGACCAGTACGAAACCCAGGGCAATCCCTACTACGCCAGCGCGCGGCTGTGGGACGACGGCGTGATCGATCCCGCCGACACCCGCCGCGTGCTGGGCCTGGGCATTTCCGCGTCGCTCAACGCGCCGATCGAACCCGCACGCTTCGGCGTGTTCCGGATGTAATCCTCAGAACGCAGATCAACGCATGATCGTCGGTATCGACCTCGGCACCACCCATTCCCTCATCGGCGCCTATTCCGTACAGGGCAGCACCCTGTTCCGCAATGCACTCGGCGATCACCTCACCCCATCGGTCGTGCTTGTTACAGCTTCGGCCCCTTCGGCGTCGGATTGTCCTGCGTAGGCGGGGTCTGCGTTTGGGTCTGCGTCTGGAGTGCGGGCGTCTGCTCCAATTGCTGATTGAGCTTCGCTGCGCTGTGCCAGCGGCCGGTCTGCCAGTTCCCCGACATGGCCCGCTGCGGTTTTCGCCCACTCCGCGTACAGGTTCGGGGTGTTGGTCATGCCCACCACCTTGCCATCGTCGGAGAACTTCGCCGCGCCAATGGTGGTGATCCCTTTCGCCAACGCCTGTTCGTTAATCGCCTGCACGTTGCGGTGCAACTGTTGGTCGTACAGCTAGTCGTTCCGGTTCGATCGCAGGCGCGGGTCGGTGCCGTCATTCTCCGTCATGGAGTGTCCTTGCCCTGAGTCGTTGCGGCATGGTGGGCGGTCGGGTTCAGGCCGCGCCAGCTCTGGCGGGCAGCAAGCCACAAAAGCGCGCATGTCGAAGGTCACCCCCGCTCAGGTTCTGTCCTGTCCTGAGCGTCCGGTTCAGGCCTCCGGGCGGGCCATGATGACGCGGGCATCTCAGCGGCACGCGGACAGTCGTCGACGATTCTGCTGCCCAAGTCACACCGATGTCGCCCGGACGGGATTATTGTTGGAAGTCCTGCCGTCGCCATCGGCGTATCCGGAGTCCCCCAGCATGGCCATCTTCAACCAATCCAATCCCGGCAAGAAAGACGCCGCCGCCACCGTGTCCGACACCCCCAGCTTCGCGGCCCGCGAAGCTGGGGCGGCGCCGCCGGCCAACACCGATTTCGCGCCGGCCACGTTCCCGCGCAGCACCGTCGCGACCGAGCCGGCACCCGCACCGGCGAAGGAATCGCTGATCGCCGCAGACCTGACCATCGAAGGCAAGATCGAAGGCTCCGGCCATGTCCGCATCGCCGGCAAGTTCAAGGGCGATGTGAATGTGCAGGGCGACCTGTCGCTGGAACGCGGCGCCAAGCTCACTGGCGGCGTGCGCGCCAAGAAGGTCACCCTCGCCGGCGAACTCGAAGGCAATATCGAATCCGCCGCACGGATCGAACTGCTGGAAACGGCGGTGGTGATCGGCGACCTCAAGGCCGCCACGCTCACGGTGGCCGCAGGCTCGAAGATCCGTGGCCACATCGACTGCGGCTGGGAAAACAGCGGCAGCCAGAAGTCCAGCGCCAAGCCGGCGACGGAACCGAAATCCGAAGCATGAGTACGCGTCCGGGCACCGCGGGCGCCACCCGCGAGTGCCCGCACTGCAAGGCGAAAATCCTGGAAAGCGCGGTGATCTGTCCCGCGTGCAAACACTATCTGCGCTACGACTCCACGGCGCATCCGGCCAAACCGGCGCAGGTGCCGCTGCAGGTCGAGGGCACCATCCGCCATCCCGCGGATGGCGATCCGTGGGAATACTCCATCGTCCTGGTGATCCGCGACGAACGCGGCAACGAGATCACGCGCCAGGTCGTGGGCGTGGGCGCGATGCATGCCGGCGACGAACGCAGCTTCAGCCTCGCGGTGGAAGTGTTCGAGGCCAAGGGCGCGAAGCCGCGCAAGCATTGATTACGATCCTGGAGCGGGCTGTAGAGCGGGCTTCAGCCCGCTGCCGCATCCAGATGACCAGATGAAGGCAGCGGCTTGAAAGCCGCTCTACAAACCCGGTCTAACGCGACGCATCGCCCGTCTCGCAGCTGTTGCACCCGCCACAACCGTCCGCCGATGCCTTTGGCGCCGGCGCGATGCGCCTGCCGAACGCGCGCAGCCACGCCGGCCGCTCTTCGCGCACCAGCGGCAGCGCGAGCGCGATGCGCAGGCTGCGCGCGGCGTTCGGCGCCTGTTTGCGGAACACCACCCACGCGCTGACAGTCACCGCCAGCGCGATGAGGATGTATTGCAGCGTCAGCGAGAGCTGCGGCGACATGCTCACCCCGCGCCCAGCGCCACGGCGACCTGGTAGGTCACCAGCGATGCGATGTAGGCCAGTCCGAACAAATAGAAGGCCGCGAAGCCCATCTGCTTCCAGGAGTTGGTTTCGCGCTTGATCGTGGCCAGCGTGGAAATGCACATCGGCGCGTAGATGAACCAGACCAGCAGCGACAGCGCGGTGGCCAGCGACCAGCCGTCGGCGATCACCGGCGTCAGCGCCTGGATGGCCGCGTCGTCGTCGGCCGCCGACAGCGCATAGATCGTCGCCAGCGAGGACACCGCCACCTCGCGCGCGGCCAGGCCGGGGATCAGCGCGATGCAGATCTGCCAGTTGAAGCCCAGCGGCGCGAATACCGCGGTCATGGCGTGGCCGATGCGGCCGGCGAAGCTGTAGTCGATGGCCGGGCCGACGGCATCGGGAGGCGGCCCCGGAAACGACAGCAGGAACCACAGCAGGATGGTCAGCGCGAGAATGATGCCGCCGACGCGCTTGATGAAGATCATCCCGCGTTCCCACAGGCCGATCAGCACGTCGCGCGGATGCGGGATGCGATAGGACGGCAGTTCCAGCATCAGCGCGTGCTCGCCCTTGTCGCGACGCCACTTCTTCATCACCCACGACACCAGCAGCGCGCTGACGATGGCGGCGGCGTACAGGCCGAACAGCACCAGGCCCTGCTGGTTGAAGATGCCGATTTTCTGGTCCGGCACGAACGCGCCGATCAGCAGCGCGTACACCGGCAGCCGTGCCGAGCAGGTCATCAGCGGCGCGACCATGATGGTGGCCAGGCGGTCGCGCGGGTCCTGGATGCTGCGGGTCGCCATGATCCCGGGAATGGCGCAGGCGAAGCTGGACAGCAGCGGGATGAACGAGCGGCCCGACAGGCCCGCGGCGGCCATCATGCGATCCAGCAGGAACGCCGCGCGCGGCAGGTAGCCGCTTTCCTCCAGCACCAGGATGAAGGCGAACAGGATGAGAATCTGCGGCAGGAAAATCACCACTCCGCCCAGGCCGGCAATGATGCCGTCCACCATCAGGCTTTTGAGCGGGCCCTCGGGCATGCGCGCGCCCAGCGCCTCGCCCAGCCACCCGGTGCCGGCGTCGATGCCGTCCATCAGCGGCCCGGCCCAGGCGTACACCGCCTGGAAGATCAGGAACATCACCACCGCCAGCGTCAACAGCCCGACCACCGGATGCAGCAGCCAGCGGTCCAGCGCATCGTCCACGCGCGCGGTGCGGGTGGGCATGGTCACGGCCAGTGCCAGCAGGCGCCGGGTTTCGGCGTGCAGTTCGATGGGCCTGTCCGAATGCGGGTCGTCGGCGTCGCGCGGCGCCGGCGGATGCAGATGGTCGGCCATCGCGTCCAGTTGGGCGAGCAGCGCTTCGCCGCCTCCGCGGCGCACGGCCACGGTTTCGACCACCGGCACGCCGAGTTCGCGCTGCAGCGCCTGCAGATCGATGCCGATGCCGCGGCGTCTGGCGGCGTCCATCATATTGACGGCGACCACCATCGGCTTGCCCAGCGCGCGCACTTCCAGCGCGAACCGCAGGTGCAGGCGCAGGTTGGTGGCGTCGACCACGCAGACCAGCAGATCCGGCGCCGGCTCGCCCGGATAGAAGCCGCGGCAGACGTCGCGGGTCACCGCTTCGTCCAGGCTGGCCGCCTGCAGGCTGTAGGCGCCAGGCAGATCCAGCAGCGCAAGCTGGCGGCCGCCGGGCGTGTGCACCCGGCCTTCCTTGCGTTCGACGGTCACGCCGGCGTAGTTCGCCACTTTCTGGCGGCTGCCGGTCAGCAGGTTGAACAGCGCGGTCTTGCCGCAGTTGGGGTTGCCCACCAGCGCCAGCCGCAGCGTCTGCGGTGCGGTACTCACGGTGCCGGTGCGTCGCGCAACTGCACCCGCGCGGCCTCGCTGCGACGCAGGGCGAAGCGGGTGAAGCCGATCTGCACCAGCAGCGGTTCGGCGCCGAACGGGCCGGTGGTGATCACTTCGACACGCTCGCCCGCGACGAAACCCAACTCGCGCAGCCGTCGGGCGATGGCATCGTTCGGGGCCAGATCGAGTACGGCTTCGACCTTGGCTTCGACCCGACGGGAGAGTTCGGTCAGCTTCACGCACCATCTCAAATGGGAATTGTTCTCATTCTATACCACGCGCCGCGAGTCGCGCCCCGATCCTGATCAAATTCGGCCTGATCAAATTCGGCCGGATGGAATCAAGCGGAATCCAAGTCCGCGAGATCCCACTCCTCAAGATCGGATTCGCTAGATCGGATTCGCTAGATCGGATTCGCAAGATCGGAGCCGCAAGATCCGATTCGCAAGATCCAATCTGCAAGATCTGTTTCGCGCCGGATCGATTCCGCCAAGGCGGGCGGAACGAAGGTTGGCGACAGCGCGGATCGTCCGGCCGACCGGATATCATGCCGGCCATCGCATTGCGGACCCGGCAGTGCGCATCCGACAGGATCAGAGGCATGACCGACTCGCTGCAGCTCCATCGCAATGGCGCCATCGTCCGGCTGCGGCTGCATCGCCCGGATCTGCACAATGCCTTCGACGCCGATCTGATCGGCACCCTGACCGCCGCCCTGGTCGCCATCGGCGAAGACCGCACGGTGCGCGTGGTGGTGCTGGAAGGCGCCGGGGCCAGCTTCTCCGCCGGTGCGGACCTGAACTGGATGCGCGGCATGACCACCGCCACCGAGGACGAGAACCGCGCCGACGCGCTGGCCCTCGCCCGGCTGATGCGCACGCTGGACGAACTGCCCCACCCCACCATCGCCCGCGTCCAGGGCGCGGCGTTCGGCGGCGGCGTCGGCCTCATCGCCTGCTGCGACATCGCCATCGGCGTGCCGGAGGCGAAATTCGGCCTGACCGAAAGCAAGCTGGGGCTGCTGCCGGCGGTGATCTCGCCCTACGTCATCGCGGCGATCGGCCCGCGGCAGGCGCGGCGCTGGTTCGCCAGCGCGGAACTGTTCGACGCCGCCGAAGCACATCGCATCGGCCTGCTGCACGCGCTGGTGCCGGCCGACGAACTCGATGCGGCGGTGAACCGGCAGATCGACCTGCTGCTGAAAGCCGGCCCATCGGCCGCCAGCGTCGCCAAGCAACTGGTCCGCCGGGTCGCCAACGAGACCGACCGCAACCGCCTGGACCGCGACAACGCCGACCTGATCGCCCGCCTGCGGGTGTCGGCCGAAGGCCAGGAAGGCCTGGCCGCCTTCCTCGACAAGCGCAAACCCGGCTGGGCGCCCTGAGGCGCCGCACAAGCGCAGCCGCCCCGCACCGAAGCCGCTACACAAGGACAGCGCACATGCTCGACCCTTCCGGATTCAACCTCGGCGATGCCCCCGCCAGCCGCGGGCTCCATCGCCAGGCGCACAAGGCATCGCCGTGACTTCGACCGACACGACCTCGCCGGTGCTGAATCTCGCCGACGTCGAACTGATCGATCTCGCCGAACGCGCGCGCCAGCGCGGCAGCGAGATGCCGACCGCCCGTTTCGGCGGACGCATCGGTGCGATCGGCCCAAAGATCGGCGCGCGGAAGCTCGGCTACAACCTGACTGTGATCGATCCGGGCAAGGCGGCTTTCCCGAAACACTCGCATCGCGTCAACGAGGAAATGTTCTTCGTCCTTGAAGGCCGCGGCGAACTGCGCCTGGGCGATGCCGTGCATGCGGTGCGCGCCGGCGACGTGATCGCCTGCCCGGTCGGCGGCACGGACACCGCGCATCAACTGTTCAACACCGGCGAGGTCGAACTGAAGATCCTCGCGGTGAGCACAATGGAATATCCCGAAGTCTGCGAATATCCGGACTCGGGCAAATACATGGTCCGCACCGGCTTCGCGCCGGACGATTTCCACGCGATCGGCCGCAGCGCCGACAGCCTCGATTACTGGGATGGCGAAGTTTGAGCACGATCCATAGCGGGACGATCCACAGCGGCACGATCCTCAGCGGCACGATCGACAGCGGGACCATCCACAGCAGGATGTTCGACAAGATCCTCATCGCCAACCGCGGCGAAATCGCATGCCGCGTGATCCGCACCTGCCGGCGGCTGGGCATCCGCACCGTCGCGGTGTATTCCGACGCCGACGCCGATGCGCAGCACGTGCGGCTGGCCGACGAAGCGCGGCATATCGGCGCGGCGCGCCCGCAGGAAAGCTATCTGCGCGGCGACGTGATTCTGGAAGTGGCCAAGGCGACCGGCGCGCAGGCCATCCATCCGGGTTACGGTTTCCTCAGCGAGAACGCCGACTTCGCCGACGCGGTGGAAGCGGCCGGCATCGTCTTCATCGGCCCGAAAGCGGCGTCGATGCGCAAGATGGGCAGCAAGGCCGGCGCGAAGGAACTGATGCAGGCAGCAGGTGTGCCGGTAGTGCCGGGCTACACCGGCGAGGATCAATCGCCGCCGTTGCTGCATCGCGAAGCCGACGCCATCGGTTACCCGCTGATGATCAAGGCGGCGCACGGCGGCGGCGGCAAGGGCATGCGCATCGTCCGCGACACCGGCGAGTTCCTGGCGAATCTGGAAAGCTGCCAGCGCGAAGCGCGCAACGCCTTCGGCCGCGATCGCGTGCTGCTGGAACGCTACGTCGAGAAGCCGCGGCACATCGAAATCCAGATCTTCGGCGACGGTTTCGGCGATGTGATCCACCTCAACGAACGCGAATGCTCGGCGCAGCGCCGCTATCAGAAAGTGCTGGAGGAATCGCCATCGACCTTCCTCACGCCTGAATTGCGTGCAGCGATGGGCGCAGCGGCGGTGCAGGCGGGGCACGCGATCGATTACCAGAACGCCGGCACCGTGGAATTCATCGTCGGCCAGGACGGCGCCGGCTCCAAGACAGAATTTTATTTCATGGAGATCAACACCCGTCTGCAGGTGGAGCATCCGGTCACCGAATATGTCACCGGCCTGGATCTGGTCGAATGGCAGCTGCGCGTCGCCGCCGGTGAGCGCCTGCCCAAAGCGCAGCATGAGATCGCGCAGCGCGGCCACGCCATCGAAGTGCGGCTGTACGCCGAAGACCCGGAAGCCGGCTTCCTGCCGGGCTCCGGCAAGCTCATGCGCCTGCGCCTGCCCGCGGCGGACGCACACACGCGCATCGACGCCGGCGTGATCGAAGGCGACACCGTCACCATCTTCTACGACCCGATGATCGCCAAACTCATCGTCTGGGACGAAGACCGCCCGCGCGCCCTCGCCCGCCTGCGCGACGCGCTGGCGCAGTGCTTGATCGACGGTCCGAAATCGAACATCGCGTTCCTGGAACGACTGATCCGCCATCCGACCGTGGTCGACGCGACCATCGACACCGGCACGCTGGACCGCGATCTCGACGGCTTCATGCCCAAACCCGCCGACGCGGCCCGCGTGCGCGATGCGCGCATGGCCGCAGCAGTGGCGACGCTGCTGCTGGAAGAAGCCCAGACCCGCAGCGCCGCGACCGGCAGCAGCGATCCCACGTCGCCGTGGGCGGTGGCCGACGGCTGGCGCCTCGGTCACGGCGGCCAGCGACGTCTGGCGCTGGACGACGGCAACGACTGCCACGTGCTCACCGCGCATGGCTACGGCGGCGATTACCGGCTGCAGGACGACGCGGGCAGCGTCGTCGTGCAGGGCGCACGACTGCAGGCCGACACGCTGTTCGCGCGCTTCGACGGCGAAGGCCGGCGCCTGCGTCTGGACGCGGACGACCTGCGTCTGGACGCGGATGATAGTTCCGGCGCATCCTCGCGCGTGGACATGCACGACGGCGAGCGTCGCTGGCGCTTCGTGCGAGTGCCTGCCTACCAGCCGGCGAACGAACAGGCCGGCAGCGCCGGCGATCGCGCGCTGGCGCCGATGCCCGGACGGATCGTGCTGATCAAGACGCAGGTGGGGGACCATGTCGAACAGGGTCAGGAGTTGCTGGTGATGGAAGCGATGAAAATGGAGCTGACGCTGAAGGCGCCCTGCGCCGGCACCGTCGCAGAAGTCCGCGTCGCCGCGGGCGATTTCGTCGAGGCCGACGCCGCGCTGGTGTTGCTGACGCCCGTTGCGACGGCAGTGCAGGCCGCATGAGCATGCCTTTTGTGAGCATGCGCATCGCTGCGCTGTTGCTGCTGTCGCTGACGATCTCCGCCTGCGTGACCTTCGAGCGCGCGCCGGTGGCCGAACTCGACTGCGACCCCGCGCTGGCCGGCGAATGGCGTCCGCTCAAGGACGGCAGGTCCGGCCCGCCCATCCAGATATCCGCCGACTGCAGCGTACGCTGGCCCGAAGACGACGGCGGCATCTACACGACGACGCTCGAAGGCTTCGAACTCGGCGGATCGCGTTATTTCGTCTTCACCCCCACCGTCGCCGACCGCCTGATGTCGGCCGACGACGACATGCAGCACAAGGCGCCGAAAGACAGCGTGTTCATCGCCCGCTACCGCATCGACGGCGACAGCGCCCAGGTGTGGCTGGCCGACCCGGACGAAGCCATGCGTCCCGAAGCCATGCGCCCGCCAGCGGAAGGCCAGGCCGCCGCAGTGCGCCTCGACGAATCCAACGTCCACGTCGAAGGCAGCCGCGACGCCATCGCGGAACTGCTGCGCGCGCGCGGCGGGGCCATCTTCGCCGCAAAACCGGACGGCAAAGGCGTCATGCGTCTGCAGCGCGTCGCAGCGGCGGCCGCACCATGACCGACCGCGTACGCATCGTCGAAGTGGGCCCCCGCGATGGCCTGCAGAACGAAAAGACCCTGATCCCGGCCGCGGCGAAGATCGAACTGATCGACCGCCTCTCCGCCACCGGTCTGCGCAGCATCGAAGCCACCAGCTTCGTCAGCCCCAAGTGGGTGCCGCAGTTGGCCGACGCCGCCGAGGTCTACGTCGGCATCGCCAAACGCCCGGGCGTGCGCTATCCGGTGCTGGTGCCGAACGAACAGGGCTACGAACGCGCCCGCGCCGTGGGCGTGGACGAGATCGCGGTGTTCAGCGCCGCCTCCGAAGCCTTCAACCGCAAGAACATCAACGCCGGCATCGAGGAGTCGCTGCAGCGCTTCGAGCCGGTGATGGCACGCGCGAAAGCCGACGGCGTGACGGTACGCGGCTACGTATCGACCGTGCTCGGCTGCCCCTACCAGGGCGACGTGCAGGTGGCAGACGTGGTGCGCGTGGCCAAGGCCCTGCACGCGATGGGCTGCTACGAAGTCTCGCTGGGCGACACCATCGGCGTCGGTACGCCGTCGAAGGCCGCGGCGATGCTGCGCGCGGTGGCCGGCGAAGTGCCGGTGGCCGCGCTGGCCGTGCATTTCCACGATACCTACGGTCAGGCGCTGGCGAATATCCTGAGCTGTCTGGACGTCGGCGTGCGGGTGGTCGACGCCGCCGTCTCCGGCACCGGCGGCTGCCCGTACGCGAAAGGCGCCAGCGGCAATGTCGCGAGCGAGGACGTGGTGTATATGCTGCACGGCATGGGCATCGACACCGGCATCGACCTCGACGCACTCAGCGACACCGGGCGCTGGCTGGCGCGATTGCTCGGCCGCGAGACCGGCAGCAAGTTCACCAACGCACGATCCGGCCTGACAGCGGGCGGCGCCGAATGACGGACGCCTGGCCGGATCCCGCGGTGCCGCCTTCGGTCGAGATCACGCAGACGCTGGCCGCATTGGAGCAGGCGCGCCAGGACACCGCCCTCGATCCCGCGACCCGCGCCCTGCTCGACCGCGCGCATGCCGCGTTGAGCGCCGCCATCGACGACACCGAATCCGAACGCCTGCGTTACACCGCGCTGTTCGACGCGGTACCCGACCCTGTCAGCATCCTCGCCTGGGACGGCACTGTCCTCGATCTCAACAAGGCCGGCATGGCGGCCTACAACCGATCGCGCGACGAGATCGTCGGCAAGCCGATCGAAGTCCTCAATCCCGATCTGCCGAAAGACCACATGGTCCCGGTGTGGGAAGCCCTGAACCGCGGCGAGACCTACGTCGCCGAAGTCGCGAACATGCGCGGCGACGCCAGCCGCTTCCCGGTGGAAGTGCATTCCGCCGGCTTCGACTACAAAGGCAACAAGTGCATCGTCGCGGTCGCGCGCGACCTCAGCAACCGCTGGCAGGCGGAAACGCGCTACCGGCTGCTGCTGGAATCGATCGACGTCGGCGTGATCCTGTTCGACCGCGACATGCAGGTGATCTCGGCCAACCCCGCCGCGCACCGCGCGATCGGCGCCGAGTCAGGCCAGAGCATGCACAGCCTGATGCAGGCCGCGAACTGGACCGTCGTCGACGCCCACGGGCGGCCGCTGGGCTTCCGCGAATGGCCGATCACCCAGGCGCTGGATCAGGCCCAGGTCATCACCAATACCGTCATCGGTCTCTACTACGTGCCCAGCCAGCGCATGTCGTGGATCTCGGTCACCAGCGTGCCGGTGTTCGAATCCGACGGCACCACGCCGGAGTACGTGTTCGCGATGTTCAGCGACGTCACCACGCTCAAGCGCGACAACGTGCTGTTCGATCGCGCCCAGGGCCTGGCCCACATCGGCGGCTGGGAATGGGATCGCGGCCGCCAGCGGCTGTATCTCACCCGCGAAGCGCAGCGCATCCTCGGCCGCACGCCCTCGCCGGACAGCATCGACGACATGATCGGCGGGGTGCGCATGCCCGAACGGTCGCGGATGCGGACCGCGATCGACCGGCTGATCGAAACCGGCGGCAGCTTCGACCTGGAAATGCAGTACCAGCGCAGCGACCATCACCCGTGCTGGGTGCGGATGATCGGCGAAGCCGACACCGGCGACCCGGGCACGTCGCGCATCGTCGGCACGCTGCAGGACATCACCGAGCGCAAGCACGCGGAGGAAACCCTGCGGGTGCAGGCGCGCACCGACCCGCTGACCGGCCTGCTCAACCGCGACGCGATCCTGGTCGAGATCGACAACCGCATGCAGGACCCGATGCACGGCGCGGTCGCGGTGCTGTACATCGATCTCGACCGCTTCAAGGTGATCAACGATGTGCTGGGCCACGCCGCCGGCGACGAACTGCTGGCCTCGGCCGCGCAGCGGATCGCCAACGCGGTCGGCACCGAGGGGCTGGTGGCCCGCTTCGGCGGCGACGAATTTCTGGTGGTGTGCCACCTCGCCGACGACGAACAGCGTCCCGAGCGCATCGCCGCCGCGGTGCTGCAGGCGCTGACCGACAGCTTCCGCTTCGACAACGAGGAATTCACGATCACCGCGAGCATCGGCATCGCCCGCTCGCCGACCGACGGCGAACGCCCGCAGGCGCTGATCCAGAACGCCGATGCCGCGATGTACGACAGCAAGCGCCGCTCGCGCAACGCGTGGCAGGCGTTCACGCCCGCGCTGGCACAGACCCAGGCCGACCGGCTGTGGATGGAAACCCATCTGCGCCGCGCCGCCGACAACGGCGAATTCCATCTGGTCTACCAGCCGCAGGTCGATCTGCTGAGCGGCCGCATCGTCGCCGCCGAAGCCCTGATCCGCTGGCAGAACCATCTGCTGGGCGAGCTGCGCCCGGATCGCTTCATCAGCCATGCCGAAACCACCGGCGACATTGTGCGCATCGGCAGTTGGGTGCTGCACGAGGCCTGCCGCCAGGTCGCGGCGTGGCGCGATGCAGGACTCGGCATCGTCCGCGTGGCGGTCAACGTGTCTTATCGCCAGTTCGTGGGCGAAGACCTCGCCGAAGCCGTGCAGCGCATCCTCGCCGAATTCGATCTGCCCGGCGCGGCGCTGGAGCTGGAATTCACCGAGCGCGTGCTGATCGAGGACGCGCCCGACACCCTGCGCACCTTCGCCGACCTGCGCGAGATGGGCATCATGTTGACCATCGACGATTTCGGCGAAGGCTACAGCGCGCTGAACTACCTGCGCCGGCTGCCGATCCACGGCCTGAAACTCAGCCAGCTGTTCGTCGAAGGCGTACCCAAAAACAACTCCGACGTGGCCGTCTGCCAGGCGGTGGCGGGCATCGCGCGCAGCCTCGGCCTGGGACTGGTCGCCGAAGGCGTGGAGTCGGAAGCGCAGCGCCAGTTCCTGCTGCGCCTCGGCGTGCCCATCGCCCAGGGCTTCCTGTTCGCCCCGGGGCTGAAACCCGACGAATTCGCAAGGCGACTCGAACAGGGCGGCTTGCATCCTTCCTCGCACTGATTCCGCATGCATCACGAATCGCATCCATCCTTCCGCATCCGCCCGATCGAAGCCCGCGACGATACCGTCGTCGCGGCGATCATCCGCAGCGTGATGCCCGAATTCGGCGCCTGCGGCAGCGGTTTCGCGATCGGCGACCCCGAAGTCGACTGGATGCAGCGCGCCTATGCCGAGCCGCGCTCGGCGTATTTCGTGATCGAGCACATCGATGCGCACGGCCGCGGCAAGGTGGAAGGCGGCGGCGGCATCGCTCCGTTGACAGGCGGCGACATCGGCACCTGCGAGTTGCGCAAGATGTATTTTCTGCCGGGCCTGCGCGGCATCGGCGCGGGCGCGGCGCTGATGGCGCACTGTCTCGACGCCGCGCGCGGCTTCGGCTTCGCACGTTGCTATCTGGAAACCCTCACCGGCATGGACGCGGCGATGCGCCTGTACGAACGCAGCGGCTTCCGCCGCATCGACGCCGCGATGGGCGCCACCGGCCACGGCGGCTGCAACACGTTCTATCTGCGCGAACTGGCGAACGACTGAGAGACGGTTCAAACTCTGTTCGATCACGACTGAAAATCGATCAGAATCATCCCGAACATCCGCGCATCAGCCCTTGTAGAGCGGCCTTCAGGCCGCTGCTTCCGGTACGTAACCGTTTCGTTTTCAGCAGCCGTGGGCACGGCCCTGGTATCGTCGCCGGTTGGGTTCTGTCTGGGCCGGCCTGAAGGCCGCTCTACGAACATGATCGGCAGATATTGAACAGGCTCTGGGACATGAAAGAGGAGATGCACGGATGCGCACGCAGGGATCGTTGATCAAATGGAACGCCGACCGCGGCTTCGGCTTCATCAGGACGCACGACAGCGGCATCGAAGTCTTTGTCCACGTCTCGGCGTTTCCGCGCAGTGGCCGTACGCCGCAGATCGGCGACATCCTGCACTTCGAGATCACGACCGACCCCGAGGGCCGCAAGCGGGCCAGGGCCGTCGCTTTCGATACGCCCAGCGGCGCGGAGCTCACGCTGGCGCCGATCGAACGCACACCGGCGGCACGGGCGCCGGCAGCGAGCGATCCACACGGACACAGGCAGGATCCGCGACGGGACACGTACTCCGAGCGGCCGCGCCGCGAGAGGCCGCGACGCGAGTCGTCGGGACTGGGATCCAAAGTCGTCGTCGGCACGCTGCTGCTCAGCGGCGCTGTGTTCGCTTACCAGAAGTTCGCGTCGCTGCAGACGCCTGCCGTCGACATGCCGCAGATACAAAGCGCCCAGACCTCGGCCGCACCGGTCGCCGCGAACAACTATGTCTGCGACGGTCGCCAGCACTGCTCGCAAATGCGTTCCTGCGAGGAGGCGACATGGTTCATCCGGAATTGCCCGAATACGAAGATGGACGGCGAAGGCGACGGGGTTCCGTGCGAACAGCAACACTGCAATTGACGCAAGGTTTTTCGCCGGCATCGAAACGCCAGCCAACAAAAAACCCCGCCGGAGCGGGGTTTTCTGCGTGACGCACGGTAACCGCGATCAGAAGCTGTAACGGCCCGAAATGCCGAACAGATTCACGTCGCTGCTGTAGTCGCCGAACAGCGTGTGGCGGTTGGCGGCATCGATGATGCCGACCTTCGGCGAATCCGGCTCGATGCGCGTGTACGACGCGTTGATCTCGACGTGCTCGCTCATGTTCCAGGTCAGGCCGAACGAATACCAGCGACGGTCTTCGTCGGGCAGGCGCGGGCTGCGCGTGGCGAACGTGGTCGGGGTTTCGTCGTAGGCGTAACCGCCGCGGATCGTGAACGCCTCGGACAGCTTGTACTCGGCGCCGATCGACCAGAAGCGGGTGTCGTCCCAGCTGAAGTCCTCGACCGAATCCGGATCCGGATTGGCGAAGTCGATGCGGATTTCTTCCAGCGAATGCCAGTCGGTCTTGGCGAAATCGCCCATCAGCGCCAGCTTGTCGTTGACCTGGTAGGCGACGCTGAAGCTGGTGACGCTAGGCGTGGTCAGCTTGGCGCTGGCCTTGCCGTCGTTGAACAGCGCGCTGCGGCCGATCGCATTGAAAACGGTGCGGGCATTGCCCGGAACGGTCCAGTCGGCTTCGCCCTGCAACTCGTGATCGATCTCGGAACGGTGCGACAGGCCGATGGCCAGCTTGTCGGTCGGACGGAAGTTAAGACCGAAGATGTAGCCGATGCCGGTGTCGTCGCCGGTGACGACGGCTTCGCCGTCGGCGGACTGCGGCGCGAAGCCGGGAACGCCGCCGAACGCCAGCGCCGAGCCGAAATCGACGGCCTTCGACAGTTCCGCTTCCGCACGCTCGTAAATGAGACCGGCGCCGACCGAGAAACGGTCCGGCACGATTTCATAGGCGGCGGACAGTGTCAGATCGACGGTCTTCAGATCCGAGGTGAGCGCGTGATAGCGACCGACCCAGCCGCGGTCGTATTCGGTCTTCAGACCGAACGGCGCACTGACCATCGCACCGACGGTGAGGCCGTTTTCGAACTTGTGGATGATGGACATGGCCGGAATCGGGGTCACACCGCCGGCATTGCCGCCGTCGCTGCCGGTGAGCGGACGGATCAGCGGGGTGCCGTTGGCGGCATAACCGCCGCCGTTGAAGGTGGCGTTGAGATCGACCACGGTCACGTCGGCCTGGATTGTGGTGCCTTCGAACGAGGTCATGGTGGCCGGATTGTTCACGACGACCGACGCATCGCCCGTGGCGACGCCGGAACCGGCGAACGCGCGGCCCATGGCCTTGACGCTGTTTTCCTTGAGCTGGAAGCCCGAGGCCTGGGCCTGGCCGAA
Organism: Lysobacterales bacterium; assembly: GCA_031364125.1. Classification (GTDB taxonomy): domain Bacteria; phylum Pseudomonadota; class Gammaproteobacteria; order Xanthomonadales; family Xanthomonadaceae; genus Lysobacter_I. The sequence goes on along the minus strand of JANLVT010000018.1, from coordinate 18,067 downwards.
GGCCAGCGCGCCGGCGATGCCGAGCGCGAGCGCGGACATCTGGATGAAACGATTGTGGGTGTGCATTGTTGTTGCGTCTCCATGGACAGGTGTGGGCTGCGCCGTGCGGCCGGGCAATTCCCCTTGCCCGTTCCGCTCCTGCCGGAAGCCCCCTCCCGACGTACGACGCCGTATGCACTATAACCCGGCCGTTAACTGAAAGCTAACAAGCGCTATCCTGATATCTCCCATGCTTTCATGCAGTTCCGGCATTTATCTGACATGTTCGTTCAGCTTCCGACCCGCCACAAATCCGGCCTGCGCTGGGCGACGCCATTGGTGTTCGCCGCGCTGTGGCTGGCCTATCTGTGGGCGAGCACACGTCCTGAAGCCACCCAGCAGGCGCTGCTCCAGGAATGGGGCGCGCTGACCGGCGGCCCGGCGCTGGCCGATACCTGGTGGTCGCTGTGGGCGAACGAGCGCTGGCTGCGGCTGTTCACGGCCATGTTCCTGCACGCCGACTGGGCGCACCTGCTCGGCAACCTGGTGTTCCTGCTGATCTTCGGCCTGCCCGCCGAACGCGCGATGGGCCCGTGGCGCTTCCTGGTGCTGTTCCTGCTGGGCGGCACCATCGCCAATCTGGCCGCGGTGTTCATGATCGGCTCGCCCGAACGGCTGGTGATCGGCGCCAGCGGCGCGGTCTCGGCGCTGATCGGCGCCTATCTCGCGCTGTTTCCCCGCGCCAAGCTCGGTGTGGTGGTGCCGCTGGGGCTGTTCCTGGAATTCATCCGCGCGCCGGCCTCGCTGCTGATCGGGATCTGGGCGGTGCTGCAGGTGGTGTTCGCGTACATCGGCCCGGCCTTCGGCGCGGTCGCCTGGAGCGCGCACATCGCCGGCTTCCTGTTCGGCGTGATCTTCGCGCTGGCGGCGCGCGCGGGCATCGCGCGCCGGCTGCGCCACAGCCGCGGCTATTGAGCCGCGGTTCCGTACTGCTTCTATACTCCGTCCATGGCCAAGACCCTCTACAAAGTCACCTTCCTCAACTACGGCAAGCTGTACGCGCTTTACGCGCGACGCGTGAACAGCGGCAGCCTGTGGGGTTTCACCGAAGTCGCGGACCTGGTGTTCGACGTCCACGAAGGCCTGGTGGTGGATCCCACAGAAGAACGCCTGCGCGACGAATTCGGCGACACCCGCGTCCTGCATCTGCCGATGCAGAGCATCGTGCGGATCGAGGAAGTCGAAAAGAAAGGGCCGTCGACCATCCACGACGCCGCCAGCGGCGAGAAAGTGGTCACGCCGTTCCCGATGCCGACCAAGCCGCGCTGAAGCGGCGATCGGGCGCGGCTCGATCAATCAAACTCAGCACGAAAATCGGCTGCGACCACGCGCATCCCGCGCGCCGTCGCAGCCGTCCCGGGCCTACAGACTCACGCGCTTGCGGTTGTCCGCCGACACCCGGTCGATCAATTTGTTGTAGGGGTCGAAACCCGCTTCGTACGGCGCCGCATCGACCACGACCGTGATCTTCGGCTGGCCGGTGGCGATGCGGTGACGCTTCAGATACAGCACGGTCTCGTCTTCTTCCTCGCCCGACGGGCCGCGCGCGAAGACGCCCACTTCCACCCAGTCATCGATCTTCGCCGGCGCTTCCTTGCCCTTGCCGTCGACGTACAGCTTGGCAGCATGCAGATCGAGCACGACCTCGTATTTGCCGTCGGCGCGCTTCTTCGCCTTGGCTTCCACCACGCGGTTGTCGTAGAAGGCGATCTTCTCGAACAGGTCCGCGATCAGGCGTTCGTGCTGCGGGCCGGCCTCGGCGCGGATGTAGTCCAACAGTTCGACCGAGGTGGTGTAAGGCGGCTGCTGATAGCCCTTGTCCTCAAGGAATTTCTTCAGCGCGCGGTTCAGCACCGCCTCGCCGATCTCTTCGCGCAGGCGATAGAACACCAGCGAACCTTTCCGGTAATGGATGTACTGCTGGTTCTCCACGCGGTACAGCGGCAGTTCCTCGATCGCCTCGTCGCCGCGACCGGAGAGATAACCGTCCAATTCGGTCTTCAGGAAGCGCCGCATCTTGGCCCGGCCGTATTCCTTCTCCATGACCATCAGCGCGGAATACTGCGACAGCGATTCGGACATCACTGTCGCGCCCTGCATGTTGGCGCCGATCACCTGATGCGCCCACCACTGATGCGCGATTTCGTGCGCGGTGACGTAGAACACGTAGTCGATCGCGTCCTTGTCGCTGAGATCGGCGATGAAACCGATGTGTTCGGAATACGGAATGGTGTTGGCGAACGCCTGGGCGAAGCCGGCGTAGCGGGGAAACTCGATGATCCGCACCTGACGGTGCTGGTACGGGGTGAAATTGCCCTCGTAATACGCCAGCGACTTCTGTACTGCTTCGATCATCCGGTCGACGTTGTACGGATGCTTGGCGTCGTAATAGATCTCGATCGGGATGTCCTTGTACATGCCCTTCTTCACCTGCCAGCGCGCCGACAGGTAGGCATAGAAGTTCAGCATCGGCCGGTCCATCGCATAGCTGAAGCAGCGGCGGCCGTCGCGGACGAATTCCTTCTGCAGATAGCCGGGCGACAGCGCGATCTGGTCCGGCGCGGTGCAAATCGTGGTCTTGAAATCGATCCAGTCGGCGTCGTCGCTGACGTAGTTGGCGGCGCGCGCCGCCTGATCCTCCAGTTTCGGCATGCGCCTGGGCTCGCCGAGATCGCGTTTTCGGCGCTCGTTGCGGTCGACGATTTCGAAGCCTTTGTTGTAACCGAACCACGGGAATCTCTCGCTATCGAAAAACGAACCGTTCTCGACGATGCTGGTCTGCGCAGTATCGTTGGTGATGCCGTTCGGCGCCGATTCGATCTTGAACGCGATATCGCGCTCTTCACCGGGCTGCATCGGCGCTTTCAACCGATAGATGCGATAACCCATGTCCTCATCGCGCTTGATCAACTCGGCGCCGCCCATGTCGATGCTCTGCAAGGTTTTGTCGTCGATCATGCCGACATGAATCTCCGCGATCGGTGTCGTATGCGGATTGCGCACCCGATAGACGCCGCTGGCGCGCATCGTCTGTGTTTCCGGGCGCAAGTCGACGTCGATCTGCGTCGCGACGATCTTCGGCTGTGGCAGACGCTTGTATTGCTTGTATTCGCGTTCGTACCGCGCCTGCAGGTCCAGGATGTCGTCCGGCGACAGGAACGGATTGCGGACATTCGTGTTCCAGAACAAGTAAGCGCCCGTGCCGGCGAACGCCAGCACTGCGAACAACGTCGCCATGCCCAGCGGCCCGCGCATCCGCGCGCGCGCGAGGCTCAGGCGCTCGCGCGCGCCGCCGCCGACGCCGCGCACCCACAGCGCCGCAGAGAGCAGCAGCAACACCAGCAGAAACAGCCCCCAATACCCCTCGAACCACAGTTTCGCGGCGAGGAAATGGCCGAATCCGTTCATGTCGGAGTACGGCGCGTCGGGCGAGCCGGCGTAGTTGTACAGATGTTGCGTGAAGTCCAGCGTGCCGAGCACCATCTGCCCGATCAGCACCAGGATCAGCAGCGCATAGCCGAGGTATTTGTTGTTGGTGAACACCTGCAGGCACAGCGCCAGGCCGCCCATCAGAACGAACCCGATGCTGTCCAGCGCGAGGGTCTTGGCATACACCATCAGCTCGATCTGGGTATGCCCCTTGGCCAGCTGGATCAGGATCGCGGTGAGGCCACCGAACAACTGGAAGCAGAAGATGACTGCGAGCAGCGCGCCGAATTTGGCGGTCAGCGGCACCCAATTGGGCACGGGCATGGCGTCGGTCACTTCGTTGATCTTCGCGCTGCGTTCCTTGGCGACGAGTTCGCCAGCATAGAACAGCACGATGATGATCAGCACGAAACTGTACGACTGCTGCAACGCCTGCAGCATCTGCGAAGCGACCGGATGGATCGGCGTGTTGTACAGGGTCTCCGCGAATATCGCGCTCGGAATGAAATTCGCCATCGCGAACAGCAGCATCACGATAAACGGTATGCCGGCAAGCACACCGAGGGTGTCGAACCGCAGCTGGCGCAGGAACTGCGCGAACCCCGTGGCGGCACCGAACGTGGGGACCGATTTCGGCAGTGGCTTCGCCCGCGGAGTTGCACTGGCGACTGCCGCGATCTGCGATGCTTTCATGCGCCGCCAACCGCGACCGGTTCCGCTGCGTTCGGTCTTGAACAGCGCGAAACACGCTGTGAACAACGCGAGCGAAACACCCATCCACAACGCGCGGTTGGCGAGGAGATAGCCCGCGATGGCGGGCAGATCGGTATTGCGCTGTTCCGCGGCCCAGTAGCGGATGGTGCGGCCGAACGCGCGCAAGCCCAGCGGCTCGGCCAGGACGGCGATCCATACGTTGTCCAGATCGCGCATCAACACTGCGCTTACGCCGTAAAGAATGAAGAACCCGAGCACCCCGATGTAGACCCACAGGATGCTGCGGGTAACGATGGCCAGCAGCGACAGCAGCGCAGCGGTGAAGAGCAGATTGGGGATGACCACGACCGCGAATGTCCACACCGACGGATACAGTGAGATCGGTCCAAGCCGTTCGGCATCGATCCATGGCATGAACTGGGCAATGAAAATGCCGAAAACGATCAGTCCGTAGATGATCAGGCAGCCGGAGACCGCCGCGAGAATCCGGCCGGCCACGTAATCGCGGCGTTTGATCGGGCTGGCGAAGATCAACTCGGCGGTGCCCTGCTCGAAATCGCGCAGCAGCGCGCCATTGATCGACATCGCGATGAACAGCATGCCGATCAGTGTGAACAGGCCCATGAACTGGACGACGATCATCGGTGCGTTGCGGTGGACGTTGCCGATCCCGCCGCCGAGCTGCACGACGTCGCTGGCCACCGCGAAGAATCCCAACGAAGCGAACAGTCCGCCCATCAGCCACAGCAGCGGAGAGCGGAGCTGCTGACGCAGCTCGAATCTGAAGAACTCGAACATGGCGTGATCCTCAGGCGGCTTTGGCGTGTTGGCGCAGACGCTGGAAGTACACGTCTTCGAGGTCCGGCGCCACGCGCTCGAAACCATCGCCCGGCGGAACATCGCTGTGGATGTGGATCACCGGTTCGCCGCCGACCAAGCGGGTCGACAACAGGGTGAAGTTCTTCTCGTAGTGCGGCAGCGTGTCCTTCGCGACCACCTTGCGCCAGACGCGGTCCTCCAGCGCGCCGATGGCGTCCATCGGGCGGCCGGTCAGCAGCACCTTGCCCTTGTTCATGATCGCCATGGTCGGGCACAGATCGGTCACGTCCTCGACGATATGCGTGGAGAGGATCACCGCGACGTTCTCGCCGATCTCGGCCAGCAGGTTGAGGAAACGATTGCGCTCTTCGGGATCGAGGCCGGCGGTGGGTTCGTCGACGATCACCAGCCGCGGGTTGCCAAGCAGCGCCTGGGCGATGCCGAAGCGCTGGCGCATGCCGCCGGAAAAGCCGCCGAGTTTGCGCTTGCGCACGTCCCACAGGTTCACCTGCTGCAGCAGGCCGTCGACGACTTCGCGCCGTTGCTTGCGGTCGGTCAGGCCTTTGAGCACCGCGAAATGTTCGAGCAGATCCAGCGCACTGACTTTCGGATAGACGCCGAAATCCTGCGGCAGATAACCGAGCTGGCGACGCACCGCGTCCTTGTCGCGCAGGATGTCGAGGCTGCCGCCCTTGCCGTCGTCGAGCGTCGCGGTGCCGCTGTCGGCTTCCTGCAGGGTGGCCAGCGTGCGCATCAGCGATGATTTGCCGGCGCCGTTTGGGCCGAGCAGGCCGAACATGCCGCGCGGAATGTCGAGCGTGACGTGATCGAGCGCGCGCACACCGTTGGCGTAGGTTTTGCTCAGGTCGCGGATGGCAAGCATGTGGAGTCGTCCTTGGATGCGGGGCCCGCAATGGCGGGCCGACAGCGCATCCTAGGGACAAGGCCGGCCATGCGAACCGGCCGATGGTCACTCATGGCTTCTGGCTTGGTGACTTCTGGCTTGGTGACTTCTGGCTTGATGAGTTCTGGCTCGTCGACTTCTGGCTCGTCGACTTCTGGCCAGCGGGTCTCAGCGCCGTTCGGCGACCGCAGGCTTCGCTGTCGCGGGAGCGACCTGCTTTTTCAGCAACGCCAGCGCGGCGGTGATCGGCGCTTCGCCTTCGAGAACATCGCCGGCGTTCGCGCCCGCCGTTTCCTGGTCGCCGCGCAGATGGCCCGGCAGCACGGCTTCGGAAATGAAGCCCGGCTTGGCTTTGGTCGCGCCTTCCGGCTTGAGCACCACGTCCGGCTCGATCCCGCGGGCCTGGATCGATTTGCCGCTGGGCGTGTAGTAGCGCGCGGTGGTGAGTTTCACCGCGTCGCCGTTGTCCAACGGCAGCAGGGTCTGCACCGATCCCTTGCCGAAGGTGCGGCTGCCAACGACCTGCGCGCGCTGGTTGTCGCGCAGCGCGGCGGCCAGTACTTCCGACGCGCTGGCCGAGCCGGCGTCCACCAGCACCACCACCGGCGCGCCGCGCATGCGGTCGCCGGGGGTCGCATTGAACGACGTGTCCGCCACCGGGTTGCGGCCGCGGGTGCTGACGATGCCGCCCTTCTCCAGCAGATCGTCGGCGATCTGCACCGCCGAGGTCAGCAATCCACCGGGGTTGCTGCGCAAGTCCAGCACCAGGCCCTGCAGGCCTTTGCCACCCGCGGCGCTGCCGCCGGCCTGCGCCTGCAGCTTGTCGAGCTGCTGTTCGAAATCGTTGGCGGTATCCGCCTGGAACGCGCTGATGCGCAGATAGCCGTAGCCGGGCTCCAGCATTTTCCCGCGCACGCTGCCGATGCGGATGGTTTCGCGCTGCACGGTGAGTTCCAGCGGCTTGGCCGCGCCTTCGCGCTGCACGGTCAGCACGGTCTTGCTGCCGGGCGCGCCGCGCAGAGGATTGCCTTCGGCCAGTTCCGGCGTGAGCGGTTTGCCGTCGACCGCGATGATGATGTCGCCGGGCTTCACGCCCGCACGCGCCGCGGGCGTATCGTCGATCGGCGCGATCACCAGGATGGTGCCGTCGGGCTGCGGCTGAACTTCCACGCCGATGCCGTCGTAGGCGCCGTTGGTGTCCGCATCGAAGGCCTCGGCATCGCTGCGGACCAGATAGGTGCTGTGCGGATCGAGATCGAGCAGCAGGCCGCGGATCGACGACTGCATCAGCTTGCGGTCTTCCACCGGCTCGACGTAGGCCTGTTTAACCACGTTGAAGACGCTGACATAGCGGCGGATTTCTTCCAGCGGCACCTGGCTGGTTTCGGCGTCGGCGGTTTTCGCGGCCTTGGCGGACTCGCCTTCGACGGGCTTCGACTCCTGGGCCAATGCCGGCTGCATGCACAGCGCGAGCGCGAGCAACGCCGGCAAGGACAGGATGCGCGGGCTAGGTGAAGAGCGCAGACGCAAAGAACGCGGACGGAACGACATGGATAACTCCAGGAGAGACTGATTCGATGGGACCATTAGGACCACGCGGGGTTCACCGAACATGAACGGCCCTACCCTAGCCGTTTACTGCCGCCTGAGCCAGCTGTCGGGGTTGACCGGCCGGCCGTTGCTGCGCAGCTCGAAATACAGCGCCGGCTGCGCCAGGCCGCCGGAATTGCCGACGCGGGCCACGGTGTCGCCGCGCTTGACCGGATCGCCGGCATTCTTGAGCAGCGATTCGTTGTGGCCATAGAGACTCAGATAACCGTTGCCGTGGTCGACAATCAGGATCAGGCCGTAGCCGGTCATCCATTCGGCGAAGACCACGGTGCCGTCGGCGACCGCACGCACCGGCGTGCCGAGACCGGCGGCGATCAGCAGACCGCTGCTGGCGCGTCCATCCGGCATGCGTCCGCCGTAACCGGAGACGAGATGGCCCGACAGCGGCCAGCCGGCGCCGCCCACCCGCACCGGCGCGGCGCTGGCGATCTGGCGAGCCGACCTGGCCTGCGCTCTGGTCTGCGCCCGGGTACCGGGCTTCGCGGCCGGATTTGCGGCAGCTTTGGCCGCAGCGGCCAGCGCTGCGGCACGCTCGGCAGCGGCGCGTTCGGCCGCAGCTTTTGCGGCGGCGGCGCGCAGCCGGCCGATCACCTGCTGCAGGGCCTTGGCATCGCTGCCCAGCGCCCGTTCGCGGTCGCTGCGATCGCGATAACGCTGCTCCAGTTCGCCAAGCGTCACCGCGCGCGCGCGCCGATCGCGGGCCAGCAATGCCAGCTGCGTGCGCTGCCGTTCGCGTGCAGCGTCCAGGGCCGCGCGTTTCTCGGCGATCCGGGTTTCCATCTGCGCCAGCTCGGCCAGTTCGGCGATCAGCGCGGCCGTGCGCTGCAGGCGCTGGCGCTGCAGGTAGCGGTAATAGACCAGTTGGCGCTGGGTGTCGGCGACGCGATCCTGCGCCAGCATCACCTTCAGCGGCGCATGGCCGCCCTGCGCGTACGCGGCGCGCAGCAGTACGGCGAGTTCGCGTCGCGTCGCCGCCTCCTGCACGCGCAGGGCGTCGCGACGCGCATTGAGCTGGGCCAGCGCGGCCTGCTCGCGCGCGAGCTCGGTGTCGGCCGCGTGCAGCGCGCGGCTGGAGTCGGCGACGCGCTCGTCCACCGCGCGCAGTTCGCGGCTGGCGGCGCCGCGCTGGCCTTCCAGCCGGCGGCGTTCGGTTGCCACGTCCTTCAGTTCGCGCTGGACCGTCTCCAGCCGACGCTGCGCTTCACGACCGGTCGTCTGCTGTGCGGGCGCCGGCCATGCCAGCGACCACAGCAGCGCGACCGCGACGAGCAGGCGCAGGGCGGCCAGCATCTCAGCCCGCGCCCAGCGGCGGGGCATCCAGCAGCGAACGGCCGCTCATTTCCGCCGGCTGCGGCAGGCCGAGCAGATCCAGCATCGTCGGCGCCACATCGCGCAGCGCGCCGCCGCTGCGCAGGCGCGCGTCCGCACGCGCACCGATATAGACGAACGGCACCGGGCCGACGGTATGCGCGGTGTGCGGCTGTCCGGTCTCGGGGTCGCGCATCATTTCCAGATTGCCGTGGTCGGCGGTGACCAGCAGCGCGCCGCCGGCCGCGTGCACTGCGGCTTCGACCGCACCGATGGCGACATCCACCGCCTGCGCCGCCAGGATCGCGGCCTGCAGGTCGCCGGTGTGACCGACCATGTCCGGGTTGGCGATGTTGCAGACCACCACGTCGAAACGTCCGGAACCGATGGCGTCGACCAGCTTCGCGGTGAGTTCCGGGCAGCTCATCTCCGGCTGCAGATCGTAGGTCGCGACTTTCGGGCTCGGCACGAGGATGCGTTCTTCGCCGGCGTACAGATCTTCGCGGCCGCCGCTGTAGAAGAAGGTGACGTGCGCGTATTTCTCGGTTTCGGCGATGCGCAATTGGGTCAGGCCATGCGCGGCCAGCACCTCGCCGAAGGTGTTGCGCAGATCGTCCGCCGCGAACGCGGTCGGCGCCGGCAAGCGAGCGTCGTATTCGGTGAGACAGACGAAGCGCGACAGCGCCGGGCGGCGAACGCTGGCGTCGAAACCATCGAATGCGGGATCGACGAACGCGGCGGTGAGCTGGCGCGCGCGGTCGGCGCGGAAATTCATGAACACGATGGCGTCGCCGTCGAGCATCGGCTGCGCGCCGTCGATGACACCGCCGTCGATGACAGTGGGCGCGACGAACTCATCGTTCTCGCCGCGCGCGTACGCGGCGGCGAGCGCGCTCAACGCATCCGGCGCGTGCTGCTGGGCCTGCGCTTCGACGATGACGTCCCAGCCGCGACGCAGGCGGTCCCAGCGCTGGTCGCGATCCATCGCGAAATAGCGGCCGCCGACGCTGGCGATGCGCGCGTTGCCCAGCGCATCGCACTTCGCCTGCAGCGCGCGCAGGCTGGGTTCGGCCGAACGCGGCGGCATGTCGCGGCCGTCGAGGAACGCATGCACCGCGACGCGCGGAACGCCTTCGCGCACGGCGAGTTCCAGCATCGCGAAGATGTGCTGCTCGTGGCTGTGCACGCCGCCGGGCGACAACAGCCCCATGACGTGGAGCGTTCCGCCCGAAGCCTTCGCGGCATCGCAGGCGGCGCGCAGTTCGGCGTTGGCGAAGAAGCTGCCGTCCTCGATCGCCGCATCAACGCGGGTGAGGTCCTGATAGACGATGCGGCCGGCGCCCAGATTCATGTGGCCGACTTCGGAATTGCCCATCTGTCCGTCCGGCAGGCCGACGTGGCGGCCCTCGGTGTGGATCAGCGTATGCGGCTGCTGCGCCCACAGCCGGTTCCAGTTCGGCAGATCGGCCAGGGCCAGCGCGTTGTCGGCCGGATCCTCGCGATATCCCCAACCATCCAGGATCAGCAGGACGACGGGCTTGGGGCGGTGTTGGGCAGCGGGCATGTGACCTTCGGGGCAGTGACTTAGGACAGATGCGATTGTAGCGAAGCGCCTCCATGATGCCTGTCACAGGGTCTTCGAGGCCCCATCCGTTCACGCGTTCGCGAACCCCCGCTTCCGAACCCGGGCCCACAAGCCCACGCTCACAGAGGTCCACCGCAATGCGCAATTCCCGACTCATCCTCGCCACCGCCATCGCACTCGCCCTGATCTCGCCCGCGGCCTTCGCCGGTAAAAGCATCGACAAGGTCATGGGCAGCATCACCGCCCACGCCGGCGAAGACTACGGCTCGCTGGAAACCGTGAACGGCAGCATCCGCGTCGAGTCCGGCGCCAAGGCCGGCAACGTCGCCACGGTCAACGGCAGCGTGCATCTGGAAAGCGGCGCCGCCATCGGCGATGCCCAAACCGTCAACGGCAGCATCAAGGCCGACGGCAAGCTCAAGGCCGATTCGCTGGAAACGGTGAACGGCAGCATCCGCCTGGGCGACCAGAGCAGCGTCGGCAAGATCGAAACCGTCAACGGCAGCGTGTTCGCCGGCCGCGGCAGCGCGGTGGCCCGCAACGTCGAAACCGTCAACGGCTCGATCGGTCTGGTCGACACCGACGTCAACGGCGGCATCGCCACCGTCAACGGCGACATCACCGTCGGCGTCGGCTCGCACGTCCGCGGCGGCATCACCGTCGAGAAACCCAACAGCGGCTGGATGCCGGTCAGCATGAAGCAGCGCAAGCTGCGCATCGTGATCGGCCCGGACGCAGTGGTCGAAGGCCCGCTGGTGTTCAAGCGCGACGTCACCCTGTACGTGCACAAGACCGCGCGCATCGGCAAGGTCACCGGCGCCACCGCGGTGACCTACGACGGCGCGCGGCCGCCGCAGGAGTGATGGTGATTGCCGCGCAGACGCGGCTCATGGTCGGCAACGAGTAGGGCGGGCCTTGGCCCGCCATGAACGAAGCCACGCCCCGCACGCACCATCGCCGCACCCGACGCCCGCGTGTATCGCGCCAACGCCGGAGCTGAAAACTTGAACCTCCGAGCGCAAAGCCCCGACGCCGGAGCTCAAGGCTTCATCGCCCGAGATCAGAGCCTCAAGGCCCGAGCTCAATGCCTCAGCGCCCGAGCTCAAAGCCTCGACGCCGGAGCACAAAGCGCCTGACGTTCGGAGATCAACGCTCCAACGTCGGAGATCAAAGCATCAACGCCCGAGTGCAATAGCCTCGACGGTGGAGCTCAGAGCCTCAACGCCCGAGCTCAACGCTTCATCGCCGGAGCCCAAAGCCTAGACGCCAAGCTCAAAGCCTCGACGCCGGCGTTGAGAGCCTCAACGCCGAGGCCCAGACACACCCATGCCAGAGCAAACAGGGCGGGCCCTGGCCCGCCATGGACGACGCCACGCCTCGCACGCACCATCGCCGCACCAGACACCCGCATCTTACGAGCCATCGACCACGCCTCTGCCGCGCATGCGGCGCATGGCCGCACGCGCCACTGAAACAATCGCGAATGAAACATCGTATTGTTTCAATCTGCACAAAGCGTTGATTCAATTCATCTTGTGCGCATATCCATGCAAGCAGGCAGGCCGGGTGCCCACGAAGTGGAGACCCGGGGCAGCGTGTCGTTTGTCTCACCGAAAGCCCCGGCTCTCGCTGGCCGCGAGAGTCGGGCGACGTCACTGTCGGAAAGCGAGGCCGAAGAAAACGTCGTGCTGGAGTTCAGGCCACAGCCGCGGCAGGAGATGCTTGTTGCGTGCCTTTACTCGCACTGGCAGAGTGATGGCCAGGAACTGTGGTCAATCGCGGCGATCACCGACGAGCCGCCGTCGGAAGTCGCCGCCGCAGGACACGATCGCTGCATCACTCCAATCAAGGAGGAAAAGTTAGATGCTTGGCTCAGTCCGACCCCGAAGAATCTCAGGGCACTCTATGCCATCCTCGATGATCGCAAGCGGCCGCACTACGAATATCAAATTGCGGCTTAACATCGTGCCGACAGCCATGCTTGGCATGAGAAACGGATGATTGTGTGGAAACACAATTCAAGGTCTGCAGGCGAGAAGTCAAGAAGGAACATCTGTGAGTACTGCTGGAGTTCGGTCATCACGAGGTGATGCATATCAGTCATGGGTCGCCACACGCTACGCCGTTGAGATGATCTCAGATGCGAACCTCAAAGAAATCGAAATAGACTCAACATCGCTCGACAGCTTAGGAGAGCCTATCCTGGTCGACGACGTTGTCGTGCGCTACGCCGACCACAGCCTCTACATACAAGCCAAGAAGAACCAAACGGATTTCAGATCTTGGTCTGTCGCCGATCTCGGAGAAGAGCTTGCCAAAGCATGGTTGCAATGGCGAAGGGAACCTTGGGCTCAAATACTCTTCATTTCCAGAAACGATTTTGGAGATATCGCAAAACTTGCCGAGCATGCCGCTACCCAGTCGACAGCGGAAGCTTTCGAGAAGTCCTTTTCATCTGAGCAAAAGCGAATTGCTGGTCGAATCCGCGAATACGATCAAGAAAGCAGTGCGCAGCAGGTGGATCTGTTCGCGTTCCTGCGGAAAATATCGTTTGAAACAATTAGTCAAGAACGGCTTTCTACGGATATCAAAGGGCTGCTCGCTTATCGAGTAGCACATATAGAAAATGCACTTAAGACGATTCGTCTTAGAGTCGAAGAGATATCCCGTCGCGAGCCTGATCAGGGCGGACTAAAACTATCCCGCGACAGCATTCTGCGCCATGAGCTTTTGGATGCCCTGCAAAAGTCTGGCATAGAACTGTGCCTCCCAATGAACGAAACGTTGGCGCGAGAAACCCTTTCTCGGCTTTCGCAAATTGGGCGGAACTGGCCAAGGAAGATTGGAAACAAGACCGTCGAGCGCTCGGCGACTAGTGCGATTATTTCAAAGATCAAGGACAAGCCATCCTGTTTGGTCCTATCGGCAGGACCAGGCGTCGGCAAGACATGCGTGCTTCTTTCCGTGTTGGAACGACTGGAGGAATGCCCTTCATTACTGCCGGTATTCATCCAAGCCCGAGAGTTTTCTGGGGCGCGAACGCCAGAAGCTTGGGAAGCACTCGGCCTTCCACGCTCCTTTATGGCCGACGTGGCGAGAATGTCCGAGATCTATCATGTCATTGTTCTTATCGATAGTTTGGACGTGCTTTCCATCGCAAGAGATCACAGCGCAATGTCTTTCGCGCTATCTCTTATTGATCGTTTGCGCATCATTCCAAATGTCACTGTGGCAACGGCATGTCGCACCTTCGATCTAAGATATGACATGAGATTGTCGGCGAGAGAATGGGGTGAACGCATTGAGATTGACCTTCTTGATTGGGAATCGACAGTCGCGCCCTTTCTGGCAGATGTTGGAATCGAAGCTGTTGGCTTCTCGCCAGAATTTAAGAGGCTTCTGTGCAATCCAAGACTCTTGGCGATCTTTCATGAAATCATTAGCCGAGGCACGGTTCCCTCCGTCTCTTCAACCCAAGACCTGACCGAATGCTATCTGGATCGCGTTGTAAGACAAGATCCGTCCTTGGGTGATGACGCTTTCAACCACATCACGAGAGTTGCGAGCTGGATGCTCGACCATCGTCGAATGGACATTCCAATGAATGTCTCGGGCATACCAAATAGCACAACCCGATCGCTACTCAGTGCAGGCGTCCTGGTTGAAACGAGCCATAACGGACTTTCATTTTCACATCAAACACTGCTTGATGCTTTGGCAGTTGTACATGCGCGAACAGAGGGCGTCACGTTAGCCGAGTTTGTTCGCGGCAGAGCCGCAGCGCCGTTCGTTCGGCCGACAGTACGGGCATATATCTTCTCCTTGAGGCTATTTGACAAGACAGGCTTTAGGCGAGAAGTGCGCGAGATAATTGATGCGACCGACATCGCATTCCACTTACGTCGACTGGTAGCCGAATCCCTGTCAGAAGTATTACCAGAACAGGAAGACTGGCCACTCGTCCGCCACATATTTACAAGCCATCAACCTCTGTTTGAAGCTTTCTACTCGGCAACTGGCAACGAGGCATGGACGAGCTTTTTCCACGCAAACTGGCTTCCTGTGCTAATCCGTGATCAAGAGGGTGCGTGGCTCATTCGTTTTCTTGATCGAGTCGCTATAAACGCCAACTCCGATGTATTCATCACTTTGTGGCAACAGGCCTTCAGCTGGGACTGGGTCGATAAGCAGCGCCTTAAATGGATTTCGTCAACACTTCTGGACCGCATTCAGGACTGGAGCTCACCATCGCTAAAAAGCGTTTTCCTGAAGCTCGTTGCGGATTCCGAGGAAGACCACGGCTCGCTTGGAAGCCCAATCTCGAAATGGGTAGATGCCACAAATGAGCACGATGCCATTCTTTGGCACTACATCACCCGAAGGGTCGATATCGCGTCGCTTGAGTCCATCAGTTTTGACGACAAGCTGAATTGCGCTCCGCATGTATTTTGCAGAGAGACATTTCTCGCTGAGAGGATGAGAGCATCTGAGGCTCTTCTTGATCTTGCAATAAACTCCATTGAATCGTGGCTCCTGCAACATGAAAAGCCCTATGAGATGAGTCGTGCCTGGTCCGACGGACTATTGAGGCATACCAGATACGAGGAGCTACATACGGCTCGTGACACACATCACGTAGACGCACTCAATATTCTTATGAATGCCATTGAAGATGCATGCTTGTTTCATGCAGAAGGCAACTCGTCTTGGTGGCGTCAAAGTATTGAACGTTTGCGCAATAGTCGAGACGCCGCGCTTCGATACTTTGCTCTGCGGGGAATGACTGAATTCCCTGAAGAAAATTCCCAAGCCGCCGCGAATACCCTGCTAGATCGAGAAATGCTCGAAAGTTCTCGTTTCTCATGGGAGATGGGAAAGCTCATCAATGCAGCTTATATGCATATGAGTCAGACGCAACAAGGGGAGCTTCTGCAACTAATTCTCACCCTGGACGAAGATGAAAGAAACGACGTTGGAGAGTTGCCAATATGGGTGCTTCTCGGTAAGCGAGAATACCTCATACAGATTCCGACGCATCATCGAACCAAGGAGGCTCATGAACTTATCGCTCAAGCAGAGGCGTCAGCAGGCCCTAGTCCGAATCGACCTGACATTCACAGCTGGGGTGGATTTGTCCGTTCTCCAGTGTCTTACGAATACATGCTTGGGTTGTCCGACCAGGGGCTGCTTCGCCTCTTGAAACACTATCCATCTGGATATAACGGACGATGGGAGCGCAGCGAATTTGAACACCTTCTAGGAGGTTCAGAGCAGGTCGCCAGCGTGCTGCGCGAAGTAGCCAGCCGCTGCCCCACGCGACTCCTGAAGTTGCTGAAAGCGTATCGGTATGAACTGGAGTCGTTCTATCGAGAAGCAATTTTAGGGGGCGCCGCATTGCACTTGCGGTATAGATTCGGCAATTTGGGGAATACGAGCGGCTGGTCGCCGGAAGAGGAGCCCAGTGGAGAGAGTTTGGCGAGTACGATTCTCGAGGAACTGGAGTCGCACTACGACTATTGGAGAAAGCGGCGCGAAATGGCTGATGCGCTTTATGCCATCTCCCGTGTTGTTGAATCGCTTGAGGATGGCGAGCGTCTCTCATTCCTTCTCATGGGGTGCTTGTCGTCCGACGATCCGGGCCTTGATCGGGAGGATGCAAACGACCGAATTTTTGTGGCGATAAACAGCACGCGTGGCGTCGCTGCCGAGGCCGCATTTGCGCTCGCGAATCGATGCACAGAGTCTGGTCGGGATCTTCCTGCCATGCTTATCGCGGTACTCAATCGCACAGCATCAGACCCACATCCGTCTGTTCGCGCACTCACGTTGCAGCTGCTTCCGTATGTCTTGCGTCATCACCGAGAACTAGGCTGGTCACTGTTTGATAAAGCACTTTTTTCCTTTGGAGATCGCGCATGGCATTCGGCGTACAACTGCCTTTACTACAACTATCATCATGACTTCGCTCGAGTGCGGCCCTATCTCAGCTTGTTGCGAGCAGATGAAACTGCTGAAGGGTTGAAGATATGGGGGCGTATTGTTGGATTGTGCTGCCTGTCTGGACACGTCGATTTTGAAGAATTCATCAACGAATTGTCAGCTATGAGAAAGGATGCGGCATGGTCAGGTGCCGCTTCGGTTTTCTCCGCCAACATCTCAAGCGACAAACACAGATTGCAATGTACCATAGGATTAATCAGAGCTTTAGATGGTATAGATGAAAAAGTAGAAATAGTGCGAAAGATTGGCCGCGTGTTTTACGAGAATCCAGGGCTGCTCATTGATCTGCAAGTTCTGCGAGAGTACCTTTCCAGTGCTATTACTCTTAGCTATGAGAAGCAAAATAGAAACGTTCGCGAGATTGGCGAATGGCTTGCACCTATCGGAAATTCCGACCCGGACTATGCGTTAGAGGCGGCGGAAATCACCTTGGAACACGCGTCACTTCTGGATACTTGGAATGGGGAGCCCTACACAAAGCTCCTGACGGCGCTATTTAGGGAAGCCGAAGAACGCGAGTTGTCTGACAAAGGTGAGTTCTTGTCGCGGGTAGTGAATGTGCAGGACGCCCTGTTGCGACGTGGAGTTCATAAGCTCGAGGACTGGCTTAAGGATGCTGAACGCCCATAGTCCTATTAGCGCAACGGCAAAGGCCGGGCTTTTTTTTCGACGCATTCGGCCTCGTCCGAATGCCAGTGCCCGATTGCCCGACGGCCCCGAAGCGAAAAGGGATCAGGTTCAGGTACCAACGTGCGCTTTTAGCATTAAAAGCCGGCGTCCTCTCGCTGAAGCGTGGTCCCTGCCGGAAATTGAACTAATCCTTCTTAAGCGCAACATCCCGGTCAGCTATCGAAGCGAATGAGTGAGGCAGTGTGCGATCAAACTATCCGCTGCGCTCGAACCGACTCTTCCTGCGTGGGCTGATTCTGTTGCTGAGCCAGTAGCTGCGTCTGCTGCTGTGTAAACGCATCAACCTTCTGCAGCGACTGATCGACCGGACGCTCGACGGCTTGCGCCGCATCGGTGCGCTGCCCGCGCGAAAGAACACTGGCGCGGCAGATTGGAGCACCAGAGTCGATTTTTTCGTCAGTGACAGCACACGATGACCGGCGGTAGCTGGTCACTGGGTATCAGCTCAAGAAACCCCACCAAACGGCGTCCATCCATCTCGGGGATAGGGTCGCGGGCTATCACGAAGGCGATATAGGTCGGCGAGCCATTCGCACCTCTCTCCTGCTTCCATAGCAGGAGTTGATATTTGCCTTCAGACCATGTGCCCGGCTGCGGTACACCACCCAAGGTTTGTTCGACGTATTGACCGGCTTTGGCGCCCATTGCTGCCCCATCGGTGAAGCCGGGTTCGGCCCAAACGAATTCCCCATAGATCACGTGGTACTCGTTATTCAGATACTTCTACAGCCACTCGGTCATGGCCAACTTCGGGGGTTGTTGCTCACTCTCTGGCGAAAAACGGTGAGGTGGCGCAGGCGCAGCCCATTGCTGAAGACGGTCCAGCATGAACCTGCCCCCTTAAACCGGACGCCAGGAAGCGATACTTTCATCGCACCCTGGAGGTTCTTATGCAAGGCATTACCCGTCGTCGCTACACAGACGATTTCAAAGCTCAGGCAATCCTGTTGGCCGAGTCGCTCGGCCCA
>JANLVT010000088.1:0-38243 GCA_031364125.1 Lysobacterales bacterium | reverse complement strand
TGCCGAGGGCGCGTTTGCTTGCGCGCTCCTTCAAGCAAGGGGCGGATTCGTTCAAATTGCTCGCGAGTCACGTCGCTGGGATAAGTCTTCTTTCTCATCCGTCAATGATCGCCTCTTCGGCGGAGATTTTGAACAGGCTCTCAGGCCGCTGAAGCGTGCGCCGCGAACGTTCAGCGGCCTGAAGGCCGCTCTACGGATGGGTCGTTCGTCATCCCTTGCGTCCCGTCCGCGGCGTCCCCACAACCGTGGAACGCCCGCTTCGAGCCGCAGGAAGTTCCATGGACCCCAGCCACAACCCCAATGTCTTCTACGCCACCACCATCGTGTCGGTGCGCCGCAACGGCCGCGTGGTCGTGGCCGGCGACGGCCAGGTGACACTCGGCCACACGGTGATGAAATCGAATGCGCGCAAGGTCCGCAGGCTTGGCCGCGAAGGCCAGGTGCTTGCGGGTTTCGCCGGCGCCGCCGCCGATGCGTTCACCTTGTTCGAGCTGTTCGAATCGAAGCTGGAAAAACACGGCCAGCTCACCCGCGCCGCCGTCGAACTGGCGAAGGATTGGCGCACCGAGCGCCGCTTCGGCAAGCTCGAAGCGCTGCTGGCGGTGGCCGACAGGGAAACGTCGCTGATCATCAGCGGCACCGGCGACGTGATAGAACCCGAGGATGGGCTGGTCGCGATCGGTTCCGGCGGCATGTACGCGCTGTCCGCGGCGCGCGCACTCTTGGCGCACACCGAACTGGATGCGAACCGCATCGCGGTCGAGGCGCTGAACATCGCTGGCGACGTCTGCATCTACACCAACCGCAACATCGTCGTCGAAGAGCTGTAGGGCGGGCCCTGGCCCGCCGTCGCGGCAGATCAGACCCTATCGCAATCATCGAAGCCGCTTCGCCACAGTTGCGAAGCGAATTGAACGATCGCAATGTCGGGCCAGGGCCCGACCTACGTCGCCCCCACAAGAACCGAAGCCATGCCCAACAAGACCGAACACGCCAACAGCACGATGACCCCCCGCGAAATCGTGCAGGAACTCGATCGCCACATCGTCGGCCAGAGCGCCGCCAAGCGCGCGGTCGCCATCGCGCTGCGCAACCGCTGGCGGCGCATGCAGCTCGACGACGCGCTGCGCAACGAAGTGATGCCCAAGAACATCCTGATGATCGGCCCGACCGGCGTCGGCAAGACCGAGATTGCGCGCCGCCTCGCGACGCTGGCCAACGCGCCGTTCGTGAAGGTCGAGGCCACGCGCTTCACCGAAGTCGGTTATGTCGGCAAGGATGTCGAACAGATCATCCGCGATCTGGCCGACACCGCGGTGAAGATGTATCGCGAACAGGCCAAGGCCCGCGTGCGCGCGCAGGCCGAGGCGCGTGCGGAGGACCGCATCCTCGATGCTCTGCTGCCGAAACGGCAGGCCGCCGGCGGTTTCGGTTTCGGCGCGGAAGCCAACGCCGGCACCGCCACGCTGGATGTCGGCAGCGGCGAAAGCAGCGCCGGCACCGCCACCGACAAATCCGCCGACACCCGGCAGAAATTCCGCAAGCAATTGCGGGAAGGGACGCTCGACGACCGTGAGATCGAGATCGAAACAGCAGTGAACGTCGGCGTCGACATCATGGCGCCGCCGGGCATGGAGGACATGGGCCAACAGCTGCGGCAGATGTTCTCCAGCCTTGCCGGCAGCAAGACCCACACCCGCAAACTCACGATCCGCGCCGCGCGCGTGCAGTTGATCGAGGAAGAAGCCGGCAAGCTGGTGAACGAGGACGACGTGCGCGAAGCCGCGATCGAGGCCTGCGAACAGCACGGCATCGTGTTCATCGACGAGATCGACAAGGTCGCCAAGCGTTCCGAAAGCCACGGCGCCGACGTCAGCCGCGAAGGCGTGCAGCGCGACCTGCTGCCGCTGGTGGAAGGTTCGACCGTCAGCACCAAATACGGCGCGGTGAAGACCGACCACATCCTGTTCATCGCCAGCGGCGCCTTCCATCTCGCCAAGCCCAGCGATCTGATCCCGGAGCTGCAGGGCCGCTTCCCGATCCGCGTGGAACTGGGCGCGCTGGGCAAGGACGATTTCGTGCGCATCCTCACCGAGCCCAAGGCCTCGCTGACGCTGCAATACGTTGAACTGCTGAAGACCGAAGGCGTAGCACTGTCGTTCACCGCGGACGCCGTCGAGCGCCTCGCCGAGATCGCAGCCACGGTCAACGAGCGCCAGGAGAACATCGGCGCGCGGCGGCTGCACACGATCCTCGAACGGCTGCTCGATACGCTGAGTTACGAAGCGCCCGATCGCGGCGGCACCACGGTGACCATCGACCGCACCTACGTCGATCTGCACCTCGGCGAACTGGTGCAGGATCCGGATCTGAGTCGTTACATCCTCTGATCGCGCAGCGGGCGGGCCACGGGCGTGCAGGCGTGGCGCGGCCGCTCTCGCGCGCTTCCGGCGTATATTTCCGGACTGGTTCCCGCAACAAGGATGATCGTATGCCGGCCCGTCTCCCGACCCGCCATGTCGCCGTCGTCCTCGCCGCGCTCGGCCTCGCCGCCTGCGCGAACGACCCGTCCGCTTCCACCCGTCCCGCCAAGGAGAGTCCTGCCATGACGCCCACTGCCACAGCCTCGCAGGCGTTTTCGCCCCGGCTCGATGCCGAACAGTCGCTGCTGCGCCTGCTCGACCTGATCCGCGACAGCAGGACCATCCGCGACATCACCGCCGATCGCCTGCAGCAGACCTTCGGCGTCGCGTTCGCGTCGGACGCCGGGCGCCTGGGATTCGGCGAGCGCCTGACCGGCGACTGGTGGTCGTCGTTCGAATTCGATCCCGCCAACGCCTACGGCCCCCGCTTCGAATTCACGTTCCGGCCCGATCCGCCCGGCACCTATCCGCCGCTCAGCGACATCTGCAAGGTGGATTTCGACCGCTTCGCGGCCGAGCTGCAGAAGATGGGATTCAAGCGCGAAACCTACCGCGGCGAACACAACCGCGTGATCCACGATCTGTTCCAGCGCGAAGGGCTGACGGTCACCGTCCATACCCGCGGCGAAGCCGACGATCCGCCGGAAAAAATCACCCATGCCTGCGTGCATATGGTGCTGGTCAACTGAGTTCGGATCGACAGGGTCCCTGCTCTAGGGTTCCTGTCCACGTAGCTTGTCGTCGTCACGCCCGCCCGGCCGGATCCGCCGGGCGCAAGGAGCATCGCCATCATGCCTCTCAGCACACAATCGCAGGCCCTGGTCACCACGTTCAACGCATCGCTGACCGCGGACCAGCAGACCAATTTCGCCAATGCGCTGCAGAATTCGCCGGCGCTGGTCGACCAGATCAACAGTGCGGTGGCGGCGAACGAGTTGAGCGGATTCTCGCTGCTGGCGCCCGGCACGAATGCCGGCGGACAGTTCAATCCGACCACCCGCACGATGGAGCTGCCGGCGTCGATCATCGCTACGCCCACCGGCGGCACGTACAATCCCGGCGAACTGACGTTCGTGATGGGTCACGAGATCCAGCATGCCGTCAATCAGCCGGCCACGGCCGCCGCGCTCACCGCGTTCGGCGCGCAGGTCAACGCCATCGCGCAGACGCCGCAGGCCACCCACGACTACACCGCGGCCCTGGGCACGATGCTCACGGTGAACCGCAACGACGAGGCCACCGCGCACATCGCCGGGTTCAATGCCACGGTCAGCATGGTCCGCAGCACCAACGCCACGCCCAGCCTCGAAGACATCTATCGCGCCAATCCCGCGCGGATGCAGGATTTCATCACCGTCACGCCGGCCACACCCGGCACGCCCGCCACCGCGGGAACGCCTGCGACGCCGGCCACGCCGACCGCCTATGCGCTGCGCAGCGGGCTGACGCTCAACGCCGACATGACGATGACCGCCGACGCCGCCAACACCAATGCGATGGGTCAGCATTTCTTCGACAAGCCCGCCAGCGTCAGCCGTCTCGGCCACAACGGCGATTCCAACTACCAGAATTATTACGCCGGGAATCTGGTCGGTTTCATTGCCCAGGTCGAACGCTTCCATGCGCCGGCGATGGCCACGGCCGGCGTGACGCCGCAGCTGACGCTGAACATGTCCACGCTGGGGCTGAGCGAAGCGCAGTTGGAGCGCAACGGCCTGAATCTCGGTGCCGCTGCGGGCAGCCAGCCGTATTTCGACAGCGCCACCACGCCGCCCACTGCCGGCAATTTCCATCACACCATCGCCACCCACGCGCATGTGCCGATCGACTTGCCGAATGCGTTGCCCGACATGCCTGCGCCGGTCGTCCGGCCCGAGCATGCTGCGCCTGGGCAGGCTGCGCCAGCGCACGCGACGCCGGAGCACGCGGCGGTGCGTCAGGCGATGGATGCCCTGGACCGTTCGCCCAATATTCCGGCCAACGCCTTCGGCGCGGATCGCCAACGGGTCGCCGCGGGCGTCGCGCTGCATGCGGCGGGCCAGCAGATCGCGCCCGACCATATCGTCCTCAATCAACAGCGCACCGATCTGATCGCGGTGCAGGGCAATCTCTCCGATCCCGGCGCACGGCTGTCCACGCCGCTGCCGGTGGCCGAGGCGATGCGCACCGATGTGCAGCAGGCGTCGGCGAAGCTCGATACGCCGCAGCCCGTGGCCACGGCGCATAACCTGGCCGCGCAGCAGGACGCTCCGCCGCAGGACGCTCCGCAGCAGGACGCTCCGCAGCAGGAAGGGGCCAAGGTGCGCGCGCAGTGATCCATTCGAGGTAGCCAAGTGCCGCGGCGGCTCTCCGGCGCGGCCGATGCACCGCAGGCGGGCGGGTTAAACTGGTGCCATGAGCAAGCCCAAGAACACCCCAGCGTCCTCCGAGCCGTCGCCCGAGTCGTCCGGGCAGGGCACCACCCATTTCGGCTTCCGCGACGTGCCCGTCGCCGACAAGCAGAAGCTCGTCGGCGAGGTGTTCTCCTCCGTCGCCGGCAACTACGACCTGATGAACGACCTGATGAGCCTGGGCATCCATCGGGTCTGGAAGCGCTACTTCGTCGCCACCGCGCAGGTACGCCCCGGCGACCGCGTGCTGGATCTCGCCGGCGGCACTGGCGACATCGCCGCGCTGCTGAAGGATCGCGTCGGCGATGAAGGTGCGGCTTCTCAAGGGTGTGTAGTGCTTGGAGACATCAACGGCCCAATGCTGCGCGTCGGCCGCGATCGCATGACCGATCGCGGCAACGTCCGCGGCTTCGAGTACGTGCAGTGCAACGCCGAGAAGCTGCCGTTCCCCGACGGCAGCTTCGACCTGGTCACCATCGCCTTCGGCCTGCGCAACGTCACCGACAAGGGCGCCGCCCTGCGCGAGATGTACCGCGTCCTGCGCGTCGGCGGCCAGGCCCGCGTACTGGAGTTCTCCGAAGTCACCGCAGAATGGTTCAAACCGATCTACGACTTCCATTCGTTCAGGATATTGCCGCAGCTCGGCAAGCTGTTCGCGAAGGACAGCGACAGTTATCAGTACCTTGCGGAATCGATTCGCAAGCATCCGCCGCAGGACCAACTGAAAGGGATGATGGATGCGGCGGGGTTTGCGCGGTGTTCGTACAAGAATCTATCGGCGGGGATTGTGGCGATTCATACGGGGTATCGGGTGTAGCCCAATGTTGATGTCGCCTCTACGTCCTCCGCCACCGCATGGCTTGCAACGGGCGCGAATCTATAGGGAAGACCTATCAAATCTGCGAAATCCGAAATTTTTGACGATAACCTTTCGCTGTCCGATTGCCTTGAATGCGTGGGGTAGAGGTTGAATCGCCGGCAGCATGAGCGAGGGATCCGTTTTCGGTAGACACTTCAACGGGCTCGGGTGTACTCTGAGTCGGCGCAAAATATCGAAGTTTTTTGCCCGTGATGTGTTTTGAAAGCGGCACAACAAACTTTTGCGATGCAAAATGCAAGTATGTCTGTGTGACGACTGACTCCTGAATTCCAGTTTTGCCGTCACAGAATCAGATCTGCCGATAGTCAATTCAAGGATGATGTTATGACTCAGCGCGCACCGCGTTCTCCCGCACCCAAATTCCGTTCTGGCCGTGTCGGCCTTTTTTTCGCGCTGGTCTATCTGCTCGCGCTTGGCGGCGCGGCTGAGGGCGCCTGGCGCGTTTACGATCGCCAGGTGCATCAAGCAGTCAAGGATGTCAAAGAAGAAGTCAATGAATTCAGAAGGGACACTCGTCCGCAGTGGAGCAGCGCCGCGGGAGGCACGCATAACCCTTATACGGGAAGGCAAAAAGACTACGATCTGGTTGCCGATGTGACTCGCGACGAAAATTACGGTATGGAAGCGAAGTGCGGAAGCGTGGCCACGTTCTCGGGTACGGAGTTATGGAAAGTGCCCGCGTTGCCTGCGAAAAATTCACTTGGCGGCGCGGGATTGGGCGCACTGAACACCGGCATCTGCCAACGCATTGTCGCGGCCGAGAATCGTCGCTTCAAGGCCGTGATGGATGTGATGTCGCGGATCAAGCAACGCAACGATGCGCTGAAAAAATTGGCCGAAAATCGTTCTTCGATCGCCGAGAAAGGCGAGATCGACGCAAGCGACAACAATCTCCAGCTTTTCATCGCCGATACTCAGATCGAAATCCAGTATATGCAGGCTACGGTCGCCGCATACGATTCGCTGATCGTCACGCTCAAGCAAGCGCAAGACAGTGTCGCGGATCAGACGCTCAACGGCACGAACGAGGGTGCGGAAAGCACACGTAAAGCTGCGCTCATAGCCGCTATCGCGGCGGCGTCGATTTGAGGGATGTCCCTTGCCCGTCTCGCATGCGCCGGATCGAGCGCAATGATGCGGACACGGCAGGGCGGAGATGGTGCGCGTATCGATAGACTCATCGGATGATTCGTATGGATTTGTTAGCGGCAGATGGCCTTGGCGACTTTTTCTATTACGCTTTGATCTATAAATTCGTGCAGAGCGAGATCCTGCGAATCGGCCCTGAAATCATGGGGCGCATGATGGGGTTCGTCGGCGGCATTTCGCTTGTGCTGATGACGGTTTGGATACTGTTCAACGGGTTTCGTATCGTCAGCGGCCAGTCTCGGGATTCGATGATGGCATTCGCGATGAATGCCGCGCGCAATACGTTTATCGTGGGCGTAGCCACGACGATGGCCCTGGGCGGATCGAATCTGCAGTTGCTGTTGACCGATCATCTGGATCGCTCGGCAGTCGAGCTGGTGACTGGAAACGAAGACAAGCAGGCTAGCGATCTTATCGAGCAGAATTTAGTGCTGATGCAGCTTGCCTTGTCCAGCATCGATGCGGTGAAAATTTCCGAAGAAGGCAGTCTGGAACTAAGCGACCAGAAAACGCGGGCGCTTTGGATGGTGGGGCTGGGCGCCGCCGGTCCGCCGGTCGTGGCCGGAGTGATGCTGTTGATGTATCAGGTAGCCATAGCGCTGTTCATCGGTCTTGGGCCATTGTTCGTGCTGACGCTGATGTTCGAGCAGACCAAGCAGATGTTCTGGAAGTGGCTGTATTACGGCATCGGCACATTGTTCTCGATGGCGGTGCTGGCTTTGATGACGAGTCTTGCGTTGAAAGTGGTCGGTATCGTGACCGCATCCTTCTGGATAACGGCGGCACTGGGCGGCGGCGACTTGACCGAGGGCATGGGCAGTCGCGCGCTGCAGCAGGGAGGTATCGGGGTAATGCTCACCATGCTGTTGATCAGCGTGCCTCCGATCGCGTCGAACTTCTTCCAAGGTGCTGTAAGTAACTTCTCGAGTTTCTCCGCATTTGCTAGCGGTGGTGCCAATGCGCCGGTTGGGCAGCGTCCTGGAGAAGCGGGGTATCGGGGGCCGGCATATCAACCTCAACTCTCGCCGGGCAATTATGGTCAATCGATTCAATCGAAACCCGATACATTGCCTGACCATTCACAACGCGGTATGCCAACCAGCCCGCAATCGCTGCCTCCGGCTGGCAGTCTTGGGCTGCGCAGCTGATACGAGGAATTGTCGCGATGAATTTTAGAAGTGGTTTGTTTTGCGCAGCAGTTCTTTTGTCGATAGCAATGGAGGCGCGGGCAGAGGGCGGCACATGCCCGCAGGGCTACTACCCGGTCAACACTCCTGGCGTTATGGGGTGTGCGCCTATTCCTGGCGACGGGAGCAATAGATCGAGTAGCCCGCCGCGCGACCCCGGCCCCCGGTGGCAAACGCGATGGCTGTCGGTCGTTTTCGGCGACAACGGCTTCGGTGCCGCAGTTGACATGCCAAGCAAGCGCAAGGCCGAGAATGCGGCTCTGGCTCAGTGCCGCGCAATGGGAGGAACCGGTTGTTACGTCAATATGACCACCTACAACCAGTGTATTGCGGTAGCGCGTGGTGGGCATACAGCGCCCAGCGCAGGCGCTCATGATCAAAAGACGGCAGAGTCGCTCGCGATCCGAGAATGTATGAAAGACACGAAAAACGCGAGTTGCGAAATCTACTATTCCGCCTGCAGTTATCCGGTTCGTATTCGCTGACCGCCAACCTCTTTCGGGAGTGGACGGCAGCCTGTTTTTTTCGGAAGGTTGAAAAGAATGAACTCCACATACAACGTCGTTCTTCTGATGATCCTCATGCTGGGCCCGACCCAGTATGCCCAGGCGCAGCTGCACCAGCAGCCACCATCGAAGCCGCAGACGCAATCGGTTGCCAAACCCCAGGCTAACGCAAAAGCGCAATCGATGGCGGAGCAGGAAGCGGCGGCCGATGCCGCCTACTATGCTTATATTCCTTGGCGGTCGAATGATCCGTTCGTGTTTTGTAAATACGGCCCGCCGCCCAGCCATTGTTGGAGGCCGATCAATCCGATCTTAGGAACCTGGGCGCCCACTTGTCCCCCGCGCAACAAACCGAACATGGCTTCGATAGCGTATTACATGCGAGTGTGCCCACAGGCCGAAGAAGTTGGCGAGTGGGAACCGGACAATGACGGCACGCCAACCAACACGCCGTTTGAGCATTGACAGCAAGTAGCCTGGGCAAGCGCAATGCGTGCATCCGGGATGAGGGGAAGAATGCGGCCTTACGACAGCAAAGCATCGCGACTTCATGTCACCCCACAAAAAACAGGGCCGCCGCTCCTCCATGGGCGCTTCGAGATCCGTAATTACCCGTGATGTTTTCAATTTCTGTTTTCGATCCCATGACGGATGCTACGCGTTCGATAATGGGTATCGCTACGCTCAACCCATCCTACGAAAAGCGTCGCCAACAGCGTAGCCCGGGTGCGGCCCTCGCCGGCACCTTGGTTACCACTGTGGCAGTGCTTTCGTAAGCGTGCAGGCACGGAGTTGCATCTGCATCGGTGCCTGGGAGTCGGAGCATCGTCGATTTTTTGAAAAACTTCTGGATGGCTCAGGAGCCGAATGGCAAGGAGAGTTCCAACAGCGGACATTCCCCGTTGAAGTATCTGCAGCTGTTCGTGATCTCCAACGGCACCGACAGCCGTTATTTTGCGAATATGACAACGCGCAACAAGAACAGCTTCGACTTCACCATGCATTGGGCGAAGGCGGACGACAGCCTGATCAAAGACCTGAAGGACTTCACCGTCACCTTCTTCCAGAAGCACGCCCTGCTCAATGTGCTGCTGCATTATTCGGTGTTCGATGTCAGCAACACGCTGCTGGTGATGCGTCCTTACCGATGTGGAAAAGCGCTATATCACCGCCTCACTGAAACGTGAATGCGCCAGTGACAGCGGCACGGAGCTCAATGCCGTTCTGCCGAAGATGAGCCCGCTCAATCCGCAATACCTGAGCAAAAAACAGAGCGTGTTCAGGAAAATCGCCGCGTTCGTCGAGACGTTCAAAGGCGTGGGCGGGCAGGTCTGACGGATGGATGCCATGTTCGCCCAGTCATCGCACCAACAGTACCGACAGCGGCCTGGATGAAGATTCAGTCATCCCGGAATTGCGGATAATTACGGACACAGAAGAACCCTGAACGCCACCGGAACACCCTCGATGACACCTAAAAAGCTCTCCCCCAGTTGGAGTGACGTCAAAACCAAGCTGGCCGATTTCGACCGTGCAGGCCTGCTTGGGCTGGTGCAAGACCTGTACGCCGCCAGCAAGGACAACCAGACGTTTCTGCACGCACGCTTTGGCCTGGGCGGCGATGTGCTCAAGCCCTACAAGGCCACGATCGCGCAGTGGATCAATCCCGCTGACGTTCGCAAACCGATGTCGGTAGCCAAGGCCAAGAAAGCCATCAGCGATTACAAGAAGGCGTTGGGCCAGCCCGAGGGCTTGGCCGAACTGACGGTCTTCTATTGCGAAGAAGTGTTCGATTTTCTAGCCGGTTGCGGCTTGGACGATGACGGCTATTACGATGCTTTGATGCGGATGTTCGAGCAGGCGGTGAAGTATGTGCTGGCCCTGCCCACTGCGGAGCGGGCGCCATTCTTGATTCGGCTGGACCGGGTTCGCCAGTTGGGCCAAAACGTCGGCTGGGGCGTCGGTAGTGACTTCAAACATGTCTGGTCGGAGGCCGGTCTGGCTGGTGAACCATAAGGCGGGCTTGAGCCCGCCCTACGCTTGTCGCGCCTGCGGTGATCGGTTTGCGTGAAGCACGGTGCGGGATTTAGATGCGGTGCGCAGGCGCGTTGGCGCCTGAATCCGGCGCTATCGCGCCGTGTACCCGCCATCGATCACCAGTTCGCTGCCGGTGACGAACTTCGACTCATCCGACGCCAGATACACCACGCCCCAAGCGATGTCGTCGACGTCGCCCATGTGCCCCAGCGGATGCAAATCGCCGACGGCCTTGCGCGCGGCGTCGATATCGCTGGCGCCGCTCGCGCCCAGATGATGCTCGACCATCGGCGTCCAGATGAAACCGGGATGCACCGAGTTCACGCGGATCCGGTCGGGCGCGTAGCACAGCGCATCGGTCTTGCTCATCAACCGCACCGCGCCCTTGGACGCGTGATACGCGGGGATGTCGGCGGCGCCGACCAGGCCGTAGATCGACGACAGGTTGACGATGCTGCCGCCGCCGGCGCGCTTCATGTGCGGGATGGCGTGCTTCACGCAGAACAGCACGCCCTTCACGTTCACCGCCTGCACCGCATCCCACTCGGCTTCGGTGATTTCGTGGGTGAGTTTGACGGAGCCGGAGATGCCGGCGTTGTTCACCAGCACGTCGAGCCTGCCGAACAGGGTGGCGGCCTGATCGATCGCGGTCTGCACGTTGCGCTCGCTGGCGACATCGACATGCCAGTAGCGCGCGTCGATACCTTGCCCGCGCAGTTCGGCGACCAGCGCTTCGCCTTCGGCGTCCAGACGATCGAACACGGCGACCTTCGCGCCTTCCTGGCCCAGACGCTCGGCGCAGGCGCGACCGATGCCCAGCGCGCCGCCGGTGACGATGCAGACTTTGTCTTTGAGCCGATGCATGACGATGCTCT
Organism: Lysobacterales bacterium; assembly: GCA_031364125.1. Lineage (GTDB taxonomy): Bacteria > Pseudomonadota > Gammaproteobacteria > Xanthomonadales > Xanthomonadaceae > Lysobacter_I. Next base: position 26,796 of record JANLVT010000088.1, on the reverse strand, counting down.
CCTGATGATGAGCTCCTGAGGATGTGCGATTCGATCTTGGCGCTTGCGACCCTGAATATAGGCCGGTCGTGCCGCGCGCGTTTGACTGCGATCAAAAGCGAACGCGCCGATCCGTGCGTCAATGCCAACTCCCGTTGATGAGCGAGGTGCGGTCATGTTCAAGGACATCCTGGTTCCCTATGTGAACGCGGACAGCGAAAGGGCCCCCGCCGCCGCGGCGATGGCGCTCGCGGAAGCGTTCGATGCGCATGTCGCGATGCTGGTGACGGTGGATGTGCCGGCGCCGATGCCCAGCGACTGGGGCGCGATGGCGTACGACGTCTATGCGCGTCTGCATGAGGAGGCGCGCAAGCGCGCGCGCGAACAGGCGGACGCTCTGCGCGGAAAATTCGCGCATGCGGCGGTGCCGCTGGAGGTGCGCATGACCGAGGCGGTATCGTTGTATCCGCAAAACGCCGCCGCCATGCAGGCCCGCTACGCGGACCTGAGCGTATTGCCGACAATGCCGCGCGACGGCGCCGAGAAGATGCTGGTACACGATTATTTCCATGACGTGCTGTGCCATTCCGGCCGCCCGGTATTGGTGGTGCCCGATGGCAGTACCGCGACGCTGCCGCCCAAGCGCGTCGTGATCGCGTGGAAACCCACGCGCGAAACCAGCCGCGCGGTGGCCGACGCAATGCCGCTGCTGCACAAGGCCGACGCGGTGGATGTGCTGGTGATCGATCCGGTGGTGGGCGAATCCGGGCACGGTGGCGAACCCGGGGCGGACATCGCCGCGCATCTCGCCCGTCACGGGCTGCGGGTGGACGTGGTGACGCGGCCGAGCATGAATTTCTCGGTGGCCTATGCCTTGCTCGAATACGCACGCACGGTCGGCGCCGACCTGGTGGTCGCCGGCGGCTACGGCCATTCGCGGATGCGCGAAGCGCTGCTGGGCGGCACCACCCGCGAACTGCTGCAGACCACGCATCTGCCGGTGCTGTTCTCGCATTGAGCGCGGAATGCCGTGCCCGATGCGGTGCGAGGCGTAGACTGCCCTGCATGATGCGCAGTCCTTCGCCGATGCCCCCATGCCGCTGAATGCCGACGAACTCTACGGTTACTGCGTCGCGTTCGCGATCGGTCTGCTGATCGGCATCGAACGCGAACGCAGCAAGGGCGAAGGCCCGCTGCGCGCCGCGGCCGGAGTGCGGACGTTCATCCTGCTGGGGCTGGCCGGTGCGATCGCGCAGCAGATCGGTGTCGTCGGCATCGCGATCGGCGGCGCGTTCGTGGCGCTGGCGGCGCTGGCCAGCTACCGCCGCAGTCGTTCCGAAGACCCGGGCCTCACGACAGAAGTCGCAATGCTGGTGACGTTTCTGCTGGGCGTGCTGGCGATGACCGCGCTGCCGGTGGCCGCCGGCCTTGGCGTAGTGGTCGCGGTGGTGCTGGTGAGCAAATCCCGGCTGCACGATTTCACCCGCGAGACGCTGACCGAACAGGAGCTGCACGATGCGCTGCTGCTCGCCGCCGCCGCGGTGGTGGTGCTGCCGCTGCTGCCGGACCGCGCCATCGATCCGTGGCAGGCGCTGAATCCGCACACGCTGTGGATGCTGGTGGTGCTGGTGATGGCGATCAACGCCGCGGGTTACGTCGCGCTGCGCATGCTCGGGCCGGGCGCCGGTCTGGCGCTGGCCGGTTTCATCGGCGGTTTTGTCTCCAGCACCGCGACCATCGCCGCGATGGGCGACCGCGCGCGCGCCTCGCCGCAGTGGCGGATGCAATGCGTCAGCGCCGCGCTGTGTTCCAACATTCCCACCATCCTGATGCTGGGCGTGGTGACCGGCGCACTGTCGCGGCCGCTGCTGTCGATGCTGATGTGGCCGCTGATCTTCGCCGGACTCGCGGCCATGCTGTCGGCGTGGATCGTGCATGCGCGCAGCGCATCGACCGGCGTCGAAAGCGGCGCGGTCGCGCCCGGCCGGCCGTTCGAGCCGCGCCATGCGCTGGCGTTCGCGGCCATCGTCAGCGCGATCCTGCTGCTGTCGGCCGGCGTGCATCGCTGGCTGGGCGACACCGGCGTGGGGATCGCCGCTGGCCTTGGCGGTCTGGCCGATCTGCACGCCGCTGCGGCGTCGGTGGCGCAACTGGTCGCCAATGGCGCCATCGATGCGGGCGACGCCCGCTGGCCGGTGTTCATCGCATTGATCGCCAATTCGCTGAGCAAGCTGCTGATGGCGGGCCTGCGCGGCGGCCGGGCGTTCCTGCTGCGGCTGCTGCCCGGCGTGATCGCCATCGTCGCCGCCTTCGCGGTGGGCGCGTGGTGGCAGAGCGTCTGATCGAAGCGAAAGGGGCGATGGGACGATCGTGGGCGGGGGTTCGCGTTGCGGTGCGGAGCGCGCGATTCAGCTCGACAGTACCTTCAGGATCTGCAGCGCGACCCTGCGTTTCTGCGCGGGCAGCTTGCGGAAGCGCAGCAGCGCCTGGCTTTCGCTGGCGTCCTGGGCGCAGTCGTCGCGCGGCAGCGGCGGCGCTTCCTTGCCGTCGCAGCGGCTGGCGCCGCGACCGGTGCCCAGCCATTCCACGCAGGTCTCGGTCTCGATCGCGATCTGGATCAGGTGGTGCATGCTGGGCGACGTGCCCAGCGGATGCTCCCACTGGGTCACGGCGCTGCGCTTCACGCCGATCCGGCGCGCAAGTTCGGCCTGGGTCAGCTGCCCGGCCAGGCGGGCCTTGCGGATGCGTATGGGGAGTTGCATGGCGTGAACCTCGTACTGGTCGGCACCGCCGTCGTGAACTGCATTCGGCGGCCTGCCCTGCGTATCGTCTCGTATCCGTGGCCGTCGCGCCCGACGGATGCGCGGGATCGCAACAGACGGCAAGTTGTCCGGTTTCGCTATCCTCGGCCCCCACGGCTGAATCGGACAGGGATTGAGGGTCAACGGAAAGCGGCGCTTCACGGGGCCGCTGCGCGTTCCGGTCGCAGCCGCGGCCTGCGGCTGCGCATTCCCGCGTCTAATCCAGAGCCCGGGATGCAGCGGGCCGCGCCGGGGGGAGCGGATCGAGCGCGAATGGAGCGCGCAGACAAGGTTGCCGCCTGCGCAGAGCGCTCGAATGCGGAGCCAGCCATCGCAAAGGACACGACGGGATGTTGCGCATCTGGTTGTTCGGTTCCCTCTCTGTCGCCAACGATGTCAGCGGCGAACGGATCACGGCGGTCTCCGGCCGTTGCGGCAGTCTGCTGGCCTATCTGGCCCTGGGCCGGGGCCGTTATTTCAGCCGCACCGAACTGCTCGGCACGCTGTGGCCGGAGCGGATGGCGTCGATGACCGCCGGTTCGTTCAACACCGCGCTGTGGCGCCTGCGGCGGCTGGTCGAATGCCCGCCGTTCCAGCACGGCGAACTGATCGCCAGCGACCGCCGCGGCGCGATCGGGCTGAACGGTTCGCAGGAGGTCTGGCTGGATATCGAGGAGTTCGAGCGCCGCATCGCCTCCGGCCTGAGCAGGCCGATCGAGCAACTGGGCGATGCCGAGATCGCGGATCTGCGCGCCGGCGTGGCGCTGTACAAGTCCGACATCCTGATGGAATTCACCGACGACTGGGCGCTGCGCGAGCGCGAGAAGCATCGTCGCCACTATCTGAATGCGCTGTGGCGGCTGATGCAGCTGTGCACAATCCGCCGCGAATACGGCGAGGGCATCCGCTACGCGCAGTCGATCCTCGACTGCGACACGCTGCGCGAGGACGTGCATCGCGAGTTGATGCAGCTGTTCGTGCTCAGCGGCCAGCGCGCGCAGGCGCTGCGCCAGTTCGAGACCTGCCGCGACATGCTGCGCCGCGAGCTTGCGATCCAGCCCATGCGCGAAACCCTGGCGCTGTACCGGCAGATCGCCGACAGCGCGATCGGTGGGAAGGGCGGCGGCGAGCCGGTGCGGGCGATGCAGGCGCCGCTGCATTTCGAGTATGTCCCGACATCGCCTCTGCCTGCCGCCGGCACCCGCGGCATGATCGCCGCCGCCCGCCAACATCTGGCCGCGGCCGATGCGCAGCTGGAACTGAGTCTGCGCCAGCTCGATAGCTGAGGTTGCTTGCTTTCAAGCGCAAATTCCCCCTTCCCCCCTTTTTCAAAGGGGGAAGGGCATGGCTGCGCTTTGTTGCATTGCGCTTCAAGGCTTTTGCTTGAAGGCTTTTGCTTCGCCCCCTTTGAAAAAGGGGGCTACGGGGGATTTGTTTTTCCGCATGTCGCGCCGCGGCGACAGGACGCCATGCCGGCGGTACCTCCGCCGTGCGGTGACGTGGCCGGCAGAGGAGGGCAGCGGACTGAAGTTCGCTCTACAGAAGACGGGGCGCTGCGAGGACGTCGTGCACGGATCACCCGACATCACACACCCGCCGCCTTCGATGTGATGTCGGCGTGATGTCGGCGTGACGGGGCGGTGACGGCGGCGGCGCACAGTCGGGCCATCGCACCGATGCCGGTCAGGCGCCCATGACTCTGCTTGAGGATCGCACCGCCGTTTTCATCGTTCGCATCTGGTGCGAGCGCGGCGACGGGCCGAGCCTGGCGCCGGAGTGGCGGGGTTCGGTCGAACACGTCCAGACCGGGGCGCGCGCCTTCTTCCGGCACCTGGACGCGGTGCTGGAATTCATGAAACCGCACCTCGAAGGCATCGGCATCGATGCCCAGCAGCGTTTCTGGGAACGCATTTCGACCGTCATGGACGACGCGCCGGATTTCGCGTCCCAAGGCCGCGACCCGGCCGAGATCAGATTCGATTTCGGGATCGATCCCGGTACAGAACCCCACATCCCCGCGTCCGCCAGCGCCACCGCCGCAGCCGCCGTCAACGCACGCAAGTCCCGCTAGGAGTCCGTCATGGCCGTTATCCGTGCCAACCGCGAATCGATCGATGACCGTTTCAGCGTGCTGGGATTCACCGTACGCTCCGAGCTGCCGCTGTTCGAGATCGGTCTCGCCACCGACCCGGAATTGCTGAAGCCCGAGAGTCGCGCCAAGCGCACCCCGGGCAACTTCTTCACCAGCCGCCTGCTGCGCGCGCTGCCGTCGCAGCGCGGCGAAGCGGTGTATCTGGTGCCGCCGGAGATCGTGGCGCGATTCGTCGGCCAGCAGCGGCTGTATTTCGGCCTGGCGACGTATCGCGAAAGCGACCGCAGCACGCCGATCTCGCTGCGCATGCCCGACCGCGGCACGATGTACGTCAGCCTGTCCGGCCTGTCCGAACGCGGGCTGCGGCGCACGGTCCGCAGCCGCGGCGCATCGACCTATGGCAGCAACGGCTACGGCGGCAATGGCGGCGAACTCGGCTGGGGCGGCGACAACAGTGCGGCAGCGCCACCGCCGTCGCGCGACGAAGACCGTGCAACGCGCAGTCACAATGGCGCGAAAGCATCCAACGGCGCGAACGGCGCGAACGTCAACGTGGGCTACAGCGACGGTTTCTCGGAAGAATTGTGGAAGCAGCCGCCGCCCGTCGCGGCGCCCGCACCGGCGAACGTCGCCCCGCCCGCTCCCGCGCCCGCGCCGACGGCGCAGGGTCTGGCGCTGCGCAACGGCGGTGGCCGTCGCCCGATGGCGACCTCGCGTTCGCTGCTGATCTCCTCCGATTACCACCCGGGCAATCTATGGGACGCGCTGCGCGCCCAGCTCGGTTTCTTCGCCGACAGCGCGATGTGGTATCTCGGCGTCGCCGACACCACGGTGATGCCGCATTCGGCGATCTGCCAGATCCGCGTACCCGACGGCACCGCCGAGGGCGGACTGCACGGCTCCGGCTTCTTCATCGGCCCGCGCCTGATCATGACCGCCGCGCACGTCGTCGACGGCCAGAGCGAACTGATCGTGGTGCCGGGCAAGAACGGCGGCGGCACCGGTTCAGCCACCGAACCCTTCGCCCGCTTCAAGGTCACCCAGTTCCGCAAACACGATTCGTACGGCACGAACGGCAGCGATTTCGACATGGCGTTGATCTGCGTGCCGGCGGCGAACGCGGTCGGTAGCGGCCGGTATTTCGATCTGGTCGAAGAGCTCAACCAGAGTCGGCCGGAAGGCGTGGTGGTGAGCGGTTACGCCGCGCGCTGGTACGCGAACGACCTGATCGAGCATTTCGTCAACGACACCATCGACCCGAACCGCCAGCACATGATGGGCGGCTACATCCGTGAACTGCCCACTGACGAGACTTTCAGCTACAACATCCAGACCCTCGGCGGCACCAGCGGCTCGCCGGTGTACTGGATCGAGGACACCGGCGCTGGCCCGCAGGCGCACATGGTCGGCGTGCATGTCGCCGCGCACGACGCCACCACCAACCTGGGCTGCCGGATCACCGCCGGCAAGCTGGCCTGGATCCGCAAGATCGCCGCCGGCTGGGGCCAGACCCTGACCTTCGCGCAGAGCGTACGCGGCGTGCGCAGCCTGTCGGTCGAGGACGAGGACAGCGCCTACGACATCGGCGGCCCCATTCCCGACGAAGCTGTTGCTGATGCAAGCGCCACGACCAGCGCGCAGGGCTGGTACGGCGCCCGCGGCATGACCCTGACCACGCCCGAATACCCGCAGGCCAGCCGCTTCGAAGCCGCCGCCAGCGGCAACTTCCGCGCGGTCAGCGGCACCCGCACCATCGACAGGATCGTCGTCCACATCACCGATGGCGGCGCCAACATCAACGGCACCATCGGCTGGTTCAAGAACCCGGCGGCCAAGGTCAGCTCGCATTACGTGATCGGCCAGGACGGCGAAATCGTGCAGATGGTCGCGCACAACGACGTCGCCTGGCACGCCGGTTCCGCCAATGGCACCAGCATCGGCATCGAGCACGTCGCCAACACCAAGGGCCTGACCCCGACCGCTGCGCAGATGTGCGCTTCCGCTGCTCTGGTGACGTGGCTGTGCGACCAGTACGGCATCCCCGCCGACCGCGCGCACATTCTCGGCCACGCCGAAGCCGACGGAAAAACCACCCACAAGGCCTGCCCGAACGCGGTATGGGACTGGGTCTATTACATGGACATGATCACCACCCGCACGTGCTACGTGCCGGCCTCGATCACGCCCACCAATACACCCATCAATACGCCGACCACCACGCCCACCGCGCAGTCGCTCGGCCGGTCCAACGGTTACGCCAATGTCGGCTCCAATGGTGATGGCAACGCGACCCGCAGCCGCGCGCTGGAGGACGACGCCGGCCACGATGCCCTGACCGATCCCGATGCGATGGGCATCGACGGCGACATTCCCGACGACGAACCGCAGTCGCAGGCGCAGGCGTGGTACGCCCGCGCGCTGGGCGATCCGGCGCCGGAATATCCGGATGCACTGTCGTTCTCGCCCGCGCATCCGAACAACTACACCCGGGGCCGCAAGGCCGGGGTCGCGATCGACCGCGTGGTGATCCACATCACCGCCAGCAGGAACGATTACGACAAAACGGTCAGGAACTGGTTCCAGAATCCGAAGCAGATGATGGGCAACAAGCGCGTGCGGGTCAGCGCGCACTACGTCGTTGGGCGCGGCGGCGAAGTGGTGCAGGTGGTGGCGCACGGCGACACCGCGCATCACGCCAACGGCGCCAACAGCCGCAGCATCGGCATCGAGCACAACGCCACCACCACCCTCGACCATGCGCCCACCGACGCGCAGTACCGCAGTTCGGCAAAACTGGTGGCGTGGCTGTGCGCGCAGCTCGGCATTCCAGCCGACCGCACCCATGTCCTCGGTCATTCCGAAGTCGACCCCAAGACCACCCACACCAGCTGTCCGAATTCAGTCTGGGACTGGGACACCTACATGGTGTATCTCACTGCCGAAGCCGCGGCGCTGGCGGGCGGCGCGGTCGCGCAGAGCCTGGGCGCGCGTCGCGGCTATTCGATGGCGCAGGAAATCATCACCCCGTTCTACGACCCCGCCGACCCGATGAGCGCGCTGACCTGCCAGGCCGACGCCTTCAGCCTGGCGCGCGAGGAATGGTTCGCGGGCGTGCCCAACACCACGCTCTTCCCGCACTCGGCGATCTGTCTGCTGGAGATGCAGGACACCGCCGGCAACATCGGCCGCGGTACCGGCTTCTACATCGGCCGCAACCGCATCCTCACCTGCGCGCACAACCTCTACAACAAGGCCAGCGTCACCATCATTCCCGGCAAGAACGGCAACGGCGGCGCGTCCACCGAACCCTTCGGCCGCACCATGGTCACCTCCGCCTCGTGGCGGATCCCGGCCAGCTATGCCGGCAGCAATGCGGCGACCGATCTGGCGGTGATCGACAACGTGCCGATCGACGCGCCCAACGGCCAGTGGTTCGACAGCCTGGAAGAACTCAACCAGTCGCGGCCCGAAGGCGTGGTGGTCTGCGGCTATTCCTCGCGTTCGACCAAGGTGCCGGAACTCACTGCGGCGATCGACGGCTTCAAGCAGCACCTGCACGCCGGCTACATCGCCGCGCTGGCCAGCGACGACAGCACTTTCAGCTATCCGATCCTCACCCTCAAGCGCGCCAGCGGCTCGCCGGTCTACTACATCAGCGACAAGAGCGGCGTGCTGAGTTCGTACGTGGTCGGCGTGCATACCGGCGCGGACACCGACGATCTCAACCGCGGCTGCCGGCTGATGCAGAACAAGATCGACTGGATCGAAGGCCTCACTGCCAGTCTGTCGCTGGGCGCATCGGGCCGCATGGGCAGCCGCGCGCTGGGCAACGACGGTCCCTCCGACCATCCCGTGAGCCTGATTCCGCAGCCGAACAAGGATGCGTGCTGGGCGGCCTCGATGGCGATGCTGCTGGCGCACCGCCGGCAGCAGTCGCGCACGCCCGAATCCATCGTCAACGAAGTCGGCGGCAGTCTCGCCAGTTCCTACGGCTGGGATCTGCTCACGGCGGTGCGCGATCGCTACGGGTTCGCCATCATCGATCAGCCGTCCAATGCCAGCATCTACCACGCACCGAAGCAGTGGGCGGAATGGCTGAACACCTACGGCCCGCTGTGGGTGGTGATCGTGGGCGCGCCGCATGCGGTGGTGGTGGCCGGCATCCGCGGCAACCTCGACGACGCCAACGCGACCCAGGTCAAGATCCTCAATCCCTGGGATACGCGCGTCGCGTTCGACAATGACCCGATCGACTTCCATCCCGCCAACAATGGCTACGAAGACTGGCTGCCGTTCGCCGACTTCGCCGCCGACTTCGGCAACATGGCCCAGCCCGACTACGGCAACTGGCGGATCCTGCATCTGCCCGTCGCCGTCGCGAGCGCGCAGTCGCTGTCGACGTACGGCAGCGACACGCGCCTGGCGCCGCCGCCGCCATCGGTGCGCGCGCTGAATCTCGATGCCGCCGGCGCGCGGCGCGAACCGATCGAACCCAGCCGCGTGCTCGGCGTGCGCATGAGCCGCGTGATCGGCGAAGCCGGCGGCAGCCGCTGGGCGCTCGATCAGCTCGAAGGCATGAAGTCATCTGCGATGCCATCGCCGTCGACGCTGTCGCCCACCGTGAGTTCGGCCGCGCCCACCGATGTCCGCATCGATATCAACGACTGGCCGGCGATCGACGGCGCACCCACGCCGCTGCCTTTGAAGATCGAATTCCGCGCCGCGAACGGCAGCCTCGGCGATGTCCGCATCACCGCCGGCATGCCCGCGAACCTGGCGTATGGCGTGGAAGTGATCGCCAGGATCGAAGACTGTGCCGACGCCGATGGCGTGGCGCGGCTGCGGGTGCGCATCGACTACCGCTTCCGCGGCTTGTCGCAGGGCAACCCCGATGCGGTCATCGAAATGACGCTGCGCGGCGACGGCCGTTACGAACGCGAGAACGGATGGCGCGACGCCAACGTCGAGAAGCCTGCCGTCGAAAAGCCCGATGCGTTGTTGAGCCCCGCGGCCTGAGGAGCGCACCGTGTCCGACACCACGCGCAACAGCGGCAGGATCTTTCCGTCCCGAAACGGAACGGCGATCGCGCGTGCGCAGGCGGACGGCCAGCCCAACGCCTCGCAGTCGCCGACCGCCGGACCCGCGACGGCGGCACCGGTCGCTTCCAGCAAACCGCCGGCCACCGAAACCATCGCCCGCCGCGCCGGCGCGATGGTCAACGAAATCGACTTCCCCGGATTTGTCTCGCAGCTCGTGCACGGCACGTTCGATGCGATCGTCGATGCCTCGATCCGGCAGATGGAGAGCTATTCCGGCCTGGTGTCGGCGGTGGCGAAAACGGTCGACCAGTTCACCGAAGAAAACGTCACCTTCAACCAGGCGCGCGACTGGCTGGTGTCGCGCTATCCCGGCGATGTCGTGCTCAAACTGCCCGAAGCCGGCGAGAGCGAACCGCAGCTGGCGCCGCGCGCCGAAGAACTCAGCCCGATCTGGCTGGACGATTACGGCGTCGACGGCCAGGAATTGACCACCGAATTGCTGGAGCAGCAGATCCTGCCGCAGGTGCGCAACAAGGTCGGCGCCGAACGCCAGCAACTGTTGGCGACGATGGTGCTGCTGGGCCTCAACCGCGTCGCCGTGCGCGACGGCAGCATCAGCGCCAAGGTGATGTTCCGCGCTGCCGCGCGCGACTCCGCCGCGGTGCAGTACGCGACCAGCAGCGATCCGCAGGGCGCCAACAACTGGGGCGAGCGCGGTGCGATCAGCCAGGGCGGCAGCACCACGATGGTGTCGACGCTGGCGGTCAACGCCCAGAACGAATCCACCGTGCGCGCCGATCTGTTCGGCGAGGTCAAACTCAATTTCGTCAGCGAAACCCTGCCGCTCGACCGCATGGCCGACGCGGCCAAGATGGCGCTGGTGCAGCAGCATTCGATGACCGGTCGCGCCGCCGCGCCGCCCGCGCCTGCGGCTGCTACCGCATCCGCTGAAGGCAAGCCGTGATGCTGCGCGAACTCTCGCAACTGCTTGATGAGCTGCACGATGGCCTGGTGGCGATCGAAGCGCGCGACGGCATGCGCTTGTCGCAGGTCGAGATGACCCTGCCGATCGACGTGCAGCCGGTGTTCCGCGACGGCGGCTGCGTGCTGCTCGCCGATTTCACGCGCAGCAGCGAGGTGAACGCCTGGATCGCGACGCCATCGCGGCTGACCCTGGCCTGGACCAGCGGCGGCGATGCGGAGGCGAGCGCATGAGCGCGCAGCTGCCGCCGCTGTTGCAGGACGCGGGCGTCCCGTTCGACCTGTTCATCCAGGCCTTGACAGAACAACTGGACAAAGCCCAGGCCGGCATGGCGATCAAGGCGCGCCTCGGCAAGCTGCCGCTGACCTTCGCGGTCAAGGAAATCTCGCTGGACCTGCGCGCCTTCGTGCAGATCCTCGACGACGACATCTATCTGCGCCCGGCCGGCCCCGGCGAAACCGAGGCCAGCAGCATCAAGCTGCAGCTGACCACCATCACCAAGCCGATGATCGACGAGAACAGCGTCGACTACAGCACCGAAGACCCGAAGTTCTCGCTGCGCGAAGCGCTGGGCGACCAGATTTCCGAAGTCGAACAGCGTCAGCTGGAACGCATCGGCGTGCGCACCGTGCAGCAGCTCAATGAATTGAAGGAAAAGGCCGGCACCGACGTGATCGCGCGCCTGTCGCGGATGCCGGTGAACCGCCTGCAGCAGGCGCTGATGCGCGCCGCCGCGCCGCGGGTCACGCGGGTGACGCATGCGGACAGCGGCAACGGCGCCACCGAACCCGGCGCGCGCCTGCATCTCACCGCGCCCGGCCTGCGCGCGGGCCGGCTGCCGCGGGTGCGCGTTGCGGGGCAGAGCGTGGACGTGGTCGGCGCCGAGGACGGACGCATCGTGCTGGCGCCGATGGCGTCGCAGCTGGGCTGCGACGCGGAAGTGGATTTCGGCGACGGCAGCATCGCCCATGTGCAGCTCAGCGAAGGCCAGCTCGGCCAATGGAGCAGGCCATGACCGGCGCCAGGAACATCACATCGAATGCCGTCCGCGGCCGCCTGCTGGTCACCCTGAAACTGGGCGAGATGCCGCAACACGTGCCGGGCTGGCGCGCGTGCAGCCGCTACGGCGCGGCGATGGCCGACCGTATCGACGGCGGCGTGATCGATCGTCTGCTGCGCCATCACGGTGGCGCCCTGCGCGCGGTGCGCCTGCACAGCGCGCGCACGCCGCGCAGCGCGCGCGCGGTCGCCGGCAGCCAGCGTTTCGACGAGATCGAACAGATCAGCGGTGTCGCCCGCGTGCTGCGCATCCAGGTGAGCGAGCCCGACGGCGTGCATGCGCTGCTGCAGGCGCTGGCGGAGCTGCCGATGATCGAGCGCGTCACCGCGAACCATCTCAGCCACGCGCCCTTCGCGGACGGTCCCGTGCCGAAGCACGCCGATGCCGCGAACGCGAAGTCCGTCGACAACGCCTGGGTGCGGCAGTGCACGCGCATCGACGAGGCGCTGCGCTACGAAGGCGGCGACCCGGCGGTGGTGCTCGGCCTGGCCGACACCGGCGTGTAGCTGGCGCATGTCGAACTGGAGAACCGCCTGCGCGCGGGTTTCGACAGCGTGGATCTGGATCCGGATAACGTCGGCGGCGTGACCCTGGTCGGCGATTACCGCCGCGCCGGCGAACGCCCGCAGGACGAGGTCGGCCACGGCAGCGGCTGCGCCGGCATCATCGCCGCGCGCGGCAAGGGCATGCCGGTCGGCGCCGCCGGCGCCTGCGGCCTCACCCCGGTGCGGGTGCTCGGCGCGGCGCTCGGCCCCGGCGACAAACGCGTCGGCGTGGGCGCGCTGGACAACATCGACGCCGGCATGAAGCGCTTGATCGATCTGGGCGCGAAGGTCATCAACATGAGCTTCGGCACGCCCGAATCGATGCTCGACGCCGATGCGCCGCGGCCGCACGAAGAGATCCTGCGCTATGCCCTCGCACGCGGCGTCATTCTGGTTGCGGCCAGCGGCAATTCCGGTCTGACGGAAAAATACTTCCCGGCCGCGCATGCAGGCGTGATCGCGGTCGGCGCGATCGATCGCAGTTTGCGGCCGGCATCGTTCAGCACCCGCGGCGATCACGTCGCACTGTGCGCGCCGGGCCGCGACATCCTCACCTGCGGTCTCGACGGTTACCAGCATGCCAGCGGTACCAGCTTCGCCGCGCCGCACGTCGCCGCGATCTGCGCGCTATTGGCGTCCCGTGCGCAGCGCCGGGCGTGGCCGCTGAGCAGCGACGACGCGCGCCGGCTGTTGATCGCGAGCGCGCGGCCGTTCGCCGCAGCCGGCGTGACCGGCTGCGGCCAGGGCGTGCTCGACGCCCTCGGCGCGCTGCGCGCGCTGGACGCCGAAATCGACGCAAGCATCCGTGCCGAAGACGCCGACGAATACGACCCCACCGATGTTCCACCCGCGCTCGCCGCCTGAACGCGCAGCTTCATATCGATCAGCTTCATATCAAACGTTCCCGATAGACAGTTCGAACCCCAGGCCGTACCGCGCGAACACCCCGCAACAGGAGACTCCGATGGCGATCCGAAAAAGCTCCACCAAGCCCCGCAAGACCTCGGGCGCCGCGGCCTCCAAGCCTCGCGCTGCGCGCGCCAGGGCGACCACCAACGGCAGCAAGCCCGGCAGCAGCCGGGCCGCCGCCGCAACTTCCGGCCTTCGAGCCAACAACAGAGCAGAGAACACCATGAACCGTATCCTCTTGGTCGACCTCGGCGAACGCGAACTGAAAGAACGGCAGAAGTTGCGCGCGCGGCGGCAGGTCCTGAAAACCATCCTCACCACCGCCGACACCAGCGGCGGGCTCAGCGCCGGCCAACTCGAAGAGCTGGCCGACATCGAATCGACGCTCGGCAGCGATATCGTCGCCGATCCGTTCTACCGCCGGGTCGCCGCGACCTACGCGCAGCGATCCTGGGAGGAACTGGCGGCCGGTGCCGACGACGCGCCGGCAGCCGCGGCGGCGAATGCCGCCAAGGCCAACGGCAATAAGAAGAACACCGATTACGTCCACAAATACGGGCTGATCGGCACCCAGCGCGTGCCGGACAATTTCCTCGATCAGCTGCAGCGTGCGGAACGCGAGATCATCGGCATCTGCGGCCTGCTGCAGCTGGACGGCGCGACCGATGCCGACCGCCGCGGCTTCGTGCAGAAGGTCAGCGCGGCGCAGGGCGAATACCGCGAGAGCCGCGAACTGTTCGACGCCGCGTTCGATCTGCTCAGCAGGAAATATCCGGTTCCCCTCAATTCGCAGATCAAGGCGAAGTTGATCGATGAAAGCGTGTTCGGCTGCATCCGCCCCGGCGGCGATCCGGAAGATCGCAGGCCGGGCGAGGACTCGGTCCCGAACCTCCTGTCGAAGGTCTGCGTGCTGAGCGGTCGCAATCTGGCCGCGGTGGTGCGCAAGCTGGCAGCCGACGGCATCAGTTTCAACGATCCGTGGCTGGCCAGCCGGATCGAGAACGTCTACGAGATGCAGAGCGGCGTGGTCGGCGGCGCGCCGCCGTCGTCGTTCGATATCCCGCTGCCGGATCTGGAAGAAGCCACCGACAGCGAGATCGTGCGCGAGAATCTCGACGCCGCCCAGGCCATCTATTTCGCCTACCAGCTGGAAGAGGCGCGGATGCCGCAGGTGGTGGAGCGCATCGTCGAACTGTTCCGCGCCGGCCTGCTGCCGCTGAGCTACGGCAAGACCGGCGACTATCTCTACAGTTACTACAAGAAGTCCTCGGAGCGCATTACCGAAGGCGAGCGCCGCGACCTGTACATGCGCGCGTTCGGCGCCCCCGGCGGTGACCCCAGCACCAACCAGCCCAACCGCGAGTTCAGCGACCTGTGGCTGCGTTTCGTCTCGTCGGTGTCGTCGTTCGGCCGCCAACTCACCGTCGACCGCATGTTCCGCAGCCAGATCCCGCTGTCGGTCTCGCAGGAGCAGGTGCGCAAGGCCGCGCGCGATCTCGCCGCCAGCCTGTCGCGCAACTGCTACGGCATCGCCTATCAGTTCTCGAAGGAGCTGAAGACGCTGATCATCGAATACCGCGACCTGCTCAGCGACCAGGAAATCCGCACCTCGTTCGGGGCGCGCGACATGTGGCAAGTCATGGACCAGGTCAACGCCAATTACCTCGGCGGCACCCGCAACAGTCATCGCTATCGCACCCAGGCCAAATGCGGCGCGATCATCATCGCGTGGCTGGCGCACAACCATCAGCGCTTGACCAACCGCATGGGCGAAGTGATTTCGACCAACGCCCTGACCAACCCGCAGCTGCGCGGCAGCGACCGGCCGATGGAAGAGCCCACCGACTGGGATCTGCTGCAGGCCTGCGAGCAACTGATCGCGGTGGGCGGCATCGGCGACCAGCGGGTCGAGGATTTCTCGCAGCCGGTCGAGTCGCCGACGATCACCAGCAAGCCGATCGAAATGCCGCAGATCGCACGCGATGTGCTGGATTCGGCAGGCATCAGCCTGCCGAGCTTCTGAGCAGGAAAGTCCGGCGGTCATCAGTCTGCCGAGCTTCTGACCGCACAGCTTTCGAGCAGCCGACCGCACCACTCCACGGAGAACGATCATGTCCCACCATGGCACACGCGCGCAGCCGATGAGGCATCTGGTGGAGCGCTCGCTCCATTCCGCCTCGCAGGCGCTCGGCACCCGCGACCCGATGCCGTACATCGGCGATCTGATCGAGCGTACGTTCTACCTGCCGGACGACGACGTCTCGTACGCCCACAACGCGCTCACCCCGGGCGCGGTGCCGTACGAGCCCTCGTTCTCGGAGGCCGAGCCCAACAAGCTGCGCTTCACCATCGAACCGCTGGGCCCCGGTGCGTCGCCGGTGTCGCGACGCGACGAGGCGACGCGGGAAATGCGCCGCCTCATCCAGCCGGTGTTCGGCCGCGACGCGTTGCGCTGGTTCGACAACCGCAGCGAGGAATGGCGCGGCTTCGGCGGCATGAGCTGGATGAACTTCGGCGCCTGGTTCGGCAGCGCGTTCGACGAGGACGGCCTGTACGCGACCAAGATCTACTACGAACTGCAGCCGGCGCAGATCGAAGCGCTGTCGCCCAGTCTCGCGATGCTGACCCGGCAGGTGATGACCGAAATGCCGACGCTGATGCCGATCTTCACCTCGATCGGCTGCAAGCGCGACAGCGGCAGCCAGCGCGTGACCTTCCTGCATCGCGGACCGATGACCATCAGCGCCCTTGGGCCGCTGATGAACCGGCTGGGCATCGGCCATCAACTGCCCAGCCTGATGCGGATCGTCGGCGTCGCGCTGGGCGGACGCTTCGAGCTGCCGGCGGGCGGCGTGCTGATCGGCATCCGCGAGACGCCGGACGGCGTCGAACTCAAACTGGAAATCCTGCTGGCGGCGATTCCCGATCTGCCCGCGCGTTTCCTCGATCTGATCAAGCTCGGCCTGGCGGAGCGTCCGCGCCAGCTGATCGCGCTGTCGCGCTGGCTGGATGCCTTCGGCGTCGACGATGTCGGCCAGCAGGGGCATTTCTCGGTGTTGAGTCTGCGGGTCACGCCGACCAGCCAGGCGCGCATCAGTCTGTACGTGCGCCCGATCGAGTTCGAGATGCGCGAAGCGATCGAAGAGGCGCAGGCGCTGCAGTAGTTTGGGATGCAGTCGTGCGTTGCCGTCGTCGGGCGCGAGCCCGTCGGCGCATGACGATCGAGTAGTGATCGAGCAGTTCAACGGCCGCGCCCCGCGCGGCCTCCTACCCGGAGCGCGAGCCCATGTCCGCCATCTTCCCACCCAGAACCCAGACCGCCGCGCGCGCCGCGCCGCCCGCCAGTCGCGAGACCCTGGACGTCGCCCGGCAACAGGTGCGCAAGCTCCTCGAGAGCAGCGACGCCTTCACCCAACTGCCGCCGGACAAGCGCGAGACGCTGGCCAAGGGCATGGTCCAGATCGCGACCTATCTCGCCGAGCCCGACGGCGTGCGGCTCAAGCGCGGCCAGCTCAGCCCGCAGGTGCGCGCACTGACCGATGAAGCGCTGCCGCAGGAAAATCAACCGGAATTCGGCCAGGCATTGCGCACGGGCGTCGAGCAGGCTGGCGCGCTGATGGACGCGGTGAACTTCCCTTCCTTCGTCTCCGGGCTGATCGACGGCGTGTTCAATTCGATCGTGACCTCGTCGATCCAGCAGATGGAGGCCTACGCCAAGCTCGTCGCCGATGTGTCGAAGAGCCTCAACCAGTTCCGCGACGACAATACCACCCAGAATCAAGGCCGCGACCATCTGGTCGAACAGTTCCCCGACATCTTCCAGCTCAGCATGGGCGGCGGTGCGTTCGACGATTTCGGCGGCTTCGGCGACGATGCCCCGTCCGGCCCGCCGCAGCCGAAGGTCGTGCTGCGCCAGGATGTCGACGAGAAGGCCGCGGTCGCGAAGCTCAACCAGTCGCTGCCGCTGGACAAGCCACTGACCCGCCTCGACGACGAACTCGTCGAGGCGTTGCTGGTGCCAGCCGCGCGCACCCAGATCGCGACCGGCCGCCAGCAGTTGCTGGCGACGCTGGTGATGCTGGGCATCAACCGCATCGTGGTCACCGACGGCAAGATTTCGGCCAAGGTCATGTACGACTTCCAGGCGCGCGACAACAGCCGCTACCGCTACAGCGCGACCAAGTTCGACCACCTGAAGGACGCAAGCGGCAACGTGCAGAAGACGCGCAGCGGCGAGGAGTCGCATGAAAACAAAGACCAACAGGGTACCGTCGCACGCGACGCGCAGGGCAACGCGATTTCCGGCGGCTGGTTGAGCGGCCCCGCGCGCGAGGGCGGCATGTCGTACTCGAAGGGCGACCACAAGTACAACGAAGAGCCGATCATCAAGATGCGCAGCACCTCGTCGCTGCAGAACGATTCCTCGCTGCAGGCGCGCGCCAGTCTCGCCGGCCAAGTCGAAGTCAATTTCAAGAGTGACTATATGCCGCTCGAGAAGTTGGCCAATCCGGAAGCAATCGCAGCGATCCAGATGAACGCGCAGCCCGGAATGGTCAAGAATATGGCCAATCGTCCGTTGCCGCCCGCACCCGCACCCGCACCCGCACCCGCACCCGCACCGGCCGCCGGCACGACGCCAGCGCCCGCTGCGCAGACTCCGCCTGCGACCACGCCGACCGCCTGATGCCGCTTCCGGAGTCTGCCATGTCCGCCTCCATCGTCCGCAATTCGAACACCGAACCGGCTTGGCTGGACGACGACACCCTGCGCGCGGTGCGTCCGCAGGTGCGGCACCTGCTGGAATCCTCGGCCGGGTTCCGCGCGCTCGAACCCGAGAAGCAGCAGGACATCGCGCGCACGATGGTGCGGGTCGCTTCGTACATGGCCAACCCGCAAGGTCTGGCGAAACAGGAGCTCACGCCCGGCAAGGGCGTGCTGACGAAGGAACCGTCCGAACAGACCGCGCCCGTGCAGGCCTTGGCCGATCCGGTCGATCAGGCCAAAAACAAGTCATCCGAGAAGATCGGCACTTTCGCCGGCAGCGATTTCGAAGCCGGCTCGGTGAAACAGGGCGCCGACAATTTCCGTGCCTTCGTCGGCGCCGTCGACTTCCCGGCATTCGTCGGTGGTCTCATCCAGAACGTATTCCAGGCGATCGTGGACGCCTCGATCCAGCAGATGGAAGCGTATGCCGAACTGTTGAAAGCCGTGTCGCAGACGGTCGACCAGTTCGCGGCCGACAACATCAGCATGAACAACGCGCGCGACTGGCTGGTGCAGAAATTCCCGGAAGATCTCGAGATCGACACCGGCGGCGAGGACGGCACGCCGCGTCTGGCCATGAAGGGCGGCGACGACGCCGAAGGCAATGCGTCGAAGTTCAGCAGCGAATTGCAGATGTCCAAGCCGGTGACGGATCTTTCCGACGAAGAACAGGAAACGCGCCTGGTCATGGCCGCGCGCATGCAGATGGCGCGCAGCCGCCAGCAGATGCTGTCGTCGATGGTGATGCTGGGCATCAACCGCATCGTGGTGACCGACGGCCTGATCAACGCGAAAGTGCTGTTCAATTTCCGCGCCAGCGACGAGGCCAGGCGCGACGCCAAGGCCTCGCTGCACGACCGCAAGTCCAGCATGAACAGCAACACCACCGCGGCCGGCGCGCATTTCGGCTGGGGCGGCGCGGCGTCGGTCAACAAGGACGAACAGAATCACATGACCACGGTGTCGTCGTCGGTGGACGAGACCTCCACGTCCAGCCAGGAGATGAAGGCCAAGCTCAGCGGCGAAGTGCGGGTGAACTTCAAGTCGGACTATTTCCCGATGGAGAAGCTCGCCTCGCCGGGCATGATCGCCAGCATCCAGGGCAACGCCACGCCGTTCGATCCGAACGCGAAATCGGCGGGCGCTTCCGCACCCGCAGCGGGCTGAGGTGCGCGCGCCATGCTCCGCCTCGCGCCGCCACCGCCCGCAGTGCGTCTTCCGCCGCAGCATCCGTATGCCGCATTGCTGGGCGCGCTGTCGGTGGCGCTGGGCGCGCTGGATGCGCACGAACGCGCCTGTGCGGAAGCGAGCGCCTATGCACAGGCGCTGGCGGGCATCGATTTCGATCTGCCCGAAGGCGCGCCGACCGTCGAGGACCGCGTCCAGCTCAACGCCGCGGCGCCGCTGTATTTCGCCAGCGAACTCGAACGCGCCGGGCTGCTGCCCACCGCCGAACTGATCGCCGGGCTGTTCGTCAGCGGCGCGATCACCCAGCCGCTGGGGCCGACCGCGAACCTGCTGCACGACTTCTGGCGCGGCCGACGCGAACGCCTGGACGCCGATGAACGCAACGCGATCTATGCGCGGGTGATCGAGACCCCGCACTTCGACCGGCTGATGCGCGTGCTGTGCGAAGGCATCATCGCCCAGGCGGACGGCGTCGACCTGCGCGAACAGGTGGTGGTGGCGACCCATGCCCAGAGCTTCGCCGCGTTCCTCGCGCAGCGCGTGGATCCGATGGCGTCGATCGCCGCGCGCGACATCGTCGAGACCATCAACACCGCGCTGGTGTTCCTGCGCGACCGCAAGCTGCAGGCCGCGTTCGCGGTCGACGATCTGTGGCGGCTGGTGGCCATCGTCGGCAGCCAGACCGGCATTCCCGCAGGCGCCGCGCAGCAGCATGTCGAACGCGGCCGCAGCGGGCAGACGGTGTTGCTGTGGCTGGCGAATCACTACGCCGATAACGCGATCCGTTTCGATGCGGCCAAGCCCGAAGATGTCGAAGTCATCGTCGCCGCGCAGCGCTGGCTCGCCTCGCTGCCGGCCGCATCCGCAATGCCCATGTCCGCAGTGATGCCCGCAGCGATGCACGCCACGATGCCGATGGTGGTCTGATCGTGACCGCCGCGCGCGCCATGCCGACCGCAGCGCCGCCGGCATCGGCCGCGCCGCCGCCGCCGTGGATCCGCGTCGCGGTGCGCGACGTGCTGGAACGCACGCCGAACTACGGCGCGCTGTCGCCGCCGCAGCGCCAGGCGCTGGCGCAGGCGATGGTGAAAGTCTCCACTCTGGCGGCCGAACTCATCGCCGAGGAAGGCCAGGCCGAGGGCGAGATCGAGCGCCGCGCCGAGTCGCGTCTATCGACGCCGCTGGCGCGCGCGCAGGAGGCGCAGCCCGATTTCGGCGAGTCCGCCAACCGTATCGCCGGCATCACCAGGAACGTGCTGAACGCGGTGTCGTTCCCGCGCTTCGTCACCGATCTCATCAACGGTGTGTTCAAGGCGATGATCGATGCCAACGCGCAGCAGATGCAGCAGTACGTGCAACTGCTCAACGCGGTGTCGGCGTCCGCGGAAGGCTTCGAGCGCAGCCAGTTCGGACTGGTGCAGGTGCGGCAATGGGTGGCCGATCACTTTCCGGAATCGATCGAATACGACACGCCCGATGCCGACGAGATGCCGCAGCCCGGCGACAAGCTGGATCCGGACGAACTGGCGGAGCTGCAGGAAGAGCTCGCGAACATCAAACTCCGGCTGCGTCCTGGCGCTTCGATGCCGGGCCAGGCCGAAGTCCGCGCGACCCTGGGCGTGCCGCCGGAAGAATCCATCGACGCCAGCAACCCCGAACAGCTGGTGCCGTTCGCGCGCCGTTATCTCGCCCGCCAGCGCCAGCAGCAACTTGCGACGATGGTGATGCTGGGCATGCAGCGGATCGTGATCGACAGCGGCAAGATCAACGCGTCGATGCGTTTCCACATCGACACCCGCAGCGCCGCCAGTCAGGACAAGGGCAGCGAGTTCGGGGTGAAGAACCGGATCAAGGCCGCCGGCAGTTTCGGCGTGGGGCCGTGGGGCGCCAGCGCCGAGGTCGAGAACACCATCAGTTATGTGTCGACCGAACGCACCCAGCGCACCGAGGAGATCAATACCGACCTCGAACTGAACTCCTCGGTCGAACTGAATTTCCATACCGACTATCTGCCGCTGAACCAGATGGCCGCGCAGGCGCAGGCCGACCGCATCCGCAACAGCACGCTGAATCCGGCGGCGGAGATTCCCGACCCCACCGCCTCGCGCAACGCGCGCCTGCAGATGCAGCAGCAGTCGGAACAGCAGCGGCGCGCAGGCATCGACAAATCCGTGGCCGAAGGCGCGAAGCCGCTCGGCCCCAGCGCGGTGCCCGCCGCGCCGCCGCCGCCGAACGCCGCTGCGAACCGCCCCGCGACCAATGCGCCGCCCGCGAATCAGCCGCCCGCGAACAGCACGCCTGCGAACAGCCGGCCCGCCAGTGCGCCGGCAAACGCCGCGACTCCGAACGCGGCGGCCAATGCGCCCGCGAACGCCGGCGCCAATCCGAATGCCGCCGCGAACAGGTCGGCGTCGAACGCACCTGCGAATACGCCTGCGAATGCCCCGGCGAACGCTCCAGCCAACACGCCAGCCAACACGCCAGCCAATGCTGCCGCGAACCGCCCCGCGACCAATGCGCCCGCAACCAACACCGGCGCCAACGCCGCTGCGCCACCCGCCGCCAATGCTGGCGGCGCAGGTGCCGCGGTCGGAACATCGGTCGGCGCGACGGTCGGGGGCGTTGCGGGTGCCGCCGCCGGTACCGCCGTGGCCGGGGCCATCGGCGGTGCGGCCGGCGGGGTGCCCGCTGCGGTCACCGGTCCCATCGGCGGGGTCATCGGCGGCGCAGTGGGCT
Source organism: Lysobacterales bacterium (assembly GCA_031364125.1). Lineage (GTDB taxonomy): Bacteria > Pseudomonadota > Gammaproteobacteria > Xanthomonadales > Xanthomonadaceae > Lysobacter_I. Next base: position 4,700 of record JANLVT010000088.1, on the reverse strand, counting down.
CGGCGGCGGGCGGCGCGATCGGTGGCGCCATCGGCGGCGCGGTGGAATCGGGACTGCAGGATCTGTTCAAGACCCCGCAGTGATCGCGCGCCGACGGTGGCGGCGTCGCGACGCGACCGCCAGAATAGGCCGATGACGACCCCTCAGACCCCAGCGCCGTTCGACGGCGTCGAACGTACCACCGGCCCTTCTCCCACCTGGACCGTCCTCTGGCTGCACGGCCTGGGCGACAGCGGCGAAGGTTTCGCGCCCATCGTCCCCGAACTGGTTCGCCCCGGCTGGCCCGCGCTGCGCTTCGTGTTCCCGCATGCTCCGGTGCGCGCGGTCACCATCAACGGCGGCACGCGCATGCGCGCCTGGTACGACATCGCGCACATGGACCTGGCCAATCGCGCCGACGAAACCGGCCTCGCCGAATCGGTCGAACAGGTCGAAGCGCTGATCGCGCGCGAAGCCGGGCGCGGCATTCCGCCGGAGCGGATCCTCCTCGCCGGCTTCTCACAGGGCGGCGCCGTCACCCTGGCCGTCGGCCTGCGCCGCACCGTGCCGCTGGCCGGTCTGATCGCGCTGTCCACCTATCTGCCGGCGCCGACCAAGGCCGCCGCCGCGCTGCGCCCGGGCGCCGAGCGCCAACCGCTGTTCATGGCCCACGGCCAGTACGACCCGGTGGTGCCCTATGCCGCGGGCGAGCAGAGCGCGGCGATGCTGCGGCAGTTCGGCTTCGCCGTGGACTGGCACCGCTACCCGATGGCCCACCAGGCCTGCGCCGAGGAAATCCGCGACCTGGGCGACTGGATGCAGGCGCGGTTCGCCGTCGGCTAGCGCATGTTTTTTGGAAAAACGTACTTCCCGTACGTTTTTCAGTCATCCATGGCCGCCCTGGCAGGCCGTTTTTTAAACGCCTGCCGGCCCGTCCAAACGGACGGGTGACCGCTGGCGTCGGATGGCGCTACCATCGGGGTATGGGATCAAGTCGCACACTGACGTGAAAGTCATCATCGCCGACGATGAACCGATGGCCCGCGAGCGGCTCCGAGCGCTGCTCGCCGAGCATGCCGACATGCAACTGGTCGCCGAAGCCGGCGACGGCAACGCCACGCTGGACGCCTGCGCCGAACACACCCCCGACGTGGTGCTGCTGGATATCTCGATGCCGGGCATCGACGGCCTGGAAGCCGCGCGCCATCTCGCCACCTTCGACCCGCGCCCCGCGGTGGTGTTCTGCACCGCCTATGACGAACACGCGCTGTCCGCGTTCGATGCTGCCGCCGTCGACTATCTGGTCAAACCGGTGCGCCGCGAGCGCCTGGCCGTCGCCCTCGACCGCGCCCGCACCTTCGTCGCCGGCCGCGGCCCGCGCAGCGAAGACGTCGCCGTGCCCGTCGCCGTCAACGGCAAGCGTCGCAGTCACCTGTGCGCACGCCTGCGCGGCAGCCTGCGCCTGATCGCGATCGAGGACATCCGCTATCTGCAGGCGGATGAAAAGTATGTCGTGGTGCATCACGCGCGCGGTGAGGATCTGATCGAGGAGTCGTTGAAGTCGCTTGAGCACGAGTTCGCGGAGAGTTTCGTGCGGATCCATCGCAATTGTCTGGTGTCGCGGGAGGAGCTGGTGGAGTTGCGTCGCGCGACGGATGGGCGGATTGAGGCGGTGTTACGGCATGGGGACAAGCCGTTGGAGGTGAGTCGCAGGTGTGTGCCGCATTTGAGGGATATGGTGAGGCATTTGTAGAGGGCTTGTTACAGTAACAATCAGCGATTGAGTTTGTTGGGTTACAAGATTTTTGATCAGGGGGGATCACGGTAGTGAAAAAATCGATCAAGAAAGCCGCGAAGAAGGTAGCCAAGAAGGCCGCGAAGAAGACAAGCAGCACCGGGTTTGGTGGTCCAAGCGTGGGCCGCTGATATGAGCAATATCGAAGACATCAGGTCAGATATCAAATCCGTCGATGCGAAGGTTGCAGAAATTGTGAGAATCATTTCTCCGGATGAACTGCCGACTCAAGCACCAAATGTTGCCACGATCAATCTCGAAGGAGTCAGGGCAGATCTCAAGTCGATCAGCGAAAAAATATCAGAGCTGACGAAGACGATCGCGCTAAGCACGTTGGCTATGAGCTGGCTGTTACTTATCGGCGGCAAGGATTCTCCGTCCTTGCCGCAGGCCCCCGACAAGATACTGCTCGTATTCACGATCATCGTTTCCGTATTGTCGCTTGTTACGGCGTATCTCCAGTACGTGTTCGCATACGCCTCATCGAAAATTGTGCATGACTTGGCGGAAGATGATCAGAAAAGCACCACAAGTTATGATCAAAATTCAGCTCTGCACAAATTGCGTAAGTGCATGTTCTGGATAAAGCAGGCATTTGCAGGGCTTGCCGTCATGCTGTTTTTCGCTGTTTTGCTAATGGCTCTGGTATAAGTTGTAAGACTCTTTTCCTCCATGATGCTGGATTCATGGAGAGTAGGGTGCTTTGAGCGTAGTAGTATCCATTGAAGGACAACTGCAAAGCTTCCGCGCTTTGCGCGGGTCACTTTCTTTGTCGCAAAGAAAGTAACCAAAGAAAACTCTCAGTGCCGAAGCAAATCTGCCGTCGGCGACATGGCCAGGATTTTTCGATGCGGCATCCTGCCGCGTCGAAAAACGGCGCACATCGTGTGCGCCGCCCTCCGGGTCTACGATTCCTGAGTGTTCGCCGTCGCTTGGCGGTGCGTCGAAACGAACGCATGTGCCGACGCCCTATCCGCTGCGCCGCTCAGCCCCTCCCCTTGCGCGCAGCGCAGGGGGAGGTTGGGAGGGGGTTGCCGAGGCAGGGCTCCAGCAGAAAAGCAGTTTGCTTCTGCGAAAGTGCAGGGCTGCACAGGCATCTTGATCTGAAGCAGGTCACTCCACAGGCTGTGCCTGTGTTCGGAGTGACGGGAAAAGCGAGGCGGCTCGCTTTGTTTCCATCAAAAGCACCCCTCCCCGGGCCTCCCCTTCGCTGCGCGAAAGGGAGGGAGAAGCGTGCGGCGCGGGTGGAGGTTGAAAGGGGGAGGAGCTGCCGCGATCAATCAGTAAGCCGGTTTCGTAGGGCGGGTCCTGACCCGCCATAGCCGAAGCGACGAACTGCGAGACACCACGACGTGCGGCGGGCAAGCGTACTGAGCGCAAACAAGTATCAGATCCACAAACCAGGATGAGCTTGAGCTTTCACGCCCTCCGATCAGCCATTTCGTTTGATACACGCACAGGTCATCGTCCCATCGACACCAAGGAAGCTGCGCCGTCAAATTCATTGGGAGACCCGAAGGGCGGCGCACAGGAAGTGCGCCGTTTTTCGACGCGGCAGGATGCCGCATCGAAAAATCCCGGCCAACTTCCCGATGGCAGATTTGCCTCGGCACTAGAGAGTTTTCTTTGGTGACTTTCTTTGCGACAAAGAAAGTTACCCGCGCAAAGCGCGGAAGCTCTGCTTTTGGCCAATACCACGCAAAGCATCGCGGCTCCCGCCGCTCCCACAAGGCCCTCGATTAGGCCATGGCGGCCAAAGCCCAAGACACAACACCACCCACCCGGCGATAATCCCCCCATGCGCACCCTCAAGATCTCCACCCGCAAAAGCCCGCTCGCCCTGTGGCAGACCGAGCACGTCGCCGCGCTGCTGCGCGCGCGGCATCCCGACATCGACGTCCAGCTGATCCCGATGTCCACCCGCGGCGACGAGGTGCTGGACCGGTCGCTGTCGGCGGTGGGCGGCAAGGGACTGTTCCTCAAGGAGCTCGAACTGGCGATGCTGCGCGGCGATGCCGATTGCGCGGTGCATTCGCTGAAGGACGTGCCGATGGATCTCGACGGCCCGTTCGCGCTGCCGGCGATCCTGGAACGCGCGGATCACGCCGACGCGTTCGTCAGCAATCATTACGACGGCATCGCCGCGCTGCCGCCGGGCACGCGGGTCGGCAGCTCGTCGCTGCGGCGCCAGGCGCAGCTGCGCGCGCTGCGGCCGGATCTGGAACTGGTCGATCTGCGCGGCAACGTCAACACCCGGCTGGCGAAACTGGATGCCGGCCAATACGGCGCCATCCTGCTCGCCTGCGCGGGGCTGCAGCGGCTCGGGTTCGACAGCCGCATCCGCGCGCGGCTGGATGCGCCGGAATGGCTACCCGCGCCGGCGCAGGGCGCGATCGCGGTGGAGTGCCGCGATGACGATGCTGCGACACAAGAATTGTTTGCGGGCTTGAACCACGCAATGACGCGACGCTGCGTCGAAGCGGAGCGCGCGATGAACCGTGCCCTGCACGGCGGCTGTCAGGTGCCGGTCGCGGCGTTCGCTCAACTGCGCGCAGACGGTTCACTGCATCTCGCCGGCCTCGTCGGCTCGGTCGCCGACGGCCGCGCAGTGCGCAGCGAAGCGGTGGGCGATGATGTCGATGCGTTGGGACAACAGGTCGCGCAGCAACTGCTCGATCTCGGCGCGAGTGAGTTCATTGCCTGACGTTGGCGCCTTTTCTGTATGTGCGAGCGACGCAAGTCGCGACAGGCCCCTGCCGAACCATTCCTTCGACTGATCGTTTGGTAGCGTATTGGTCCTTCGGTTAACAGGCTGCTGAAATATCTGCGGTAGCAGGTTTTCAGTGGCCTGTTAACGCAGCCATGAATGGCTGCGCCGGCGAAACAAGCGCGTAAGCGATTGATTCGCCGTGAGCACGTCCGGACA
>JANLVT010000084.1:0-1544 GCA_031364125.1 Lysobacterales bacterium | reverse complement strand
TCGGCGTGTGCAAGCTGGCGCTCGATGGCGTCCGGGTTCCAGCCCATTTCGTTCAATCGCGTTGCCGCCATGCTGCGGAAGCCGTGACCGGTCATTTCATCGCGCGCGTAGCCCAAGCGCCGCAGCGCGGCGTTGACGGTGTTCTCGCTCATGGGTCGGCTGCCACTGCGCAGACTCGGGAACACGTAATGCCCTGCGCCAGTGAGTGCATGAATCTCGCGCAAAATCGCAATCGCCTGTAGGGAAAGCGGAACGAGGTGTGCGGCCTTCATCTTCATCTTCGCGCCAGGTATGCGCCAGATAGCGGCGTCCAGATCGAACTCGGCCCATTCAGCATGGCGGAGCTCGCCAGGGCGCACGAATACCAGCGGAGCGAGCTTCATCGCGGCGAGCGTAACCGGCTGGCCTGTGAATCCGTCAATCGCGCGCAACAATTCGCCGATGCGCAGCGGATCAGTGATCGCGGCGTGATGCTTGGCCTTGGGGCTTTTCAGCGCATTACGTAGGCTAGCGGTCGGGTCAATTTCGGCCCGCCCCTCCAGCACTGCATATCGGAACACTTGCCCGGCCTTTATCTTGGCGCGCTGCGCAGTCTCCAGCTTGCCCGTAGCCTCGACCACGCGCAGCGCGTCCAGCAACTCGCGGGGCGTGATGGCTGCAATAGGCCGTGCGCCTATAGCGGGAAACAGGCACGTATCCATCAGCCAGCGGGTTTTCGATGCGGTAACGTCGGCCACGTCTTGCCGCGCCATCCATTCGCGCGCCACAGTCTCGAACGTGTCAGCGGCTACCACCGCGGCTTCGGACTTGGCTTGTTTGGCGTCCTTGCGCTCGGCGCTCGGGTCAATCCCTTTCGCCAGCGCGCGACGTGCATCGTCGCGACGCTGCCGAGCATGCGCCAGCGAAACATCTGGATAGCACCCAAGGCTCACCATCTTCGCCTTGCCGTCGAAGCGGTAGCGCCAGCGCCAGCGCAAGCCACCTTGCGGCGGCACTTCTACGGCCAGCCCGCCCGCGTCAGCAACCCTGTATAGCGCGTCTTTCGGCTTCAACGCGCGCAGCTTGGTATCAGTCAACATGTGAGTAACCTCTTCCAGAGAGAATCGCCCACGGCGGCTGTTACTCACAAGGTTACTCACAAAAATACGGTGCAGCAAGGGACCGCATGAAACGCGCTGACACAAAAAAACCCACTAAGTATCCAATTTAATTGACTTTATGGGACTTGGTGGGATGCCTTGAAACAGTGAAATGGTGCCCGGACCCGGAATCGAACCGGGATGGGGTTGCCCCCGAGAGATTTTAAGTCTCTTGCGTCTACCGATTTCGCCATCCGGGCGCCGCGCGCAGCTTGCGTTGCGTGGCGGATGTTAGCGCGCTCAGCGAACGGCAGCAGGCAAAGCCGCATTCGCGAGGTTTGGAGGCCTGGGTCGGAATCGAACCGGCGTACGCGGCTTTGCAGGCCGCTGCATGACCACTCTGCCACCAGGCCGGTACTTCCTTGTGTAACGAACCCCGGCAGCAAGCCGGGGTTACTTGAACCT
>JANLVT010000070.1:0-105623 GCA_031364125.1 Lysobacterales bacterium | reverse complement strand
AGCGGCGTCGCGACCAACTCGCCGCACAGGCGCTGCAAGGCCTGGCGCTCGGTCTGCCCCGGGGCGGGCTTCAGTTGCGCTGCCACCACGTGGTTGCCGATGTCGAAGCGGTCATCGAAAACCCAGTGTGCGCCCATCGCGTCGGCGATTGCTTTTTGACGGAAGCGCTCAAACTGCAGCAGCTTGTCGGCGAGGCGCTGGCGCAGCGCGAGCATCGAAATGGCGGGCGTGAGCAGCCACACGCCGACGATCATCATCAGGTTGACGTCGTTGTCCATGCGCAGCCACGCGGTGTCCACGCGCGACATGCGCTCGACGTCGGTCATGGGGGTTTTCCTCGTCCTGGGCTGCTGGGGTGGCGCGACGATGCTGGGTAACATGATCAGCGTCAAGTTTCGAGTTTCAGCCACCTTCAACCCCCGTCCACAGCCCCCGAGGAGCATCGCCATGGCCACCACCAAAGCCGCCTTTGAAGCCGCCGTTGCCGCCAGCAAGCAGTTGCCAGAAAAGCCCGGCAACTCGACGCTGTTGAAGATCTACTCGCTGTACAAGCAGGCCACCGAGGGCGATGTGGAGGGCAAGCGCCCGGGTTTCACCGACCTGGTGGGCCGCGCCAAGTACGACGCCTGGGCGGCGGTCAAGGGCAAGGGCAAGACCGAGGCGATGCAGGAATACGTCGAGCTCATCGAGTCGCTGCAGTAGCCGACGGATGCCGTCGCGCTGCGGCGGCGCGCCTGCCGTCAGCGCACCGCGAGCGCCTTTTCTATCGCACCCGCCAAGAGGGCGCTGTCCGGCGCGGTGCTGCTGCCGTAGTGCGCCACCGGCACGCCGTCGCGCCCGACCAGGTATTTGTTGAAGTTCCAGACCGGTGGCTTGCCGGTAGCCCGCGCCAGCTGCGCGAACAGCGGGTTGGCAGACGCGCCTTTGACCGGCGAGCTGGCAAACATCGGAAACTTCACGCCGTAGGTGTTGAAGCAGAGTTCGGCAATCTTCTTCGCGTCAGCCGCTTCCTGGTTGAAGTCGTTGGACGGAAATCCCATCACCACCAGGCCGTGCGCTGCGTACCGCGCATGCAGCGCCTCCAGCCCTTCGTACTGCGGCGTGTAGCCGCAGAAGCTGGCGGTGTTGACCACCAGCAGCACCTGGCCGCCATAGGTCTTGCCCAGATGAACCGGCGCCTTGCCGGCCAAGGGACGATAGCTGCGGTCCAGAAGCCCGCCTCCGGCCGCCAAAACGAGGGCCGACAGGCCGCACAGGGCCGCTACTGCAAGGGTTTTGGCCAGAAATCTCGGCATGACAGGACTCCAGAGGGGGGGTGGCGGAAGTATGACTTCAGTTGGGACGAAATGGTTTCCAGGGCACTTGACCCGACGTGTTTTGGTGTTATAGTTGCATACAACACCAGTCAACAAGAACAGGAGTTGGCCATGCACCGCAAGCTGATCAATACGTTCCGCGCCCTCGGCCTTGTGCTGAGCCTCGCCACCGTCGCCCTCATCGTGGCGACTCCCATTACCGGCACGGCCGATCCCGCCGCCGTGGGCGATACGGTCGCCGCCCCGGCAACCGTCGCGCCGCAGGCCGGGACGGGTTCGGCCAAAGCGTACAGCCGCCATCGCAGAGCCCAGGCCCGTGAAGCCATGGCGCTCCCCTTCTTCTCTTTCGCGCAGGGTCTGCGCAGCGGCAAACGGAGCTGACCATGACCGCTATCCAATGGAGCGACGGCGCTCCTATTTACCGCCAACTGAAAGACCGTGTCATCGCCATGATGTTGGACGGCTTGCTCAAGCCGGGCGACGCATTGCCCTCGGTCCGCCAGGTGGCCGCCGAATATCAATTGAACCCCATCACTGTCTCGCGCGCCTATCAGGAACTGGCGGACGAGTCGCTCGTAGAGAAACGCAGAGGTCTGGGCATGTACGTCACCGAAGAAGCCGCCAAAAAACTGTTGTCCAGCGAACGCGAACGCTTTCTGCGCGAAGAATGGCCACTGGTGCTCGAACGCATCCAGCGCCTCGGCCTGCAGATGGATCAACTCATGAAGCAGACCGCGACCGGAGGTGCCGCATGAACGCCCTTGCCTCCGACCAGTCGGTCGTATCCGCCCGCGGCCTGCGCAAGGCCTACAAGAACAAGCTCGCGCTGGACAATACCCAGTTCGAGATCGGTGCCGGCAAGATCATAGGTCTGATCGGCCCCAACGGCGCCGGCAAGACCACCGCGCTGAAAGCGGTGCTCGGCCTGATCCCGTTCGAAGGTGAGCTGAAGGTACTGGGCCGCGACCCGCGCACCCAGCGCGACGATCTGATGAACGATGTGTGCTTCATCGCCGACGTGGCGGTGCTGCCGCGCTGGATCCGGGTCAGCGAAGCGATCGAGTTCGTTGCCGGCGTGCATCCGCGTTTCGACCGCGCCAAATGCGAACGTTTCCTCGCCAACACCCAGCTGAAGCCGGGCATGAAGGTCCGCGAGATGTCGAAGGGCATGATCGTGCAGCTGCATCTGGCGTTGGTGATGGCCATCGACGCGAAACTGCTGGTGCTGGACGAACCGACCCTCGGCCTCGACATCATGTACCGCAAGGAGTTCTACCAGCGCCTGCTGGAAGATTATTTCGACGATCAGAAGACGATCATCATCACCACCCACCAGGTCGAGGAGATCGAACACATCCTCACCGACGTGATGTTCATCCGCGACGGCAGGATCGTGCTCGACGCGACGATGGAAAGCCTGGGCGAGCGTTACGTGGAAGTGCTGCTGAGCGCCGACCGCATCGACGAAGCCCGCGCCATGAAACCAATCGACGAACGCTCGCTGCCGTTCGGCAAGACCGTGATGATGTTCGATGGCGTTCCGCTGGATCGGCTAGCGACATTGGGGGAAACCCGCATCCCGGGCCTCGCCGATCTGTTCGTCGCCACCATGAAGGGGACCTACGCATGAACGCATCCATCCAAGAACCCGCCGCGCTCCACAGCCATGCGGCGTCGAAAAGCTTCGGCTTCGCCAGCAAATTCAAGCTGCTGCTGAGGCGCGAATTCTGGGAAAACAAGGGCGGCTTCTTCTGGGCGCCCGTCGTTGCCGGCATCGTCTCGCTGGTGCTGCTGATCGGGGTGATCGCGACGTTCGAGATCAAGGTCGCGCCCACGATCGGCGACCAGGAGATCGTCACCGACGACGGCACCCGCATCCAGATGAACGGTCTCGACCTCAACGCACTGACCAAACACATGTCGCCCGCCGACATGCAGCAACTGGGCGGAGCGGTCGACCTGAGCCTGTATCTCGCCTCGATCTGGCCGTTCATCGTGCTCGGCTTCGTGGTGTTCTTCTACTGCCTCGGCAGCCTCTATGACGAGCGCAAGGACCGCAGCGTGCTGTTCTGGAAATCGCTGCCGCTGTCCGATGGTGCGACCGTGTTGTCGAAGGTCGTCAGCGCCACGGTGGTACTGCCCACCATCGCGGCGATCGCGGGCATCGTGACCATGTTCGGTTACCTGGCCATCATCAGCCTGTTCATGCTTTATCACGGCGGCAATCCGGTGCAGTTGCTGTTCGGCGCCGGCAACCCGCTCACCGTCGCGGTGAACCTGTTGGCGATGGTGCCGCTGTTCGCGGTGTGGTCGCTGCCGACCGTCGGCTGGCTGATGCTCTGCTCCGCCTGGGCGCGCCGCGTGCCGTTCCTGTGGGCGACGTTGATTCCGGTCGTCGCGACGCTGCTGCTGGGCTGGATCACCCTGATGGATGCCGTCGAGCAGGACAGCTTCCTGTGGTTCCTGCAGAACGTCAGCTCCCGCGTACTGTTCAGCGGCATCCCTCTCACCTGGCTCGACGTCGTCGATACCTCGGCATTCGAGAACATCAACGGCCCGGACGATCTGACCCATGGCATTGGCACCATGTACACCGCGTTCCTTTCCGCGAAGATGTGGATCGGTGCGCTGGCCGGCGCCGCGATGATCTTCGCCGCGATCCGCCTGCGCCGCTGGCGCGACGAAGGCTGACGTCGAGCAGACTGAAGTCAAGGGCGGACCGGCGGTCGCCGGTTCGCCCTCCAGCCGCCGATGCACGGTCGTCGACAGCATCTGGCAGCGTCGACCTGCCGCGCAAACATTGACCGCAATACGCACCGCCCTCCACACAACACCCAAGAAGGTCGCCATGAATACCTCCCGTCCAGCGCTTCGCCATTCGCTGCTGTTCGCTGCCCTGCTCTGCGCATCGATGCTGTCGGCCTGCTCCGACAAGCCGTCGTCCACCACGGATCCGGGCGAACCCACCACCATGATCGGAAAAGCGGTGAAGGGCGCCACCGATCAAGCGCGCAAGGAACTTGTCACCGCCAACATCCAGGTGTCCAAAGATCAGCAGTCGAACGCGGAAATCACGCCGGAAGGCGACCTGCTGGTCGATGGCAAGCGGATCACGCCGACCGCCGAGCAGCGCAAGCTGCTGTTGGAGTACCGCGGCCACATCGTCGGCATCGCCGAGGCCGGCATCGATATCGGCCTGCAAGGCGCCGACCTCGCCGGCAAGGCCGTCGGCGAGGCACTGAAGGGCGTGCTGACCGGCAATACCGATCAGATCGAACAGAAGATCGAAGCCGAGGCCCAAGGCATCGAGAAAGCGGCGGTGCAACTGTGCAAGCTGCTGCCGGCGATGAAAGTCACCCACGACAAGCTCGCCGCAGCGATGCCCGAGTTCAAGCCATACGCGACGATGGACCAGAGCGATGTGGACAACTGCGGGAAGGACGGCAAGTTCAATGTCGATATCCCCGGCGGCGCGATCAATGCCGCCGTCGATGTGCACAGCGGCATCGACAGCGGAAACACCGCTGCGGAAGCCGAAGCGGCGACCGCCGAACCGGCGAAGTGACGCCGCGACAGTAATTCCGCGACACACCGAGCGGCGTCAAACGTCGCTCTCATCTTCCCTCTTACCTCCGGAATGCCGACATGAATCGTGTCACCGCAGCCGCGCTCACTACCATCCTCGCTTCGATCGCGACGATGTCGAATGCCGCCGACGACCCCGGTCGTAATCGCGCGTTCCAAGACCATATCGCCTACGTCGCGACGTTCGCGATTCCGGTCATGAGCGAAAAATGCGCGGCCATCGATCCTGGCTACATGGCGGAAGTGGCGCCGCTGTACTTCGCGTTCGTCAACGCGCGTCAGGACAGGATCGAACGCGGGCGTCTGCTCACGCTGGCCGAATTCGCGCCCGACGAAACCCTGCGCGATTACCGCGAACGCGTCGTCGCCTCTCGGCTCGGGGCGCTGGATTCCGGTACGCGCGAAGAGAAACTGCGGATGTGCAAAGGCGCCCTCGCCGTTCTCGGGGGGATGGAAGTGCCGGGAGAATGGCCGTCGCCCGAGGAAAGCGCCGCACCCGCCGGAAAAGCCGCCGGACGGTGACCCGCATACATCTACCGCAGTCCTGATCGGCGCCGACCGGCAGGCTCAGCCGCCAGTCCCACCGCCTGCGCGTACGCCGCCCTCGGCCAGCGCCGCGGGGTCCAGCAGCTTCTTGAGTTCGGCCGCATCCAGCCCGCTGTCCTCCAGCGCCACATCCAACACCGGACGCCGCTCGCGATACGCCTTCTTGGCGATCGCGGCGGCTTGTTCGTAACCGATCACCGGATTGAGCGCGGTCACCAGAATGGGATTGCGCGCCAGCGCGTCGGCGATCCGGTCGGCGCGGAAGGTCATGCCGGCGATGGCGTCGTCGGCCAGCGCGCGCATCGCATTGCTCAACAGGCCGATGCTGTCCAGCAGGTCCGCGGCGATCAACGGCAGCATCACGTTGAGCTGGAAATTGCCGCTCTGCCCGGCGATGGTGATCGCGGTGTGATGGCCCATCACCTGCGCGCAGACCATCGCCACCGCCTCGGGAATCACCGGATTGACCTTGCCGGGCATGATCGACGAGCCCGGCTGCAGGGCCGGCAGTTCGATCTCGCCCAGGCCCGCCAGCGGCCCTGAGTTCATCCAGCGCAGATCGTTGGCGATCTTCATCAATGCCACCGCCAGCGCGCTGAGCTGGCCGGACAGCTCCACCGCGTCGTCCTGTGCGGCGATACCCTCGAATTTGTCGTCGGCGGACACGAAGCGCGCCCCCGACATCACCGACAGCGTCTGCGCCACGCGCTTGCCGAAGCGCGGATCGGTATTGATGCCGGTGCCGATCGCGGTGCCGCCGATCGGCAGCCGACGCAGGCGCTTGAGGCTGTCCTCGATCCGCATCCGCGCCGATTCCAGCTGCGACGACCATGCGCCCAGCTCCTGGGCGAAGGTCATCGGCATCGCGTCCATCAGATGAGTACGGCCGGTCTTGACGAGCTTGCGCGCCTCGCGGGCGCGGCGGTCGATGGTGGTGCGCAGCAAGCGCAGCGCCGGCAGCAGTTCTTCGGTCGTCGCCAGCAGCGCGGCGACCCGGATCGCGCTGGGAATCACGTCGTTGGAACTCTGGCCGAGGTTCACGTCGTCGTTGGGGTGGATCCGCCCCCGCCCGCTGCGCATCACCAGTCCGGCGATGACCTCGTTGGCGTTCATATTGGTCGAGGTGCCGGAACCGGTCTGGTAGATGTCGACCGGGAACTGGTCGTCGTGGTCGCCGCCGGCCACCGCCAGCGCGGCGCGGCGGATCGCGGCGGCGCGGGTCTTGGACATCAGCCCCAGGTTGGCATTGGCCTGGGCGGCGGCGGCCTTGATCAACCCCAGCGCGCGCAGAAAGCCGCGCGGCATCGGCTGGCCGGAGATGCGGAAATTCTGCACTGCTCGCTGCGTCTGGGCGCCCCACAGGGCCGCGACCGGCACCCGCAGCGCGCCCATGCTGTCGCGTTCGGTGCGGAACGGATCGGGCACGGTGCCGGTGCCCGGAATCGCGCTGCGTTTCGCCATGATCCACTCCCGTCGTCGCGTTGCGGTGAGCATACGCCGCGGGCGTTTGAAATTCCGGGCGCTTACAATTGCGGTTTCCACTCGACTGCGCCGCGCGCCTGCGAATCCCCATGTCCGATGCCCAGCTCCTCGCCCTGTCCCCGCTCGATGGCCGCTACGCCGGCAAGGTCGATGCGCTGCGGCCGATCTTCTCCGAATACGGTCTGATCAGGGCGCGGGTGAAGGTGGAGGTGGAATGGCTGCTGGCGTTGGCCGCCGAGCCCGGCATCATCGAACTCGAACCCTTCTCCGGTGCCGCCGTCGCGCGCCTGCGCGCGCTGGCCGATGACCTGTCGGTGGCCGACGCCGCCCGGGTGAAGGAGATCGAACGCACCACCAATCACGATGTGAAAGCGGTGGAATATCTGATCAAGGAGCGGCTGAAGGACGACGCCGAACACGCCTTCCCAGAGCTGGCCCCAGCGCTGGAGTTCGTACATTTCGCCTGCACCAGCGAAGACATCAACAATCTCAGCTACGCGCTGATGCTCAACGAGGCGCGGCAGCGGGTGATGCTGCCCAAGCTGGACGAACTGATCCAGACACTCCGCGCGATGGCGCACGCGCACGCCGGCTTGCCGATGCTCTCCCGCACCCACGGCCAGACCGCGTCGCCCAGCACCGTCGGCAAGGAAATCGCCAACGTCGTCGCCCGCCTGCAGCGCCAGGGCGAAACCCTGGCCGGCGCGCTGATCGCCGGCAAGATCAACGGCGCGGTCGGCAACTACAACGCGCACGTCGCGGCGTATCCGGACGTCGACTGGACCACGTTCTCGCGGCGCTTCGTGGAATCGCTGGGCCTGGACTGGCAGTCCTACACCACTCAGATCGAACCGCACGACGGCATCGCCGAACTGTGCGACGCGCAGAAACGCATCGATACCATCTGCATCGATCTGTGCCGCGACCTCTGGGGCTACATCTCGCTGGGTTATTTCAAACAGGCGGTGAAGGCCGGCGAAGTCGGCAGCTCGACCATGCCGCACAAGGTCAATCCGATCGATTTCGAGAACGCCGAAGGAAACTTCGGCATCGCCAACGCCCTGCTGGAGCACTTCGCCGCGAAACTGCCGATCAGCCGCTGGCAGCGCGACCTCACCGATTCCACCGTGCTGCGCGCGCTGGGCACCGCGTTCGGCCATGCGCTGATCGGCTACGACGCGCTGCTGCGCGGGCTGAACAAACTCAGCGCCAATCCCGACCGCCTGGCCGCCGATCTCGACGCCGCCTGGGAAGTGCTGGCCGAAGCCGTGCAGACGGTGATGCGCCGCCACGGCCTGCCGAATCCGTACGAACAGCTGAAAGCGCTGACCCGAGGCCACGGAATCGACGAGACCTCGATGCGCATGTTCATTACCGGCCTGGATCTGCCGGCCGACGCGAAACAGCGCCTGCTGGAAATGACGCCTGGCAGCTACACCGGACTCGCGGAACGTCTGGCGAAGGAGATCTGAGATGCCGAAGCGCACCGCCAAGCTTCCGTTCGAGATCGACGCGCGCGCAAAGCCCCCGCTCGGCATGCCCGCCGCCGATTTCCTGCGCGATTACTGGCAGAAACGGCCGCTGCTGATCCGCAACGCGTTTCCCGATTTCGAAACACCGGTGATGCCCGAAGACCTTGCCGGACTGGCCTGCGAGGAAGGCGCGCTGTCGCGGATCATCGTCCACGACAAGGCCAGCGACGGCTGGACCGTGCGCACCGGCCCGTTCGCCGAAGAAGAATTCCCGGGCATGCCGCACCACGACTGGACCCTGCTGGTGCAGGACGTGGACAAATGGGACCCGGACATCCGCGCCCTGCTCGATCACTTTGATTTCCTGCCGCGCTGGCGCATCGACGACGTGATGATCTCGTTCGCCGCGCCGGGCGGCTCGGTCGGCGCGCACGTCGACCAGTACGACGTTTTCCTGCTGCAGGCCCACGGCCATCGCCGCTGGCAGATCGACGCCAGCGAGGCCATGGGCAAGGGCGTGCCGTCGGCCGACTTCCGCGAAGGCGTCGAGCTGAAGCTGCTGCGCGAATTCCACCCGACCCACGAGTGGCTGCTCGGCCCCGGCGACATGTTGTACCTGCCGCCGACCGTGCCGCATCACGGCGTGGCCGAGGACGCCTGCCTGACCTTCTCCGTCGGCATGCGCGCCCCGAGCGCTGGCGAGCTGTTGGGCGATTTTGTCGACACGTTGCTTGTGGATGCCGACGAATCGGTGCGTTATCGCGATGACGACCTGTTGCCGCCGAAAGACCCGAACGAGATCGACGCCGAGGCCATGCGCCGCGCCATCGCCGGTCTGAACGCGCTGCGGATGAACGACCCGGAGCGCCTCGGCGACTGGTTCGGACGCTTCATGACCCTGTACCGCAGCGTCGGCGACGCCCTGAATCCGGACCCGCCGCGCTCGCGGATCGAGGTCGAATTCGATCTGCAGCAGGGCGCCGCGCTGCAGCGCCATCCGTGGACCCGGGTCGCCTGGCGGCGCAGCGCCGGGCACAAGTCGGCAGCAACGCTTTATGTCGCAGGTCAGATCCACCACCTGCCGCTCGCCGATGCCCGTGCGCTGGCCGCTGCCGACACCCTGGACGAAGAAACCTACGCCGCGCTGTCTCCAGAAGGCCAATCGCTGGTCCTCGACCTGCTCGCGCAGGGCCATTACCGGCTGGAGGGCGAAGAGTTCGAAACCGGAGAAAGCGACGATGACGACGTCTGAACACAGCACCCCGAAAGGCCGGACTTCGAAGAGAAATTTCCGGGTCGAGACCATCGACTACGCCAGCGGCGTCGACGACCTGCGCGCGGTCCGCGAACCGGTGTTCGTGCAGGAGCAGCAGGTGCCGCTGGCGCTGGAATGGGACGAACTCGACCCGCTGTGCGTGCATGTGATCGCCCGCGACGAGACCGGCCGGCCCATCGGCACCGGTCGACTGACGCCCGAGCGCAAGGTCGGGCGGATGGCGGTGCTGCCGGACTGGCGCGGCCACGGCGTCGGCGATGCCCTGCTGCTTGCGCTGATCGACGAGGCCGAGCGGCTGCGCTGGCCGGAACTGCGTCTGCATTCGCAGGCGTCGGCGGTCGGTTTCTACGTCAAGCACGGCTTCGTCCCGTACGGTGAACGCTTCATGGAAGCCGGGATCGAGCACCAGAGCATGCGTCGGCAGATCGGCGGCCCCACCGCCATCGACACCCGTGAGGCCGCGGTCGCGATCACCACCGCGATCATTACTGCAAGCCGCCGCGAGCTGTACATCTACAGCCGCACGCTCGACCCCGGCCTGCTGGATACGCCCGAGGTGCTGGAAGCCCTGCGCCGGCTGGCCACCCGCCGCCACCGCTTGGAGATCCGCCTCCTGCTGCAGGACGCCGACACCGCGCAGCGCGCGCACGCGCCGCTGATCGGCCTGGGCCAGCGCTTGTCCAGCGTGTTCGGCTTCCGCGAAGCCAACGACCCGGCCGACCGCGGCTACGCCTCGGCCTTCATCGCCAACGACAGCGGCGGCTACTACTTCCGCACCCTCGGCAACCGTTTCGACGGCGAAGCCGCGATCGATTTCGGCGGCCGCGCGCGCCAGCTCGCCGACGGTTTCAAGCCGGTCTGGGAGCGGTCGCGGATCGTCACCGAGTTCCGCGCGCTGGAGATCTGAGCATCGCCCCCGACCCCGTCGGCCAACGCCCGCTTAACAGGCTGCTGAAATACCTGCGGTAGCAGGTTTTCAGTGGTCTGTTAACGCAGCCATGGATGGCTGCGCCGGCGAAGCAAGCGCGTAAGCGATTGATTCGCGGTGAGCACGTCCGGACATGTGCCGGACGTGCGAACTGAAATACCTCCTGGATGGAGGTATTTCAGCAACCTGTTAGACCATCGGACCACAACCAGCGCATCCCGAGTGGTGCGCTGCGACAACGCCTGCGGCTATAATTCCGGTCCTTTCGCCGACCCACTGCTCCGCCCGGTGATTCCCCGGCGGATCAAGCGGTTATCCCCAATCGGTCATCCCGATTACCTCCGCGCTTCCCGACATTCGAGTGTGATCCCCGAGTGGACAGTCTCCTGAAGCAGTTTGCCCAGTCCTCGCAACTTGGCGCCAACGCCGCCTACATCGAAGACCTTTACGAGCAGTATCTGGTCGCCCCCGACAGCGTCGGCCCGAAGTGGAAAACCTATTTCGACGGCATCAAGGGCCGCGAAACCGGCGAAGTCCCGCACTCGGCAGTGATCGCCGCCATCGCCGAAGCCGGCCGCCAGGCGGCCCGCGGCGTGGCGGTTGCCGGCAACGGCACCAGCGGCAGCGACAGCCGCGAATTCGCGGTTGGCAAACTGATCGTGGCTTACCGCTCTCGCGGCCACCTCGCCGCAGACCTCGACCCGCTCGCGATGTGGGAAAAGAGCGAAGCTCCGGACCTCGACATCGCCTTCCACGGCCTGTCCAACGCCGATCTCGATGCCACCTTCTCCAGCGGCGGCGTCGGCGGCCAGGCGCAGATGAAACTGCGCGACCTGCTCGCCAGACTCAAGGCCACCTACGCGGGCAGCATCGGCGCCGAGTTCATGCACATCACCGACGTCGAACAGCGTCGCTGGATGTACGAGCGCCTGGAAACCGCCGGCGGCGACTTCAAGCGCACCGACGAGGACAAGCGGCGGATTCT
The DNA here is from genome assembly GCA_031364125.1 of Lysobacterales bacterium. GTDB lineage: Bacteria > Pseudomonadota > Gammaproteobacteria > Xanthomonadales > Xanthomonadaceae > Lysobacter_I. Next base: position 94,033 of record JANLVT010000070.1, on the reverse strand, counting down.
GGAACGCCTCACCGCGGCCGAAGGCCTGGAGCGCTACCTGCACACCAAGTACGTCGGCCAGAAGCGCTTCTCGCTGGAAGGCGGCGACGCGCTGATCCCCATGCTCGACGTGATGATCCGTCGCGCCGGCAGCGACGGCGTGAAAGACGTGGTACTGGGTATGGCCCATCGTGGCCGTCTCAACGTGCTGGTGAACACGCTCGGCAAGCCGCCGCGCAAGCTGTTCGACGAATTCGAAGGCAAGTTCGACCACGACGACCTGGCCCACGCCGGCGACGTGAAGTACCACATGGGCTTCAGCGCCGATGTCGCCACGCCGGGCGGCCCGGTCCACATCGCCCTCGCCTTCAACCCGTCGCATCTGGAAATCGTCGATCCGGTGGTCGTGGGCAGCGTGCGTTCGCGCCAGCATCGCCGCGGCGACAAGGCGCGCAAGCAGGTGCTGCCGATCGTGATCCACGGCGACGCCGCGTTCGCCGGCCAGGGCGTGGTGATGGAACTGTTCCAGATGTCGCAGGCCCGCGGGTTCCGGGTCGGCGGCACGGTGCACATCGTCATCAACAACCAGGTGGGTTTCACCACCAGCGAACGCCAGGACGCACGCTCCACGCTGTACTGCACCGATGTCGCCAAGATGGTCGGCGCGCCGGTGCTGCACGTGAACGGCGACGATCCCGAAGCGGTCGCGTTCTGCGCCGAACTCGCATTGGACTTCCGCCAGCAGTTCGGCAAGGACGTGGTCATCGACCTCGTCTGCTACCGCCGCCATGGCCATAACGAAGCCGATGAGCCGGCGGCGACCCAGCCGCTGATGTACCAGATCATCCGTAAGCGCAAGACCACCCGTGAGCTCTACGCCGAGCGGCTCGCCACAGCCGGCACGCTCAAGGCCGAGGACGCGCAGGCGCTGGTCGACGGTCTCCGCGACAAACTCGATGCCGGCCTGGTCACCACCGAACTGGCGCAGGTGAAACCCGACCAGTACGCCATCAACTGGCGTCCGCTGCTGCAGGGCAAGCTCTCCGACCCGGTCGACACCAAGGTGCCGCGCGCGAAGCTCGATGCGCTGGCGACGATCATCAACACGCTGCCGGACGATGCCGTGTTGCATGCGCGCGTCGCCAAGATCTACGAAGATCGCCGCAAGATGGGCGCCGGCGAACTCGCCGGCGACTGGGGCTTCGCCGAGAATCTCGCCTACGCCACCCTGCTCGACGAAGGCTACAAGCTGCGTCTGGTCGGCCAGGACTGCGGTCGCGGCACGTTCTTCCATCGCCACGCGATCCTGCACGATCAGAAGACCGACGTCGACCATATCCCGCTGCGGCAACTGGTCGAAAATCCGGAAGACGCGACCATCATCGACTCGCTGCTCAGCGAAGAAGCGGTGATGGCGTTCGAATACGGTTACTCCACCGCCGATCCACAGACGCTCGACATCTGGGAAGCGCAGTTCGGCGATTTCGCCAACGGCGCGCAGGTGGTCATCGACCAGTTCCTGTCCTCGGGCGAAGCCAAGTGGGGCCGCCTGTGCAGCCTCGCGCTGTTCCTGCCGCACGGTTACGAAGGCCAGGGCCCCGAACACAGCTCGGCGCGACTTGAACGTTTCCTGCAGCTGTGCGCGCTGGAGAACATGATGGTCTGCACGCCGACCACCCCGGCGCAGGCCTTCCACATGATCCGCCGGCAGATGCGCATGAAGACGCGCAAGCCGCTGGTGGTGATGACTCCGAAATCGCTGCTGCGCCACAAGCTGGCGGTGTCCAGCCTGGACGAACTGGCCGACGGCGAGTTCCAGCATCTGATTCCGGACGCCAGCGCCGATCCGAAAGCGGTCAAGCGCGTGGTGGTCTGCGGCGGCAAGGTGTACTACGACCTGCTGGAAGATGCGCAGAAGCGCGAGCACAAGGACGTGGCGCTGATTCGTATCGAACAGCTGTATCCGTTCCCGCGCGCGCAGCTGATCGCCGAACTCAAGCGTTATCCGAAGGCGACCCAGGTGGTCTGGTGTCAGGAAGAACCGCAGAACCAGGGCGCGTGGTACCAGATCCAGCATCACCTGCGCTTCTGCCTGCAGGACAAGCAGTCCCTGCACTACGCGGGCCGCAGCCGTTCGCCCTCGCCGGCCGCCGGTCATTTCAACGATCACCTCGAAGAGCAGCTGAAGCTGATCGCCGACGCGCTGGTCAACCCGCTCAACGACGGTCACGCTGCCGAATGACGGCTGCTGAATGATATTCCCGCCGACGCCCATGCGTCGGCTTCACCTTTCAATTACGCTGTCAGGACGCCACTCATGGCCACCGAAATCAAGGTTCCCGTTCTTCCCGAATCCGTCTCCGACGCCGTCATCGCCACCTGGCACAAGAAGGTCGGCGACGCGGTCAAGCGCGATGAGAACATCGTCGACCTCGAGACCGACAAGGTCGTACTGGAAGTACCTTCGACCGTCGATGGCGTGATCAAGGAACTGAAGTTCGCCGAAGGCGCGACCGTCCTCAGTCAGCAGGTCATCGCGGTGATCGAGGAAGGCGCTGCGGCAGCCGCGCCGGCTGCTGCTCCTGTAGGAGCAACGGAAGTCGCGACCACCGCCGCCGCAACACCTGCAGCATCGAAAACATCTCTCGCGGCTCCCGCCGCTCCTACGAAGAGCACCGATGAACTGCCGCCCGGCGCGCGCTTCGCCGCCACCACCGCCGGCGTGAATCCGACCGACGTGGCCGGCACCGGCCGCCGCGGCGCGGTCACCAAGGAAGACATCGTCAACTACGCCAGCGGCAAGACCGCGGGCCGGCTCCAAGACGGCGTGGGCGGCGGCGCCCGTCCGGAAGAGCGCGTGCCGATGACCCGCATGCGCACCCGCATCGCTGAGCGCCTGATGCAGTCGAAGAATTCCATCGCCATGCTCACCTCGTTCAACGAAGTGAACCTCGGCAAGGTCATGGCGATGCGCAAGGAGCTGGGCGAGTCCTTCGAGAAAGCCAACGGCATCAAGCTCGGCTTCATGAGCTTCTTCGCCAAAGCCGCCGCGAACGCGCTGCAGCGCCACCCGATCGTCAACGCCTCGGTCGACGGCAACGACGTGATCTATCACGGCTACGCCGACATCAGCATCGCGGTCTCCACCGAGAAAGGCCTGGTCACGCCCGTGCTGCGCAACGTCGAACGCATGGGCTTCGCCGACATCGAAGGCGCCATTGCCGGCTACGCCAAGGCAGCGCGCGAAGGCGGCCTGAAGCTGGAAGACCTGCAGGGCGGCACCTTCACCATCACCAACGGCGGCACCTTCGGCTCGCTGATGTCCACGCCGATCGTCAACCCGCCGCAGTCGGCGATCCTCGGCATGCACGCCATCAAGGAGCGCGCCATCGTCGAAAACGGCGTCGTGGTCGCCGCGCCGATGATGTACATCGCGCTGAGCTACGACCACCGCATCATCGACGGCAAGGACGCGGTGCTGTTTCTGGTCGACATCAAGAATCAGCTGGAAAACCCGCACCGCATGCTGCTGGGTATGTGATGTTTTCTCCCCTCTCCCGTCGGGAGAGGGGTTGGGGGCGCCCCGACCGCATACCAGGCTCGATGATGATGAACGAGCCGCAGCGAGTCACAAAGGCGACCTATCGGCTGTTCAGCTTACCCACTCGCCGTGGCTCGCTCTAGTAACACGATTGCGGACAAATCACTGCGGCACCCCTCATCCGGCGCTTCGCGCCACCTTCTCCCAAGGGGAGAAGGAAGAAGGAACCCAACATGAGCGACACCCAACAATTCGACGTCATCGTCATCGGCGCCGGCCCGGCCGGCTACCACGCCGCGATCCGCGCCGCGCAGCTCGGCATGAAGGTCGCGTGCATCGACGCGGCGCTGGGCAAGGACGGCAAACCAGCACTCGGCGGCACCTGCCTGCGCGTGGGCTGCATCCCGTCGAAGGCGCTGCTCGACTCCTCGCGCCAGTTCTGGAACATGGGCCACATCTTCGGCGACCACGGCATCAGCTTCGACAACGCCAAGATGGACGTCGGTGCGATGGTCGGCCGCAAGGACAAGATCGTCAAACAGTTCACCGGCGGCATCGCCCAACTGTTCAAAGCGAACAAAGTGTCCGCCTTCTACGGTTTCGGCACCCTGCACGCCGGCAAGGTCGTCAAAGTGAAGCAACACGACGGCACGGAAGTCGAACTCAAAGGCACCAACGTCATCATCGCCGCCGGTTCCGATTCGATCGAACTGCCGTTCGCGAAGTTCGACGGCAAGCACATCGTCGACAACGTCGGCGCGCTCGATTTCGACGCCGTGCCCAAGCGCCTCGGCGTGATCGGCGCCGGCGTGATCGGCCTGGAACTGGGCAGCGTGTGGAACCGCCTCGGCGCCAAGGTCACCATCCTCGAAGCGCTGCCGGACTTCCTGTCCGCCGCCGACGGCGAAGCCGCGAAGGTCTCCGCGCGCGAATTCAAGAAGCAAGGGCTCGACATCCAGCTCGGCGCCAAGGTCAGCAAGGCCGAGATCAAAGGCGATGAGGTGCATCTGACCTATACCGACGCCAAGGGCGAGCAGAACATCGTCGTCGACAAACTGCTGGTGGCGGTGGGCCGCAAGGCCGCGAGCAAGGGCCTGCTGGCCGACGGCACCGGCGTGCAACTCGACGAGCGCGGCCGCATCGTGGTCGATGACCATTGCCATACCGGCGTCGACGGCGTGTGGGCGATCGGGGACTGCGTGCGCGGGCCGATGCTTGCGCACAAGGGCTTCGAGGAAGGCATTGCGGTGGCCGAACTGATCGCCGGCCTGCCCGGCCACGTCAATTTCGACACCATTCCGTGGGTCATCTACACCGAGCCGGAAATCGCCTGGGTCGGCAAGACCGAAGAACAGCTCAAGGCCGAGGGCATTCCGTACAAGGCCGGCAGCTTCCCGTTCGCCGCCGTCGGCCGCGCGGTTGCGATGGCCGAACCGGCCGGCTTCGTGAAGGTGCTGGCGCACGCCGAAACCGATCGCGTGCTGGGCATGCATCTGGTCGGCGCGAATGTGTCGGAACTGGTCCATGAGGGCGTGCTGACCATGGAATTCAGCGGCTCGGCCGACGACCTCGCGCGAATCTGCCACGCGCATCCGAGCCTCTCGGAGGCCGTGCACGACGCGGCGATGGCGGTCCACAAACGAGCGATCCACAAGGCCAACTGATCGGCCGGCACACACGGACGGCGCACCTCGGTGCGCCGTTCTGCTTTTCTGCAATCTCCCTGGACTATTCCATGAAATCGATCTGCGTCTACTGCGGCTCCAACGCCGGCAACAAACCCGTCTACGCCGAACGCGCCCAGGCGCTGGGCGTGCGCATCGCGGCCGAAGGCCTGCAACTGGTCTACGGCGGCGGCAACGTCGGGCTGATGGGCATCGTCGCCGATGCCGTGCTCACCCACGGCGGCGAAGTGGTCGGCGTAATTCCCGAACAACTCGTGCAGTGGGAAGTCGCGCACAAGGGCGTGACCCGGCTGGAAGTGGTCGCCAACATGCACGAGCGCAAAGCGCGGATGTTCGACCTCTCCGAAGCCTTCGTCGCCCTGCCCGGCGGCTTCGGCACGCTGGACGAAATGTTCGAGATGCTGACCTGGCGCCAGCTTGGCCTCGGCAAGAAACCCTGCGCGTTTCTGGATGTCGACGGCTTCTACGCGCCGCTGATCGGCATGATCGATCGCATGGTCGAAGAACGCTTCCTCCACGCCGAACAGCGCCTCGACCTGTGGCACGGCGAGGACATCGACACCCTGTTCGCCTGGATGCGCGACTACACGCCGGCGCACGCCGACAAATGGATGGACGAGAAGCGGCAGCGGGAGTTGCGGTAGAAGGGATTAATTGGTTGTTTCACCACCTGTCAATTCGCCAGCGGCTGCTTCTCAAACATCATTTCGCCGATACGAAATCTTGTAAAGGTGATTTTCTGGAGTGCGCCCCTCTCTTGTAATCCAAAGTAGTTGAGATGACAGTCTTTTCCGTTGTGGATACAGTCGTTGATCTTCAGATTTATATTCGCTTTTCCATACTTTAAAAACTCTTCTGCAGACACAAAAACATCACCCTGTTCTTCATAAAAATCGCTGTATCCAGAATATGTCGTACCCCTGCACCTCTTTTGCAAGGCGTCCTCTCGAACATTCGGTTTCGGCTCGAAACGCCAAGTCGAAACGCTTGATCTAAACCAGTGACCGATCATACCCTCTCTCTTGTTGTCCACCCGTTCGAACTTCAAATGAGTGATTGATTTCGTCCTGAGATAACACATGCCGAGAGAATCGACCATGGTTATCTCCGGCGACTCTCTGCTTTGCAGCCATTCGCCACGGAAAAACGTGGACAATTTTTCCAAGTCGCCGGCCATAGCATTACTACTTGAGGGATTCTTAGGCTCGCTCGTGCCTGATCCCAATTCTGTTTTGGAGCCGGCGACGGTTTCGGCGACGTTCCCATCCAGCAAATGTGGTGCAAAAAACCAAATGACGACAGCAGCGACGGCCAGCAAAAAACTAATAGTGACTGCAAATCGATAGTTAAAACCATTACTACCAGCAGGCTGTAATTTTTTGATCGGCTCACCACGCAAGAAAGGCACCCATCTACGCTCGAAGTTAATACGATTGAAATAGTCGCTATGTTGATGGCGTTCGTGAATCAGCTCCGCCACACGACCGTTAGCCAGATCATCGAATCCACTCACTCCTGACGATCCAGCATCAAAGACAACCCATTCGACGAGCCTCGCCCACAAATCACGCCCTGAAGCTTCATGAAGCACCTTGCTGGCTTGTTTGCGCTGAATGAGCACCTTACTCCAAGGATATTTGCGGCTGATGATCGATCCGCAGATGATCATCCTATCGAAGCGGATATTTTCATCTTTTAGCATCGCTTTAGTGACGATGTAACTGCCAAAACTGTGTGCAATCACTGAAGGCAGATGCTCAGCAGTCGTGAACATCTCACTGTAAACTTCGCGGAACCACTCAACCTTGCGCGCTCGACTCCAAGGCATCAGCAAAAAAATGGCACCGAAGAAACCAAAACCTAACAGAACATGGCGATAACTGTGCTGGATCAGCACATCGTTCAGCTTTCGCTGCCAATCTGCAGTGGTTCGGATGCCGTGGATCGAGAGCACCACAGGCCAATCGGAAGGTTTTTCGCTAAGGTTGTCCATAGATTTCCCTGTTATTTCTGACGCCTCGAACCCATCGCTTAGACTCATGCTCAATGAACGATAGTGCTCGTAGGTTGCTACCACTTTCAAGTCGCTCCAGGATCTGTAGACATGACCATCCCCACCACCTTCCAAGCCTTCCGCATCCGCAACGACAGCGCCGGCTACAGCAGCGGTATCGAGGAGATGTCGATCGACGACCTCGCCCCGGGCGAGATCGTGATCAAGACCGCGTATTCATCGGTGAATTACAAGGACGCGCTCGCCGGCACCGGCGAGGGCAAGATCCTGCGCTTCTTTCCGCTGGTCGGCGGCATCGACGTGGCCGGGCATGTGGTGTCGTCGACCGATCCGAAGTTCAAGGAAGGCGACGCGGTGCTGGTCACCGGCAGCGGGCTGAGCGAGACCCGCGACGGCGGCTACGCCCAGTACGCGCGGATCGAAGCAACGTGGGCCATCCCCCTGCCCGCCGGGCTGAACCTGCGCGAAAGCATGATCATCGGCACCGCCGGCTTCACCGCCGCGCTGGCGCTGCTGCGGATGGAAGACAACCGCCAGACACCTGCGCAGGGGCCGCTCGCGGTGACCGGCGCCACCGGCGGCGTGGGCTCTTTGGCCGTCGATATCTTCACCCGCGCCGGTTACGAGGTGCATGCGATCAGCGGCAAAGCCGAACACGCCGATTACCTCAAACAGCTCGGCGCCACCCAGGTGCTGGGCCGCGATGTGCTGGCCGAAGCGAAAGCCATGGAAGCCGCGCGCTTCGGCGGCGGCCTGGACAACGTCGGCGGAACGATGCTGGCCAGTCTGCTCGCCCGCACCCGCCCCTACGGCAACGTCGCCAGCGCCGGTCTCGCCGCATCGGCGGACCTGCCGACCACGGTCATGCCGTTCATCATCCGCGGCGTCTCGCTGCTGGGCATGGCCTCGGCCGGTACCGCCCGGGATATCCGTGATGAAGTGTGGAAACGTCTCGCATCGGACTGGAAACCGGCGCATCTGGACGCAATCTGCACGCGCGAGGCAACATTGACCGAGCTTCCGGGCGTGTTCGCCGGCATGTTGGCCGGCGGCTCGTTCGGACGGACACTGGTGCGCCTGGACTGATCCGCCCGGTGCCATTCGGCGGGACATTCGACCCGAAAGGCCCGCAGCTTGTGGATTGCATCAACAAATGGCGTTGCCCCGCTTCCGGGTGGCCGGCCGGACGACTACACTTGCGGCAATCTACTGGGGGTCCACATGGCACGCATCCTGATCGTCGACGATTCACCATCGCAACTGATGGGCATCCGCCGCATCGTCGAAAAACTGGGGCATGAAGCCCTCACCGCGGAAGACGGTGCCGCCGGTGTGGAAGTCGCCAAGCGCGAGATCCCCGATCTGATCCTGATGGACGTGGTGATGCCGAACCTCAACGGGTTCCAGGCCACCCGCACCATCTGCCGGGAGCCGACCACCAAGCACATCCCGATCGTGCTGGTCACCACCAAGGACCAGGACACCGACCGCATGTGGGGCATGCGTCAAGGCGCCAAGGCTTATCTGACGAAGCCTTTCAGCGAAACCGAGCTGTCGGACGCCATCACCAAGTACGTGACCGGCCTCGGCTGATCGTCGCCGGGGCCGCGCACGCGGCGGCCCTGACCTCACTCCATCACGCACGACGCCAGTCGTCCCCGAATACTTCGCGCATCTGCCGGTAGGCATCGCGTTCTTCGTCGGTATTCGCTTTCGGCGCCAGCACTTCCAGTTCGACGATCTGATCGCCCGCCGGGGTCGTACCCGTGCCGGGCAGTCCGCGACCGCGCAACCGCAGTTTGTGGCCGCCTTCCGAATCCGCGGGGATCTTCAATTCGACCGCGCCGCCGAGCGTCGGCACGCTGATCGACGCGCCCAGCGCGGCTTCCCACGGTGCCACCGGCAGCACATGGATCACGTTGCGGCCGTCCACCTCGAACTGCGGGTGGGCGGCGTATTCCACTTCCAGCAGCAGGTCGCCGCCGCCCGGCGCCTGGCCCGCGAGCCGGATCGCTTGGCCTGGACGGATGCCTTTCGGGATCCGCACCTCCAGCGATTTGCCCGCCACCGACATCCGCAGCGGGTCGCCGCGATAGATCGCCTCCAGCGGCACGGCGCACTTGGCCCGCGTCGGCCCGCTGCGCATCTGCGGACCCGCGCCACCGGGGCCGCCGCTGAAACCGGCGCGCCGACGACCGAAGAGTTCCTGGAAAAAATCGCTGAAGCCGCCGTTGTTGCCGCCGGCGAAGAATTCCTCGAAATCCGCGCCGCCCGGCCCGCCGCCGAAACCGCCGGGCGGAGGCTGCACTTCATCGCCGGGCCGATAGCCGCGTGCGCGGAGTTGATCGTAGGCCTTGCGCTTCTCCGGGTCGCGCAAGGCCTCGTAGGCTTCGTTGACGGCCTTGAACTTCTCTTCCGCGCCCGCTTCTTTGCTGACATCCGGATGGAATTTGCGCGCCAGCCTGCGGTAGGCGGTCTTGATTTCCGCCTCGCCGGCGCCGGGCTCGACGCCGAGCGTGTCGTAATAGTCCTTGAAACGCATGGTGCGGTTCCGCAAAAGTCGTGACGATACGATCCACTATAACGAAGTCATTGCGCAACGCAGCATCCACAGCGGATGTACGGCGCGAAGGTGATATGCGTCGAGACAAGGCCAGCGGAGACCGCTCGTCAAAACGCACGACCCGCGCATGCCGCCGGTCGTGCGTCGTGTCGACGAATGCAGCAGACGCAGAGACTGCCGATCAGACCTTGGCGGCCACTGCACCCACCTGGATACGACGCGGCGTGGACTGCGGGCGCTTCGGGATGGCGATTTCCAGCACGCCGTCATGTCCGCTGGCGACGATGCCATCGGCGTCCGCGGTGTCGGGTAATGCGAAGCGGCGATGGAAATTGCCATAGCGACGTTCGATGCGCGAGAAGCGATCGGCCTGCTCGCTGGTTTCATTCGCGCGTTCGCCCTTGATGCTGAGAATGCCCTTGTCCATCAGCACTTCAACGTTCTGCGGATCGATGCCCGGCAGATCCGCAAGGATCACGAAGCGGTCCGCTTCTTCCTTGATATCCACGCGCGGCACCCACTGACTGGTCACCACGGACGACTCGTCGGGGCTGTCGGCGTTGTTGAGGAAACGATCGAAAACCTGCTTCAGGTCGTCGTGGATGCGGGCCTGTGCGGGCCACGCCTGCGAGTAGCGCATGAGGCTCATGTTGATCTCCGTTGAGGGCGGCAACGCGCCGCCATGCACGGGAGATAAGCGCTGGGCCTCGCTTTTCAAGCGCTGTCACGTGCATATTCAGGATCTGTTTTACTACACTGTAGCCTTCCCACCAGGCACAGGAGCGACACATGACTATCCAGATCGGCGACACCATTCCCGAGGTCAATATCAAGCACATCAACGACGGCATCGAGACCATCGATACCATCTCGTTCTTCGAAGGCAAGAAGCTGGTGCTGTTTTCGGTACCCGGCGCGTTCACGCCGACGTGCTCGGAAAAACATCTCCCGGGCTTCATCGAGCACTTCGAAGCCTTCCGCGAAAAAGGCGTCGGCGTGGCCTGCATGTCGGTCAACGATCCTTTCGTGATGAAGGCATGGGCCGCCAGCCAGAACGCGCCGGCAGACATGGAAATCCTCGCCGACGGCAACGCCGATTTCGCCAAGGCCCTGGGTCTGGAAATGGACGCGAGCGCCTATGGCATGGGTATCCGCGGCAAGCGTTTTGCGCTGTATGCCGAAAACGGCGTGGTGAAGCAGTTGGAAGTCGAAGCACCGGGCGAGTTCCGGGTATCGTCGGCCGAGCACATGCTGACCCTGGTGTAACGATGAATCCGTAGAGCGGACTTCAGTCCGCTGCTCGCTTCGAAAAAGCAGCGGACTGAAGGCCGCTCTACGGGTTGTTCAGTGATCAGGGCATTCGATCATTCCAGCACGCGGAATCCGATCTTCGTCCACGCACCGCTGTCGGCGAGCGCCGTCAGCGTGTGCTCGCCGGGATCGCCGAAGTCGCGGATAAGCGACTCACGGCCCCCGGTTTCCGCGATCCAGCGGCCGTCGAGCAGCCACTGCACGTTGCGATCAGTGCCCAGTGCGCGCAGCGACAGGCGCACGGCGTGCTCGCTTCCGGGCGCACGCACCAGCGTCGCGCCATCGTTGAGACCTTCGATCCGCAGCTCTTCGCTCGCGTCGCGGCCGTCGGCCATGCAGTCGTCGGCCAGCAGCGGCAGCGTCGATGCGCGCCGCGTTTCGGCCGACAGCCACGGCGATGCCAGTGCAGGCCAACGCGCGATTTCGACGGTCTGCGCACGATGCGGCAATGAACATACGGCGGAGATGCGTCGGCCGCTGTCGGCATCGATCTCGAACCGCTCGCGCCCCGCATTCCACAATCGTGCGCCGCGTTCCGCGAACGTCGGCGGCACCGCGCCGTCGAGCGTCCACGCCTTCATCCGCCGTTGACAGAGCGATGCCGGCGCGCTGTCGGCGGCGATGCCCAGCGGCCAACAGATCTCGACCTCGGCGACGCTCGGAGGCGGCGCCAGCGGCGATGCATCACGGCTGCCGGCGGGCAGCGAATCCACCACCTCGAACAACAGCGGCAGTGCCGTGAGCGCGCCGTACTGGCCCGGAAGCGGCGTGCCGTCGGGCCGGCCCACCCACACACCGACGGTGTATCGGCGCGTGCCGCCCACCGCCCAGGCATCGCGGAATCCGTAGCTGGTGCCGGTCTTCCAGGCCACGCGCGGACGCGAGCCGCGATCGTACTGCTCCAGCTCGCCGGGCCGCGGATTCGATTCGAGAATCTCGCGCACGATCCACGCCGCGCCCGGCGACAGCACGCGCCGTTCGATCTTCGGATCGCCGGGCGTGTAGCGCACGCGGCCGGCGATGCCGTTGCGGTTGAAGGCCGCGTGCGCGCCGACCAGATCCTCCAGCCGCGCGCCGGTGCCGCCGAGGATCAACGCAAGATTCGGCTTCGAACCCTGCGGGAATTTCAGCGCGATGCCGGCATGATCGATGCGCGCGGCGAAGCGATGTGGGCCGATGCGTTCGAGCAGATCGACCGCCGGCACGTTCAACGACAGTCGCAGCGCGTGCGCGGCGCTGACCGGGCCGTTGAACGATGCACCGAAATTCCCGGGCCGGTAGTCGCCGAAACTCTGCGGCGCATCCACCAGCAGACTTTCGGAGTGGATCATGCCGTCGTCGATGGCCATGCCGTACAGGAACGGCTTGAGCGTGGAACCCGGCGAACGCCACGCCTGCACCATGTCCACGTGGCCGAGCCGTTCCTTGTCGCCGAAACGCAGCGAGCCGACGTAAGCGCGCGCTTCCATCGTGTCGTTGTCGACCACCAGCAGCGCTGCGGACGTGCGCTCCGGCAGATTCGAGAAATACGAAGTGACGCGCTCTTCGAGCGTGCGCTGCAGGTTCGAATCGATGGTCGAGATGATGCGCGCGTCCTTCGGATGCGCGACGCGCAGCCGCTGCGCCAACAGCGCCGCGCTGAGCGGCGACTGCAACTGGCGCGAGACGACGGATTCGATCCGCGCATCGTCCACCTCCGCTTGGCTCCACACGCCGAGCGCGGCCATGCGGTCCAGCACTTTGTCGCGCGCGGCCTGCGCGGCTTCCGGATGCCGGTCCGGGCGCCACCGGCTCGGCGACTGCGGCAACACGGCGAGCAACGCAGCCTCTGCTTTCGAGAGACGCGAAGCGGGCTTGCCGAGATACGCCCAGCTCGCGGTTTCCACACCTTCGATGGTGCCGCCGAACGGCGCGCGTTCGAGATAGAGGATAAGGATCTCGCGCTTCGACAGGTGCGCTTCGAGCTGGATCGCGCGCAGGATCTGCCGCAGTTTTCGGAACGGTGTGCGCGTGTGTCGCGTGCGTTTCGAATCGAGGATGCGCGCGACCTGCATCGTCAGCGTGGAGCCGCCGGACACCATTTCGCCGCTGCCCAGCATCTGTCGCCCGGCGCGCAACAGCGCCACCGGATTCACGCCTGGGTGCCGCCAGAACCAGCGGTCCTCGTAATTGAGCAGCGCATCGAGATACAGCGGCGACACGGTCTCCGGCGTCGCCGGATAGCGCCATACGCCGTCGGCATCGGCGAACGCGCGCAGCGGTGTGCCGTCGCGCGCGACGACCAGCGTGCTGGTGTCGCGCGCTTTCGGCAACTGCGGCGGGAAGATCAGATCCAGCAGCAGCAGCGACGACAGCAATGCGACGGTGCCCCAGCGGAGCCAGGGCAGCAGTCGGCGGATGCGGGCAAGTGCGGATGATTCGGAAGGTTGCGACATGGGTGCGCGATCGGGATTCGTCGTGTCGCGGGAGGGTGTGGGGCCTGAGGGGAGGAACACTGCGTCGGATAGCGCCCCTCACTGTAAGGGCGCAAAAGGTTTGATAAGGAAGCGCAGCAGGTTTGAACGGCATTAAAACACGCCATTGAGGGCGTTCGAGGACCGTTTAAAGCGGGGTGGCGGCGGCGCAGTCAGGCTGAAAGACGGGTCCGGGAGCGGGCCGACCGCCCGGAGCATGAGCCGCTCTCGGCGGGGGGCCGCCCAGCGGGCAGCCCATGCGATAGCCCGGGAGCGGCTGTAGACCAACCGGAACGGCAGGCGACGCGGCCGTTCATTGATCCCCAGCCGGACCGCCCACACGCCCCGACACTGCACCACGGCGGCAACCTCGTGCCCTGAGGGGCTCAGGCATAGGTTGGCGTAGCCGTGCCCGTCTGGGCCGCCGACGTGGCGCCAGGTGAAGCCGTCAGGTGCTGGGGGCAACGTCCACATGCCCGGCATACTGCCGCCGCCCAGTCTCGGCGAACGCGACGGCCGTAGCGCTCCACCACCCAGACCGGCTACCCAGCGCCAGGCCCGAGATAGACCCGCTCCTTGCGGGGCGTGGAACGGCCATTGCCGCCGAGGGTGTACTTGATCGAGACGGTCCGGGATTTGAAGCCGGAGAACACCCTGCGCATGTCGGGATGGTCGTTGATCGTCAGGATCGAGCGCGCCTGCATGGATGCCATGCGCTCGGCGAGCTGCTCGTACTGTTCCAGCCCGAAATCGGCGCCATAACCCTCGGTCTGCCAGTAAGGCGGGTCGAGGAAAAAAAGCGTGTGCGGCGCGTCGTACCGGGCGAGGCAGTCCTGCCACGGCAGGTTCTCGATCACCACGCTATGGAGCCGCAGGTGGGCCGCGCTCAGATCCTCTTCGAGCCGCAGCAGATTGATGCGCTTCGGGCTGGTGGTGGCGGTACCAAAGCTCTGGCCGGCCACCTTGCCGCCAAACGCCAGACGCTGCAGATAGAAGAACCGGGCCGCGCGCTGGATATCAGTCAGCGTGTCGGGATGCTGCATCTGCGCCCACTTGAACATCTCGCGGGAGGTGAGCGCCCACCGGAACTGGCGAACGAACTCGTCGAGGTGGTTCGCGACCACGCGATACAAACGCACCAGCTCACCGTGGGTGTCGTTAAGGACTTCCACCTTGGCGGGTTCGCGAGCGAACAGTAGTGCGGCGCCGCCGGCAAATGCCTCGACGTAGCAGCTGTGTGGATTGTCAGAGAGCAGCGGCAGCAGGTGCTGCAGCAACCGGGTCTTACCACCCGGCCAGGGAAACAAGGTTTTGGAATGCACGTTCTCAGCCTTTGCGAATTGGAACGGCCAGACTGCACGTCCCCGCGGGGGAACAGAGCCTTGGCCAATGGCACGCGGCTGATCGCGTGTTCTGCAGCGTTGGGCGGACGTTGCCGCGTCCGTCCAACGCTCTGTTTTCTTGGGTTAGCTGCCCACCTCCGCAGCCGCCGAAATGATGAAGCTGGCGGAGCTGAGAAGTACATCAGTTAAGCTGAATATCTCGACCAACACGGTGCGGCGCCCGATGCGTGTGCCACTGGTTGACCTTGTTGTCTCGACGCTAAATATGCGGTGGGAAGCGAGCGAAGAGACGGACGCGGCACCGTTGACAACGGTGATGGCGGTTCCTGTTCCGAAGCTGTCTGTAACCGTCATGCGAACCTTGTATGACGATCCGATTCCAGCAGTCGTAGGCGTGATCCAGTTGCCACTGTTCACGCCGCTCACATTACCGTACGCGCTGGTCTCCCATGTGCCGTCAGACTTGATGACGAACTGTGAGAATGCCGTTGCCGGACCGCTGAGCGAATAGTCCGTTGCTGCGAACTCCTCACCACTCCAGCCGGGCGGGTTGACGATGCCCGGCGGCGGCGGCCCACCGCCACCGAGAATCCGGCCATGCCAGAGGAAGCTGATCACGCTGCAGCCTCTAGCGTGCCGCCGAGGCGCCACGTATCCGCGGCGACTTTCGCAAGGACGATGGCAGCATGCTGCTGCATGGACTTCGCGTTGAACGCTACAGGCTTGTAAAGCGTGACGCCCGCGGCGGCCACCACCTCAACTTTGCCGGCCCCTTTCTGAAAGAGTGTGATCGTCGATCCAACAGGGGCGGTCAGAGTGCCGTCGACCGGAATCGTGTAGGTAGTCGCAGAACCGTGATCCGCCTCCAACAGGTTCTCCAGGTGGCCCGCCACCGCATTGTTGGCGGCGCCGGTCAGCTGGATCACTTGGCGGCGGAAACGGGAGGACGCAAAGCTTCCGTTTGCGGCGAACTCCGCCAGAAATTGCAGCGCAGCCTCGACATTGTATGGACCGGGGGAAAAATAGCCGCCTCCATCGTCGATCGAAACACCTTGTGCCGTCACTGCCACGCCACCGCCAGCAGCTATCGCGATGATGGCGTCGCGCAGTTGCGTGCGAGTGCCTTTGTTCAAGGCGATGCCTGCATGGAGGATCACATTGATGATCTCGTACATCTGCTCGTTCGCGAACGCCGCATCCAGAATCGTGGCTTCCTGGCCAGTAAGCGGATTGCCGTCCGAGAATTCGTTGCTGACGTGGCCGGAAGCGTCGATCTTATACATTGAGTGACTCCTGAATCAGCCCGGAGGCGGTGGATTAGCGTCGGGGTAAGAAAAAATAATTCGTGTGTGTGCGGGCTTGATCTGGTTGAGCCGGCATTCCAGTGCGGAGTTGCCCCACGAACGCAGCCGTTCGCCCATGCGAGAACGACCCACACGGTAATGAGTGATCGTGACCGGCGGGCCATTGACCCGCCAAACCCAAGTCCAGTCTTGGCTGTAGATACGATCGCCAACACGCGAACGGCCAACACGGAAGGGAGCGAATTCCTCGATGCTGATCGCGTAACCCAAGCGGGCCGCGACAGCGATGTAATAGGCGCGTGACTGGCCACCGATGCCGATCAACTTGCTCAACACGTCGTCGCGCCGGCCCTGAAGCGTTGGCGCCAGCACGTTGGAACAGTTGTCGGGCAGGGCCAGCGTGCGCTCCCAATCGGCGAGCATCTCGATCGTTGTGCGCGGGTCCGATTCGCCGATCAAGTCGCGAACCCGCGCGTCAATGCGTGCGAACTCTTCCGACAGCCCCCCCAGCAGGCGCGTCATCCACGCCAGCGGCGCCAATGCCCACGCCATGCCTCGCGGCATCAGCGCCTGCATCTGGCGACGGTAATCGTCTGCGGTCATGCCCAGGTCACCGTGCCCATCGTGGGCATGTAGCCGGCACCGGCCGTCACGTCCTCCGATGGCGTGGTCAGGTCATGATCGAACTCGCCTGCCGCCAGCGATATCGCTTCAGCAAAATGCGTCAGCGGAATCGTTACGCCCGGCTCGGCTTCGCGCCGAAAGAGATCCTGCAGCTGGGCGGTGACCGCCACGCGGCCTGCGGTCGAATCCGGCTCAAGCGCGATGACAAAATTGACCGGCTGCGCCACGGGCGCGTACACGGTGAAGTCCTTGACCGTCACTGGGCGCAAGACGTCGATGTAAGCCTGCACGGCCGCCACAGCAGACGGGTTTGGAATCGGGTTGTCGTCGCCGTCGCGAACGAAGAACAGGCCCATCGTGCCCAAACCGTTGAGGTGCGGCTTCGGCCACGCTCGCGTAACGCCGGGCACTTCTTTCGCCCATGCCACATAGTCGTAATCGGCGCCGCCCTGCGGGCGCTTCCTGAGAAAAGTAAGCACTCGCTCCCGAAGACTGCCGACGCTTTCGGTATCCGCCCCGCCAGCGATACCGTCGGAAGTGACGACACCGACTGCCGAAAGCCCAGATACCTGCGCCGCGATCGCGAGCTGCACGCCAGCGTCGGTGTTGCCGTCGACGCCTGGCGATACGGCTTGGACCGGCAGCACAAGGGTGTTGTTCGCAATAAACCCTCCCTCTACAGTGACCAGAAACTCGAAGCCATCGGCCCGCTGTAGGCGAAGACCCGCGGGAACCACCACGCGGCCGGCGCCGGTAAACGTCACTTCGCCGACGGCGCTGGTTGCGGGCGTGCGGTTGATGCCGTACAGGCTAGCGATCCTGATCAGGTTCTCTTCGTCGGCCGTGTCCGCCAGGAACTGCCGCGATGCCCACGCGATGAAGCCGTAAAGCCCGTGCGCCACGCCAGCGATCACCCGCGCCAGCACATACAGCACCGAGCGGCGGACGCGCGTGTCAGCGCCGAAGCCGCGCGACGCCAGATCCGCCGTCACGCGCTCGATGATGGTAGGGATTGAAGGACGTTCAAACGGCATAGGAGAGGTTCCAGAAGACGGTGTGGCGCTCGGCGGTTGCGCCCGCGGTGTTGGGTGTCAGGTCCACGTCCACGCGCATCACGCCTTGGGCGTACCAGCTGGTGGCGACTTCGACGCGGGCCGCAATCCCGTCCTCGATCATCCATGCCAGGGCATCGCGTCCATAACCACGGGCGCGCTCCAGGGTCTTGTTGGTGGCCTTCTCGCGGGACAGCAGCCACAGCCGGCTGCCGATCCTGTCGCCCTCGATATCGGCGAACGTATCCGCCCACCAGCCGCGCACGTCGTCGCCGGGATTCGGCAGCACGTCCGCAGCATCCGCTCTGGCGTCGGTAAAGAGGCTGATCAGCACGGCAGTCCGCAGCCCACCATCCAACTGCAGCAGTCCGTCGACCACCGCGATATCGGCGCCCTGCAGCTCCGCGTCGCAGACCAGGCGAATGTCCATCACGCCATCTCCTGGTTCGGCGTGGCCGTCACTGAGCCGGTTTCGTTGTGATTGTGGCCGTTGAAGATGCCGCGCATCTCCTGCATTGAGCCGGCCGCATCGCTCACGTTCTGGCCGCAGGTGACGTTGCCTTCAAAGTGCGCGCGGCCTTTGAACAGCGAATCCGGCGCGTCCACGATCAGCCGCGTAGCTGCCGTGACTTCAATGGTGCCGCCGCGCTTGATCACAATCTTGTCGTCTTCGTCGGTATAGATGGCCACCTCGCCATCCGCCAAGCCGGTGAGCCTGTAGCGCCGATCGTCGACCGCGATCACCACCATGTGCGATCGCGAACCGCCGACAGACAGCGCGATGGCTTCTGCCTCCGGATGCGGCACGCTGGTAAAGCCGTAATTCTGGAAACGCTCCACGTCGCCACGCTCTTCATCGGCCAGCATGGCGATCTGCACCTTCTGCAGCTTCGCGGCATCGGTGACCAGCTTGATGATGGCGCGGCTCACCATCAGTCGAAGGGAAGGCATGCTCATGGCGAGAATATGTCCACTGCGTCAGTGTCGCGGCTGCGCTTGCGGCGCGGCGCCTTCTTGGCTGCAGGCGCGATCTCCGGCGTGTAAGCCTCGATCGGCGTCAACGTCATCCGGGTCAGCTCACCGCCGCGATCAAGCGAGTACTCCGCGTCGCGGATCAACAGGTCGCGCTCGATGCGCAGGGTGGGTGAATACACCGGCACGATGCGGTTGACGCGCCACAGGCCACCTGGGTGACTCCAGCCCCGCACGGCAACCGGCACCGTCAGTGCGCGGCCGGCACGCACGGTTGCCTCCCACTCGGCGCGCTTTTTCAGCCCCACCAGATCGGTCTCGTCATCCGCCAGGATCACCAGTGTGCGAGCCCTGGGAACGCCCGGGTCTTTAGCGGTCGCCTTCATCGCCGACACGGACGCGCCGGAAGCGGTATCGCTGCCCGCGCGCTGGCCCTTGACGATGTAATTCTGGTAACGCTGCGACCCATCGTTGGTCACAACGCATTCCAGCTCGATCAGCTGCGGGCGGCACTTCGCGTCGTCGATGCCCCAGGCATCGAGAATCGTCTCGATGTCGGCCTGCGATGACTTGATCAGGCGCACCTTCTTGCCGATGCGCGAGAACAGCCTGTCCAGATACGCGGCGCGATTGCCGCCGGTCATGCGCGCGTACACCTGTTCATTACCGACCAGGGCAATGCCCACATTCGTTTCGTCGTGGATGCTGCGGATCTGATCCAGCGCCGCGACCGACAGGTGCTGCGCTTCGTCGATCACCAGCAGCCCGCCGGCATTGGCGATTCGGCGGCAGATGGCGCGGTGCAGCTTCGACGCGCCGCCGACTGCGTTGCTCACGCCTACGGCTTCGGCGATCTCTTCCAGCGCCGGCACCACGCTGGCGCTGGCGGGCGTCATGGTGGCGTGCCACACGTTGGGCGCGGCGCGGCGGTATTGCTTGATGCCGGTGGTCTTGCCCAGGCCGGCGCCGCCGTAGACCACGGCGATATCGTTGGCGATCTGCGCATAGCGCAGCGCGGCGATCACCTTCTCGGCGCTGGGCGTGGGCACGTAATCCGGGCCGGTCGGCATCACGTCGGCTTGCGCACGCGCGGCCTGCGTGGTTTCCACCCACTTGAGCAGCTTCTCTTCCACCGCATCGTTGTTGCCGGCGTAGATGCCGCTGAGCCATTGGCTGAGCGTGGTCGGTGACATGTCCGCTTCTTTCGCGACGCGCGCCTGAGACAGGCGCTTGTCGGACTCCATCAGCATGCGGAGTTGGTCGCGAAGATCGAGGGCCGGCGCCGCATCGGCGGTATCGCTGGCAACAGCGGAAGGTGTGGTGGTCTGCAGCACGGGTTGCTCCTGGTGGTGGTTAGAGGTGGTCTTGCATCTGCCGCATCTGGATCTCTTCCAGATGCTTGGCGAGGTTGAGTTCCAGCACGCTGTCGGTGCCGGTGCGCTGCAACTGCTCCGGCTGCTCGATGGCGGGGCGCCTAGGCTTGCCGAACACACCGGCGATCACGCCCGGCGACGGCACGGTCGCGGCGGCTTCGTCTGCCGGCAGTTGCGCGGCAACGCGCGCGGCGTCCATGCGCACTTCCGCCCGCGTCTGATCCTTGGTGGCGCGGATGTACTGGCGACGGGCGCGGGTGTGTTCGCGCGCGGCCTGCGTATCGGCGAAGCCCACAGCGGCGATGCACTCGGCGCGGCCGATGTAGACGTTGGCCATCGTGTAGACCTGCACCTCGCTGTGCAGCGCATCCGGGTCGAAGCGCAGCAGCACCTTGCGGCCGGCGTGTTCGCTCAGCGCTTCGCTCCAGTAGCGGTTGCCGGACAGGCGCACGCTGCCGTCGTGTCGGTCGGCGCTGACGACTTCCGCGGCCAGCAGCAGCTGGCGCAACTGCTCGTCGGTGGCCTTGCGGATGCTCGACTGCGCATAGCTGGCGTTGAACACGTCGTCGAAGCTATGCACGCCACCGCACACGCGGGTGCGGCGCTTCACGCGGGCGTTATGCGCGGCGATCTCCTGCTCGACCACACGCACGAAGACATCCCACGCGATGGCCTTGCTGCCGTAGTTCTCCGGCTTCGCATCCGGCTTGTTGCCGGTGTACGCGCCCGCGAACTCCGGGTGCTTGGCGATGCGGTCGCAGAAGTCGCGCCATGCGCGCTCGATCGGCTTGGCCTGGCCGTGGTACGGCGTGGCCCAATGGATCTGGATACCCATGCCCACCAGCACGCCGGTCGGGTCGTCTTCGCGCACCTTGAAGCGGAAGCGATTCGCGACACCGCCGGTCAGCATCTTCGAGGCGAAGCCGCGGCCGTTGTCCAGCCAGGCGTGCTGCGGGATACCGTAGCGGGTGATGGCGTCGCGGAAGGCCATGCGTGCCAGATCGGCCGACTCGGTTTCGGCCATGCGCCAGCCGAGGATCTTGCCCGAGTACAGATCCTGCACGCCGACCATGATCGGCCGCACGACATCGCCCATCGGCGAGCGCACGAACACGTCGAACTTGTGGCCGTCGGCGTTCACCGCTTCCAGCGCCGCGAACACGCTGCGGTCGCGCTCCTGCGCCGGGAAGGTGCGCATCAGCGCCTCCTCGCCCTCGCGCGCCAGAATGCGCACGCCACGCGGCAGCTTGGCGATGCGGCGCTCGAACGTATCGAGCGACGGGAGCGTCCAGCCGGTCACCTTGGCGATGCGCTGCAGGCGGTCGTAGCAGCTGGTGGCGGTGGGCGCTTCAAGGCGCAGGTAATCCGCCTTGAACGTGTCCCATGCCTGCTCGGGGATGTCGGCCGTGGCGCTGCCGCCGGAATACTCCGGCACCAGTGCGGCGACCCAGTGCTGTGGCTCCAGGCGCGCCACGCTGGCGGCCCAGCGCGACAACGAGGGCACGCTGGCGCCGCGCACGCCGTCGCGCTGCAGTTGCGCCGCGACGGCGCCGCGCGCGTCCTGCATGCGGTGGCCTTGCTCGACCAGCTGCTTGACCGCCTGCAGCGCACTGAGCCGGCGCTGCGCGGTCTCTTTCATGTGCTGCGGCACCTGCTCGTAGCGGGTCCACAGCGCCTTGATCTGCGCTTCATCGCGGGCGGATCGTGTGGGCTTGGCGGCTGCGGCGGTAAGCGCAGGACGCTGTGCCAGCAGTACGGCCGCCTGGATATCGGAGGGCAGGTCGGCGAGGTCGTAGCGGCGCCGTTTTCCGCCGCGGGTTGTTTCCTCCTGGTATGTCCAGCCGTCTTTGCAGGCGCGCTTCTCGATCACCGACTTGTGACGACCGAGAGCGGCGGCGATATCGGCACTGAGTAACCCGGGCATCACGGGGTTCCCCTCGAAAAAGCGCCCGCGCGATGGCGCCGGAGCGAATGCTCAGACAGCGCCATCGCCGGGCCGTGACTGGCTCGCGCAAGGTGGACTTTGTTGCTTGCCGCATCGCGACGTACCTGCTCACCAGCTGCCGGGGTTTTCGCGGATGTCGTCGCGGGGCACTGTCCGGCTGATCCCCGCCCGTTTTGTGTCCGGGCCAGACGGTGTTGCGTGAGGCGGCGCAGCAGCGCCGCGAGAGTGTCGTCCGACCATGCGCGGCCCATCGCGCGCATCTGCAGGCGCTCGGCCCGGATAACGGTTGAATAGCTGGCGGGTGCCTGGATCAGGCGCATCACGCCCGCCGCCGAGGTGACCTGTTCGAGGTTCATGCCGCACGCTCCAGCGCCGCACGGTTGCTGACGGCTGCTGTCCAGCCCTGCTTGAAGTCGATGAACTGGGCCTCGCCCGGCAGATACGGGTTCCGGCACTCTTCGTACGGCGCGTAATTGCTGGCTGCGCATAGGGCTGCGCCCAGGACTTCCGCGGCAGCGGTGCTGCTGATCCGCTCACCGTAGAGGCGGGCGATCGCGCGCTCGGCGCGGTTGTTGTAGACGGGCGCGTTCATGCCGACGCCGCCTTGCGCGTAGTGCGCCGGGTGCTCTTCTTGACCGGTGGCTGGCCGCGCATCGGCTTGGGGCCGGGCGTGCGGTTCGGCTGGCCGTCGGCGTCGTAGCGACTCGGCCAGATCACCATCGGGTGGTGGACGCCGGCATAGGCCGCCAGGATTCTCTCGGCCGCCGGATACGGCCGACGCTTGGCCTCGCCCAGCACGTTGCCGTGGGCGTATCCTTCCTCCTTGGCGATCTGCCGGAGGCTCCATTGCCTCTTGCGGATCGTTGCCAGCAAGTCCTCCCAGTTCCAGTCCTCAACGGCTGGTTTTTTTGGGGTGGTGGTCAAGGTCATGTCCGGTGGGTTGTAGGCGCGGGGTATGTGGCGCATTAATAGCTACGAACGTAGCGGCTGTCAACACGTTCGTAGCGCCACGTTCGTTGCGGCACTTCTCCAAGGCATGAATAGCTGCCGGCTTTGTCGGTTTCTTTTTCTCAATCAAACACATAGCGAAAGCGCCGCAGTCGGGGGGGCATGCGGCGCTTCTTGCGGGACTTCAATCATGGAAAGCGCCGCAAACGTTCGTAGCGGTACAGGTGCGCGGATTCGCCACATACGTGGCGACGCCACTCAGGACAGGTTCGGTGCCAGGTATGGGCTATCGACCGCGTCCGTGCGGAATTACGAGACGGAGGTCAGGCCACCCTCGCCGGAGTTTCTGGCCGCTTTGGCGCTTGACGGCTGGAGCCTCAACTGGCTGCTGACCGGCACCGGGCCGGAGCAAGTGATGAGTGCATTGCGCGTTTCTGAAAGCCATGCGCCGTACGGCAGCGCGTCGCAGGATTTGAGCGTGGGGCACCTGACGATCGCCCTGGAACTGGCCGACGAATCGCTGCGCGGACTGTGGCTGCCACGGAGCGGATATGCCGAGCTGGTGGCCCTGGTTTACGACGCGCTCACGCAGGGATTGCCCTATGCAGCGATATTGGATATCGCCCGGCCAGCCGCGAAACAACGTGCAGGGGAGGTGGCGAGCGATGACAGTGAGCAGGGAGTGGACCGATCAGGTCCGGAGGGTGTTGGCCGCAGCGCGGCCGATTGAATCGGCGGATTCTGCGGGCCTTGCTGCCCGCGAGACGCTCAGAATTCGCGCAGGCGCCCCGCAGCGGGCCGTCGTGGCGCAGGAAATCAACCGTATCGCCCGCTGGTATGGGTGGCAGCACGAAGTCGACCGGGTGCTGCTGGCCAACGGTGTGGCGTCCCTGGCGGGCCTCGACGATGGTTCGCTGGACCGGTTGCTGTCCCGGATGACCCGGCTGGAGGCGTGTGCGCAGGAAGGGCTGGACAGCCCGGATGCGCCGCCCGCTCGATGATCGTTTAAAGGCCGCTCAACGCCGCATTGCGCGGCGTTCGATATCATCAAACCTGTTGCGCCAACCGGGGGCGCGGCGCCAAATTCTCAAACCTCTCGAACTGGCGGCCTTTGTGCGTAACCCTTTGTTGTTCCGGAAAATCCCGCCTAATTTTTCTTTGTCCCGGATATATCAGACCAGCTGCGCCCTAACACTCACCCACCCTTCGGGCACCCTCTCCCCGCCATGCGGGGAGAGGGAAGAACGAGCGAAGCGAGTGAGGGTGAGGGGCAATCGACTCCCCGCCATGCGGGGAGAGGGAAGAGCGCACCAAGCGCTCGCGGCTGGTTTTCAACAGCCGAATGGCTGGTCAGCCGCTCCTAACGGGGCTGCACCACGGTGATCGTCGACGGCATCGACTTGCCTACGCCGCGCAGCTGCGGGCGATACATGTCTTCGACCAGCGACGGCGGCACAGTGTAGGTGCCGGGCGTGACCGCACGCACCAGATAGAACACGCGCGCGGCTTGGCCGCGATTGAGTTTCAGCGCGGCGACGAAGCGGTCGTCGCGATACTCCTCATGCAGCACTTCGGCGGCGCTGCCGCGGTCGGCGATCTCGATACCATCCACCACCACGTCGGCCCACTGCTTGCCGTCGCCGAGGTTGAAGTTCTCGATCTCCAGACCCGCAGGCAGCAGATCGGTCAGCAGCGCATCGGGCATGGTCTGATCGGCGGTGATGCTCAACGCGACGATCAATGCTTCGCCCTCGGCGATCGGGCCCGGTTTCCACGGCTTGCCGTCAGTGGTGTAGAACTTGCGTTCGATACCGATCACCGATTTGTCCTCGGCCGGCGCAGTCCGCGGCACGCCGGCCACTTCCAGACTGGCGTACAGCGGCACTGCGCCCTGCGGCTCGAAGCGGAAGCCTCGCGACAGCGTGGTGTAGTCGACGCGACGACCCTGCATGCGACGCTCCGCGACCGGATCGCTGACATCGCCGAGCTTCCACACACCAGAGACCGTCTTCTTCTGGTCCGCGAGCAGCGCACGGCCGACACGCGCCAGCGCGACCTGTTCCTGGGTGCTGAGATAGAACCAGCGCGCGCGGCGACGCACATCCAGCTCCTTGCCCAGCGCGACCAACTTGGCGTCGTACTCGGGCTTGTCGAGGCCGCGTTCGTGGGTCAGCGCGATCATCAGCGCGCTGTCGCGCAGCGGGCTGCTGTAATCGCCGAGATACTCGTAAGTCTGACCCTTGAAGCCGAAGCCGGCGGCGATGGCTTTCGCGCCGCGATTCTTGTCGCCCTGCAGCGACAGCGCCAGGCCCAGATACACCATCGACAAACCGTTCTTGGCCTTGCCGCGCTCGTTGTCGTAAAGCGCGCGCAGGGTGCCGAGCGGTGCGCGGTTGACGCGCGACAGCACGTAACCGGCATGCGCCTGATACGCGAACTTCAGATGATCGCGATGGGTCTGGCCGTAGAACTCGTTGCCGCCGGCCAGCAGATCCTCGTTCAAGCGCTTCAGGGCGTTCTGCAGCATCGTTTCCGGGACCGCGAAACCGCCCTCGCGCGCGTCGAGCAGGAACTCGACGATGTACGGGGTCAGCGCCGGATTGACGTAACTGTCGTCGCCCCACATCGAGAAGTGGCCGTTCGACATCTGCATCGACGCCAGCCGCCCGAACGCACCGTCCATGCGCGCCTTGCGCGTCGCCGCATCGAGGCCCTTGGCATCGAGCATCTTCGCGGTGTCCGCATCCATCACCAGCGCGGCGAACCCCTTGCTTGTGGTCTGTTCGGCGCAGCCGTACGGATACTCCAGCACATCCCTGAGCGCGCTCGCGAACGGGATCGGCGGCAGCGCGCTGACCGTCATCTGCGCGTTGACCGAGCCCGGCATCAGGCCATCGGCGAAACCGGCTTCCATCGTGATCGCGCCGAGTTCGTTCAAGGTCTGCGTGCGCGTGCGCAGCACGCTCGGCCAGGCCGGGCGCACCGGCACATCGAACCGGCGGTCGACCTTGAAACCGTTGCCGTTCACCTGCACGCGGATCTTCGCGGTGGTGTAGCCCTCGCCCGCGGTCAGCGGGAAGGTCAGCGTGGTCTTGCCGCCGGCGTTGAGCTTCGCCGAGCGCCCGCCCTGCGCGACCGTCAGCGGGCCGATCCCTTCGACCTTCACGTCGAAAGCGCCGGGTTTGCCGGTGAAGTTGGTGATGTCGAGGGTGACGTTGCTGCGGTCGCCCGGCGCGAGCACGCGCGGGTAGCTGGCTTCGGCCACGATCGGCGCGCGCACCACCACCTCGGCATCGCCGTTGCCGTAACGTTCCGCCGAGTACGCCAGCGCCGACACCCGCAGCGTGCCGTTGAAATCGGGCACCTTCAGCGCGATCTTGGCGTTGCCCTTGGCGTCGAGTTTCACCGGGCCGGAGAACAGATCGACCGTCTGCACTTTCGAGGTCGGCCTGCGCGCCTGTGCCAGCGGCTGCAGCGCCATGTCGCCGCCGAAGCGGATCTTGCCGATCTCGCCGGCCAGGCTTTCGATGATGCGGCCGTAAACGTCGTAGGCATCCACGCCGAGCCTGCGCTGGGCGAAGAAATGCTTGTTGGCATCGGGCACCGGGAAGCGGGTGATGTTGATGATGCCGACATCGACCGCCGACACCGTGACGTACGCCTCCTGACCGGCGAGTTTCGGCACCGCAACCGTGGTCGTCAGCGTCTGCTCCGGGCGCATCTGCTTCGGCAGCGACAAACCGACTTCGACGCGACGCGATGCCCGGTCCATCGGCACGTGCGCCACGCCCACGGCGCGCGCCGGGGTGATCTTGCTCGACGCGCTGCCGCCGCGGAACACCAATGCGGTGACGTAGATGTCGTGGCGCTCCCACTCCTTGCCGACCGGAATCTCGAAGCTGCTGCCGCGCTTCACGTCGACTTCCTGCACATAGATCATGCGGTCGCCGCTTTCGACCATCAGCAGGCCCTTGCCCGGATGCGGCGGCGTGAGCGTGACCTTCAGCGTGTCGCCGGTGTTGTAGGCGGTCTTGTCGAAGGCGATCTTCACTTTGTCGGGGCGCGCATCGAGGCCGCGGTTGTCGTCGTCCCAGCTCCAGCCGGCCTGGAACGGATAGCGCGTGGTCAGGCCGGTGGCGGGATCGAGCACGTCGACGCGATAAGCGCCCCACTCCACCGGGAAATCGAAACCGACGGCGGTGAGGCCGGCGTCGACGGTGCGGGTTTCGACATTCTGGAAGCGCGAGGTGAAATCGAAATCCCAACCTTCGTCGTCGTCGTAATTCCAGTGGTAATCGCGATGCTCGCGCACCAGCGTGACCTTCAGCCCCTTGGCCGGGCGCGGCTTGCCGTCGCTGCCCACCCGCATCAGCTGGAAGCGCGCATTGCTGTCGCTGTCGGCGCCGTCCTTGTCGTCGAACAAGGGGCGTACGCCGACCAGCGCGTCAGCCGGCCACATCACGCGTTTCAGCGAACGATTGACGCTGCGTCCGCCGGTTTCGAACAGGCTGCCGGAGACGATCGCCGCGATCGGCGAGACCGGCTTGACCTCGGTCGGCAGCACGATGTCCTGCAACAGCTTGCCATCGTCGTCGAGCGTGGTATCGACCACATCGTTGGCTTCCTTCGGCAGTTGCAGCGTCGGGTCGCCGAAGAAATAACCCGGCATCGTCTCCAGCGGATGCTGCTCCACCGCGACTGCGAGCTTGGCGGTGAAACGGTTGCCGGCCGCGGGCGCGCCGTAGAGATAGGCGCCCACGGCTTTGAGTGCCAGCGGCTTGCCGGGCTTGAGCACGGCGTCGGCGGTATCGAGATCGAGCTTCATGCGCTCGGGCAGAAATTCCTCGATGCGCAGCGTCATGCCCTGCACCGCTTCGGCGCTGGCCGGATCGGTGCGGAATTCAACCTGCCAGCGGCCGGTCGGCGCTTCCACCGGGATGAGCTTCTCGAAGCTGTAGTAACCCTGCGCGCCGGCTTCGATCCGGCTTTCGACAAAGGGCTTGCCGTTCGGCTGCTTCAGGCGCACGAACAGCGGCTGCGCTTTCTTGCCCTTCATCGGCACCGGCTTGCCGTCGTTGTCGCGCAGCAGCGCGGAGATGCGCACCACTTCGCCGGGGCGATACAGGTCGCGCCCGGCCCAGGCGAAGACATCGAACCACGCCGGCTCACGGCCGCTGACCGCGAATTCGGACAGATCCAGCGCAGGCTGGTTGAAGGGCAGCAGCGACACGTCTTTGCCGCGACGCGCGACCAGCACGTGCGTGGCCTGCAGTTTGAAGCCCAGCATCGCGTTGCCGTTGCGGTCGGTCTGGCCTTTCAGCATGGTCTCGCCGGGGCCGTCGAGAATCTGCAGATCGACGCCGCTCATCGCCGAACCGTCCTGCAGCGAGGCGGTATGCACGAACAGCTTGTCCTTGTAGGCGCGCACGTGCAGGCCGATGTCGCTGACCGTGAAGAACGTGGTTTCGTACTGGTTGCCGAATTGGCCGGTGCGCTTCATGACCGCGAAGTACAGACCGGGCTCCTGCAGTTCCTCGATGTCCTGGGTGGGCAGATAGGTGACCACGCGCTCATTGCGCTTGCCGCCCAGCACGAAACGATTGGTATAGACCGGTTCGGCCAGCTTCGCGAGCGGGGTTTTCTCGTCGTATTCGCTGTCCAGCTCCCAACCGCTGCGACGGCCGCCGCGCTGGTATTCGGAGAAGAACTGCGGCAACGATTTCTCGCGCACACGCAGGAATTCGACGTCGACTTCCGGCACGTTCACCGACACCACCGGCAGGCCGCGGCTGTCGCGCGCCGGCAGCACGCTGCCCTGCGAGGCGAAGCCGACCGCAGGGTCGAGTTCTCCGGTGTAGACCTTCTGCTCGACATCGCGGCCGAGGGTGTTGCCGTCGGCCGCCGCCAATTTGGCAGAGATCTTCAGCGTGTACTCGGTGTTCGCGGTGACGAACGGGAAGCGCAGGATCTTGCCGCTGTCGTCCAGCTTCCAACTGCTCTTGTCGCTGACCGACGTGGCGAAGGTGATGAGTGTGTCGAAGTCCTGGGTGCCGACCAGCGGCCGCGAGAACTCCAGCGCGATCGCCAATGCGTCGCCGTCCTGATCGGGGTAAGCCCGGACCAGAGCGAATTCCTTGATTTCATCGCGTTTGGCCTGGATGGCCTCGCCGCTGACCTCGGGCAGCTGCCCGGTTTCCTTGTTGCCGCAGCCCGTCATCGCCAACAGGGCCATGACCAGCCCCACACCCGCAACCCATTTGCTGAACGAATATTTCCCAACCGAACCGCGAACCCGACTCAACGCTGCGAACCGCGACGTGCGACACATATGGCCTCCTGGATGTGCAGCGGAGTATAGAGAAGGCCTAGAGCAATGGATCGCTTTTTTTAAACATTTTTTTGACTTTTTTTTAACATTAACGACAGCCAACTTGCCTGACGTGCAGCTTGCCGCTCCGGACGAAAAATTCCGTGAAGCTTCTTTTCAAGCTGGCCGTATTCATGAAGAAAATGGGGCGGCAAATCGTCGCTTCAGTACGCACTTGGAGCGACCGGCCGGCCTGTGTCTGAAACGCAAGAGGCGGGCCGAAGCCCGCCTCCCGGAACGCATCGCGCGGAACCGATCAGGCTCCCGCGTCGGGCTGCAGCTCATCGGCCGCCGGCAGCGTCGGCGCCGCTGGCGCCTCCAAAACCTCGTCCTCGTCCAGCGAGGCATCCAACCGCTCGATCGCCTGCAGCGTCTCGTCGTCGGCCAGACGCATGAGGGTCACGCCCTGGGTATTGCGACCGACCTGAGAAATCTCAGAGGCGCGGGTCCGCACCAGGGTGCCGCCATCCGAGATCAGCAGCACTTCGTGGTGGTCGCTGAGCTGGATCGCGCCGACCAGCTTGCCGTTGCGCTCGCTGGTCTTCATCGCGATCACGCCCTTGATGCCGCGCCCCTTGCGCGGATACTCCGACGCCGGGGTGCGCTTGCCGTAGCCGCGCGCGCTGGCGGTGAGGATGTCGCCATCGCCTTCGACCACGACCAGACTCACGACTTCGGACGAACCATCGACGGGAAGCTCGGCATCGGCTTCAGTATCGACGCCGTCTTCGGCTTCCACCGCTTCCCCCGGCTCGATGCCGGCCACCAGGCGCATGCCGCGCACGCCGGTGGCGGTGCGGCCCATCGCACGCACTTCCGATTCATGGAAGCGCACGGCCTTGCCGTTGCTGGCAAACAGCATCACGTCGCGATCGCCGTCGGTGAGGGCAGCGCCGACCAGCGCATCGCCTTCATCGAGGTTGATCGCGATCTTGCCGCGCGCCAGGCGGTAGGCGAATTCGGTCAGCGGGGTTTTCTTCACCGTGCCGTTGCGGGTGGCGAAGAACACGAAATGGCCTTCATCGTACTCGCGCACTGGCACCACGGCCTGCACCTGCTCGCCCTGCTCCAGCGCCAGCCAGTTGATGATCGGGCGGCCGCGGGCGTTGGGGCCGGCGTCGGGCAGCTGATACACCGGCAGCCAGAACACCCGGCCGCTGCTGGTGAAGGTCAGCAGAGTGTCGTGGGTATTGACCAGCCACAGCTGGTCGATGAAATCCTCGTCCTTGGTGGCCGCGGCATTGCGGCCGCGACCGCCGCGCTTCTGGGCGCGATAGGCCGTGACCGGCTGGCGCTTGGCGTAACCGGAATGCGAGAGCGTCACCACCACGTCTTCCGGCGCGATCAGATCGAGGATGTCGAGATCTTCCTCGCTGGCGCGGATCTCGCTGCGACGGTCGTCGCCGAAGGCTTCCTTCACTTCGCGCAGCTCGTCGCGGATGACTTCGCGCAGGCGATCGGGGTTTTCGAGGATCTCGATCAGCCCGCGGATGACTTCGAGCAGATTCTTGTATTCCTCGGTCAGCCTGTCCTGCTCCAGCCCGGTGAGGCGGTGCAGGCGCATTTCGAGGATTTCCTTGGCCTGCACCTCGGTCAACTGGTAATGCGGGTTTGAGGCCGTCCCGTCGACCAGACCGACGCCCGGCTGCAGATCTTCCGGCTTGGACGCATCGCTGCCGGCGGCGGCCAGCAGGCTCGCGACCAGACCCGCATCCCAAGTCCTGGCGAGCAGGCGTTCGCGCGCTTCGTTCGGATTCGCCGAGGTCTTGATCAGCTCGATCATCTCGTCGATGTTGGCCAGCGCGACCGTCAGGCCTTCGAGGATATGCGCGCGGGCGCGGGCCTTGCGCAGTTCGAAGATGGTGCGGCGGGTGACGACTTCGCGGCGATGGCGCACGAAGGCTTCGAGGATTTGCTTGAGATTGAGCAACTGCGGGCGGCCGTCGACCAGCGCCACCATGTTGATGCCGAACACCGATTCCATCTGCGTCTGCTGATAGAGGTTGTTGAGCACCACTTCGGCGGAATCGCCGCGCTTGACCTCGATGTAGATGCGCATGCCGTCCTTGTCGGACTCGTCGCGCAGCTCGCTGATGCCTTCGAGCTTCTTTTCCTTGACCAGTTCGGCGATCTTCTCGATCAGCCGCGCCTTGTTCACCTGATAGGGAATCTCGGTGACGACGATCGCCTCGCGACCGTTGTCGGCGACTTCGACCTCGGCGCGGGCGCGCATGCGCACGCGGCCACGGCCGGTGCGATACGCCAGATGGATGCCGCCGACGCCGTTGATGATGCCCGCGGTCGGGAAATCCGGACCCGGGATGTGCTGCATCAAGCCGTCGATGTCGATCTCGGGATCGTCGAGCAGCGCCACGGTGGCGTCGATCACTTCCTTGAGATTGTGCGGCGGGATGTTGGTGGCCATGCCGACTGCGATGCCGGCGGAGCCGTTGACAAGCAGATTCGGGAACCGCGACGGCATCACCGTGGGCTCCTGTTCCTTCTCGTCGTAGTTGGGCTGGAAATCGACGGTGTCCTTGTCGATGTCGGCCATCAGCTCATGGGTGAGCTTGGCCATGCGCGCTTCGGTGTAACGCATCGCCGCGGCATTGTCGCCGTCGACCGAACCGAAGTTGCCCTGCCCGTCCACCAGCAGATAACGCAGCGAAAATGGCTGGGCCATGCGCACCAGCGTGTCGTACACCGACTGGTCGCCGTGCGGGTGATACTTACCGATCACGTCGCCGACGATACGCGCCGATTTGTAATAGGGCTTGTTGCTGTGCGCGCCCAGCTCATTCATCGCGAACAGCACACGGCGATGCACCGGCTTGAGGCCGTCCCTCACGTCCGGAAGTGCGCGGCCCACGATCACGCTCATGGCGTAATCGAGATAGCTGCGGCGCATCTCGTCTTCGAGATTGACGGGAATGATTTCCTTCGCGAGATCGGTCATTACGACTTCTTATGCTGGAGTGACGGCATGGCTGTGCGGACGCGGCGGCGGGGCAGACGGCAGGGCCGCCAGCGCATGCAGCAAAGGCGGCCGGGGAGTCGCTCCGGAGGGCGCACGCGGGTCCATGCTCGAAGCCGGAATTGTAGCACGCGGGCGCCTTCGACGCCCCGTCGCAGCCGGCGTTTTTTCCATGCAGAAACAGCGACTTGCAAACGCCTCCGCGACTTCGGCGGCGGCATCGCGAAAAGCGCGGTTCTAGTGACCGAAGAAAGTCTGCATCGAAACGCGGTTCGGGCGTTCGACGACGCCACGATCGGTGACGATGGCATCGATCAGTTCGGACGGCGTGACATCGAACACCGGATTCCAGGCGGTGATGCCTTCCGCAGCGGTGCGCACGCCGCCGATGCCGAGCAGTTCGGCAGGGTCGCGTTCTTCGATCTCGATCTTGCCGCCGCTGGCCGTGGCCATGTCGACCGTCGACGACGGCGCCACCACCATGCATTTCACGCCGTGGTAGCGGGCGGCGATGGCGAGCTGGTAGGTACCGATCTTGTTGGCGACATCGCCGTTCGCGCAGATGCGATCGGCGCCGACGATCACCCACTGCACCTGCCCGGTCTTCATCAGATGCGAGGCGGCAGCATCCGCGATCAGGGTGGCGTCGATGCCGTCCTGCTGCAGTTCCCACACCGTCAGCCTTGCGCCCTGCAGCCAGGGCCGGGTTTCGCTGGCGAACACGCGGCCAATACGCTCCTGTGCCACACCGGCACGGATCACGCCCAGCGCTGTGCCGAAGCCGGCGGTCGCCAGCGAGCCGGTATTGCAGTGGGTCAACACGCCGCTGCCCTTGGCGATGAGCTGCGCGCCGAGCTTGCCCATCTTGTGGTTCGCGGCCAGGTCTTCGCTGGCGATGGCCTGCGCCTCGCGCAGCAGCACGCTGCGCCAGTCGTCGCCGGCATTGGCCAAGGCGCGGCGCATGCGCTGCAGCGCCCAGGCCAGATTGACCGCAGTGGGCCGCGCGGCGTTGAGATGCAGCATCACGGGTTCCAGTCGCTCGGCCGCCTCGGCAGAGGTCTCGATATCGCCGCCACTGGTCGCGTCGAGTTCGCGCGCGGCCAGCACTACGCCCCAGGCAGCGGCGATACCGATCGCGGGCGCACCACGCACGATCAGCGCGCGGATCGCCTGCGCAACCTCGCCGCTGGTGCCGCACGCCGTGTATTCGACGGTGAACGGCAGTTTGCGCTGGTCGAGCAGCTCGAGGGTATGGCCGGTCCAACGGATCGGGCGGATGCGGTCGTAGCGCGCGTAATCGATGTCTTGTTTCATCCGTGCATTCTACCGGCAGCCGAAAAACCGCGTCCCGGCACAGGCCGGGACGCGGTTGTCAAGCAGGGAAAAGTGCGCAGCGGTCAGTGCGGACGTTCGCCACGCTGGATGACGCCTTCGCGCTCCCGGGGTGCGGGTTCGCCGCGGGGCGCTGGCGCTTGTTCAACCACGCCCGGCTGCGCAGCGCCGCCGGTATTGCGCTGTTCGACCTGCGCGACCGGGCGTTCCACCGGGCCAGCCGGGACAGCGGGCTGGGTTTCTTCGACCGGGCGGATCTGTCGACCACCGGGGGATGCATCAGTGTTGTCCTGATAGCCGCGAGGACGTTCGATCACAGTCTGTGCAGGCGGGCGCTGGCCGTCTTCCCGACCTGAGGTGTCCTGGAACACGCCAGGTTGCAGCGCTCCGGGTTGCTGACCACGCGGAATGCCGTTGCCGAGGTCGCCGGGCGGACGCACGTTGGCGCCCGGTGGACGCGAATTGCCGCCGCGATTGCCGCGGCCGATGACGAACTCCGCACGGCAGCCCTGGGTCACCCACACGCCATTGCGCGAACGGCCCCAGGTCTGATTCTCGACGCAGGGCTTGCCGGACAATTGACGCAGCAGGCGGATTTCGCCGCGGCCGTTACCGGTGAAGTTGCAACTGTGGCTGCGGTTGTCGTTGGATTCACAGCGGATCAGATCGCTGCCGCCGTAACCGCCGTTGTTGTAACCGCCGTTGTTGTAGCCGCCGTTGTTGCCGTACCCGTTGCCGTAACCGCCGGTGCGGAACAAAGCACGGCAGCCATTGCGCACCCAAACGCCGCGCGAATCGGTGCCCCAGCTCTGGCCACGGACACAGGGCGTATTCGAGAGTTGACGAATGAATTCGGGACGCCCGTAACTGGCGCAGCGTTCAGTGCGATTGTTGGTGGATTCGCAGCTGAACGTACCTGCACCGTCGTTGCCGTAGCCACCGCCATAGCGGTCGTTGCCGTAGCCACCGCCATAGCGGTCGTCGTCGTACTCGTCATAACCACCGACGCTGAATTCGGCGCGGCAACCACCGCTGACCCAGATGCCGCGGGAATCGGTACCCCAGTTGCGGCCGCGGACGCAGGCGTTGCTGGACAACTGCCGGACCAGACGGATATCTCCGCCACTGTCGACGGCG
Source organism: Lysobacterales bacterium (assembly GCA_031364125.1). GTDB lineage: Bacteria > Pseudomonadota > Gammaproteobacteria > Xanthomonadales > Xanthomonadaceae > Lysobacter_I. The sequence goes on along the minus strand of JANLVT010000070.1, from coordinate 59,116 downwards.
CAGCGTTCGGTGCGGTTATCGCGGGATTCGCAGCGAACGACAGAATCGTTGTAGCCGTTGTCGTAGTACTGGGCTTGGGCCGGTAGGACAGACGCCCCGGCAAGGAAGGCGGAAGCGGTGAGGACAAGACGGGTACGCATGGATTCATCCCCTTGATGAGTGGCTTCACTCTAGCGGCGATGGATGAATGGCCGGCGAATTTTCAGGGCAGGCCTACGGGCGGCGAATACCCGTTCAGGTTCGGAGAAACCGCCGCCGGGCACATTCAGGCATGGGCGAAGTCGAACGCCAGCACATCAGCGATGCGGTCGGTAGCCGTCATGGCCATCAGCAGGCGTTCGACGCCCAGTGCCACCCCCGCGCAGGCCGGCAGTCCGCAGGCCATGGCCGCGAGCAGACCCTCGTCGAGCGGCGGCTGCACCGCATCCCGCGTTGCGCGCAGCGCATGGTCGCGCAGGAACCGTGCGCGCTGTTGTCCGGCATCGGTCAGTTCGTGATAGCCATTGGCGAGTTCCAGCGCGCCGAGATACAGCTCGAAGCGTTCCGCGACCGCCGGCTCATCGCCGTCCCCCGTGCGAAGTTTCGCAAGCGCGCTCTGCGAAGCCGGATAGTCGCGTACGACGAGGATGCCGTCGCGATCGAAGCCCGGCTGCAGCCGATGGGTCATCAGCAGATCAAGCCAGTCGTCTCGATTCAACCCGGTCGGATCGATCTCGATATCGCCCAGCGCCGTGCGCAGTTCAGCCTCGTCGGCCGTGAACGGATCGAGGCCCAGGCGTTCCCGGTAGAGATCGCGGAACGTCGTCGTCGTCGAGGTTGCGCTGCGCCCGACCAGTGTCAGTGCGGCCCGCACGAGTTCGACGGTTTCGCCGATCAGGCGATGGTGATCCCAGCCGACGCGATACCACTCCAGCATCGTGAATTCGGGATTGTGGCGGCCGCCGGCTTCGCCGTTGCGGAACACCCGGCCCAGTTCGTAGCAATCGCCGATGCCCGCAGCCAGCAGACGTTTCAGCGCGAACTCCGGTGACGTGCGCAGCCAGCGCGTGCGCGGCGTGCCGTCGGTGCGGCCTGAGAATTCCAGCGCGAACGATTCGATGTTCGGGTCGGTATTGCCGGCGACCGACAGCACCGGCGTTTCGACTTCCAGCACGTCGCGTTCGGCGAAGAACGCACGGATCGTCGCGTACAGCCGCGCGCGCAGGCGCAGGGCGTCGAGGCTGGCGGTCGGCCGCCACTCGCTCATACGCCGCCGTGCTCTGCCAGGAACGCCAGCAGCGCCGCCTCGTCCCAGATCTCGATCCCGAGTTCCTGCGCTTTCGCAAGCTTGCTGCCGGCCGCTTCGCCGGCGACGACGACGCTGGTTTTCGTCGAGACGCTGCCGGAGACCTTCGCGCCCAGGGCTTCGAGTTTCACGCCGGCCTCGTCGCGGGACATTGCGCTGAGGCCGCCGGTCAGTACGAATGTCTTGCCTTCAAGCGGTCCAGCCGTCGAATCATCCGCGTCGGGAATGCGCGACTGCAACACCACGAGGGCCTCACCGGCGCGCGTCAGCAACTGCGCATTGGATTCTTCAGCCAGCCACAACGCGAAGCTCTGGGCGCAGTCCGCGGGCAGTCCCGCCGCCACGAAAGCATGCTGGGGCGCGTCGCGCACTGCCGCCGCGTCATTGAAAGCCGAAGCGAGCTGTTCGGCGCGGATGCGCGTGACTTTCGGAATCTCCATGTCGACGAGCAGCGTCGCCAGCGTCAGGTCCGACCGCAGTTTCGGCGACGGCGGATGCGCATCGACGATACGCACGCCGCGTTCGATCAGCGCATCGATGACCCGCTGGTTGCCGGGCTGGTCGAAGAAATGCCCGAGCGCGCGCGCCACTTCGCCGCCGATGTCGGGTACGCGCTTGAACAGCGGCCACGGCAGATGCCGGATCAGATCGAGATCGCCGAACCAGACGGACAGCGCTTTCGCCGTGCTTTCGCCGACATGCTGGATGCCGAGCGCGAACAGAAAGCGCTCCAGCGTGGTCGCGCGGCTGCGGTCGATGGCCTCAATCAGGTTATCGGCCCATTTTGTGGCGATCTTCCCGGCCTTCACCCCGTTCTTGCTGACATGAGCGGGCGTGGTGCCGTCGCGCTCGTCGACGCGACGCTTCATCTCCAGCAGATCTTCGAGCGAGAGGCGATACAGATCCGCGACCGACTCCAGATAACCCATGTCGGAAAGATCCTCGACGTAACGGTCGCCCAGTCCTTCGATATCCATCGCGCGACGCGACGCGAAATGGCGGATCGCTTCCTTGCGCTGCGCGGCGCAGGTCAGCTCGCCGGAGCAGCGCCAGACGGCCTCGTTCTCCTCACGCACGATCTCCGAACCGCAGACAGGACAAGCGGTCGGCATCTTAAATACTTCAGTCCAATTCGTCTTGTCACGAGAAACCCACGGGAGGATACCTAACGGTCGCAATCTATCCAGTGCGATTCTTTTTCTGCGCACGAACTCATTGCCGCCACCAGAATGTTTCAACAACTTATGTAGCTCAAAAGATTTTTCGATTTCTACACCGAAAAACGTCTTAGTTAACACATTGAAGAATACTTTTTTCTTATCTATATCGGATGCCTTCTTGGCAACTTGCACTCCAGTTGCAAACCGAAGAATCTGACGCCGAAGGCCAGATGGCAGGCGCAAAGTATCGGATGGTCGTTGTGAAAGCACGACACCCACAACCTCTGGAATAACATCACCTGCACGGCGCACAATCACTGTATCGCCTACACGCACACCGAGGCGTGCGATCTGATCGGCGTTGTGCAGAGTTGCGTTAGTTACGACCACTCCAGCCACCTGCACTGGCTTGAGGCGCGCGACCGGGGTGGCCGCGCCAGTTCGGCCGATCTGGATATCGATAGCCTCTACTATCGTGGTTTGCTCCTGCGCCGGGAACTTGTGTGCGATTGCCCAGCGCGGCGCACGCGAGATGAAGCCCATCTCGCGCTGGCCGGCGTAATCGTCGAGCTTGTAGACTACGCCGTCGATGTCAAACGGCAACGTATCGCGCATCCTCCCAATTCGATAATAATAATCAAGCAATCCTTCAGCACCTTCTACTACTTCATTAAGATTACTGACCGGAAAACCCCACCCCTTCAAACTCTCCAAAGTCGCAGAATGTGTCACGGGAAGAGTTACAGCCTCTTTGAACAGACTGCTCGAATTTTTTATATCGCCTATTCCGTACGCGCAAAAAGAAAGCTTTCTTTCAGAAGTTACACGCGGATCCAGCTGACGCAAGGAACCTGCAGCACCATTCCTGGGATTTGAGAGAATTTTCTTTTGGTTTTCGAGTGCAAACTTGTTGTAACGCATGAAATCCCTTCGCGTCATATATACCTCGCCGCGAACTTCCAATAAATCCGGCCAATCAGTGCCATGTAATCTTGAAGGTATCGATGCAATAGTTCGCAAATTTCGAGTGACATCCTCACCCTTCGTACCATCGCCACGCGTCGAACCCCTCACAAATTTTCCAAGCTCATACCGCAAACTAATTGCCAAACCATCCAACTTCGGTTCAGCTGAAAATTTAAGTAAAGGTCTCTTCAATTTATCAGCGACACGCAGAACAAATTCTAGAATCTCTTCGTCATTAAAAGCGTTATTGAGCGACAGCATTGGCAATTCGTAGTGAATTTGCGTGAAAGACTTAACTGGCTCATCTCCCGCGCGATTAGTAGGGGAATCAACAGCAGCAAGTTCCGGATGCGCGGCTTCCAGTGCTTCGAGCTCGCGCATCAACCTGTCGTAATCGGCATCCGGAATCGAGGGATCGTCGAGGACGTGATAACGGTAGTTCGCGTCTTCGATCAGGCGACGCAATTCGGCGATGCGGGCGGCGGGGTCGGTCATTGCGATACGTCAACCATGATGCTTGGCGGAGCGGGTCTGTAGAGCGGCCTTCAGGCCGCTGGTCTGAAGGAGGCGGGAACAGCGGCCTGAAGGCCGCTCTACGGAAGCAACGTTTACCAGCGGGTGTTCTTGGAGATCGGGGGCGCTTCGTGCTGGCGGTCGTAGGCGCGCAGGTCGTCGCGGATGTGCGCGATGCGCTGGCGGCCGATGGCGTTGCGCGATTCGTCCAGTACCACGCCGTCCAGCAGTTCGGCCATGCGCTGCGCGGTGGGCAGCAGTTTTTCCCAAGCATCTAGCGCGGCGATCGGCGCCGGCAACGTCAGGAAAAACGCGATCGCCGGGGTTTCCAGCGTCTGGATCTCGCTCATCTCGAAGCTGCCCGGCTTCTTGATGTTGGCGACGCTGAAGATCGGGCTGCTGTCGGCATGCCCATCCATCAATCGATGGAAGATGCTCATGTAGCCGTAGCTCAGGCCGGCTTTTTCGGCCGCGACCACGATGTCGGTGCCGCGCAGCACCTGGCCGGATCGCGCCGCGACGTACAGGGTAACGATCTTGTCGAAATCCTCGCGGTCGCGCCTGCCGACTTCCGGCCCGGACGGCGGCGGCGCGGTTTCGGGCGACAGGTCGTCGAACGGCATGCCGTCCTGCGCGAACGCCGCATCGTTCCGGCCCGGCGCGTCGCCGCGCGCGTCGGCGACCGTCCGCGGCGGCGTGCGCCCAGCGGACTCGTCGCGGAGCTTACGACCCTGACTCTGCTTGCGCGGGCGGCCGAAGAAATAGATCGCCACCATGAGCAATACACCCGCGACCACGATGCCGATGCGCAACCACCAGATATCCGACATTACATACACCTCCCTATTGGATTAGGCCGCGCCGACGAGGCGCGCGGCCTCGGCCAGATCGACCGAGACCAGGCGGCTGACGCCCGGCTCGCGCATGGTCACGCCGCTGAGCTGCTGCGCGGCTTCCATGGTCGCCTTGTTGTGGGTGACGAACAGGAATTGCACGTGTTCGCTCATTTCCTTGACCATCGCGGTGAAGCGGCCGACGTTGGCTTCGTCCAACGGCGCGTCCACTTCGTCCAGCAGACAGAACGGCGCGGGATTCAGCTGGAAAATCGCGAACACCAGCGCCACCGCGGTCATCGCTTTCTCACCGCCGGACAGCAGCGAGATGTTGGACACGCGCTTGCCCGGCGGGCGGGCCATGATCGCGACGCCGGTGTCGAGCAGATCCTCGCCGGTGAGTTCGAGATAGGCGTGACCGCCGCCGAACAGACGCGGATACAGTTCCTGCACACCGGTGTTGACGCGGTCGAAGGTGTCCTTGAAGCGGCCGCGGGTTTCGCGGTCGATCTTGCGGATCGCTTCTTCCAGCGTTTCCAGCGCGGTGCTGAGGTCCAGATCCTGCGCGTCGAGGTATTCCTTGCGCTGCGCGGCTTCGGCGTGTTCCTGGATCGCGGCCAGATTGACCGGCTCCAGCCGCCGCAGCTTGGCGTCGAAATCGGTGACGATCTTTTCCCAGGCGCGCGGATCGGCGTCGTCGGCGAGCGTGTTGACGACCTCTTCCAGCACGAAACCGCCGGCGACCACCGCTTCGGCCAGCTGTCCGGCCTTGAGCGCCAGGGCCTGCTGATCGAGCCTGCGCTGCGAGATGCTCTCGCGCCGCGCCAATGCCTGTTCGTCGCGCTGGTGGCGGGTCTGCTCGAACGCGCGGAGTTCGCCGTCGACGCCTTCCAGCGCCGCGCGTGCGGCGGCGAGATGGCGTTCGGCCAGCACGCGTTGTTCCAGCGCGGTCTGACGTTCCCGTTCCAGCGCGACCACCGGCTCGTCGCCGTCGGTCAACTGCGAGGCGAGTTCGCCCAAGCGCGCATCGAGCTGGCCGCGCTGGCCACCCATGCGGTCCAGGGCCTGCGCAAGCGCGACGACCTGCGCCCGCTGCGATTCGAGATTCAATGCCAGCGCATGCGCGGCGTCACGCGATTCGCGCGCGCTGAGCCGCGCGGTGTCGCGGGCTTCGGCGAACGCGCGACGTTCGGCTTCCAGCATCTGCCGGATGCCTTCGAGTTCGCCCATCCGCGACACGGCGTCTTCGAGCCGCGAACGCGCCTCGCGCGCCTGCTCGACGCTGATGTCGATGGTTTCGATGAGCTGACCGACGTCGAGGTCGATCTTCTCGATCCGGTTGCGCGCGGATTCAAGGCGACCGTGCTGGCTCTGCAGCTGGCCGGCCAGTTCGGAGACATTGCGATGCGCGAGATACAGCGCGCGCTGCGCGTCCTCGCGCTGCTGCTCGGCGGTGAGCATCTGGTCGCGGAGGCTGGCGATGGTGCGGTCGAGCTCGGCCTCGCGCTGCTGCAGGGTGTCGATTCCGGCGCGCAGTTCGTGGATTTCGCGTTCGCGGAGCAGCGCGCCCTGCTTGGCCGCGCCGGAGCGCACCACCCGTACCCAGCCGGCGCCGACGCGCTCGCCCTGGCGGGTGATGACCGATTCGCCGTCGCCCAGCCCGGCAAGTAGTTGCCGCGCATCGCCCAGCGTTTCGGCGACGTGCAGCTTCGACAGCATCCGCCGGATCGCCAGCGGACCCTGCACTTTCGCGGCGAGCGAGGTCGGCGCGAAGGCATCGCCGCCGTCATGCCCGAACGAAGCCTGGGGCGACACCAGCGCGATGCGGCCTTCGCCGAGTTCGCCCAGCGCGTCGACCAACGCCTCCGGCGCTTCGACCAGCACGCCTTCGATCAGCTGACCGAGCGCGCCTTCGACCGCGTTTTCCCAGCCGGATTCGACCTTCAGCACTTCGCCGACGCGCGCGGCGGAATCCAGACCACGCTGTTTCAGCCACGCGACGGCGGCGCCCTGCTCCTGGCCCAGCGCCGCATGCTGCAGGGTTTCGAGCGACGATAGCCGGCCGCGCGCGGCCTGCGCCTGCTTGCGCACGTCGGCGAGCGCAGCCTGCGCGTTGCGCACCTGGTCCTGCACGCCGACCACGTTCTGTTTACGGGTTTCGAGATCTTCGCTGAGGCCGTCGAGCGCGGCCTTCCGTTCCTCATGCTGGAGTTCAAGACCGGCGAACGCTTCCGCCAGGGTGTTGAGGTCCAGCGCGCTGCGTTCGCTGTTGAGCTGTTCGCGGCGGCGCTCGGCGTCCAGCGACTGGCGGTCGAGATAATCGACCTTGGTACGTTCGACGTCGCCGGCGCGCGCAGCTTCGCTCTGCGCGCGGCTGTGCGCGTCCCAGCGCTGCTGCCAGTCGGCGAGCCTGGATTCGGCGTCCTGCAGCGCCTGCTGGCGGTCGGCGTCGGCATCCTTCAGCGCGTCCAGACGCGGTTCGGCGTCGGCGATCTCGTTGCGCAGTGCGTCGAGGCGGCTCTGGTCTGTTTCGATATGCAGACCGATTTCCGACAACGCCTGCTGCGCTTCGTCGCGGGCGCGCTGCAGGCGCTGGCCAAGTTCGCGCTGGTGCGCGATCTGTTGTTCGACGCGGGCCAGCGTGCCGCCGACTTCGTAACCCGCGGCCTGCGCCTTGTTCAGCGCCTCGGCGGCGGCTTCGCGGCGTTCGCGGCCGGTTTCGATCTCGCGCTCGGCCTCGCGCTGCTCGGCGATGGTCTGCTGGAGCCGGGTTTCTTCCTGCGACAGTCCCTCGCGCAGCGCCTGCAACTGCGCATCAAGCAGCCGGAACTCCAGCGCTTTCCACTGCGCGTCCTTGATCCGGCGCTCGGCCTGGATCGACTGGTACTGCTCGGCCTGCCTGGCCTGCCGCGCGAGATGCTGCAGCTGTTTGCCGACTTCTTCGCGCAGGTCGTTGAGGCGGTCGAGATTCTCGCGGGTGTGGCGGATGCGGGTCTCGGTTTCCTTGCGGCGTTCCTTGTATTTGGAGATGCCGGCGGCTTCTTCCAGATACACGCGCAGTTCTTCGGGCTTGGCCTCGATGACCTGCGAGATCATGCCCTGTTCGATGATCGAATAGCTGCGCGGGCCCAGGCCGGTGCCGAGGAACAGGTCGGTGATGTCGCGGCGCCGGCACTTGGTGCCGTTGAGATAGTAGTTGCTCTGGCCGTCGCGGCTGACCTGGCGCTTGACCGAGATTTCGTTGAACGCGGCGTATTCGCCGGTGATGGTGTGGTCGGAATTATCGAAGACCAGTTCGACCGTGGCCTGTGAGACGGGTTTACGGGCCGAGCTGCCGGAAAAGATCACGTCGGTCAGCGAATCGCCGCGCAGGCGGCTGGCCGCGCTTTCGCCCATCACCCAGCGGATGGCGTCGATGATGTTCGACTTGCCGCATCCGTTCGGCCCCACCACGCCGGTCATGTTCGTGGGCAGGTGCAGCGTGGTCGGATCGACGAAGGATTTGAAGCCGGAGAGCTTGATGGTGGAAAGACGCATGCGCTGATCGGGTGCTCCGCCGGCCCGACCGCAGAAAGCCGGCGCTGGCGCAGGTAGAAATGGATTGAATTTTAAGCGCCAAGCGATTGATTCTAATGGCGACAATCCGGCCTGATCGCCGCATCGTCCCCGCAGTATATAGAACGTTGCCGCCCGCGAAACTCAGCCGGCGGCGGTCAGCCTCAGGCCGCTCGCGGGGTCGAAGACATGCCAGTGCCCCGGGGCCACGCGCAGCGGCAGTATCCCGCCCGGCTCCGGCAGGTCTTCGGGCGCGAACCGCGCCACCAGCGCGTGCGGGCCGTAGCGCAGATAAGCGAAGGCTTCGCTGCCGATCGGCTCGATCACGTCGAGCCGGGCGCCGAAATGCGGGGTTTCACCGACGGGACAGCGCAGCAGGTGTTCCGGACGCAGGCCCACGTCGAGATCGCGACCCAGCCATGCGGGATCGATCTCCAACCCCGGCAACGGCAACACAAGACCGTCGGCCAGATGCAGGCCGGGCACGCCGCCCTCGGCGACCAGCCGGCCGCGCACGACATTCATCGCCGGGCTGCCCAGGAATGTCGCCACGAACAGGTTGGCCGGGCGGCGATACAGGGCCATCGGCGTGTCGATCTGCTGGATCACGCCGTCCTTCATCACCACGATCCGCTGGCCGAGGGTCATCGCTTCGATCTGGTCGTGGGTGACATAGACCATGGTTGCGGCGAGGCTGCGGTGCAGGCGGGCGATTTCAGTGCGCATCGACGTGCGCAGCTTGGCGTCGAGGTTCGACAGCGGCTCATCAAGCAGGAACACTTTCGGCTGGCGCACCAGCGCGCGGCCCAGCGCGACCCGCTGGCGCTGGCCACCGGACAGCGCCGCAGGACGACGTTCCAGCAGCGGAGTGAGTTCCAGCGTATCGGCGGCGGCCTTGATGCGTTTGGCGATCTCGGCCTTCGGATGGCCGCGGAGCTTCAGGCCGAACGCCAGGTTCTCGGCCACGGTCATGTGCGGATACAGCGCATAACTCTGGAACACCATCGCGATGTCGCGATCCTTGGGCGCGACGTCATTGACGATGCGCCCGTCGATGGCCAGCGTGCCGTCGCTGATCGCTTCCAGGCCCGCGATCATCCGCAGCAGCGTGGACTTGCCGCAGCCCGACGGCCCGACCAGCACCAGCAGCTCGCCATCGGCCACTTCGAAGCTGGCGCCGTGCACGGCGACATGCCCATCCGGGTAAACCTTGCGAAGCCGATCGAACACCACTGTCGCCATCTTCCGTCCCCGGTCCGTGACCGATTGCGCTGGTTGCGACACGGCGCCGATGCGCCGTGGACGCGAGGAGGTTACAGACTGGAAAGCTTGATATAGTCTTGATGTAACCGTTTACATGCCCATCCGCATCATGCCACCGAACTCGCCGCCGAGGAACCCCGCCGTGCCGCAGGCCAACGACAAACGCCATCCCAAGTCCTACGAGTTCCCGCCCGGCTTTCTGTGGGGCGCCGCCACCGCAGCGCACCAGATAGAGGGCTCGCCGCTGGCCGATGGCGCCGGCCCCAGCATCTGGACCCGCTTCGCGCACACCCCGGGCATGACCCTCAACGGCGACACCGGCGACGTGGCCTGCGACCACTACCGGCGCTGGAAAGACGACGTGAAGCTGATGCGCGAACTGGGCCTGCAGGCCTACCGCTTCAGCGTGTCGTGGTCGCGGATCCTGCCCGAGGGCACCGGCCGGGTGAATCAGGCCGGCATCGATTTCTACTCGCAGCTGGTCGACGAACTGCTGGCCAACGGCATCGAGCCGCTGCTCACGCTGTACCACTGGGACATGCCGGCCGCGCTGGACGACAAGGGCGGCTGGCTCAACCGCGACTGCGCCGACTGGTTCGCCGAATACGGCACGGTGCTGTACCGCGCGCTCGACGGCCGGGTGAAGAAGTGGGTGACGCTGAACGAGCCCTGGGTGATCACCGACGGCGGCTATCTGCACGGCGCGCTGGCGCCGGGTCACCGCAGCAAATACGAAGCGCCGATCGCCTCGCACAACCTGATGCGCGCGCACGGCGCCGCGGTGCAGGCCTATCGCGCCGAGGGCAAGCACGAGATCGGTCTGGTGGTGAACATCGAACCGAAATACCAGGCCACCAACAGCGTCGAGGATCAGGCGGCGACGCAGCGCGCGCACGCCTACATGAACGAGCAATACCTGCACCCCGCCCTGCTCGGCCGCTATCCGCCGGAGCTGAAGGAGATCTTCGGCGATGCCTGGCCGGACTTCGATCCCGAAGATTTCAAGCTGATCGTGCAGCCGCTGGATTTCGTCGGCATCAACTACTACACCCGCAGCGTCACCCAGGCCAACGACAGCTATCCGCTGAAGGCCGGCGCGGTGCGCCAACCGCTGGGCACCTATTCGGAAACCGGCTGGGAAGTGTTCCCGCAAGGGCTCACCGATCTGCTGCTGTGGTTCAAGAACACCTACGGCGACCTGCCGGTGTACATCACCGAGAACGGCGCCGCGTTCTTCGACCCACCTGTCGCCGAGAACGGCCGCATCTGCGACCCGCTGCGCATCAATTACCTGCACAAGCATCTGCGCGCGATCCACGACGCCATCGACGCCGGCGTGGACATCCGCGGCTATATGGCGTGGTCGCTGCTGGACAACCTGGAATGGTCGCTCGGCTACTCGAAGCGCTTCGGCATCGTCCACGTGAACTACGGCACTCAGGAGCGAACGCCGAAAGACAGCGCGCTGTGGTATTCGCAAGTGATCGGCAGCCACGGCCGAAAGCTCGATGAGCCATCGCCCTACTGATATTCCCCTACTGATATTCCCCTACTGATCCTGCCCTACCGATTCCGTCCAACCGGTTCCGAGCTTACCGATTTTGTCTGCACCCCCTCCCCCCTCCTTGGGCAGGTGCGCCCGACGACACAGCCTCCTGGGTCGTCGGGTTTTTTTTGCCTCGTAGCCGCTCAGCGCAATTCGACGACCACGGTCTGCGTGCCCGCGGGAAGCCACAACTCCTCTCCGTGCCACTCCCCCGGCCGACCGTCGATGGTGGTGCGTCGCGGCCGCGCATCCACCAGCGGCCAGGGGAATGCGGCGCCACCGGCGGGAAGCGCGCTGCCTTTGGCGATCGTGAGCCGCAAGCGGTTCTTTTCACGGCGCAGCGCATATCCAAACGGCCCCTGCGGCGTGCGCAGTCCGTCGATCGCGATGCCTTCGCCGTCGAACCAGTGCGCGGGAATGCCGGCCGCAAGCACCAGCCGGTCGTCGGCTTCGCGGTAATAGGCGAACATGTCCAGCGCCGAACGCATGAAGTCCGAGGCGACCCAGGCGTGCGGCAGATCGCCGAGGAAGAAAGGCTTGCGCGGCGTGCGCGACACCACTTCACCCCACTGGTTCCAGCCGCGCGGCGCGCGGTCGTCGAAGAAGTCACTCACAGCGTCCCACGCGCGTTCGCGCCAGCCGAGGCGCACGAATGCGCCGACATTGCGCCATTCGTAGGGCGTGTAGTCCTTCCACTCGCGCTTGCCGTCGCGGCGCTGTTCGAATTCGCGCCAATAGCGCTCGAAGGTGTTATGCAGCAGATCCTGCGGCAGGCGGGCCTGTTCGCCGCCGGGCGCCAGCGCGATGGTGGTCGAAGTCGGATCGAAGTCGCCGAGTTCCGCTGCGCCCGGCAGATAGTCGATGCCATGACGCGCGGTGGCCGCGCGCAGCGAGGCGTCGAGATCGGCGCGGAACTCGTCGCGCGCCGCCGCCATCCGCGCCGCATCGTCGCGCTTGCCGAGACGCTCGGCGATCCACACCGCATCCTTGTAGCCGCGCAGTGCCCAAAAGTTGTCCCAGTACGAATGCATCGGCTTGGCCGAATAGCCCTCGTGGCTGATCGATGCCGGCATCATTCCGTAGAAGGCGGGATTGAATGCGCGATTCTCTTCGGTACGCTCGCTCGCGCGCAGGGTTTCCATATACGAGAACGCGCCCTCCACGTGCGGCCACATCGTCGTCAGGAACGCATCGTCGCCGGTATGCCGCGCGTAATCGGCGATCGCGAAGATCAGCTCGCCGTGGCTGTCGTTTTCCGGCACCGGGTCGCTGCCGCGATCGTCGACGCAGCACGGCACCTTGCCGTTCTCGAACTGGTACGGCGCGTACCAGTCGATGTATTCGCGCACGGCGTCCTCGCGGCCCATGCGCAGCAGACCTTCGGCGATCATCGCGCCGTCGCGGATCCAGCTGCGTGCGTACGAACGCGTGCCCGGCTGCAGGCGCGGGCCGATACGCGAAATCAGTTGATGCGCCAGCGCCGTGCGCAGGGTGTCGACCAGCGGCCGGCCTTCCTCGGGCACGACGAAGCGCACACTGTCGAGTTTGCTGCGCCATTGCTCCGCAGCGATCGCCTGTCGCTGTTCGGGCGTGCAGGTTCTGCCCTCGCAGAACGGCGTGCCGGACATCGGGATCACCAACGCGATTTCGCGCGATTCGCCCGGCGCGAGCCGCCAGCGATACAGCAACGCGCCCGATGCGAGTCCGGTCGGATCGTCCACCGCAGTCGCCGACGGCAATGCGCCTGTCGCAAGATGCGCTGTGGTCATGCCGGCATCGAACGGCGTCGCGAATGCGGCGTCGGGCGCCTGCTGCGGGTACACACGCGCACGACCATCCACGCTCACGACGCCATCGTTGGCGAAGGCCAGCGACGCGATGCGGCTGACGCCACCGGTGGTATTGAGGAACTGGCTGGGCGGATTCACCTGGAACGGCTGCACCGCCAATGCAAGCGTGTATTCGCGGGTGGTGTCGCCAGGATTGGTCAACACGTATCGTGCCCGCAACTGCACGGCTCGGGGCGCGGCATTCGTGGGATCGACGCCGATCCGTCCGTCGTCTTCGATCCGCAAAAACGGCAGTGCAGCATCCGCGAAGGCCGTCACCCGCAGCTGCGCATCGGGATGCGACCAGTCGACGCTCGGGATCGGAAGATAGCCGTCCTGCAGCGATTGCGCGCTTTCGACATCGGCCCAGCTCAACAGTTTGCCGTCGACGATCAGGAAAGGCTCGATGCTGAAGCCGCCCTTCGCGACTTCCACCGCGCCGTCCTCGCCGATCAATCCCTGCTCGGTGCCGCCGTCGATGCCGAGGATGGTCCAGTACGCCTGCTCGCCGCTGAAACCGCGCGTGAACCTGCCGCGCGGCTGATCCTTCGCCACCGACGCAACGAAATCGTTCGGTATCGCCGCGAACGCCAGCGGCTCGACGCGCACTTCGGCGAGGGCGACAGCGCTCTTTCCAACTTCACGAATCTGGATCGCGAGATGGCGCGCTTCGGATTCCGGCAGCGCGATCCAGTCGCGTCCGCCGTCGCCGCCGACCACGTCGCGCAGCGTGTGCCAATCGCGACCATCGTCGGAGGACAGGACGGCATACGCGGCCGGATGCGCGCCCTCCGCCCAATCGATGCGCAGGCCGCCGAATTCGGTCGGCGCGCCGAGATCGAGCGACAACCGCTGCGCGCCGGAGCCCGCACGCCAGACCGTGGCCGCATCGCCATCGAATGCCCTGCCGGCGTCGCGCGCAGCCGTGGTGGCGCTCGCGGATGCGATCCGCGGTTCCACGACATCGGGCGGCAGCGCAGTGAAGCGCAGATCGTCGAAGCACACCGTTCCTTTGCCGCCGACGCTGTTGTTGAGCGTGAACTCCAGCTTCGCGCTGTCGTGCATGACCGGATCCGCGCCCGGCCCCCACGCTTTACCGATGTGACGGCGTTTGTAGCGCACCGGCATCCACTCGCGCGGGAACGCATATTTCGGGAGATTGACCCACCACACGTTGTCGCCGCTGGCGTCGATCAGCTTGAACTGCAGATCGTTGGCCGGCGATTCGCCGCGCAGCCGGAAATCGAAGCGATAGTTGTCCGGATATGCGATGGCGATATCGCGCTGCATGCCGACGTAGCCGGACACGCCGTTGAAGTCGTAGTCCATACAGAGCGCGCCGCCCTCGCTGCGGATCGCCCCGGTCACCTGCGTCGATGCGATGACGCGCCATTGCGCGGGATCGTCGAAGGTGTCGAGCGTGCGCGCGGCGTCTTTCGCGTATCCATCGGAAGCCAACATCGACAAACACACCGTCACGCAGCTGCGAAGCAGGATCATGTTTGAAGCACCCCGAAAATTGGATGTCGAGAGAACAGACGAAGCTCCCGGCTCTCAGCCCTTCACGCTGCCCAACAGCAGACCCTGGATGTAATACCGCTGCAGCATCAGGAACAGCAGCAGCACCGGCAGCACCGTCAACACGGCGCCGGCCATCATCATTTCGACATCCTGGATGTGCTCGCGCGACAGCGAGGCCAGCGCGACCGGCAGCGTGTAGTTGGTCTGATCGGTCAACACGATCAGCGGCCACATGAAATCGTTCCAGCTGCCCATGAAGGTGAAGATCGCCAGCGTCACCAGCACCGGTTTGAGCATCGGCAGCACGATGCGGAAGAAGATCCGCCATTCGCCGGCGCCGTCGATGCGCGCGGCCTCGATCAGTTCGTCCGGAATCGAACGCGCGTACTGGCGCACCAGGAAGATGCCGAAGATCGATGCCAGCCCGGGCACCACGACGCCGGCATAGCTGTTCACCAGGCCCATCTGTTTCAGCATGAGGAACAGCGGCAGCATCGCCACCTGCGACGGGATCACCAGTGCGGCGAGCAGCAGCTTGAAGATCCGCTCGCGGCCGGCGAAGCGCAGTTTCGCGAAGGCATAGCCGGCCATGGTGTTGATCAGCAGCGACAGCAGGGTGATCGCCGATGCGACCAGCGCGCTGTTGGCGAAATAGCCGCCCATGCCGATGCGGTCGAACAGCGCGCGGTAGTTGTCGAGCGTGATCGAAGACGGCAACAGCGGCGGCGGGAAACGGCTGGCGCCACCGACGGGCATGAACGACACCGACAGCATCCACAGCAGCGGCGCGAGGCTCAGCAGGGTCAGCGCGATCAGCCCGGCATGCACCAGCAGCGCGTGGCCGCGGGATTCGCCGACGCCTCCGCGGATGACCGCACTCATACGATGCCCTTCCTGCGCCCGAAGCGCATCATCGCCGCGGAGATCGCGAGGATGATCAGGAACAGCAGGAACGCCACCGCCGACGCGCGGCCGAGGTTCCACCAGCGGAAGCCTTCCTCGAACATGAAGTACAGCACGCTGACCGTGCTCTGCAGCGGATCGCCGCGGGTCATCACGTAGGGCTCGGCGAACAACTGGAAATAACCGGCGACAGTGATGACGCCGACCACCATCAGCACCGGCCCGAGCATCGGCAACGTGATATGCCAGAACTGGCGGCGGCGCGAGGCGCCGTCGATCCGCGCCGCTTCGTACAGATCCTGCGGGATCGCCTGGAGTCCGGCGAGGAAGATCACCATGTTGTAGCCGAAGTTCTTCCACACCGCGAGCAGGATGATGGTGGGCATGGCCCACTGCGGATCGCCCAGCCAGTCGATCGGCGCGATGCCGACGTGACCCAGCGCCCAATTCACCAGGCCGTAGCTGGAGTGGAACAGATAGCGCCAGATCACCGCGACCGCGACCAGGGTCGTCACCACCGGCGCGAACAGCGCGGTGCGGAAGAACGCACGGAAGCGCGCGACCGGCGCGTTGAGCAGCAGCGCGGCGCCCAGCGACACACCGATCGACAGCGGCACGCCGACGATCACGAAATAGAAGGTATTGCCGAGCGATTTCCAGAACAGCGGCGTCTGCAGCAGTTCGGTGTAGTTGCCGAAACCGACGAAGCGCAGATTGCGCCAGTCCGCGAGCGCATACAGATCGAAATCGGTCAGGCTGAGCAGCAGCGCCGCGAACACCGGGACACCGAAAAAGACGCCGAGCACGACCAGCGCCGGTCCGACGAACACCCATGCGACCAGCGAGCGCTTCATGGCGCAGCTTCCGTCCGCGCAGCTTCCGTCCGCGCCGCTCTCATTCGCTCCACGCGCTGCGATTCGACCCACCGACGTTTTTCCAGCAGCGCATCGACGCTGGCGTCGAGCGCGCGCACTGCGTCGTCCTGCGATTGCCCGCCGCGCACCACGCGCTCGCTGGTCAGCCGCATCTCCTGCACCACCCGCTCCCACTCCAGCACTTTCGGCGTCGGCTTCACCCGTTCCAGCTGATCGCGGAATGCAGCCGCGTACGGGTCGGCGCGCAGTTCCGGATGTTCCCAGGTGCTGCGGCGCGGCGGCAGGTCGCCGATCTCGGCGTGGAATTTCTGCTGGATCTCCGGCCGCGACAGGAATTCGACGAATTTCCACGCCGCCGCCTTGCGCGGGGAATCGCGGAACAATACGAGACTGGTGCCACCGGCAATGCCGGCACCCAAACCATCCGGGCCGGGCAGCGGCGCGGTGCCCCACGCGTCTTTCAGATGATCCGGCGCGCGCTTGCGGAATTCGCGGATATTCCACGGCCCGGACACATAGAACACGAACATGCCGTTGAAGAATTCATCCCAGACGTTGGAGATCTGCGTCTCCGACATCTTCGGCGCCAGTTCCTGCTCGAACATGCCCGCGTAGAAACCCAGCGCACGCCTGAACCCGGGGCTGTCCAGATTGCTGCGGCCATCGCGCAGCAGCGGATCGTCCTGCTGCAATGCCAGCGACAGCAACTGCTCGAACTCGTTCAGCGGCAGCAGGATCGCGTAACGGTCCTTGCCGCGCTGGCGCTTGATCGCGGTCATCGCCGCGCTCCATTCCGCCCAGGTCTTCGGCGGATGGTCGTAACCGGCCGCGGCCAGCAGATCCTTGCGATAGAACATCAGCCGCGTATCGACATACCACGGCACGCCGTAGAGATGGCCATCGACGATATTGGTGTCCCAGATGCCCTCGAAATAATCCTTCTGCACGACGACGCCGGATGCGTCGACGTACGGCTGCAGCGGCTCCAGCGCGTTCAATTCCGCGAATTCCGGCACCCAGGTGTTGCCGAGCTGGCAGATGTCCGGCAGCGCGTCGGCGGCATAGGCAGTCAACAACTTCTCGTGCGCCGCCGTCCACGGGATCTGCTGCAGTTCGACGCGCAGGCCGGGATGTTCTCGCTCGAACTGCGGGATGAGTTCACCGACCACTTCGGCCTCACGGCCCATCGCCCAGAAACGGATCGTCACGCGGTCGTCGGCCCGACGGCAGGCCGTCAGTCCGATCACCACGCACAACACGACCGCGATCAGGCGCATGGCCTACCTTACCGCGTCGCCGCGGGCGGAGGCGATGGCTTGGCAAGCCATCCGCCTTCAAATCCCGCGCGTTCGAGCCCGCGACGGATGTGCGGATTGCGTTTCATCACCTCCCAGACGAAACCGTCGCGGTGATTGGCGATCATCGCGAGGATCGGCCCCTGGTCGATGCCGAGATGGTCGCTGGCGAACCAGCCCTTCCCAGGCACGACCTTGCCGGTGACCAGCGCAACGTCGTACTCGAAGCTCGGATTGAAGGCATCGAGGAAGCCATAGCGCCCGTACAGGTCGTCGCCGTAACGCGCGCGCATCGCTTCCGCTGCGGGCACCACCAGCTCCGGCGCGAACGGCAGCGACGCCAGCGCGGCGGTCGGCGCAAGGGTGCCGTCGTCGAAGCCATCGATCGGCCCCGGGCCGCGCGCGCTGTAGCCGCGGAATTCGCGCGATTCCCCGCGATAAGTCTGCTTCGTGCCCTGCGGCCCGTCGCTGGCGGTCAAGCCCCAGACCTTGCCGTCGTAGCCCTTCCAGCCCATCGGATTGGCGACCGCGTAGGCGTGCTGCGCGAGCGTCGCGCGCCGGCTGTTCTCGAAATAGTCGAGACCTTTGGAACGCATGTACGCGTCCTGGATACCGCGAAAATCGATCCAGACATGGCTGTACTGATGACCGAACTGCGGCCCGAATCGCAGATGCGTCTGCCCCTGGAATTCGCCCCAGTTACGGTCGTAGGTGCGCGTCCACGCCTGCCACGCCTCCGGTTCGACCGGATGCGTGGGCGAACCCAGCGCCAGCACGTAGACCAGCATCGCTTCGTTGTAGCCGCGCCAGTCGTGGTCGAGGAAATCCTGAGTCTCGGGATTCCAACCCATCGAGATCAGCGGCGCGCGCGGCCGCATCCAGTCCCATTCGACGCGCCGGTACAGTTGATCGGCGATCTGCCGGATCTCGCGCTCTGCGGCCTCGTCGCGGTCGTAATAACTCTGGGCGAACAGAATGCCCATCATCATCAGTCCGGTATCGACGCTGGACAGCTCGACCCACTTGTCGAAGCGCTGCCCGCTGCGCATGTCGAGGAAGTGATAGAAGAAACCGCGATGACCGGCCTTTCCCGTCGCCTCGGGTCCGGCCGGCGCATCGCGGAGGAACTTCAGGGTGGTCAGGGTGCGTTCGGTCGCCTGCGCGCGCGTGATCCACGTGCGCTCGACGCCGATGGGATAGGCCGTGAGCGCGAAACCGATCGCTGCGATGCTGGAGAACGGCCGCGACGGATGCCGGTCCGGCGCAAGGCCGTTGCTCGCATCGGTCGTTTCCCAGAAAAAATCGAAGGTGCGCCGTTTGATATCGTCGAACAGCGGCGGCAGCGGCGCCGCTGAGATTGCGGCCGGCTGGGGCTTTGCCGCAACCGATGGTATTTCCGCGGTCGTGGCGCAAGCGGACAGCCATGCGAACGTGAGGCACAGCAATGACACGGCACCGGAGCGGAATGGCGAATGGCTCAAACGGATCTCCTGTCGCGGGGAACACATCGACCGCCCGGGACAGACCGGGCGGTCGACGAAGAACGATTACAGCAGCATCACCAGACGAGGCCGAGCGTCAGCTTGAAGGTACGCGTCGGACGCTCGATGCCGTCGCCGGTGCGACGGCCGAAGTTCGCATCCGGATTGCCGTTGAAACCGCGCCAGTTCGAATACTCGCCGGGGCTGTAGTTGCGCCAGTTGAACACGTTGATGAAATCCCCGCGCACGCGCAGCTTGACGTCGGTTCCGGTATCCCACTCCTTCTGCAGGGCCACGTCGAACTGCTTGTAGGCGACGGTTCCGTCCGGACGGTACGGGTCGAAGTAGCAGTTGCCCGGCGCGGTCGTGGCGAAGCAGTTGATGGCTTCGACCGATTTCGGGCTGGCCAATATCAATTTCGCCGATGCGGTGATGCCCCAGAATTCGGCGATGCCGGTCGTGACCAGACGATGCTTGGAAACGCCCAGCGCATCGGTGAACGAGACGCCGTCGAGGTTCGGATAATCGAACGAGAACTGGTCTGAATTGCTGCGGTTTTCCTCGGCATCGCTGTAGGTGTACGCGAAGCTCACGCCCCAGTGCGATTCACGGGTGTAGGGCTTGTCCAGCGAGAGCAGCAGCGAATTGAGCCTGGTTTCGACCGCATTGTCGCCGAGGAAGAAACGTCCCCAGCCCGGCAGCGATTCGTTCCAAGGCTGGCCGCCCCAGTCGAGCGCCGGGTTGTTGCGGAACTCGCCGTTCGGATAGCGGTTGCCCATCGTGAACAGGATGCCGTCATGGCTGCGGACGTGCATCAGGGTGACCGAAGAATTCCAGTCGTGGCCGAACATCGCGAAGGCATTGCGCATGCCGATGCTGAACTGGTCGGAATACGGCGTCTTCAGATCGTTGTTGATCAGGAACACTTCGGCGCCGTTGGACGTGCCCGCCACCAGCGCGGCGAGATTGGCCGGATCGAGATAGCTCGGATCCCAGTTGTAGCAGGTCGGCCCGACCGTACAGGTGTGGCCCGGCGTATTGAAGTTCAGCTCGTAGCGCTGGAACGCGAGGCGGTATTTCTCGTAGGACAGGTAATCGAACTGGTTGCGGTTGTACGAGCGCCCGGCGCCGCCGAAGATCACGTGGCGCTCGTCGTCGCCCAGATCGTAGGAGAAGCCGACACGCGGCTGCCAGGCGTCCTTGAACGTCTTGCGGTTGCCGCCGGTGCTGATGTAATCGTTGTAGTCGTAATCGACGTTGGCGTTGTTGATGTTCGGCCACGCACGTAAGGCAGAGGCAAGACCTGCCGGGGTGACGTGATCCTCGTAGCTCGGCGTGCTTTCGTAATCCCAGCGCAGGCCCAGATTCAGCGTGAGCCGGTCGGTGACCTCCCAGTCGTCCTGCAGATAGATGCCGAACTGCTTGCTGTTGGAATCCACCGCCGTGGGATAACCGTTGCCGGAGGCCGAAAACTGCACGAAATACGGCACCGTGAGGCTGCGCAGACCGTCGTAACGGAACTGCGGCGAGGAGGGGCTCTGCTCGAACGCGCTGATGTCGATCTGCTTGTACTTGATGCCGGCCTTCAGCGTGTGGCCTTCCCAGCCGAAGAACGTGAAATCGTTCTGCAGCGAATAACCCTTCTGGCCCTTGTCCTGGAAGTCGCCACCGCCGCCGGTGCGGATGATCTGGTCCATGCCGGGGTTGTTGTTGGCTTCCTGACCGGCCTGCGGGATGAACAGCAGATAGCCGTTCTCGTTGGAGGCGGCGCGCGGCGCGAAACTGCTGTCCTCGAAGGTGATGTGGGCGTCGTTCAACCAGTTGGTCGCGTTGTACTGATGACGCAGGTCGACGCGCGTTTCCTCGCCGGTCTTCAGGGTGCCGCTGGACAGCAGATTCTGGCCACCGATGCTGGTCAGCTCATCTTCTTCGCGACGCTTGACGCTGAGTTCGAGCAGATGATCGTCCGCCGGTGTCCAGCTGATCTTGCCGAAGTACAGGTCTTCGCGGAACGGCGAGTTGGTGGTGTTGCGGGCTTCGTCCTGGAACTGCAGCGGAAGGTCTTCGATTTCGAGATTTCTGCCCGGATCCACGCGGCGCGCGTCGTCGCGGTCCTTCGCTTCGTAGGACACGAAGAAATGCATGCGGTCCTGGAGGATCGGCCCACCGAACGCGACGCCGTACTGCAGATCCTTGGTGTCGGCCTTGCGGTCCAGTCCCTTGTCCTCGCGGATCGTCCTCGAAACCCATTCGCCATCCGAGCTGTCCCAGAAGAAGCTGCCCTTGAATGCATTTGTGCCCGACTGGGTGACCGCGGTGACCGCGGCACTGCTCAGCTGGTCGTATTCCGCCTTGTAGTTCGAGGTGATGACTTTGTACTCGGCGATGCTGTTCTGCGGGAACGGATTGCCGCGGCTGGAATCCTGACCGGTGATGCCGCCCTTGAGGATGTAATCCTTCTGGCCGACGCCGTCGATGAAGACGTTGATGCCGTTCGACAGCTGCGCGCCGCTGCGCAGGTTGCTGGAGCCTTCATTGCCGACGTTGAACACCACGCCGGGCACGATGTCCGCGAACGCGAGGAAATTGCGCGAGTTCTGCGGCAATGCTTCGATCTGGCGGTTGCTGAGGTAGGTCGCGATCTCCGAGGTCTTGGTTTCGACAAGTTGCTGCCCCACCACCACGACCGTATCGAGTTCATCGCCCGCGCTTTCCGGCGGCTGCGCCACGCGCTCCGGATCCAGGGTCACGGTTTCGCCCACGCGCAGGGTGACGTTGCGCGTGGTGGTCTGACCGCCGGCTTCGATGTTGATGCGGTAGGTGCCGGGCGGCAGGCCGGGCAGCGCGTAACCGCCGCTGTCGCCGGCTTCGACGCTGCGGCTGAAACCGGTGGCGACGTTGGTGGCGGTGACCCTTGCATCGGCCGCGGCCTGGCCGCGGACGGTGGCGCCGGTGGACTGCGCGAGCACTGCGGGCGTTACCCAGATCAGGCAGCTCGCCAGTGCGCAGCTCAGCAATGTGCGCTCGAACCGGCGCTGATACGGACGACGTTGTTGGTTCATGGCTTCACCCCTCCCGAGGGTGTTGGTCTCTCTGATTTCGAGCACTCTGGTCTTGTTGTCTGTAATCTGGTCTTGTTGCCTGTAAACGGTTACATCCAAACGCAAAAAAAACCTTTCCGGTCATCCGTCATCGCCGGGGCGTATCGCAGGGCGATCGACGCCGGCACGACGACTGGAGTCCCGTTCGATGAGTTCCGGCACCAGCGGCGCAAGGCGATCGCTCACGTCTTCTCCGTTCTGCAGAGCCAGCAGCAGGCGCATCGCGTGCGCGCCCAGCTCGGGCATGTTCACGCGCATGGTGGTGAGCGAAGGCGCGACATAGCGCGCGATCGGAATATCGTCGAAGCCGGCCAGCGCGATGTCGTCCGGAACCCGCAATCCACCCTGTTTCAGCGCGAACAGGCAGCCCAGCGCCATCATGTCGTTGGCGGCGAACACCGCATCCGGTCGCTCGGCGGCTTCCAGCAACATCTGTCCGGCCTGATGACCGGAAGGCTCGCTGAAATCGCCGGGCAGCACCCACGGCGTGGCGGTCGGATCAGCTTCGAGGATCGCGTCGCGATAGCCGCGCAGGCGCTCGAAGGCGTCGAAGTTGTTGGGCGGACCGGCGATGAACGCGATCCGGCGATGGCCGGCGGCGAGCAGATGCGCCACCATCGCCCGCGCCCCGCGGTAGTTGTCGATGCCGAACGCGACGTGCTCGGATTCGGTGGGCTGCGAATTGATCAGCACCGCCGGCAGCGCGGCGAGGTTTTCGCTGAGGAAATCGATATTGCCCACGTGCGGCGACATCACCAGCAGGCCGTCGACCCGGCCGCGCATCGCGCGCAGGGCGGACGCCTGTTCCTCGGGATGGCCGTGATAGCTCGACACCAGCAGGTGCAGGCCGCAGTCGCGGGCGACGAGGTCGATGCCCCGCACCAGTTCGGAGAAGAATTCGCCGTGCAGATCCGGCAGCACCACGCCGATGGTGTGGGTGCGGCGGCTGCTGAGGCTGCGCGCGGCGTGATGCGGGCTGTAGCGCAGCTCATGCGCGACCGCCAGCACCCGGCGACGCACGGCTTCCGCCACGTTGTCGTGCCCGTTGATGGCGCGCGAGACCGTGGCCACCGAAACCTTCGCCGCACGCGCCACATCTTTGATCGTCACGCTCAATGCATTCGCCCCGCATTCATGGAAGGAACAGGTCGCGCAGCGGCAATGTAACCGTTTTCATCGAGCGATGTAAAGATTTTGCGATGAGCGTGTTCAAGTGATTCGATGAACATCCAACCCCATGATTCGCATGGCTATTTTCGCAATTACCAGAACCTGTGAACCGGCCCGGGTCATGCTGCAGCGCAACAATCACGACGGCCCGGATCTCAATCGCTCGCCTGGATCGAAAGCGCATGGATATCGGTCTGCATCAAGTCGCCCAGCGCCGCATACACCGCGCGGTGACGGGCCAGCGGCGCCATGCCGGCGAAGGCCGGGCTGATCAGGCGCACGGTGAAATGCCCGCGACCGTCCTTCGCGCCCTCGTGGCCTGCGTGGCGATGGCTGTCGTCGATGACCTCCAGCGCACTCGGCGCGAACGCGGCCTGTAGCAGGCCGCGGATCGCTTCGACGCGGGCTTCGCGGGGCAGCGGACCGGCCACGGTCATGGCAGCACCTGCCGGAACGGACGCACCTCAAGCCGGGCGTAGACGCCGGCATCCACATAAGCGTCGGCATCGGCCCAGGCGCGGGCGGCGTCGAGCGATTCGAACTCGGCGATGACGATGCTGCCGCTGAACCCGGCCGGGCCCGGATCTTCGGCGTCGATCGCCGGGCACGGGCCCGCCAGCAGCAGACGACCGGCATCTTTCAGGGCCAGCAGCCGGGCCAGATGGGCGGGCCGCGCCTCGATCCGCCGGTCCAGCGATTGCGGGGCGTCGTAGCCCTCGATGGCGTACCACATAAATAATAGATGTCCCTTCGTGCGGATCCTGCGGTACAGGATAGTGGATCGCCGCCGCCCCCGCCTCGCACGGCCCGCAGCAGCTCGACGGCTGGACAGCGGCGCCCCCAGCCCGTACTCTTGGTCCCGCATCGTTTCGAGGCCGGCTGCGACGACCCATCGAATCCACGCAGGCGCTGCCAAGCCAGCATCCGCATTCGATCCGCCGCCCCCACCCGGCCCAAGCCCACGACTCTTCCGCTCACGCCCCGGCCTCAGGCATGGGATGACACAGGATGGTGCAGTCGCAAGCCCTTGTTTCGTCCCGATCTGTTCTGTCTTGCATGATTCGTCCTGCACGGTTCGCGCCAGCCCATCCGTGGCGTGCGCGTTCCGACGTTCAATCTGCCGCTGTTACGCCCGGCCCGCGGCCCACCGCTCCCGGGACGACCGCGGCGACGTGTCGCCCGGATCGGCCCGTAGAGGCCGGCCGCGCCACGCATACCGTGATCGCCGCAGCACGCGATCATCCCCGCGATCGCCGCCTGTCCGGCGTCCCAGCCGCCACCCGCCACCCGCCATCGCTGTCGAATACCGAATCCGCAATGACTCCTGCCGTCGTGACCCCGCTGTCGAATGACCACTGAAACCGCGTCCGACGCGCCTGCCCCTGCCGGGGCGGGCGACACGCAGGGTTCGCAGGCTGCCCTGCAGCCGCACGCGCCGCAGCAGCATGAGATGCGGCTGGCGATGGTGCTCGGCCAGCCGGTGTTGCAGATTCCGCAGGACCTCTACATCCCACCGGACGCGCTGGAAGTCATTCTCGAAGCATTCGAGGGCCCGCTCGACCTGTTGCTCTATCTGATCCGCCGCCAGAACCTGGACATCCTCGACATCCCGGTCGCGGAAATCACCAAGCAGTACGTGAGCTACATCGGCGTCATGCACGAGATGCGCTTCGAGCTGGCCGCCGAATACCTGGTGATGGCCGCGATCTTGGCCGAGATCAAGTCGCGGATGCTGCTGCCCCGCCCGCCCAGCGACGAAAATGCCGAGGATGACCCCCGCGCCGATCTGGTCCGCCGGCTCCAGGACTACGAACGCTTCAAACAGGCGGCCGAAGACATCGATTCACTGCCGCGGATGGAACGCGACACTTCGCCTGCCGCGGCGTTCCTGCCCGACCGCGCCAGCGTCAAACTGCCGCCGGCCGTGCAGCTGAAGGAAATGCTGCTGGCGCTGCACGACGTGCTCAAGCGCGCCGAGCTGTTCACCGGCCACGCAATCAAGCGCGACGCCCTGAGCGTACGCCAGCGCATGACCGATGTGCTGACCCGCCTCGGCGACGGCAGCTTCCACCGCTTCGAGTCGCTGTTCGACGCCCGCGAAGGCAAGCTCGGCGTGGTGGTGACGTTCCTGTCGATCCTCGAACTGGCGAAGGAACAACTGCTGGACATCGTCCAG
Source organism: Lysobacterales bacterium (assembly GCA_031364125.1). Taxonomy (GTDB): domain Bacteria; phylum Pseudomonadota; class Gammaproteobacteria; order Xanthomonadales; family Xanthomonadaceae; genus Lysobacter_I. The sequence goes on along the minus strand of JANLVT010000070.1, from coordinate 33,644 downwards.
GAAGGCCCACTGGCACCGATTTACGTGAAGTCGCTGGCGACCGGCGAAGACGGCGACACCGTCGTGCCGGACCTCAGCAGCGAGTTCGACGACGATATCGTCGAACTCACACCGGCGGCAGCGGCCGCCAACGACGACGCGCAAGCATGACCCGCGCCCGACACTACCCGTCCTGCCCGCGTCGGCAGCTTTGACGACGCGCAAGACCGATCAAATACCAGACCCCATGGATCAACACTTCATCACCCGCATCGTCGAAGCCGCCCTGCTTGCGGCCAATCAGCCGCTGACCATCGTGCAGATGCGCGGGCTGTTCACCGTCGACGAAGCAGCGCCGGAAGGCAGCATCGAACAGGCGCTGACCGATCTGCGCGCAGGCTGCGACGGCCGCGGCATCGAACTGGCCGAAACCGCCTCCGGCTATCGCTTCCAGGTGCAGGCCGACGTCCACGCCTGGGTCGCGCGGCTGTGGACCGAGCGCCAGACCAAATACACCCGCGCCACGCTGGAAACGCTGGCGATCATCGCCTACCGCCAGCCGATCACCCGCGGCGAGATCGAACAGGTCCGCGGCGTGGCGGTCAGCAGCAACATCATCAAGGCGCTGGAAGAGCGCGAATGGATCCGGGTCATCGGCCATCGCGACGTGCCGGGCCGCCCGGAACTGCTGGGGACCACCAAGGGTTTTCTCGATTACTTCGGCCTGAAGAGCCTCGACCAGTTGCCGCCGCTGTCGGCGCTGAAGGATTTCGGCGAACTCGACCCGCAGCTGTCGTTCACCGATCCGGATGCGCCGAAGCCCGAGGCCATCGTCGCCGGCGTGCATGACGATGCGGAGCCGGACGACGCAGAGCCGGATGATGCTCACGGCCCTGGCGACACCGCCAGTTCCGATCCGGTCGACTCCGATCCGGTCGACGACGCAGAACAGAACCACGATCAAGACGACACCGATGGCGGCAACGATGCCGGTATCGCCGACGAAAACGCAATCGAAAACGACAACGCAGACACTGACGAAAGCAGTGCCGAAAACCACAACGACGACGCCATTCCGGCGTCCGACGACACCCACACCGCCCTCGTCGACGACGACGACAGCACCGGAGCCTGACATGAAAGAAAAACGCCCCACCACCCTCTCGCTCAAACGCGAGAAGGACGCCCCCGCCGAAGCCCCGCGCCTCGAAGAACGCCTGCACAAGGTCCTGGCCCAGGCCGGACTGGGCTCGCGCCGCGCGCTGGAGCAGCGCATCGCCGAAGGCATGGTCAAGGTCAACGGCGAAATCGCCCAGACCGGCATGAGCGTCAAGGGCGGCGACCGCATCGAGATCGACGGCAAGACCTTCGTCGCCAGCGCGCTCACCGAACCGGCGCGCGTGCTGATCTACAACAAGCCCGAAGGCGAAGTCACCACCCGCGAAGACCCCGAAGGCCGCCCGACCATCTTCGAAGCGCTGCCGGTGCTCAAGGGCGCGCGCTGGATCGCGATCGGCCGCCTCGACATCAACACCACCGGCCTGCTGCTGCTCACCACCGACGGCGAACTGGCCAACGCGATGATGCATCCGTCGTTCGAGATCGAACGCGAATACGTCTGCCGCGTGCGCGCCCCCGAAGGCGAAGACACCGTGTCCGACAAGCTGGTCGATCGGTTGCGCCGCGGTGTCGCGCTGGAAGACGGCCCGGCGAAGTTCGACAAGATCGAGCGCATCGGCGGCACCGATTCCAACGAATGGTTCCAGGTCTCGCTCAGCGAAGGCCGCAACCGCGAAGTCCGCCGGCTGTGGGAATCGCAGGGTTGCCAGGTCAGCCGCTTGAAGCGCGTGCGCTACGGCGACGTGTCGCTGCCGCAACAACTGCTGCGCAGCCAGAGCCAGGAACTGGCGGCCGCACAGGTCGACAGCCTGCGCAAGAAACTCAATCTCGACGAAGGCCCGCCGCCGGCACTGACGCTGCAGCCGGTGATCGGCCAGCGCAAGGCCGCCAAGGCGACCGTGCACATTGGCCGCGAAGGCCGCAGCAGCCAGGCCTACGTCAACGGCCACAACACCGCCGACGAAGGCCGCGAGCTGCGCCGCTTCGACAATGTCCGCGAAGACCGCGGCCGTTTCGGCAACAAGAAGGGCGGGCATGGCAAGAGCAGCGGCGCCCTCACCGTCAGCGGCGAAGCCGCTGCACGTCAGTCGCAGAACAAGCCGTTCAAGCAGCGCACGATGAAAGGCCCGAAGCCGCTGCCGGAAGGCAATCCCGCCGCGTTCCGCAGCTGGTACGTGCCCGAAGGCGTGGATACTGGGCCGACCGGCCATCGCAATGCCGACCCGAGCGCCCCGAAGAAACCCTATGCCAAGAAACCCGGCGGCCCACGCCCCGGCGGCGGTAACGGGCCGGGAGGCAATCGCCCTCATGGCGACCGTCCGGCGGGCGCCGGTTACGCTGGCGAGAATCGCGGCCCTGGTGGCCCCGGCGCCGCGCGTCCGAAGCGTCCCTACGGCGATCGTCCAGCTGGTGCCGGTTTCGCGGGCGACAGCCGTGGCCCTGGTGCGGGCGGCCCTGGTGGTCCGCGCCCCAAACGTCCGTACGGCGACCGTCCTGCGGGCGGTGGTTTCGGCGATGATCGCGGCCCCCGCGGTCCTGGCCAAGGCCCCAAGCCCGCACGCGCCGGCAAACCCTATGGCCATCCGGGCAGCGCTCCGAGCTTCCCCTCGGATCATGCCAACCCCGGCAGCTTCAACGCCTATGACCGTCCTCGTGGCCCGCGCCCGGCCGGCGCCAAGCCCAGCGGCCCGCGTCCTCCAGGCGCCCGACCCTCCGGCCCGCGCCCGAACAACGGTCCGCGTCCAGGTGGCCCGAAGCCCGGTGGGAATCGTGGCCCGCGTGGCGGCGGTGGCGGATTCAGGGGCGGTGATCGCTGATCGTCGCTTCGCCGACAGCGCCATCGCCCGCCGTCCGGCGGGCGGTGGTTTCTGTCGAGAGCAGATGCCTGAATTCGGTCGACACCGCGCCGATGAGCGGACTGGCTGTTAGAATCCACACATAACCCGGCAGAATGCCCTTATAGGATTTCGTCATGTCTGTGCACGACTTCCCCGGCCGATCCCATCTGATCGACACCATCGATGCCGCAGTCTCCTTGGGCGATAACGCCGTCGTGGTTCAAGCGCTGCGCGGCGATCTCTGCAGGATGATGCGCGAACGCAGCGTCGAGCTGCCCGCCTGCGTGCTGGAGCCGGTTCAAGGCCACTACGCCCGCCGCGAGATCTACATCAGTCCGCAGCATGGCTATGGCGTCATCGCCATGACCTGGGGACCTGGCCAAGGCACGCCCATCCACGATCACGACGGCCTGTGGTGCGTCGAAGGCGTCTGGCACGGCCAGTTGGAAATCACTCAATACGATCTGACCGAGCGCAACAGCGAGCGCTATCGCTTCACCGAGGTCGGCAGCCTCATCGCCGGCACCGGTTCCGCCGGCAGCCTGATCCCGCCGCACGAATACCACACCATCCGCAACGCCAGCAACACCGATGCCGCAGTCTCGCTGCACATCTACCAGCGCGCCATGACCTGCTGCGGAATCTTCAACGACATCGGCGATGGCTGGCATATGCACAGCAACAAGCAATTGCAGCTCGATCACGCTGCCTAACAGGCTGCTGAAATACCTGCGGTAGCAGGTTTTCAGTGACCTGTTAACGCAGCCATGGATGGCTGCGCCCGCGAAACAAGCGCGTAAGCGATTGATTCGCCGTGAGCACGTCCGGACATGTGCCGGACGTGCGAACTGAAATACCTCCTGGACGGAGGTATTTCAGCAACCTGCCAAGCATCGAACGTATGCCAGCCGCACCGGACCTTGGGCTATACTATGCCCCCGCGCCGGAATGGCGGAATCGGTAGACGCAGCGGACTCAAAATCCGCCGCCCTTAAAAGCGTGTGGGTTCGAGTCCCACTTCCGGCACCAGGCCATGGCCAGCATGGCCTTGATACGTTCAACAGATCGACTCAGGCACTCTTCGATCCGGATCGACATTTACGCGAGCCAGATGCATAGGATCCGATTGAGCCGCTGGATGCGCGCAGAAAATATCGGCGCACTGAATACACTCTTTGCACCTTGATACTGACTTCTGCGGCCATACGAATTTCGTACGCGCGAGCAAGCTCGGACATGCTGAGTCATTCGATAATGCCCACATGATCCTGGCCTTGAGTGCAGATCGCGGCGAAACGATTTCGTGCATTGTCGAAAGCGACTTCAACGCGCATCTTCTGCGTGTATTGGAATATAAAATCACCTGATTAGCGTCGAACCTCAGTCCAAAGTCGCGTGATTTGAGACTTTGAAGGCGCAGATTGCCCCGGTTTCCACCGGAGGCACCCCGCCATGGCCATGAACCCCATCCAGTTGACCAGCCTGCGGCTGTTGAAAAACATCTCAGCCCGGTTTGTCTATGACCGAGTTCATCGGCCTCTACGGCACCGAGGCCAAGTGCCGCCGGGCGTTGTATCGGACACGTTGGCCGAAGGGATTTCGCTTCTCCGCATGCGATGATCGGCGCCGATCGAGCTTCCGGCGAGGCCGGCAAATCCTCTATCAGTGTCGGGCCTGCCAGCATCAGACCACCCTCGTCAGCGGCACATTGTTTGAATCGACCAAGCTGCCGCTGACGTCATGGTTTCTGGCGATTCATCTGCTCACTGCGACCAAGACCAACTTGGCCGCATTGGAGCTGGCCCGCCATCTGGGCGTATGCTATCGCACCGCCTGGCGGCTCAAGCACAAGGTCATGCCGGCCATGACCGAGCGGGAAAAGAGCCGAAAACTCCAAGATTGTGTCCAACTCGATGACGCCCACCTCGGTGGAGAACACAACGGCGGCAAACCCGGGCGTGGCTCCGACAACAAGCAAGCGTTCCTGATTGCTGTGGAAACCGATCAGGCCAACGCCCATCCGAGGTTCGCCGTGATTCAGCCGCTCAAGTCCTTCGACAACGCCTCGTTGAAGGATTGGATTACGCGACGATTGGCACCGCAGACCGACGCCGCTTCCGCCTACGCGAGTTCGTGCCGCGACTTGCACGTGCGATGACGCTCTGCGGGCCTTGCCCGGAACGGCTTCTGCGGATGGCATGCAATTTCGATCACTGAGGTTCGGCGCTAATCAGGTCTGGAGTTGGGTGCAACCAACTCGCATCGCCTTCCGCATACCGCTCATGCTTCCAGATCGGCACCCGCGATTTCACTTCGTCGATGATCCAGCGACACGCGCTGAAGGCCGCATCGCGATGGGCAGCGCTGACGCCGACCCACACCGCGAGATCGCCGATCGCCAGATCGCCAACGCGATGGACGCATGTGGCGTCGGCGATCTCGAATCTCGCCAGCGCCTCGTCGACGATCTTCGCGCCCTCGGCTTCGGCCAGCGCGGCGTAGGCTTCGTAGCGCAGGCCCAGCGCGGCGCGACCGTCGTTGTGATTGCGCACCCAGCCTTCGAAGCTCGCGTAGGCGCCGGCTTCCGCGCGCAGCAGGCCCTCGCGCAGCGGGGCGATGTCGAAGGCCGCTTCCGAAAGGGCGAACCGGTGCTTCATCTCAACCTCCCGGTGCTTCATCTCAACCTCCAGACACCGGCGGAATGAACGCAACCTCGGCACCCTCGCCCGGCACATCGTCCCAGCGCGCGAACGCGCCGTTCATCGCGACCCGCAAACGTTCGAGCGGCAGGGCGAAGCCGTGCTTCGTCTGCAGCGCAAGATACAGCGCGCGCAGATCGCCTTGATGAGCGAGGGTTTCGCTGTCGATGCCCGCAGCGTCGCGCAGGCTCGCGAAGTACAGCACGTTGATATCGGCCATCAATCCTGTCCTGCGATAGCGCCGAAATCGCGCTTGCCGCCGCGCTTGCCGCGCAGCTTCGCGGGACCGAGCACGATGGCGTGCGACAGCGCCTTGCACATGTCGTAGACGGTCAACGCAGCGATGGTGGCGCCGGTCAGCGCCTCCATCTCGACGCCGGTGCGATGGGTGGTGTTCACGGTGCAGACGATCTCCAGCTCGCGCTCGCCGCGCCAGTCGATGGCGAAGCGGATGCCGTCGATCGGCAGCGGATGGCAGAACGGAATCAACTCGTGCGTGCGCTTCACCGCCAGCGTGCCGGCGACGATCGCGGTTTCGACGACCCCGCCCTTCGCGCTTTTCAGCCCATTCTTGTGCAGTTGCGCCGCAACCGCGGCCGGAAACTTCACCCGGCACTCGGCAGTGGCCGCACGCGCGGTAACCGTTTTCGCGGACACATCGACCATCGCCGGGCGGCCCTGGGCGTCGAGGTGCGTCAATGCCGAAGCCTTATTTTTTTTTGTGCTCATCCGCCCACCAGATACATTTCGACGCGCTTGCGAGGCGTCTTCAGACCGCTGCGCAACTCGCTGTAGCGGTCGCCGCGCGCCTGCCACAGGCCCGAGAGTCGTTCGACGAACGCAGCATTGTCGCCGAGCCACGGCCGCAGGTCGGTGCCTTCGCCGGCGAACAGACAGGTGTAGAGGCGACCATCGGCGGAGACGCGGGCGCGGTGGCAGTCGCCGCAGAACGGGGCGCTGATCGAACTCACGAACCCCACTTCGCCGTGGCCGTCGTCGAAGGCGTGCCGCGCGGCGACTTCGCCGCGGTACTGCTGGCCTAGCGCATGCAGCGGCCAGTGCGCATGGATTAGATCGCGCAGTTCGCTGGAGGGAACAACGCGTTCGACATTCCACTCGTTGCAGGTGCCGACATCCATGTATTCGATGAAACGCAGGGTGTGGCCATGCTCGCGGGCGAAGGCGACCAGCGGCAGCGCCTGATCGTCGTTGACGCCGCACTGGATCACGCAGTTGAGTTTGATCCGCGCGAAACCGGCGTCGCGCGCGGCGTCGATGCCGCGCAGCACGTCGGCAAGTTGTCCGCGTCCGCCGGACAGCGCCGAGAACTGCGCGGGATCGAGGGTGTCGAGACTCACCGTGACCCGGTGCAGCCCGGCTTCGCGCAGCGCCTGCGCCTGTGCGGCGAGCAGGCTGGCGTTGGTGGTCAGTGCGATGTCGTCGAGACCTTCGATACGCGCGAGCCGCGCGATCAACTCCGGCAAACGCTTGCGCAGCAGCGGTTCGCCGCCGGTGAGGCGCAGCTTGCGTACGCCCACGCGCACAAACCCGCGCACGAGGCGCTCGATCTCGTCGAACGACAAGCGCGATGCGGCATCAAGGCCGTAGTCGTCGGGCACCCGCTCCGCCGGCATACAGTACGGACAGCGGAAGTTGCAGGCCTCGATCACCGACAGGCGCAGGTCGTGCAGGGGGCGCCCGAGGGCGTCGCGCGGCAGGTCGGGGATGTCCGGAATGGCGTTCATGCGCAGGAATACGTGGGCTATGCCCGAACAGAGGCGGCGTGTGCGGCATCGGTTGCGTCGAGCGGCTCGGCCCGTGCAGCGGTCGGTTCGGCCAACGCAATGCACTCGCCGGGATGCGCAACGCGATAGCCGCGGGCGCGCAGGGCGTCGCCGTCGTTGGCGCTGGCGTAGTGATACAGCACGCAGCGGTCGAGCAGTTCGCGCGGATACTCGCGCTGCAGATCCTCGATGCCGCTGTGCGAGGGATTGCCGTGCAGGCCGCAGTCGTGGGCGATCAGTTCGCCGGCATCTGCAACATGCGCCAGGGTTTGCGGGATCGGCCGGGTGTCGCCGGTCCAGACGACGCTACCGCGCAGACGCAGGCCGTAGCTGGTCTGCGGCCAGTGGTGGCGGGTTTCGAAAACCTCCAGGCGGATGCCGTCGTGCCAGAAGGCATCGCCAACCGGAATCACCTGGAAGGCGTCCCAGAAATTGGCGCCGCCCTCGGCCAGCACGTTCGGATAATCGCCGACGCGCTGATGCAGCAGCGGCACGACGCGCGCGGGCACGTAGACGCGAGTGCGGCCGCGCCGCGCGGGGTCGAAATAGGCATCGACGAACAGCCGCTCGAAGCCGCCGACGTGATCGAGATGGGTGTGGGTGATGAACAGCGTCTGCGGGGCCTGACCGTAGTGGGCGAGAAACGCGGTCAGGCCTTCGCCGCCGCAATCGATAGTGAGCCACGGCCTGCCGTCGCGCTCGAAGGTAGCCATCGCCGACCCCAGTTCGACCGCCGACGCATTGCCCACGCCATGAAACCGCAAAGCCCAACTCATCGCTGCTCTAAGTCCCTCGTTGCCAGAGCGCATCGTACGCGCTGCGCAGCGTCGCGTAATCCTTCCCGACGTCGGCTTCGCTGCGCGCGCCGCGCAGCTTCAGCAGCGAGCGCTGCAGCCGGCCGAGATTCGCCTCGCGCCAACCGGTAGCCGGAATGCGCAATCGGCTGCGGTCGACATCGATCACCCAGCCGCGGCCCGAATCCTCGAACAGCAGGTTGTGGGCGTTCAGATCGGCGTGATCCAGCCCGGCCCGGTGGATGCGTGCGATCACCCGGCCGGCCTCTTCCCACGGCGCGCCGCTGCCGTCGGTGGCCGCGCGATCGGCCAGCGACCTCACGCCCAGCAGGCGTTCGAGCAGGATCCCGGCGCGATAAAACAGTCCTTCGCGCCAGTAGATCGCCGCGATCGGCCGCGGCACCGGCAGTTTGCGGCGCAGCAGTTCGCGCAGCAGGCGGAATTCGTCGAAGCTGCGGATCTGCTCGGGCCCACGCCAGAGGTGACGATTGCGGCTGAATCGCGCCGCGAAACCGCCGCGCAGGTAATGCCGCAGCACTGCGGGGCCGAAACCACCGCTGCCCAAATCACCGCTGCCATTCGGCGCCGCGTCGATGAACCAGGCGCCGCCGCGGCCGCCACTGCCCACGGGCTGCGCGCGCTCGCCCCACCATGCGGCATCGAACCAGCCCGGCTCCGCGGCGCGCAGGCCGGCTTGCCGCAGACGTGCCGAGTCGAACAGAATCGCGCCAGTCATAGCAGCACCGCCCATAGCGCCGCCCGTCCCGCGAACATCGCGGAAGGGCACCATGCTTTCGGTGGCATCGAAGACGGCCATATTCATCGAGTCTATCAATTGCACAAGACAGCGCCCCACTCGATCTGCCTCCTGCGCCTGTCCGCGCTTGGAGACGTGATGCATGTCCTGCCGCTTGTGCGCACCCTGCGCCGCGCCTGGCCCGACGTGGCCCTGACCTGGGTGATCGGCAAGGGCGAACAGAAGCTGCTGGACGGCATGCCGGGCGTCGAATTCCTGGTCTACGACAAAAAGACCGGCCTTGCCGGGATGTGCGCGCTCAAACGCGAACTCCGCGACCGCCGCTTCGATGCGCTGCTGCAGATGCAGGTCGCGGCGCGAGCCAACCTGCTGTCGGCGTTCCTGCCGGCGCAGCGCCGGATCGGCTACGACAAGTCGCGCTCGAAAGATCTGCACGGCCTGTTCATCAACGAACGCATCCCCGACCGGCCCGGCATCCACGTGCTCGACGCCATCGGCAGTTTCTGCGAACCGCTCGGTCTGAAGCAGACCGACGTGGTCTGGGAGATGCCGGTTCCCGACGACGCCCGTGAGTGGGCACGCGCGCAGTGGCCTGACGATGGCGTGCCGACCCTCGCGATCTCGCCCTGTTCCAGCCACGCCCTGCGCAACTGGCGGCCGGACCGTTACGCCGCCGTCGCCGACCACGCCGTCTCCCGCGGCTGGCGGGTGGTGATGCTGGGCGGCCGCAGCGCGCTGGAACGCGACACCAGCGACGCGATCCTCGCGGCAATGACCTCACCGGCGCTAGATCTGGTCGGCAAGGACACCCTGAAACAGCTGCCGGCATTGCTGGAACGCGCCGACCTGCTGATGACCCCCGACTCCGGCCCGATGCACATCGCCAACGCGATGGGGACGAAAGTGCTGGGCCTGCACGCCGCCAGCAACCCGCGCCGCAGCGGCCCGTATTCGGACATCCGCTTCTGCGCGGACCGCTACGACGATGCCGCGCGGAAATACCTCGGCAAGCCGGCCAGCGAGCTGCGCTGGGGTACCAAGATCGAACACGACGGGGTGATGGATCTGGTGACGGTGGAGGATGGGGTGGCCGCTTTCGAGAGGTTGCTCCGTTGGCAGCTCTGAGTAGGGCAAGTAACGCCTACCACCCTGGCGATGCAAAATCGCGGCTTATAGTGGACAGGAGAATCTGACATGGCCACAACCAAGAAATCCGGTATCAACTTCCAACTCTCGAAAGAGCATGCCGCAGCGCTTAAGCTGATCGGCGGCGAGCGCCGAGTGCGTCTCTCCGGCACCGTCGTCGAAGGCGGGTTTCAGATCGATTACATCGCATGCAACGCGCCATTCGCATCCTGCAACTCTGCTTTCACGTCGTGCAACTCGTCTTTCTCGTCGTGCAACGCCGCCTTCTCGTCATGCAATGCGGCTTTCACGCGCAAAGCGGGGAAGACTGGCAAAAAATCCAAATAAAGGACGGTATCACTATGGTATCCGTTCCCAAAATGATCGCGGAACGAGCCCCCCATCTGCCCACGAACCGACCACATTTTTGGTCGAGCTTCGTGAGCACATGGAACGAGGTCGAACCGCCTTACGGACAGGCATGGTACGGAGATTTGTTCCGGACGATGTCCTACGACCTGGAATGGCTAGCAAGGCTGCTGATCGTCAATGCAAAAAAGGAAGCCGACGGCTCAAGGCAGTTGTGGGCGCTCTCCGGTCGGATCGATAACCCCGTCTGGCGAGAGAAGGTACGCCAGCATGCGATCGACGAGTCGCGACATGCCAAGTTCTACATCGCCATGCTCGAACTGGCATTCCCAGACGCGGCAAGCGGCGAGCAATTCCGAAAATTGCGAGCGATATCGCCTGGCTACAAGTCTTCCGACCCTTCTCCGGCAGGATCGAGCACATCGGACATCAGTCTCCTTGATGAAATCATCCAGATGAACATCGGCGAGGTTCGCACCCTGATCAACCAGATGCTGATGCGTCCGGTGCTTGATGTTATCGCTCCCGCGGAGAACCGACGAAAGTTGTTGGCACTCATTGATGAGCTAGGTGAAGACGAACTGGCGCACGTGTCTTACACCGCCGATCTGATCGAAGAGATGCATCAAGTTGGCGATGTCGATCAGATCATGCTGGACAGGTTGCAGGAATTTTCCGAAATCACCTGCAAGGAAGTCGGCGTATCGGAAGCAGGGCATTCACCAGAATTCGCCTGATTCGCAGCATTGGCGTCCCCCACAAACCGGAGGCCGCCAATGCTGTCGTCGTCGACAACCACCCTTCGGTGTCGCGAAAAAATTCATACGCTTCATAACTGAAGGTTGCTTCACCCATGTCGAAACCGGCGATATCGACGCTGTTTGCGCTGCATGCGCACTACAACCGGTGGTTTAACGAGAAGCTGGCCATGATCGCGAAGCGATCGACCGAACGTGAACTACTGGTTCAAATCAACCATGTCCATGTGATGGACTGCCTTTGGCTGACCCGTTTCGGGGTACGCAATGCAGCCATCACCGTGCCCAGAGCGATGGACGAAATCCGCTTTACGAGCGTGAGCCAGTGGTATCGCTGCCAACGAAAGGTCGATGTCGCGCTGGAAACGCTGGTCGGCGGCTTGCGCGAAAAGGACATGGGCATGCGCATCGAGTTCGTGACCATGGCCGACAATCAGCGGATTGCCCGTCCGCTATGGGCCTTGCTCGCCCACCTGTTCAATCATCAATCCCTGCATCGTGGCGAAATAATAGCGATACTCAAGCGCGATGGTCAGGATTTCGGCCAGAGCGATTTGCTGCCTTTCACCCCTGCCTACGAAGACTGAAGAAGCTCTCTAGCTGTTGTGGAGACGCGAACATCTCAGACAGCCGTCAGAGTGGAGTCGTGCCCGCGCGGTAATCCTGATAAGACTTCTCTTCGACATAGGCCGAGCCCAGCGCAAGATTGATCTCCTTCTTGATCCGCGCGCGCTCGTCGTTCTCGAAATACACGCTGCGGGCGAGCTGGATGAATTCGTCGTCGAAGGCCTGCGCCTTTTCCTTGATGCGGATGTCGTCTTCGATCACCCACAGGCGCTCGTTGACGGCCTTCAACTCCGCACGTAGGCGGACGATGTCGTGGCCGGCGGCCGGATGCGCCATCCAGCTGAGTTCGAGCGCGGTCAGCTCGTTGCGGACGTTGGTCAGCTTGGCCGGATCGGTCATCCGCTCGGACTTGATCTGCAGGATGGCGATCTTGTCGAGCAGTTCGCCGAAGGAGACGGGAGCGAGGATTTCGGACATGGGGGTCATCGGAATGTCAAAAATGAGGCCGTCAGTGTACCCGCCTTGTTCCCGGGAGCCTCAACTCGTATGATAGCGCCCCGCAGCGGTGGGCGCAGGCCTTCCGCAGCAAGCCCCTTCGGAGAGGTGGCAGAGCGGTTGAATGTACCTGACTCGAAATCAGGCGTACGTGTGAGCGTACCGGGGGTTCGAATCCCCCCCTCTCCGCCAGAAAAGCAAAACGCCCCCTCGTGGGGCGTTTTGCTTTTCTGGCGGAGAGGGGGACTTTGATGAGACCCCACGGTTCGACACCTCGGCAGGATGGCCGATGTGCAAGGCGAAGCCGCCCCGCAGGGGGTGAGGCGGGATTTCGCGCGGCATGCCGCGCGCCGCCGAACGCCCGTGCGAGAGCACTGGCCGGACAGGCACGTGGATGTGCCGAGTGAATCCCCTGGCGCCATCGGCCACAGTCTCGAAACGTGTCCAGAGAGACCGTGCGAACCAGCCACAGTGATGCAATCGAAATCAGCCATCGCTCTGGCCGATTCCGCCCCGTCGCCGACGTTGTGATCGGACACACGCGCCAACGCTCCTAACTCGTCCCGCCGGAGTAAAACCTGATACGCAGCACGCACTTGTCCACACAAGCAATTGATTTTTAGTGGCGCGTCCGGTTTCATTCCGCAATTACGTATATTTCCCAGACTATGGCTGACTCTCTCCCGCATGGCCGTTGCATGATCGAATTCGGTCACCTCACTCACGCCGGACTGCGGCGTGAGCTGAACGAGGACACTTATTACGGCGACAGCGATCTCGGGCTGTGGCTGGTCGCCGACGGCATGGGTGGTCACGAATACGGCGAAGTCGCCAGCGCGCTCGCGCGCGAAACCATCGTCCGCGAGATCCGCCAGGGCGTGTCGCTGGCCCAGGCGATCCGCACCGCCGACGAGGAAATCATCCGCGCCTCGCGCCGGCGCAGCGATGCGCTGCCGATGGGCACCACCGTGGTCGCCCTGCGCATCCTCGGCAATCGCTTCGAAGTAGCGTGGGTAGGCGACAGCCGCGCCTACCTCTGGCGCGATGGCCAGCTCGCCCAGTTGTCGCACGACCACAGCTACGTCCAGGAACTGATTTCGCAGGGCGCGATCACCGTGGATCAGGCCCGCACCCACCCGCACCGCAACGTGGTGACCCAGGCGTTGGGCGTGACCGAGCCGCAGAACCTCAACGTCGAAACCTTGGCCGGCGAACTGCGCCCGGGCATGCAGTTGCTGCTGTGCAGCGACGGGCTGACCGAGGAAGTGGACGACGGCAACATTTCGCAGGTGCTGTCGCATACCGAATGCAGTTCGCAGGAATGCGTTGACGGCCTGGTCGCCGCGGCACTCGACGGCGGCGGCTCCGACAACATCACCGTGGTGCTGGTCCGCCGGCACTGATCGGCGCAAGCGGCGCTGGCCGCACCTGCGGCCGACTACACCGCTCAGTTCAGCCCTTGCAGCGCGGCATCGCCTGTTTCAGCGCCGGGTCGCCCTTCACCTCGCAATTCCAGTCGACGATGCCCGAGGCCGCATTCGCGTCCGGCTTCAGTACGACGACGCTGCCGGCGCCGAAACGGTCGTCCAGCGCGATGGTGACCATGCCCTGCGCACCCACCGTGACCGTCCGCACCGCACCGCCGCGCATCTCGCTGGGCGAAGGCAGGCCCGCCTCGTCGGCATCGCTGGGCCAACGGCCATTGATCTGGTAGTACTCGGTCAGCGCGACCCGGAACATGGTCGCGCGCTGCACCGCATCGGCCACCAGACCGCGCTGATTCATCTCCGCGGCCTGCGCATCCATGGTCTGCCGTGCGTTGTCGACGCTGCGCTGCACCGACGCCTCGACTTCGGCCGCGAGCGTTCTCGCCTCGCTGCGCGCCTTGCCCAGATCGAGCTGGGCCGCCGTATGAGCCGCGACCAGCGCTTCGGCTTGGTCTTTGGCCGCCGCCGCGGCCTCGCGCGGTTTCACGACGAACCGGTCGTAGCCCAGCAGGGCGAGGAATCCGCCGATGAGCACGGCGACGAGAGTGAGAATGAAGTGCTTCATGCGCAGGGCGTCTGTTGTCGGCGGGTGGCGCGGTCGCGAACGGCCGCGTGCGCGAAACGCTGCGGCGGAGGATAGTCCATTCTCCGCTTGCCCGCGGGCAAGGCGATGCAGGGCTCCTCGGCCGCTGAGGCGCGATCATTGCGAGGCCTAAGGGCCGCTGCAGGGCGCGATCACCAAGGTACTGGGCGGCGGTGGGTCGGGGCCGCTGTTGGCGGCCGACTACGAAACCGTACGCCAGAAATGCAGCGCCCTGCGATCGCAGCTGGCCGTCGATATCGAATCCAGGCGCAACAGTCCGCTGTAGCGGCGGCAGTTCACGCGCGGATCGCTCGGGCTCAGATCCGCGAATACATCCAAGACACCATCCTGCCGTCGCGGTATGGCATCACCCCGTGGAAGCTGCGCGGGTCGTCGTCGAACACCAGCGGCAGGAACTGGCGGTCGCCGTCCCACAGCGGCAGATCGAGGATGCGATCCACCGGCACCCATTCCAGCGTCCCTTCTGCATTCGACGCGTAGGGCGTGCCGCTGTAGGCGGTGATCAGGAACAGGAACCCCAACCAGTCCTCGCCTTGTTTGCCGAAGCCGGGCCAGCTGATGGTGCCGCGCAGCTGCAGTTCGTCGCATGCGATGCCGGCTTCTTCGTGGATCTCGCGACGCATGCCCGCAACCACATCCTCGTCGCGCTCGATCTTGCCGCCCAGGCCGTTGTATTTGCCCAGATGCTGGTCGTCGGGTCGCGCGTTGCGGTGGATCAGCAACACCTGGCTGCGGTCGGGCGAGAGCACGTAACCGAGGGTGGCGACGATCGGGGTGTAAGGCATGGGAGGCTTCCATCGCGGGCCGCCATTATAGGGTTCGCCCTGATCGGCCTGTCGCGTCGGTATCCGTAGGGCTGCGATGGGAGCAAAAGCAAATCCCCCTGCCCCCCTTTTTCAAAGGGGGGAAAGCACAGGCGGTTTGCCGCAACGTGGATGCCCGTCAGATATTCATCTCCCAACTGCGCATAGCGCAAAACGCACACCAATGCTGGCAACGAACAAGCACAAGCGCTTCGCCACCTTTGAAAAAAAGGGGGCGACGGGGGATTTGCTCTTGCCGTGACCGATACCGGGAAAAATTCAGACAGCACGATCGGGCACCGGGCACCGCAAAAAATCACGCAGTCCGCGCCGCCGACAAACGCCGGAGCATCGACTTCAACGCCAGCGCCTTGACCGGTTTCGGCAACAGGCCGAGCCCATGCTCCAGCGCGATGCGGCGCACGTCGCCGCTGTCGTCGGCGCTCAGGATCAAGGTCGGTCGCGCGCCGAAACGTTCGGCCAGACGCGCCTGCAGCGCGACGCCGGTGTCGCCGTCGTCGAGGCGGCTGTCGCTGAGGTGATAGTCGAACAACCAGATCGCCGGATCGGCGCCTGCGGCCAGCAACGCCTCCGCCTGCGCGCCATCGCCGACGGCGTCGACGCGACAGTGCCAGCCGTCGAGAATCGCGCACAGCGCGGCCAGCGCCTGCGGGTCGTTGTCGACGGCCAGCACGCGCAGGCCGTCCAGCCCGCCGGAGGCTGCGGGCACTGCATCCTGTCGCGGCACGGCGACCGCCGGCAAGGTCAGCGCGAACAGCGTGCCGCGACCCATGCGACTGCGGAGCAGCAGCGGCGCATCGATCAGGCGCGCGATCCGGTCGGCGATCGCCAGCCCCAGCCCCAGACCCTGCCCGGCTGCGTTGTCGCCGCGCCGGAACTCCTCGAAGATCGCGGCCTGCTGCGACTTGTGAATCCCCGGGCCGGTGTCGTGGACCTCGATACGCAGTTCGCCGCGCGCATGGCGTACACCGAGCAGCACGCCGCCGCGCTCGGTGTAGCGCACCGCGTTGGCGAGAAAATTCTGCAGCACGCGGCGCAGCAACTGCGGGTCGGTGTGCACCCAGGCGCGGGTGGCGCGATAGCGGAAGCGCAAGCCGCGCTCCGCGGCCAAGGCGCGGAATTCGGAGGCCAGCGGCTCCAGCACATCGGCCAGCGGGAACGCGCGCGGCTGCGGCACCAGCCCGCCCGCCTCCAGCCGCGACATGTCGAGCAGGCCGGAGAGCAGATCGCCGGTGGAGTCCAGTGCGCCGCGGATCTGCTGCGCGGTCGCGCGCTGCGCCGCCACCGGAAGCTGTTCGACCAGCGCGTCGGTGAACAACTGCGCCGCGTGCAGCGGTTGCAACAGGTCGTGGCCGATCGCGGCGAGAAAGCGGCTCTTGGCGTCGTTGGCGCGCTCGGCGTCGGCGCGGGCCTGGTCCAGCCGTGCGGTGCGATCGGCGACGCGCTGTTCCAGCGTCTCGTTGCTGCGGATCAGTTCGGCCTCGGCGCGGCGGAACGCGGTGACATCCGTGAACGTGGCGACGAACCCGCCGCCGGGCATCGGATTGCCACGGATTTCGACCGAACCGCCATCGGGAAAGATGCGCTCGCTGACGTAGGGCGTGCCGGCGTGCATGTGGCGCAGACGCTTTTCGACTTCTTCCTCGATCGGATACGCGCTCCAGCCGTGGCGCAGGTTGTAGCGCACCAGTTCGGCCACCGGCACGCCCACGCGCAGCAGCGATTCCGGATAGCCGAACAGTTCGGCATAACGCCGGTTCCATGCGACCAGATGCAGGTCGTGATCGACGACGCTGATGCCCTGGCTCATGTTTTCCAGGGCCGCTTCGAGCAGCCGCTGGTTGAAGCGCAGATCCTGCGAGGCTTCGCCGACGATCGCGGCGACGGTGTCGAAATCGCGACCGGCCTCGCGGCGCGCGGCGTCCAGCAGCAGCCGCGCCGAAGCGGAGCCCAGCACCGCTGCGAGTTCACGTTCCAGCCGCGCTTCCTGCAGCGCCGGCACCGCGCCGTCGACCGGCGCGCCCAGCAGCGCGACGTCGACGGTCTCGCGCGGCAGGAAGCGGCGACCGGCATCGCGCAGGGTATCGAGCGCCAGCCCGCGCGCGCCCATGCGCCGCGGGCCCGCCTGCCACCACGCGGTGGCGCGGGTCGAGGCGAACAGCGTGACGACGACGCCGGCGAACAGGCTCATGGTCACCGCGCGCCCCAGCCGGCTCCAGCCGGTCAGGCCGAAGAACGCATCCGGCGCGAACAGCGACCAGCCGCCCGGACCTTCGCGCAGCCACACGGTTTCCAACCCGCGCGCTTCCACCAGCGCCGGCACCAGCAGCAGCCACATCCACAGCGCGACCGCCGCGGCGATACCCAGCATCACCGCGCGCGGCGGCGTCTGCGGTCGCCACAGCGCGAAGCCCAGCGCGGGCGCGAGCGCACCCAGCGCCGAGAACGACAGCGCGCCGACATCGGCCAACGCGTCGTTGCCGGCGATCAGGCGGCTGTATCCCCACGCCAGCAGCACGATGGCGAGGATGCCGATGCGCCGCTGCACCAGCACCGCGCCGCGCAGATCGGGCTGATCGGACACCGTGGCGCTTGCGCGCGCGCGACGCGGCGCCCACACGCCGCGCAGCCACAGCGGCGTGAGCCAGTGGTTGCCGATCATCAGGCTCAGCGTCACCGTGCTCACGATCACCATGCCGGTGCCGGCGCTCAGGCCACCGAGGAACGCCAGCAACGCCAGATCTTCGCGCCCCTGCGACAGCGGCAGCGCCAGCACGTAGAGATCCGACGGCACGCCCTGCGCGCCGAGCAGCGCATCGCCCGCACGCGCCAAAGGCAGCACGGGAATCGCGATCAACAGCAGATACAGCGGGAACAGCCAGCGCGCGCGCAGCACGTGGCGCTCGTCGCGGCACTCCACCGCACCGACATGGAACTGATGCGGCAGCGTGAACATCGCCAGCACGCCCAGCAGCACCAGCGGCGCGAAACCGGACAGATCGCCGGCCTGCGGCCGCAGCAGTTCGGTCGCGGACGGCGCCGCCGGCAGGCCGAACGCGAAGATCCCGATCGCCAGCATCGCGCCGAGCTTCAGCAAAGCTTCGAAGGCCATGGCCAGGATCAGCCCGCGGTTGTGTTCGGCGGCGCTGGCGCTGCGGGTGCCGAACAGCATCGCGAACGCGGCCATCGCCAGCGCCACGTACAGCGCGCTGTCCTGCCATGCCGGCACCTGCGCCGCGTCGTCGCGGACCAGCAGCGCGAAACTCATCGCGACCGCTTTCAACTGCAACGCGATGTACGGAACGATGCCGAGCACCGCGACGAAGGTGACCGCGGCGGCCAGCCAGCCATCCTGCCCGAGGCGGCTGGCGACGAAATCCGCGATGGAAGTGCTGTTGCTTTCGCGCACCAGCCGCACCAGCCGCATCAGCAGGCCGATGCCGAACACGTACAGCAGCATGGTGCCGACGAAGGTCGGCGGCAGCGGCCACCCGTAGCGCGCAGCCTGGGTGACGGTGCCGAAAAAAGTCCACGACGTGCAGTAGACCGCCAGCGACAGCGCGTAGATATCCGGCCAACGCCGCGCGAACGCCTGCGGCCGGCGTTCGCCGTAGACCGCGACCGCGAACATCATGCCCAGCCACGCAAGCCCGGCAAGGATCACGACGCCGCTGTTCAGCATCGTGCCGCGCTCATGGTTGCGCGCTCATGGCTTTGGGCTGGATGGCGCTGTTCGACATAACCCCGATGCGGACTGGCTTCGCTCGAACCGCGAGGATATCGCAGATCGGCATCCTCCCACCTCGAATGCAGGCGCCGCGCTTTTGTGGGAGCGACGCAAGTCGCGAGGCCCGCGCACCTTCACAGGCGACGATATTTGTCATCCACCATCCCACGCACGCTCTTGGATTGCCGATGTCGTCGTGACCGCAGCCATGCGGGCTTCGCGACTCGCGTCGCTCCCACAAAGAGCGGAGGATTCGCATGGTGACGGTAATTTTCGGGCTTCGCGCTTCCAGGCGCTCCAAAATAAAATGACGGCGGACTCGCGTCCGCCGCCACTTGTGCATCCAGCGGGATGCATCAAACCTCATGCATCCGACAGGGGGAGGCTCGATCAGAAATCGTAACGCGCGGTCAGCGTGTACTGGCGCGGCGGACCGTAGAACCCGGTGAACACGCCCAGCGCGGCGTTGAGGCTGTAGCCGGTGGTCAGATATTCCTCGTCGGCGAGATTGCTGCCCTGCAGCGAGACCGTCCACGTGGTGTTGGGCTTCCAGATCACGCCGGCGTTGATCAGGCCGTAGCCGTCCTGGGTGATCGGCACCGCGCCGCTGCGGATGATTTCAGTGGTCGCGACCACGTCGTCCTGGTAGCTGTAGCCCAGACGCGCCGACAGGTTGCCCATGCTGCCCAGTTCGGTGCGGTATTCCAGATTCACCGCGCCGGAGAACTCGGGCGCGTTGGTGAATGTCTGTTCGTCGGAGATATCCACGCCCAGGTACAGGAAGCGATCGTACTTGGTGTCGAGCCAGGCGAAGTTGCCCGACACCAGCCAGTTCGCGCTCGGCAGCCACTGGTATTCGACTTCGACGCCGTTGACCGTGCCTTCGCCAGCGTTGGTGAAATCGCCGAAGAACGCGTCGTTGGTGCCGTCGCCGTTGCTGTCGTACGACGTGAACACCGACAGCTGGATGTCCTTGTACTTGTTGTGGAACGCCGAGACATTCAGGAACAGCCGCTGGTCGAGGAACGACATCTTGCTGCCGATCTCGTAGCTGTCGACCTGCTCGTCGTCGAAGGGCTCGGCCGAACGCGGCACCGCGGTGGCCTGCGCGCGGATGTTGTAGCCGCCCGATTTGAAGCCGCGGGTGGCCAGGCCGTAGACCATGATGTCGTCGTTGACCTGGTAATCCAGCGAGACCTTCGGCGAGGTGTTCTTGAAGTTGATGGTCTTGTCGAAATCGGCGGCGATCGGCGCGACCGGACGCAGCGTCGTGTAGGTCGCGTCGGTGTAGAAGCGGTTGAGCACGTCGGCGCGCTTGTCCTCGTCGGTGTAACGTGCACCGACGTCGAGTTTCAGGCGATCGGTCAGATCGAAGGTCCAATCGGCGTACACCGCGACGCTGTTGGTGAAGACATTGCCCTGGGTGTCGCCGAATACGATGTTGAAGAAATTGTTCAGCACCTGCCCGCCGGCACGTCCGTCGAACTTGTACACACCGACCACGCCGCGTGCGCGACCGCCGCCGTCGTAGTTCACCTGCACTTCGTTCGTGATCTGCTCATCGGTGTAGAACGCCTTCACGTCGGCGATCTTGTTGGGCAGAGTGTCGAAGTCGATGTTGGTTTCGGTATCCGACTCGCGCTTGGCGGCCACGTACTTGAACGCCCAGCTGTCGTTCGGACGCCAGTTGACGGTGGCCGACACGCCCTTGATCTCGGTGTTGTTGATGTTCGGCATGCCGTTGCGCACGTCGTAACGGCTGTCCATCGGCGCAAAGGTCGGCGCGAAGCGGTTCGGCGCCAGCATCCGCGCGGCGCGCACGCCGGACTTGTCGTCGATCCAGTCGAATGCGAACTGCACGTCGAAATCGTCCCAGGAATACGCGCCCAGGTTCATGCGGACGGCGTTGATTTCCTTGTCGCTGACCGGTTGATCGTTGGTGACGTTCTCGCCGAAACCGTCGCGATTGAGGCTGGCCACCGCGATGCGTCCGCGCAGACCGCTGTCCTGGCCGAACAGCGAGCCGCCGATGGCGCCCTTCACGTCGAGCTGGCCGTAGTTGCCGACGGTGAGCGATGCGAAACCGTCGACGTCTTCCGGCAGCGGTTTGGAGACGTATTTGATCGCGCCGCCGATGGTGTTCTTGCCGTACAGCGTGCCCTGCGGGCCGCGCAGCACTTCGACGCGGCCGACGTCGAACACGTCGAGCAGCGCGCCCTGCGGACGGGCGATATAGACGTCATCGAGATAGATGCCCACGCCCGGATCGACGCCCCACAGCGGATCGGACTGACCGACGCCGCGGATGTAGGCGGTGACCGTGCTGCTGGAGCCGCGCGCGGCGTAGATGGTGAGGTTCGGCACCTGCGCATCGAGGTCGCTCAGGTCTTCGACGTTGAGCCTGTCGAGATTGTCCGCGGTGAACGCGGTCACCGCGACCGGCACGTCCTGCAGGGTCTCCTCGCGCTTGCGCGCGGTGACCACGATCGCATCGAGCGTGCCCTTGTCGGCCTGGGCATCGGCGGGCGTCTGCTGCGCGTAAGCCAACGGCGCGCAGAGGCCAAGCGCCACCGCGAGACTCAGGCTGCTGTGCTTCAGGGCGGCGCGACGCAGCGCGGCCGGGGTCAGGAGGGCGACGGGATTCGTACGACGCATCGATCTGGTCCTCAATAGGGTGGAGCGCAAGGGGTGGTGCTCAACGGAAATGCACAAAGACGCTGCCGATACCTGGTTGGCCGGCTGCGACGGGAACATTGCGGCAAGACTAGACATCGCCGCCCACGGCAGCACTTGTACCTTCGGACAATGGGCCGCGCATCGGCAGCTGCCGACACTGGCGGCCTTCGTCGACCCTGCCTGCGCAGGCGCGGCATCGCGTTTCCGTCGTTCTCGACACAAGTCGTACTCACCACAACAAGGGATTCCTGCATGGCGGCCACCACATGTCCTTTCTGATCGTGCTGGCGGCGCTGTGCTTCCTGATGTTCGTGGCCTATCGCGGCTACAGCGTGATCCTGTTCGCGCCGATCGCGGCGCTGGGCGCGGTACTGCTGACCGACGCCTCGCTGGTCGCGCCGATGTTCACCGGCCTGTTCATGGACAAGATGGTCGGGTTCCTGAAGCTGTATTTCCCGGTGTTCCTGCTCGGCGCGATCTTCGGAAAATTGATCGAACTTTCCGGCTTCTCGAAATCCATCGTCAGCGCGGTGATCCGGCTGTTCGGCGCCGAGCGCGCGATGCTGTCGATCGTCGCGGTCTGCGCGGTGCTGACCTACGGCGGCGTGTCGCTGTTCGTGGTGGTGTTCGCGGTGTACCCGTTCGCGGCAGAACTATTCCGCCAGAGCGATATCCCGAAGCGCCTGATTCCCGGCACCATCGCGCTGGGCGCCTTCACCTTCACCATGGATGCGCTGCCGGGCACGCCGCAGATCCAGAACATCATCCCGACCTCGTTCTTCGGCACCACCACCTGGGCGGCGCCGTGGCTGGGCAGCATCGGTGCGGTGTTCATCCTGAGCCTGGGCATGACGTATCTGGAATGGCGCCGACGCGTCGCGAAGCGCAACGGCGAGGGCTACGGCGATCCCGCCACTCTGCTCAACGAACCCGCGCCGTTCGCGGAAGGCAAGCTGGCGCATCCGCTGCTGGCGCTGTCGCCGCTGCTGCTGGTGGGCATCGTCAACAAGTTGCTGACGATCTGGATCCCGCAAACCTACGGCACCAGCCACGAATTCGTGCCGGCGGTGATCGGCAACGCCGCGCCGGTGGTACAGGAAGTCTCGAAAGTCGCGGCGATCTGGTCGGTGCAGGGCGCGCTGCTGGTCGGCATCCTCAGCGTGATCGCGCTGGCATGGAAGCCGGTGACCGCGAGCTTCGCCGAGGGCGCGAAGAACGCCATCGGCGGCGCGATGCTGGCGGCGATGAACACCGCATCCGAGTACGGGTTCGGCGCGGTCATCGCGGCGCTGCCGGGGTTCCTGGTGGTGGCGAACGCGCTGGGTTCGATCCCCGATCCGCTGGTGAACGAAGCGATCACCGTCACCGCGCTGGCCGGCATCACCGGCTCGGCCTCGGGCGGCATGAGCATCGCGCTGGCGGCGATGGCGGAGACCTTCATCGCCAACGCCAACGCCGCGAACATTCCGATGGACGTGCTGCATCGGGTGGCATCAATGGCGTCCGGCGGCATGGACACCCTGCCCCACAACGGCGCGGTGATCACGCTGCTCGCGGTGACCGGGCTGACCCATCGCCAGGCGTACAAGGATATTTTCGCGATCACGTTGATCAAGACTGCGGCGGTGTTCGTGATCATCGCTGCGTTCTATGCGACCGGATTGGTTTAATCGCACGGTAGGGCGGGCCCTGGCCCGCCATTACGATGTTTCCGATCGCAGCGCGCGATGATCTAAACCGCTTTCGATCATCGTCGCTTTCAACGTATAATTCGTATTGGCGGGCCAGGGCCCGCCCTACGAACTACGATATCGGTAGCGCTTTTCTCCTGCCCACAGAGACTCCCATGTCCGACCGTTTCCTCGCCCCCCGCACCGCCCTCGTCACCGGCAGCACGTCCGGCATCGGCTTGGCCATCGCCTGCGGGCTGGCGTCGGCCGGCGCGAAGATCGCGGTCAACGGCCTCGGCACGCAGGAACAGATCGACGCCGCACTGCAGGCCGTGCGCGATGCCGGGGCCGCCGAGGTTCGCCACTTCGGCGCGGACCTGCGCGATCCGGCGCAGATCGAAACGATGATGGCCGACATCGACGCGTGGTCGCCGGTCGATGTGCTGGTCAACAACGCCGGCATCCAGCACGCGGTGCCGCTGGCCGAAATGCCCACGCAGAAATGGAATGACATCCTCGCGATCAATCTCAGTTCGGCGTTCCACAGCATGCGTCTGGCGATGCCGGGCATGGCCGCACGCGGCTACGGCCGGGTGGTGAACATCGCGTCGGTGCACGGGCTGGTGGCCTCGGTAAACAAGGCGCCTTACGTGGCCAGCAAGTTCGGCATCGTCGGTCTGAGCAAGGTCGCCGCGCTGGAATACGCGGCCGCAGGCAGCCGCGACAGCGGCGGCGTCACCGTCAACTGCATCTGCCCGGGCTGGGTGGAGACCGCATTGATCGAACCGCAGATCGAAGCCCGTCGCAATGGAGGGAGCCGCGACGATGGCGTGCGCGCGCTCGTCGCCGAAAAACAGCCGAGCCTGCGCATGTCGCTGCCCGAAGACATCGCTTCCATGGTGCTGTGGCTGTGCAGGCGCGAGGCACATAACGTGACCGGCACCTCGTTCCCCATCGATGGCGGGTGGACTGCGCAATAACTTGTCCCGACGACATTTTCAGCCACTTTTCAGGCCCGCGGTGTCTGTCACAGTTTCAACGCAATAACGACGCATCCGGCTTCGCGCATCGGGCTTATAGTGCTGCCACTATTCTGCCGTTCAGGCAGGAGCCTGGAGCCCACGATGCCGAGCATGCTCTCGTTTTCCCGTCGCAAAGCGCTGTATGCCGCGATCATGCGACGCAACGGCATCCAAGGACGTATCCGGTTCCACCCGATGCCGCCACTGCGGCCCGAGTCGGACGCCGGAATCATTTCCGCACCATCCACCGCACCGTCCACTGCACCCGATCCAGGCGCAGACAAACCACGCACGCCGATCATGGCGGGGCAAGGCTCGGCGAACAGCTCGCAGCCGCAGCTGGTGACCCTGCAGCGCGCGCCGTTCGCGGTCCGCGTGCTCAACCATCTGACCGCCGGCGCCACCGCCGCATCGATCGCCGAATTCAACGCGCTGGGCGCCAACGACACCGCCCGCCTCACCGCGTTCGTGGACCAGCAGCTCAATCCCGGAAGCATCACCGACAGTGCGCTGGACACCCGGCTCAACGCCTCCGGCTACACCACGCTCAACAAGTCGCTGACCCAACTCTGGGCCGACCACCGCATCGTCACCACCGACAGTTCGGCCCCCGCACGCGAAACCCAGCGCGCCGCGCTGGTACGCGCGGTGTACTCGCGCCGCCAGCTGCAGGAAGTGATGGTCGATTTCTGGCAGAACCACTTCAACGTCGCCATCGGCAATCAGGCCGCGGCGCCGGTGTACGTGCACTACAACCGCGACGTGATCCGCGCCAATGTTTTCGGCAATTTCCGCGCGATGCTCGAAGCGGTGGGCCAGAGCACGGCGATGCTGTACTACCTCAACAACGCCAGCAATTCGCGCTCCGGGCCGAACGAGAACTACGCCCGCGAGTTGCTCGAACTGCACGCATTCGGCGCCGAGAATTATCTGGGTTTCGTCAATCCCTTCCAGGTGCCGCCCTGCCCGGAAGACCCCAGCTATCCGATCGGCTACACCGATCTGGACGTATACGACGCCGCGGCGGCGTTCACCGGCTGGACGGTGAAGGACGGCCGCAACGGCTTCCCGACCGAAAACGACGGCACGTTCGCCTATCGACAAGCTATGCACGACGCCGGCCCGAAGCTGGTGTTGGGCATGTACATCAATCCGGAACAGCCGGCGATGAAGGACGGCCGCGACATCTACGACCGCCTCGCGAGCCACCCGCGGGTCGCGAAATTCATCTGCAGGAAGCTCATCCGCCGCTTCGTGTCGGACCGCCCCGACGAAACGCTGGTCGACAGCGCCGCGGCGATCTTTCGCGCCAACTGGCAAAGCCCGGACCAGCTCAAGCTCACCCTGCGCCACATCCTGCTGTCGAATGCGCTCATCCACGGCTGGGGACAGAAGAACCGGCGCCCGTTCGAGCTGATGGCCGCGGCGCTGCGCGCCTGCGGCAGCGACTGGACCATCAAGGGCGTCAGCGAAAGCCGCAGCAACGACTTCATGAGCAGGCTCGCCACCACCGGCCATGCGCCCTACGACTGGGCGGCGCCGAACGGCTACCCCGACGTAGGCGTGACCTGGGCGGGTTCCAACAACATGGTCACCACCTGGAAGATGCTGGGCTGGCTGACCGAAACCGTCGATACCGACGCCGCGCTCACACCGCTGCTGCCGATCCTGGCGCTGAGCCGCGCGAACGTCGCCAGTTGGACCGCGAACAATCTGGTCGATTACTGGTGCCAGCGGATCCTCGGCTATCTGCCGATCGCATCGCGCAGGCAGATTCTGGTTGAGTTCCTCGCGCAGA
Organism: Lysobacterales bacterium; assembly: GCA_031364125.1. GTDB lineage: Bacteria > Pseudomonadota > Gammaproteobacteria > Xanthomonadales > Xanthomonadaceae > Lysobacter_I. The sequence continues at coordinate 7,552 of JANLVT010000070.1, read as the reverse complement.
ACGGCGATCCGGCGACCTACGTCATCACCGATACCGACACTTCGGCGACCACCGATCTCAAGCGTCATTACAACCAGCAGCGCCTGCGCAGCATGGTGTCGATGATCCTGATTTCCCCCGAATTCATGAGCCGCTGAGGACATCACCATGCATACCCCCAGTCTCGACCGGCGCGAATTCATCAAGGGCTGCGGCGCGCTCGCGGCGGTCGGCGCGGCCGGCCCGGCCATGCTGTTCTCGCGCGAAGCCTACGCCGCCGAAAATCCGTTCGACACCGTCGTCGTCGTGTTCCTGCGCGGCGGCATCGACGGCCTGAACCTGGTGCCGCCCATCGCCGGCAACGACCGTGGTTTCTACGAGGAAGCGCGGCCCAGCCTGCGCATCCCCGCGACCGGGGAATTCGGCGCGCTGCCGCTCACCCTGGCCAGCGGCGCCGACACCGGTTTCGGCCTGCACCCGTCCGCATCAGGTCTGCGCGACCTGTGGGTACTCGGCAAACTCGCCATCGTCCAATCCTGCGGCATGCCGACCACCGTCACCCGCAGCCATTTCGATGCGCAGGCGTATCTGGACCTGGGCACGCCGGGCAATCCGAACAACGCCACCGGCTGGATGACCCGCGCCTGGCAGACGCAGCCGGCCGGCGGCGCCGGCAGCGCGATGCCGCTGCTCGCGGTGGCGAGCCGGCAGCCGGCCAATCTGCGCGGCGCCACGCAATCGTTGTCGATGCCCAGCCCCGGCGATTTCGCGCTGACCTCGGGCGCGCCGCAGTGGCAGGCCTATCGCAGCGGCATGCCCGCGGGCACGAAGGGCGTCACCGAAACCCTCGCCAGCCTGTGGGCGGGCCAGACCGGCGTCGAAATGTCCGGCCAGCGCGCCGAGGCGTCGATGCGGCTGATCGCGCAGCAGGGTTACACCACCACTCTGCCCGCGACGTGGCCGACCACAACCTTCGCGCGTCAGCTGTGGACGGTGGCGCAGTCGATCCGGTTCAATCTGGGCCTGCGCTATGCCGCGATCGACCTGGGCGGCTGGGACACGCACGAGAACCAGGGCACCACCGGCAACAGCCTGTACTCGAACAAGATCACCGAGTTGTCGAATGCGCTGACCGCGTTCTACAACGAACTCAATCCCACTGGCCAGATGGGACGGGTGACGGTGATCGTGCAGTCGGAATTCGGCCGTCGCGTGCGCCAGAACGGCAGCGGCGGCACCGACCACGGCTACGGCAATCCGTTGCTGGTGATCGGCGGGCCGATCAACGGCCGCCGCATCTACGGGCAGTGGCTGGGTCTCGATCCGCAGGTGTTGTCGCCTTACTTCGGCGACGTCCCGGCGACCACCGATTTCCGTCGGGTGTTCAGCGAGCTGATGATCCGGCGCATGGGCAACAACAAGCTGGGCGAGATTTTCCCGGGCTATACCGGCTATTCGCCGCTGGGGATCTTCCAGGGCGCCGACCTCGTGCCGCAGTACGTGGCCGGTTCGGAGCAGAGTCAGATCATGGCCAATCTGCCCGCCAATCCGCAGCCGGTCTATGGCGAATCGATGCGCGAGAGCGCACGCGCGGTGCGTGCGCGCCAGCGCGACGAACACACCTGGCTCAAGCGCCTGCTGGCGGCGCTGGGGCTGTCGTAATGCTTCATCCCGATTGTCATCGACGGCCTGCGGCATCGCCGACCGCCGAAGGCATCCGGTAACAACACCCTCCACGCGCGCCGTCCGACGGCCGACAGACTCACCGGAGCGACACCATGCCGAGACCGATCTTCCCCAACGCACGGCGCAAGGCCATGTATGCCGTGTTCGCGCGGCGTCATGGCATCAAGGGGCCGCTGCGCTTCCAGTCCGCACCTGCGCGCGCGCCGGAACCCGCGGTCGCCGCAGCCGTCGATCCAGCCGCCGCCAATCCGGGCGTGCCGCGGATGGCCGGGCCGTCGATGGCGGGGCCTTCCACGGGAAATATCTCCCAGGCGGAACTGTCGACGCTGCAGCGCGCGCCGTTCGCGGTGCGAGCGCTCAACCACCTCACCTACGGCGCCACCTCGACCGCCATCGCCGAGTTCAACGCGCTCGGCGCGAACGACACCGCACGCCTCACGGCCTTCGTCGACCAGCAGCTCAATCCGTCCGCCATCAACGACAGCGCGATGGATACGCGGCTCGCCAATGCCGGCTACACCACGCTCGGCAAATCGCTGACCCAGCTGTGGACCGATCACGTGGCGCCGGACCCGGTCTACGATGTGCGCATGCGCCCCGCGTGGGAAGTACAGCGCTCGTCGCTGGCCCGCGCCGTGCATTCCAGGCGCCAGTTGCTCGAAGTGATGGTCGGCCATTGGCACAACCACTTCAACGTGACCGTCACCGACTTCTCCGCTGGCCCGGTGTTCGTGCATTACCACCGCGATGTGATCCGCGCCAACGCGCTGGGCAACTTCCGCACGATGCTCGAATCCGTCGCGCAGAGCACGGCGATGATGTACTACCTCGACAACGCCTCGAACACCCGCTCCGGCCCGAACGAGAACTTCGCGCGCGAGCTGCTGGAACTGCACACCTTCGGCGCAGAGAACTATCTGGGCTTCATGGATCCGTTCCAGGTGCCGCCGTGCCCGGAAGATCCCGCCTACCCCATCGGCTATACCGACGTGGACGTGTACGAAACCGCGTCGGCGTTCACCGGCTGGTCGATCAAGGACGGGCACTGGCAGTACCCGACCGAGGACGATGGCACCTTCGTCTATCGTCAGGCCTGGCACGATGCCGGCCCGAAATTCGTGCTCGGCCGGTTCCTCAACCCGGAGCAGCCGGCGATGAAGGACGGTCGCGACATCCTCGACCGCATCGCCAGCCATCCGCGCGTCGCCAAATTCATCTGCCGCAAACTCATCCGCCGCTTCATCACCGACAAGCCCGATCAGGCGCTGGTCGACAGCGCCGCGGCGATCTTCCGCCAGAACTGGCAGAACCCCAATCAGATCGCGCTGACTCTGCGCCACATCCTGCTGTCGAACGCCTTCATCCACAGCTGGGGCGAGAAGAACCGTCGTCCGTTCGAACTGGCCGCGGCATCGCTGCGCGTGACCGGTTCGGACTGGACCCCGCGCGTCGGAGACGCCAAGAGCGACGAGCTGTTCTGGCGCATGGGCTTCACCGGCAACATGCCCTATGAATGGCCGGCGCCGAACGGCTATCCCGACACCGGCGTGGCCTGGTCGGGTTCCAACAGCTATGCGATGACCTGGAAACTGCTGAACTGGATCAGCGAAACCAGCGACGCCAGCGTGCCGATGGCGCCGATCCTGGCGGCCACCCGCACCGGCGTGACCAGTTGGACCGCGAACAATCTCGTCGACTTCTGGTGCCAGCGCGTGCTCGGCTACATCCCGGTGGCGTCCCGCCGGCAGACGCTGGTCGCGTTCATGGCCCAGAACGGCGCAGCGACCGAGGTCATCGCCGACACCGACAGCTGGAACGCCAGCAATCCGAAAACGCATTACAACCAGCAGCGCCTGCGCAGCATGGTCGCGCTGATCCTGATGTCCCCCGAATTCATGAGCCGCTGACATGTCCGATCTCCATATCGATCGCCGCGAATTCCTGAAGGGCGCCTGCGCCACCGCCGCCGTCGGCGCCGCTGGCCCGGGTCTGCTGTTCTCCAGCGAAGCCCAAGCCGCGGTCAACACTTACGACACCGTGGTACTGGTGTTCCTGCGCGGCGGCATCGACGGCCTGAACCTCGTTCCGCCGATCTCAGGCAACGACCGCACCTATTACGAGGAAGCACGGCCGTCGCTGAACGTCGCCGCGTCCGGCACCTACGGCGCACTGCCGCTGACCCTGGCCAACGGCACCGCCACCGGCTTCGGCCTGCATCCCTCGGCCACCGGCCTCAAAGGGCTCTGGGACGCCGGCAAGCTCGCCATCGTCCACAGCTGCGGCATGCCCACCACCGTTACCCGCAGCCATTTCGACGCCCAGCTGTACTGCGATCTCGGCACCCCCGGGCAGCAGGGCACCGGCACCGGCTGGCTCACCCGCGCCTGGAACACCCAGCCCGGCGTCGCCGGCACGCCGGTCATGCCGGTGGTGGCGGTGAACAGTCGACAGCCGGCGAACCTGCTCGGCTCGATCCAGGCGCTGTCGATGCCCAGCCCCACCGACTTCTCGCTCAACAGCGGCGCCTACCAGTGGCAGCAGTTCCGCAGCGGCATGCCCGCGGGCACCCAAGGGCTCAACGAGACGCTCGCCTCGATGTGGTCGGGGCACACCGGCATCGAAACCGGCGGCCAGCGCGCCGACGCGGCGCTGCGCGTGATCGGTGCACAGTCCTACACCTCGACGCTCCCCGCCGGCTGGCCCACCACCAATTTCGCCCGCCAGCTGTGGACGGTCGCGCAGTCGGTGCGCTTCAACCTCGGCCTGCGCTTCGCGACGGTCGACCTCGGCGGCTGGGACACCCACGACGGCCAGGGCACGGCCGGCAGCGGCTACCACTATTACCAGAACAAGATCGCCGAACTGTCGGAAGCGCTGACCGCGTTCTACAACGACCTCAACGCCGGCGGCGAAGCCGCGCGGGTGACGGTGATCGTGCAGTCGGAATTCGGTCGCCGCGTGCGCCAGAACGGCAGCGGCGGCACCGACCACGGCTACGGCAATCCCTTGCTGGTGCTGGGAGGCCCGATCAACGGCCGCCGCTTCTACGGCCAGTGGCTGGGCCTGGATCCGCAGGTGCTGTCGCCCTACTTCGGCGACGTGCCGGTCACCACCGATTTCCGCCGCGTGTTTTCCGAATTGATGATCCGGCGCATGGGCAACAACAAGCTGGGCAACGTCTTCCCGGGCTACACCGCCTACACGCCGCTGGGCATCTTCCAGGGCACCGACATCGCACCGCAGTACGTGGCCACCGGCCAGGTCCAGGTCATGGCGAATCTGCCGGCGAACCCGCAGCCGGCATTCGGCGAATCCCTGGGCGAAAGCTCACGCGCGGTACGGGCGCGCCAGCGCGATCAGGACCACTGGTTCAAACGCCTGCTGGCGGCGATCGGGTTGTCGTAGTCGCATCGGCTTTGTTCGTCGTCCCCCTTGCTCGTCATCCCCTTCGCGGGGATGACGAGCAAGAGTTTCTCGATCTGCTTGGTTCGGTCGAAAACAGAACTTGATTCACTCCGCAGACCGAATAGGCATACAGCCACTCAACGCCCGCTCCAGCCGACACCCAGGCTGAAACCACGCCCCGCACCCGGCTCGAAATACCGGCCGTTGCCCTCGTTGACGATCACCGAACCGGCGTAGCGCCGGTCGAACACATTGTCGACGCGCCAGAACGCATGCCAGCCGCTGTCGCGCGCGCGCCACTGCCCGCGCCATGCGACGCGCGCGTGACGCTCCGCGGCATCGGTGTTGCGATCGTCCACCGCGATGGCGCCGACCATCCGCGACTCCAATGCGCTCGACCAGCGGCCATCGCCCGAACGCCATTCCAGTTCCGCGAATACATCGCTGCGCGGCACGCCGGGAATGCGGTTGCCGGCAGCGACGACGCGGGTTTGGTTCTGCGCGACGAATGCGAAGCCCTCGACGAAACGCGCGTCGATCCAGCTTGCGGCGACGGCATAGCGCCAGTGCGCGCCGAGATCGCCGGACGCGCCGAATTCGATGCCTTCCCGGCGCGTGGCGCCGGCATTGGCGAAACTCGCGCGGCCGCCGCGATTGAGCGCAGGCACGATCTCGCCTTCGCCGTCCACGCGGTACACCGCCATCTCGATCCGTCGTGAGGCATCGGCGGATCGCCAGCGCATGCCGAGTTCGTAGGCATCGTTGCGCGACGCATCCAGATCGCGATTGAAGCCGGCTGCGCCGTCTGGCCGATAGGCCATTTCGTTCAAGGTCGGCGTCTCGAAGCCGCGGCCATAGCTCGCATACGCTTCGCCACGCGCCAAGGCGCGGACCACGCCGAACGACAGCGCGGTATTCGCGTCGCGCGTGCCGCCGCTGTCGTCGCCATTGGCGAGATAGCGATCTTCGCTGTCGAAGCGCAGCCGCGAACGGCGCACGCCCGACAGCGCGGTCCAGGCCCCGGCGAAACCATAGTCCGCCGACGCGTACAGATCGACGACATCGACGCGATTGTTCTCGTCGCGACGCAAACGTCCGCGCACACCGAGGCGGCTACCGACGAAATTTTCGAACCCGCGCCGGTCTTCGTCGAGGCGTACCGATTCCACGCCGACCGCGAACGAGCCGCGTTCGCCACGCCAGCGCGCTGCAGCGTCGATTCCGGTGGACAGACGCTGCAGGTCGATGACGCCTCCGGCACTGCCGGGCGCACTCTGCGCAGCGGCCGGCACCGTGAGGTACTGCTCAACCTTGCGATCGGTGCGATACGCCGTGGCCCGCAGCTCGACGGCATTTGCGCGCTCGCGACGCCAATCCACGCCGAACTGGTCTTCGCGCACGATCTTGCGCGCATCGAACGCCGATGCCACGACATCGGTGCTGTCGGGATCGCGCGCGAACGCGTCGCGCGTGAGTCCCAGCGGATCCTGCGCCAAGGGTTGCCGCAGGCCGTTGTAGATCGCTCGCAGACGCTCGTTTTCGTCAATCGACCATTCGCCGATCGCGTTGAACTGATGACGCCGCGCCGCGCTGTGCGGACGCGCGCCATCGGTAGCGAAGCTGCTGCCGGTCGCGCGCCAGCGCCAGGCATCGTCATTGTCGCCGCCATCGATACGCAGGTTCGCGCGGCGGCTGCGGTCGCTGCCGGTCCATGCGTCGAACGATGGTCCCGGCGATGCATCGAGTTCGCTCAGCCCAAGAATCACGCCGCCCGCGGCATTGCCGTACTGCAGCGCCAGCGGTCCGCGCAATACTTCGATGCGGTCCAGCGACGACAGCGGAAACGCCGCCGCCTGTCCCTGCCCGTCGGCGGCGCTGGAGGGAATACCGTCGACGATCAAGCGGATCCCGCGAATGCCGAAGGTCGAACGCGCGCCGAACCCGCGCGACTGGATCTGCAGATCCTGCGCGTAGTTCTGCCGATCCAGCGCGGAGAATCCGGGCACCCGCTGCAACGATTCCGACAGGTTCACCTGGCGCTGTGCGTCACGCAGCGCTTCGGCATCGAGCACCGACACCGACCCGGGCAAGCCGCGCAAAGGCTGCGCCGAACCGATCACGCGGATCGTGTCGATGTCGCCGACCTGCGGTGTTGGTTCGGGCTTCGCAGCAGTGCCTTGAGCGCTTTGCGCCTGCGCCTGCAAGGTTGCGACACAGAGCAGGATCGGCAGTAATTTTCTACGTAGCGACATGCGGTGGATTCTCCCACAGCACGCAGGATGTTCGTGGAAAGCGGAAACGTCTTCGCATGAGGAGTGTAGGAGGGGCTTCAGCCCCGAGCTCTAACAGGTTGCTGAAATACCTCCGTCCAGGAGGTATTTCAGTTCGCACGTCCGGCACATGTCCGGACGTGCTCACGGCGAATCAATCGCTTACGCGCTTGTTTCGCCGGCGCAGCCATCCATGGCTGCGTTAACAGGCC
>JANLVT010000069.1:0-33656 GCA_031364125.1 Lysobacterales bacterium | reverse complement strand
GGTTCGCTTGGAAAGAACCAGCTTCGTCAATTCCGCTCGCTCGGCATCCGTCAGAACAATCTCAAGGGCAACACGCACAGGCTCTATCTCGCGACGTCGGCAGTTGATTCTTGGACACGCACAGGCGAAATACGTTCCTTCGCGATCGCGAGGCATCAGATCTGTGGCGCCGTCTCGCGCCTTTGTTGCCCGTCGACATGGCGGCGATCGCCGTGGCCCTCAACACCCGCACCACCCACATTGCCCGCCGTAATCCGCCGTAGGCGCGAGCACACTTCACCATCCCAAGCAGGAGCTGTTATGAATAAGGAAATCGAGCAAAAGCGATAGACACTGAACGCCCGCGCGATCATCAGCAGGGCCGAGACTTGTGGCAACCGACTTAATGCCTGTCGCGACTTGCGTCGCTCCCACAGAAAAAATTGTCAGAACCAGTCGGCCTGCATGTCGAATGCACTCGGATCGGCATCGCGCACCAGGCGCGCGGCATGTTCGACCAGCGGCAGCTCGGTGGCGAAGAAGAAGCGGCAGGCCTGCAGTTTGCCGGCGTAGAAATCGCGGTCGTCACCGGTGGCGTTCGGCAACTGTTTTTGCGCGATGGTGGCCTGCTGCAGCCACACCCAGCCGATGGCGAGGTGGCCCAGCACCGTCATGTAGTGCGACGCATTGGCCATTGCGAGGCGTACGTCGCCTTCGGCCATGCGCTTGCCTGCCGCACGGGTGGCGTCGATGGCGTGTTTCGCAGCGGTGGCCAGCTGGTCGGCGAGCGGTTTCAGCGCATCGTCCGCGCCGGCTTCGATGCAGGCCTGGGCGATTTTCGCCATCAGCAGTTTCAGCGCGGCGCCGTCGTGCATCATCGCCTTGCGGCCGAGCAGATCGAGCGCCTGGATGCCGTTGGTGCCTTCGTGAATCGGATTGATGCGGTTGTCGCGATAATTCTGTTCGACCGGATATTCGCGGGTGAAGCCGTAACCGCCCAGCACCTGCACCGCCAGTTCGTTGGCCTTGAGCGAATAATCCGAACCCCAGGCCTTGACGATCGGGGTCAGCAGTTCCAGCAGCAGATGGCTGTCGCGCCGCACGGCTTCGTCGGGATCGCGCGCGTGATCGACCAGCATCGATGCGTAATAACCCAGCGCTTCAGCGCCCTCCACATACACCTTCTGCTGCAGCAGCATGCGGCGCACGTCGGCGTGTTCGATGATCGCGACCGGCGGCAAGTTCGGATCCTTCTGGTCGGGATGGCGGCCCTGTTTGCGCTCTTTCGCGTACTGCAGCGAATACAGATAACCGGCCAGGCCCTGCAGCACCGCGCCCATGCCGACGCCGATGCGCTCCTCGTTCATCATGTGGAACATGGTGACGAGGCCCTGATGCGGTTCGCCGACCAGGAACGCGTCGCAGTCGCCGGCTTCGCCGAATTTCAGGAAGGTGTTGACGCTGCCGCGCTGGCCCATTTTGTGATTGAGACCGGCGAGTCGCACGTCGTTGCGCGCGCCGCGGCTGCCATCCGCGTTGACCTTCCAGCGCGGCACGATGAACAGACTGATGCCGCGCACGCCGGCCGGCGCGCCGACGATTTTCGCCAGCACCAGATGGATGATGTTTTCGCCGAGTTCGTGGTCGCCGGCGGAAATCCACATCTTCGCGCCGGTGAGCCTATAGCTGCCGTCGGCCTGCGGCTCGGCGGTGGTCTTGATGTCCGCCAATGACGAACCCGCATGCGGCTCGGACAGACACATCGTGCCGAGATAGCGGCCTTCGATGATCGGCTGCTTGTACAGGCGCTTCTGCTCCGCAGTGCCATACGTTTCCAGGAGATTGGAAACACCGCGCGCCAGCGCGGGATACGCAATCGTGCCGGGGTTGGCGGCCGAGAACATCGAGTCGCAGGCCTGCGCGATCACGAACGGCAGCTGCATGCCGCCGGCTTCGTAGTCGGCCAGCGCGGCGGCGAAGCCGGCATCGTTGTAGGCCTGCACCGCTTCGCCGATCTCGGGGATCAGCTCGACCTTGCCGTCGACCATGTGCGGTTCGTGCAGGTCGGACTTGCGGTTGTGCGGCAGGAATTTCTCCAGCGCGATCTGGTGGGCCAGATCCAGCGCCGCGCCGAAGGTGTCGCAATTGTGATCAGCGAAACGCGGGTATTCGCACAGGCGATCCACACCCAACAGTTCGTACAACATGAAGTCGAGGTTGCGGCGGTTGGTCAACGGACTCGCATTCATGATCATGGCTGCTCTATGGGCGGACGAGTCATTTGAGCATTGCGACTCATCTGGCGTCAAATCTTCGAAGTGTCTACACTCCGGCCATGCCCGCCCGCAACGCCACCCCGCAGACGCCCACCCGCCTGGCCCAGGCCCTGCGCGAAGCGCCGCCCGCCAAGGCCACGCCGCTGGACCTGTATCAGCTGGCGCGGCGCGACTGGCTGGCCGGCGAGCGCATCGACATCGGCGCCCTCGCCGCGCGGCTGAATATCGGCCGCGCCACCGCGTTCCGCTGGGTCGGCAGCCGGGAGCTGCTGCTGAGCGAGATCCTGTGGTCGCTGTGCGACGAACTGATGACCACCACCGCCGCCCGCCATCGCGGCCGCGGCGCGCGCCGGGTGGCGTCGATCTGCGAGGACGCTGTGCGCGCGCTGGTCGACTTCGAACCGCTGCGGCGCTTCGTCCGCAGCGACCCGGAATACGCAGTGCGCTTGCTAACCTCGAAACTCGGCCCGGTGCAGGGCCGCGCGATCGAGCGGGTGCGCGCGCTGCTGCAGTACGAGGCCGACCGCGGCGCGCTGGTGCCGCCGCTGGCGGTGGACACCCTCGCCTATCTGATCGTGCGCCTGTGCGAATCCTTCATCTACGCCGAGGCGACCAGCGACCAGCAGGTCGATGTCGCCGACGCCGGGCTGGCGATCGAACTGCTGCTGTCGGGGCGCGTCGCGCCGCGGCGCCCTTCCAAATCCAAATCCAACCAGACTTCCAGGAGCAAACGATGACGACCCGATATGCGGTGGACGATGGCGTCGCGGTACTGACGCTCGACAACCCGCCGGTCAACGGCCTCGGCTACGAGACGCGCCGCACGCTGATCGCGGGGCTGGACCAGGCATTGGCCGATCCCGCGGTGGTGGCGGTGGTCATCAACGGCGCAGGCAAATCCTTCACCGGCGGCGCCGATATCCGCGAATTCGGCAAACCCGCAGCGATGCAGGAACCAAATCTGCTGTCGGTGATCTCGGCCTTCGAGGCCAGCCCCAAGCCGGTGGTGGTCGCGATCCACGGCGTGTGCATGGGCGGCGGCCTGGAGCTGGCACTGGGCTGCCACTACCGGCTCGCCTCGCCCGGCACCCAGGTCGCGCTGCCCGAAGTGAAACTCGGGCTGGTGCCCGGCGCCGGCGGCACCCAGCGGCTGCCGCGCGCGATCGGCCTGGAGCCGGCGATGAACATGATCGTCTCCGGCAACCCGGTCGCCAGCGAAGCGCTGGCGGCGATTCCGGGGCAGGCGTTGTTCGATCGCATCGTCGATGGCGATCTGCTCGCTGCCGCGAAACAGTTCGCCCGCGAGCGCGCCGCCGACGCCGGCCCGCACCCGCGCATGCGCGACCGCCGCGTCGCGCATGCGAATGTCGAAGGGTTCGTGCTGTTCACCCGCACCACCGTCGGCGCGATGGCGAAGGACTATCCCGCCGCGCAGCGCTGCGTGGACTGCGTGGAAGCCGCCGCGCGCAAGCGTTTCGACGACGGCATGACGTTCGAGCGCGACACGTTCGCGGCGCTGATGATGTCGCCGGAATCGCGCGCGCTGCGGCATGCGTTCTTCGCCGAACGTGCCGCATCGAAGATCGCCGACGTGCCCGACACCACCCCGCAGCGCGAGGTGCGCAAGGTCGGCGTGATCGGCGCCGGGATGATGGGCGGCGGCATCGCGATGAATTTCCTCAACGCCGGCCTGCCGGTCGTCATTCTGGAAACGAAGCAGGAAGCACTGGATCGCGGCGTCGCCACCATCCGCAAGAACTACGAAGGCAATGTGCGCAAGGGCAGCCTGAGCGAAGCCAAATTTGAAGCGCGGATGGCGCTGCTGCAGCCGACGCTGGACTACGCCGACCTCGCCGACTGCGACCTGATCATCGAGGCTGTGTTCGAAGAGATGGGCGTCAAGCAGGCAGTGTTCGAGCAACTGGATGCTGTCGCCAAGCCCGGCGCGATCCTGGCCTCGAACACGTCCACACTCGATCTCGACAAAATCGCATCGTTCACCAAGCGCCCGCAGAACGTGATCGGCCTGCATTTCTTCAGCCCCGCGCACGTGATGAAACTGCTGGAAGTGGTGCGCGGCAAAGCCACTGCGAAGGATGTACTCGCCACGGCGATGTCGGTCGCGAAGAAGATCCGCAAGACCGCGGTGGTGTCCGGCGTGTGCGACGGCTTCATCGGCAACCGCATGATCGAGCAGTACAGCCGTCAGGCGATGTTCCTGCTGGAAGAAGGCGCGCTGCCGGCGCAGGTGGACGCCGCGGCCGAACGCTTCGGTTTCATGATGGGTCCGTTCCGCATGAGCGATCTGGCCGGCAACGACATCGGCTGGGCGATCCGCAAGCGCCGCTATGTGGAACAGCCGGAACTGACGTATTCGGCGGTGGCCGACCGGCTGTGCGAACAGGGACGCTTCGGCCAGAAGACCGGCGCGGGCTGGTACGACTACAAGCCCGGCGACCGCAAGGCGCATCCCAGCGCGGCCGTCGATGCGCTGATCGTTGAGCACTCGAAGAACGCGGGCATCGCGCGGCGGAAGATCGGCGACGCGGAAATCGTCGAGCGCCTGGTCTACGCGCTGGTCAACGAGGGCGCGAAGACCCTCGAAGAAGGCATCGCCGCCAAGGCCGGCGATATCGACATGGTCTATCTGTTCGGCTACGGCTTCCCGCCGTTCCGCGGCGGGCCGATGCGCTACGCCGACGAGGTGGGCGCGTTCAACGTGGTGCGCGCGATGCGCCGCTATGCAGACGCCGATCACGACAACCGCCAGGCCGGCACCTGGGAACCCGCGCCGCTGCTCGCCGCACTCGCCGCCGACGGCAAGACCTTCACCTGATCGCCACCGCATCGAATTCGACCAAGGAATCCACCATGACCGACGCCGTCATCGTCTCTACCGCGCGCACCGCACTGGCGAAAAGCTGGAAGGGCGCTTTCAACATGACCCACGGCGCCACGCTCGGCGCGCACAGCGTGCAGCACGCCATCGCGCGCGCCGGCATCGACCCGGCGGAAGTCGAGGACGTGCTGATGGGCTGCGCCAATCCCGAAGGCGCAACCGGCGTGAACGTCGCGCGCCAGATCGCACTGCGCGCCGGCTGCCCGGTGAGCGTGCCGGGCATGACCATCAATCGTTTCTGCTCCAGCGGCCTGCAGACCATCGCGACCGCCGCGCAGCGCGTGATCGCCGGTGAGGGCGATGTGTTCGTCGCCGGCGGAGTGGAAAGCATTTCCTGCGTGCAGGGCGTGATGAATCAGACCATGCTCAGCGACCCGTGGCTGGCGGCGCACAAGCCGGAGCTGTACTGGAACATGCTGCAGACCGCCGAGCAGGTGGCCAGCCGCTACAACATTCCGAAGGAACGCCAGGACGAATACGGCGTGCGCAGCCAGCTCGCCGCCGCCGCCGCGCAGGCGGCCGGGAAATTCGACGACGAGATCGTGCCGATGACGGTGACGATGGGCGTCGCGGACAAGGCGAGCGGGCAGCTGTCGAGCCGCGAAGTCACCATCAGCGCCGACGAAGGCATCCGCGCCGACACCACGCTGGACGCAGTGCGCGGCATTCGTCCGGCGACGCCGGGCGGCGTGATCACCGCCGGCAACGCCAGTCAGTTTTCGGACGGAAGCTCAGCGGCGGTGGTGATGAGCGCGACGCTGGCCGAACAACGTGGCCTGCAGCCGCTGGGCATCTTCCGCGGCTTCGCGGTGGCCGGCTGCGAGCCCGACGAAATGGGCATCGGCCCGGTGTTTGCGGTGCCAAAACTGCTGAAGCGCGCGGGCCTGAGCGTCGACGACATCGGCCTGTGGGAACTCAACGAAGCGTTCGCGGTGCAGGTGCTGTACTGCGCGGACACATTGGGCATTCCGATGGAACGATTGAACGTCAACGGCGGCGCGATCGCGGTCGGACATCCTTATGGCGTGTCGGGCGCGCGCCTGGTCGGGCATGCGCTGATCGAAGGTCGTCGTCGCGGCGTGAAGTATGTCGTCGTGACCATGTGCATCGGCGGCGGACAGGGCGCGGCGGGGTTGTTCGAGGTGGTGTGACGTTCTTCGTCGCGGAAGATTGATGGGCGGTCATCGCCGCGGCACACCCGACTTCTGTCCGGAAGGCTTATCGACACAATCTCAGAACCGATACGCATGCGGCCCGACACCCGTCAGCGAACGAAATGTCGGCATCCGCACGAATTTGCCCATACGATTCATTCCATCAATCGCATCCGGTGTCCGATTGATTCTGTCAGCACCGGCCCGCTTCAAGATGGCACCGATATCGGATAGAGTCCGACCACCGCGCAATAGGCGAGGATGGACGCGCGGCAATAGCGACCATCCTCATGGAATGCGCGCAGGGAGGCAAATCGTGCCGCACCGCATCGACCTTATCAAAACGCTGGCTGCGGGCTCGCGTTTCCGCGTCGGTCCGGTCCTGGTCCATCCGGAACGGTTGGCGATCGAACGCGATGGCGTCGAGATCTCGCTCGAACCGCGCATCATGGAATTGCTGGTGGCGCTGGCGGAACACGCCGGCGATGTCCTCGGCGCGGAACAACTGTTGATCGAAGTCTGGCGCGGCACGCTCTACGGAGACAATCCCGTGCATCGCGCGATCGGTGTGCTGCGTCGGCAGCTCGGCGACGACCCCCGCAGTCCCGTCTTCATCGAAACGATTCGCAAGCGCGGATATCGGCTGATCGCGCCGGTGGCGTTTCCGGAGGACTATCGGCGACATCCTCTGCAGGTCGATGGTTGGGCCGGGCGCAATCCCTATCTGGGGCTGGCCGCCTACGACGCCGAACATTCCGCCGTCTTCTTCGGTCGCAGTCGCCTCACCGCCGATGTTCTGGGTGCGCTGCGCCGTCAAAGGGAGACGCGCCGGCGCTTTCTGCTGCTGGTCGGCGCCAGCGGCTGCGGCAAGACCTCGCTGCTGCGGGCGGCCGTGCTGCCATTGCTGGAACAACCCGGCGGCTTCGACGGGCTGCATGCCGTCTCGATCGCGCACTGCGATTTCGCCGCGACCGCCGATGGCGACCCGATGCGCCCGCTGGCGGCTGCGCTCGCCACCTGGCAGTTGGACGGTCGGCCCGTTTTCGCGCCGCAGCCGACGGAAGCCCTTGCGAAGCGTCTGTCCTCCGCCCCCGGTCATGTCGCGGAAGCGCTGGACGAAGCATGGCGCAGGCGCACGGTACGCAACGAAAGCGAGCATGCCCATCTGCTGCTGCTCGTCGACCACGCCGAGGCGCTGGTCGCGGCCGACCGGATCGACGATGCCATGCGCCGTCGCGTGTGGGCGGTCGTCGATGCCGTCTGCGCCCATCCGCGGGGCAGCACCCTGATGGTCGTGCGCGGCGATTTCCATGCCGCGCTGATCGCCGCGCTACCCGAAATCGCCGAGCGCAAGGGCAGCGACGGACACATCGATGCGACCCCGCCGCGCCCTGGGGAAATCGCCCAGATCGTGCGCATGCCCGCCTATCTGGCCGGTCTGGCGTTCGAAGAAGACCCGGACACCGGCACGCGCCTGGACGATGTGCTGCGCGACGCGGCCGCAAACCGTCCCGACACGCTGCCGCTGCTGCAGTACACCCTGCATGCGCTGTTCGAGGACCAGCGCGATGACGGGCGACTCACGTTCGAAGCGTATCGGCGCATCGGCGGCATCGAAGGCGCGGTCGCGCATCGTGCGGAAGCGGTGTTCGCGGAACTGCCCGATGACGTGCGCGCGCAGCTCGATCATGTCCTGGCGCAATTGGTCGTGCTGCAACCCGACAGCGACAGCGTCAGCGCGCGGCGCGCGCCCTGGCCGGCGCTGGAGAACGGTGCAGCACGCGCGCTGGTCGATGCATTCGTCAAAGGCCGTCTGTTCGTCGGCGCGCAGACAGCGGACAGCCCGGATTTCGGTGTCGCCCACGAAGCGCTGCTGCGCCAGTGGCCGCGGGCCCGCGAGTGGACGCAGGACAACCGCAGGCTGCTGCAGGCGCATGGCCGCCTGGTTCGCGCGGCTGCGCGCTGGCAGGAAGCATCGCGGCGTGAGGATCATCTGCTGCATCACGGACAACCGCTCGAAGAGGCGCAGGAGGTCGAGCGCCGGCTTCCGCTGCGGGTTTCGCCGGTCCAGCGCGCACTGATCGCGGCATCGACCCGTCTCAAGAGAAGACGCCGCCTTCGCAACAGGCTGGCGATGACCACGCTGATCGCGCTCTCGGCGACGAGCTCGGCCCTCGCGCTGTGGGCCATCAATGCACAGCGGCATGGCGAACAGCGACGCGCGGAGACCCAGCGCCTTTCAGACTTCATGCTGGTCGAACTGACCAACAAACTCAAGCCGTTGGGCGATCCCAGCCTGTTGGCCGAAGTCAGCCAACGCGTACTCGCCGTGCAGCAGCGCGGAGACGAAGCGAACCTTGAAACCGCCGACTTGTTGAATCGCTCGCGCGCCCTGCGCACGTTGGGCGAAGTGCTGATGGAAAAAGCCCGGCTGGTCGAAGCGAAAGGGTCTTTCGACGCCGCCGATCGCATTGCAAGCGCCGCGCTGAAGCGGGCGTCTTCCTCCACCGCAGCGATTTCAGAAGCGGGCAACACCGCCTACTGGCTCGGCTATTACCACTACAGTCGCGGCGAGCACCGCAAAGCCGACGAATATTGGCGTCGCTACCTCGACCACACCGGCGATCTGCTGCGTCTGGAGCCGGAACGGCGGGAATGGCTGGTTGAGCGCTCCTACGCGCTCAACAACCTGGGCACCCTCGCCCAGAACCAAGGGCGCAGCGAAGAAGCGATTACGCACTTCCGCGCCTCGGCCGCCCTCAAACGACGCGCCCTGAGGCAACGCCCCGACGACGCTGCGTTGCGCTACGAACTGATCGATACGCTGTCGTGGATCAGCAGCGCGGAGAATGCGCAAGGACGATTGCAGAGCGCGGCGAACGGGCAGGCGATGCAGATATCGATGCTGCGTGAACTGGTAGCGACACATCCAGATGCGCTTGAGTGGGAACGCCGTTTGGCGACGTTGCTGCGGCAAAACGCAGCATCCGCGCTCACGCTGGGCCACGTCGATCCGGCATGGAAGATGATCGACGAGTGCATCTTCCGCTTCGGGATTCTTCTGCAAAAGTCCCCGGACAAACGGGTTTGGCATCGCGACTTTGCCCACGCGCTGCTGGATCGAGCCGACCTGTCGAGGATCGCCGGCAAGACCGATGCGGCCATAGCCGACTTGCAGCGAGCCAAAACGCTGTCGGCTTCGCTGCGCTCTGAAGATCAGGGGCATACCGAATGGCAACGCCTGGATGCGATCATCCGCGCCCGATCAGCCGCACTGCAGTCGCGTCCCGACGACGAGGCCGAGGCGTTGAGAGACCTGAGCCTGCTGATCGAATCTTCACCCGGAGACATCTCGGGCTATGCCGCGCTGTCTCGACTTCTAATCGCCCGTGGTCGTCGGCTTGCGGCCGCGGGGGAGACGACATCTGCCAAACACGACTTCGGCCGTGCGCGGACGCTGCTCTCGAAAAACGCACCGGCCTCGCGCGATCCGAATCTGCTCGCACTCTGGGCGCAGGCGCATCTGCTGGCCGGACTGGATGCGACCGACGCCCTCGTGCGCCTGCGCAGCGCCGGGTATCTACACCCCGAATTTCCTTGGCATCTCAGTCCTGCGACGTCGCTTCCACAGAGATCATCCATTGACGCTGATTTGAACGCATCACCGCAGCAAGACCGACCATCAATTCCGTCGCCAGGCGGGAACTGATGTCGCGTGTTCGGCCGGACTCGGCCGGACAAATGGATGCTCGAACCCGGTCAAGGCCTCTGGTTTCGATGGTATCCGGCGCCCGAGTATCGAGCCCCCGAGGACGAACACGGGGTTGTAGTAACCCATTCTGAAATGGAGTCACTGATGGCAAGGCGGCGCGCATCCCAAGAAAATTTCATAGAAACAACGAGTTGAAAACCAACAGGTTTTCATCAGGTCGATCCGGTCACGGCTACGCAAACTAGCATCACGCCGCCAAACGCTTCGCACAGCAGCCATTGAGCTGCCTTCGGCGTACCCGTTAGCAACCCAACCCAAAAGAAAAGGAAAGCCTCATGGCGACGAGCTCGGATCTGAGCGTCTCGGTAACGCTTTCAACTAGCGGTGCAACCCTCACTCCCTCTACTGTCATCTTCGATCAAGCCTCTACGGGATCAATCACATTCAGCATCGACCCCAGTTCTCCCGCCACTGGCACACTGACAGGCTTTGCGCTCGAGCCGACGACGACCGGAGTCACCGTGAGTTCCGTCAACCCAAATGGTCAAACCTTGACGGTCGAATTCGGATTTGGGGGTACCTTGTCCGCCGACACCTCCGGCTTTTCTCTCTCCTACACATCCCAAGGCACCGCTGGTAGTACAACCGGACAGGTGATGAATAACGGAACTACTGTTCGTTATGATCCCAGTGGTCCTCACGGCTAACGTTGACTCCGCCGGCCGGCGTAACCGGCCGGCGGACAAAAACCAGCACCAAAAAACCAGGACACCCACTCATCAGGGCCGTAGGGTGGGTATTTTTTTGCCCGCCGCTTTTGCAATGATGCGCCGTGCAACGATTGATTCGATCGTTGCACGGCGTCGAGTTTTTGCCGCGATGGTGGGAAAAATGCCCACGCTACGCGATTCGCCGGAAGTTTCTGACGGCTCGATGAGGTCTTGGCTGATGTGGCGGTGAGACGGTTGCAGCGATGCTGTCTCCATGCCCAACTATCGTCGAGCCAACAGATGCGAAGCGGTTCTCCTGATGTCTGCTCGGCACCGGCAAGAAGAACCCCCGCCCGCAAGCGATTCTCCCTTGCGGCGGGATCTCGCCATCGACGCCAGGTCTTGCGCCGTACCCGCCGCACTCCGATCAAGTCACTGCGACTCGCCTGATTTTCGGATCCCCGGCTCTCCGCACCTTTCCTGCTCACGGCCCTACCCGACTCCCGCGGATCGGTGGTGGAGGTATCCGATTCCCGGTTTCAACAGGTTCCCAACAGGCGCGGCCGCCCCTCCCGGCCGCATGGTTCGTCCCGGCGGCAACGCTCCACGATCCGCCTGCGATTCGAACCCATCAGGAGGACAGCATGAAGACCCTTCCCTTCCCCAGCATCCAGACCGCGATCGCCCGGTTGTCGTTCGAGAACGGCCCCTCGCATCCGCAGTTCGACCGCATCTGGCCTGCCGGTTGGCTCTCTTCGCTGTCCGATCGGTGCAAAGTCGTGACCCTGCATGTCGAGATCGACCAGGATCACATCGGTTACCGATTGATCGATGCGATCGTTAGAGCGAAAGCCGGTATCCGACCACGTCACACGCCTGCCTGGATCGGGGATGACGGACAACGCCTGACGATCCATTTCTTTCTGGTGGGCCGATTGACCATTGAGGATGCGTGCCTGCGGATCCTCTACACCGATCCCTTGGGAACCGTCCACGGCACGGAGGGCCCACAACTCGGCGACGGCGGGCGGGCCGGCATCGAAGCCTGAGTTCTGCGCCGCCGACCTGTGCCTGATCATCGGCAACGCCCGGCGCAAAGGCCTTCCAGCACGGCACCTGCGCCGAAAAAAACCTCAAGAAACAACGCACTGCACATCAACAGGTTGGCAACAGGTCGCCACCGACACGGCTGCGGATGCTGGCACCGCGTTCCCGCCCCATGTCCGCTGAGGACACACGGGCACCGGAACGCGGCCGCGTCGACCGACGCGGCACGGACCAGCATCCTTATGGAGGCGACCGATGTCCGCAGACGCTATCGCTCGGGGCCGGCAAGCGAATCCATCGCCGCGACCCGGCACCCGCCACCTCGTCCGGGCAGGCATGGCGACCGCCGCCATCGACACCCGTTCCCGACCCGCCAACGGCTACCGCGAACCCGCTCCCGCGCTGAAGGCCATCGTCGATGCCGCACGTCCGCCGCAGATCTCGATCAGCCCGCGCCGCGATCTAATCGCGTTGCAGCAGGTGCCGCCGCTGCCGTCGATCGCGCTGGTCGCGCAGCCCGAGCTCAGGCTCGCCGGCCTGCGCCTCAATCCGCGCAGTTATTCGCCCAGCCGCGCCTCGTTGACCAGCGATCTGTGGCTGATGGAGGTCGCGACCGGCAAAACGCTGCGTATCGACGGCCTGCCGTCGCCGCTGTCGCTGGCCTCGGTGGCATGGTCGCCGGACCAGCAGTATCTGGCGCTCAACCGGATCGATCCGTACACCGGAAGCAATTCGCTTTGGCTGGTCGACCTGATCGCGCGCAATGCGCGACGGTTGCTGGAACAGCCCTTGAACACGGTGAACGGCGGCATCCGCTGGATGCCCGACAGCAGACACCTGCTGGTGAATCTGCGCGTGGGCCAAGGCAGCGTGCCGCAGCCCGACATCGTGCCGGCCGGGCCGAACGTTCGGGAAGCGCGTGGCGACGGTATGGTGCGCCAGATGCGCACCTCTGCGGACATGTTGCGCAGCCGCAACGACGAACGCATTTTCCAGCATTACCTGCGCGTACAACCGGCGCTGGTCGGCGTGGACGGTGCAGTGCGCCACATCGGCAAACCTGGTCTCTACGCCAGTCTGTCGCCGTCGCCGGACGGCAAGCATCTGCTGTCCCAGCGCATCGAGCAGCCGTTCTCGTACATGGTGCCGATGAAATTTTTCCCGCGCCGGATCGAGGTGCTGAGCCTCGATGGCAACGTCCTGCATGCGATGGCGAAGCTGCCGCTGTTGGAAGGCCTGCCCAGCGGCAGCGATGCGGTGACCATCGGCGTGCGTTCGATCGGCTGGCGCAGCGATGCCCCGGCGACGCTGGCCTGGGCCGAGGCCCAGGACGACGGCGACCCGTCGCAGCAGGTCGAGTTCCGCGATCATGTGTTGATGCAGGCGGCACCGTTCGACCGGCCGCCGGTGGTGCTGGCGGCACTGCGCAACCGTTACGCCGGGATCCAGTGGGGCCGGGGCGATGTCGCGCTGCTGGGCGAGACGTGGTGGAAGACGCGCAGTGCCCGCAGTTGGAAGATCGCACCCGATGCGCCGCAGACCGCGCCTGAACTCGTCTTCGAAGGTTCGAGCGAAGACCGCTACAACGACCCGGGCAAGCCGGTGACCGTGCGCGACGCGAACGGGTTTTCGCGGCTTATGTTCAGCCGCGACGGCAAGCACGTTTATCTGATCGGCGACGGAGCGTCGCCCGAGTGCGATCGTCCGTTCCTCGATCGTTGGAACATCGAGGATCTGAGCAAGCAGCGCCTGTTCCGTTCCGAAGCGCCGACCTATGCGTCTGTAGTCGCACTACTGGACGATGAGGCCGCGAAGATCCTGATCTCGCGCGAGTCGCCTAGCGAACCGGCGAATGTCTATCGCCTCGATCTTGCCGGCAGGGCCGAAGCCGTCGCGCTGACCAGATTCGAGCATCCCACACCGCAGCTGAAGGACGTGAAGAAGCAGCAGATCCGCTACAAGCGCAAGGATGGCGTTGAACTCACCGGCACTCTGTACTTGCCGCCGGGCTTCGTGCCGGGCCGCGACAAGCCATTGCCGCTGCTGATGTGGGCCTACCCGGCCGAGTTCAAATCCGCCAGCGCCGCGTCGCAGGTCACCGATTCGCCGTATCGTTTCAACGCGATCAGCTATTGGGGGCCGCATCCGTTCCTCGCCCGCGGCTATGCGGTGCTGGACAACCCGTCGATGCCGATCGTGGGCGAAGGCGACAAGGAACCGAACGACACCTATTTGCCGCAGCTGATCGCCAGTGCAGAGGCCGCAGTTGACGAAGTGGTACGCCGCGGCGTGGCCGACCGCGACCGCATCGCCATCGGCGGTCATTCCTACGGCGCGTTCATGGCCGCCAACCTGTTGGCGCACACGCGGCTGTTCAAGGTCGGCATCGCCCGCAGCGGCGCCTACAACCGCACGCTCACGCCGTTCGGCTTCCAGGCCGAGGAGCGCAACTACTGGGCCACGCCGCAGACCTACCGGGCGATGTCGCCGTTCGACTACGCCCACAGAATCAAGGACGCACTGCTGCTGATCCACGGCGAGGAAGACGACAACGCCGGCACCTTCCCGATCCAGAGCGAGCGCATGTTCGCGGCGGTGAAGGGCCTCGGCGGCACTGCACGGCTGGTGATGCTGCCGAAGGAAAGTCATGGCTACCGCGCCCGCGAGTCGATCCTGCACATGCTGGCCGAAACCGATGCCTGGCTGGAAGAGTTCGTCAAAAACGCCACGCCTGAGCCGAACACAAACCACTCGCCCGCGACGCGGGTAGCAACGCCCGACGCGCTGTGGCGCAATACCGCAAACGCCATCTTCGGTCGCCGGCCCTACCTGCGCTGGAAAAATACAGCCCCGCCGACTGCCGATGCGGCAAGGCATCGGCCTCGTCGCGCGCAGGCGACGTCAGCGCACGCGCCGCTTCAACTCCGCGATCAGCTGCGACACCTCGGAAGGCGCGAGCTTCGCGAAGCGCTCCGGCAACAGACTGCGGCGCGAGGATTCCTGCACCGCGAGCAATTCCATCAGCTGGATGGTGTCGGTGTGCTGCGGCGGAATGAAATCGGCGATAGCGCGGCGCAGATGGTCCGCGGTCAGGCCGTTGCCAATGATATCGCCACCGCCACCGCCGCCGCTTTCGGCCGTGACGGCGTCTTCGCGCGCCAGATCCAGCGCCAGCAGCGCGATGGCTTCCAGGTCGGCATTGGAATACCCGTCCAGCGGATCCAATGCTTCGATCAGCGCGGCGTCGGCGTCGGCCGGCAAAGGCGCACCGCCGCGCTTGAGGATCGCGCGCACCACGTGCATGCGCTCGGCGCCGTTGTCGGCGTAGAAGAACGGAATCTTGCGGTCGAGGCGACCCGGACGCTTGATGTCGACATCGAGTTTGTCCGGGCGATTGGTCATCAGGATCGTCAGCACGTGGCCGCGGTTGTCGGTGTCGGACATGAAGTCCTTGATCCGCGCGATGACCCGCGACGAAGTACCGCCGTCGGTCTCGCCGCCACCCTCGCCGCTGCCGAAGCTGCGGTCGCCTTCGTCGATGACCAACGCGATCGGGCTCATCGCGCGGATGATCTTGAGCACGCGTTCGAGATTGGATTCGGTCGAGCCCACCCACTTCGAGCGGAAATTCTTCAGCACCACGCCCGGCAATCCGGCTTCCTTGAGAAACGCCTTGATGACGAAGGTCTTGCCCACGCCCATCGGCCCGACCGCGAGCAGGCCCATCGGCGCCAATCGGCGGTCGCCGGTCTTGATGGTCGCCGCGATCTTCATCAGCTCCTGTTTGATCTGGTCGTAACCGCCGACCGCGTCGAGGCCGTAGCTGGGATCGAGGAATTCGATCAGATCGCCGCAGGAGCGCTGGATGATCTCGCGCTTGCGGGTGCCGATGATGCGCAGCATCGCGTCGACCGGATCATCCTTGTTTTCTTCAGGCGTGGTCGCGCGGCCGAGGATCAGGAACGCGATCTCTTCGCGGGTCTTGCCTGCGGTCACACCGGCGTACATCTCGGCGCGCTGCTGCGCGTCGGGCGCATCGCCCAGCAGTTGCAGCGCGAGCTTCTTGCGCTCTTCGTCCGACAGCCCCGCGGCGGGACGCTCGGCGACGATGCTGTCGATCTCCAGCAGGCGCAGACCCGCGGTGTGCTTGGCGACCAGCGCCTGCTGTTGCGGCGACATGTGCGGCGCGGACTGCGCGACCAGGCGCGCGCGCGCGGCCTCGTCCGGGAACGGCACTTCGATCGCGGCGATGCGCGGATTGGTGTTGAGCGAGGGATGCAATTCCGACAGCGACGCGCAGATCAGCACGACGATGTGGTTGCGCTGCAGCAGCAGGCCGCTGAGCGACCAGTCGTGGAGGATTTCCAGCAGGCCGCGCTCGTCGGTGCTGAGGAACGTCGTTTCCGCGTTCGGCACCAGATCGCCGGCATGCGGCAGCACCAGCGCCACGCCGTCGCCGGCGCGCATGCGCGTTTCCAGATGGCCGATGTTTTCGAGCAGCGTTTCGCCGAGTTCCAGCACCTTGCCGTTGACGCCGTGTTGCTTGATACCGGCGTGGCGCAGCGCGAGTTCGTAGCGCTGCGGCTTGGCGGCCAGCACGACGGTGTGCAGGAATTCGACGAACGGCAGCAGCTTGCCGTCGTGGGCGATGGCGTCGTGGACGTTGCCGTGGACCACGAACAGCCCCGCTTCGCCAGCGAGATAGCGACGCTTGAGTTCGTCGGCCCAGGGCGGAAGTGCGACGCTGTTGAGGGTGGTCATTTTGGGTCCGTGGATGCGATCGGCGATGGGGGCGATGCAAGAAATCCTGTCATCCCTGTCATGCCAAACAGGGGGCGAAGCCCATGGAGGGATCTGATTTCAGTCGATTCGGCCGAAAAGCAGATCCCTCACCGGCTTCGCCGGATTCGGGATGAAAATAAAAAAAGGTTAAGGTTCGGGATGACGGCCCAGAAATCAGATCGTCCGATCCGCACCGGCCTGGCCCGCACGCTCTTTCTTCAGCGCTTCGAGCTTGTTGCGCGCGCTCGCCTTGCTGCTGTTGGTGCGCAGCGATTTCAGGCGCACGTCGAGATCGGATTCGCGCAGTTCGTCGCCGAGCTTGGCTTTGGAGATCGTATCCTTGATGCCGGTACGGACGTTTTCCAGCGCGCGCAGTTCGGCGTCGACCGAAAGGCCTTCGAGCTGATCGTTGATACGGGTCCGCGCCTGCGCGCTCTGCATCTTGGCCAGCATGCGGTCCTTCTCGGTCTTGAGCTTGGTGATTTCGCTCTTGACCTCGGTGAGCGCGTTCTTGGCGGTTCCGACATCCTTCTCGGCAGCTTCCATTTCGGCCTGCAGCGATGCGATCTCGGCATCGACGGCATCCTTGCGCTCGATCAGTTCGACCGCGATGTCGTCCTGGCCTTCGGCCATCGCCTGCTCCAGCATGGCGCTCAGCTCGTGCTGCTGCTCCTGCGCTTTCTGCAGGCGGTCGGCGGCGTCCTCGCGCAGGCGGATCAGCCCGGCGGTGGCGTTCTTGAGCTTGTTGTATTTCTCGATCATGGTGTTGATCGCGTTTTCGTAGGCGATCTCCGGATGCTGCTGTTCGATGCCGCTGACGAACAGCGACATGAATCCACGGACGAGATTGCCGAGGCGTGTGAAAAGATTGAGGCTCATGAGGGTCTCCTGGAAAATTGAATCATCGCGCGATGATCATTGCGTACGGGCAGATTGTTTCGCGGCCTTCGCTTGCTTGTTGGCGGCGGCCGCGCCGGTTTGGAAATAGTGGCTGTCCAGATCGTTCTGCGACAGCTCCAGCTCGATGTCTTCTTCCAGCTGCAGCCGCGACAGCGACTCGCCGAGCTTGGAACCGAGCACGCTGGAATACGGGCTGGCGACGACCATCTGGTAGATCTCTTCGACCTGATCGGGCAGCGACACCAGCGCGGCCTCGATCGACATCTGCCGCGCGACCAGACCGTCGTGACGCAGCTTGATCGCGAGATAATCGTCGCGCGCCATCTTCAGATGACGGTAGCGCGGATCGGACACGTCGACGTCGGCCAGCGCTTTTTCCGCTTCGCGCAGGCGACGGTCGACGGTGGCTTCCTCGCCGCTGCGCAGCCGGTCCTTGATCGTCGCCTCGGCCAGCCACAGCGCCAGATAATCGACCGACGCCTTGTCGACGCGTTCGGCGTCGTCATAAGAAAGTTGACTCTGCGCTTCGCCGGCGATGCGGTACAGCACGTTCGCGCGTTCGACGACGGCCTGATATTTCTGCCACATCGCCATGCCGGACACGCGTTCCAGGCCACCGTGCAGATTGAACAGTTCCTGCTGCAACTGGGCGCGGCGCTGATCGATCGCGGCGCGGCGCGCGTTGCGGTCGACCTTGCTGCGGAACGTGGACAGATCGGGAATGACCAGCGCGGCCAGCACCTGCACTGTGCCCAGCACCACCAGCGCGCCGAGCGCGCCGACGCCACCGGCGGGGATCGATGCGATCGTCGCCACCAGCCCGCCGCCGAGCACGGTCATCATGTTGGCCTGGCTGGTGAGCCAGGCGCGCAGATAACTCACGGGCTTCGGGGCCTGCTTCATGCCGGTGGCCGCCCTCGCATAAATCGTGCTCGCATCAGCCGTCGCATCACACCGTCACGCGCACGTTGCCCCTGCCCGCCGCCTGATGCAGGCGACTGAGGATGCGCTGCTCCAGCGCCGCGGCTTCGGGCATGCGCAGCCAACCGCTGTCGCGCGGCTTGGGCGTGGCGATCTCGAAGTCGTCGGCGATCCGCGCCGGCTGGGTCGACAGCACCACCACGCGATCGCCCAGCAACAAAGCCTCGGTCACGTCGTGGGTGACGAACACGATCAGGCACGGGTACTCGTGATACAGCTTGACCAGCAGTTTCTGCATTTCCTCGCGGGTCTGCGCGTCCAGCGCGCCGAAGGGTTCGTCCATCAGCAGGATGCGCGGACGCAGCATCAGCGAACGCGCCAAAGCGATGCGCTGATTCTGGCCGCCGGAGAGCTGACTCGGGTGCAGTTTGGCCTTGTCGGCCAGACCCACGGCTTCGAGCATGTGCATGACCTTGTCGTGGCGCTCGCCGGACGCGATGCGGTCGCGCCACAGTTTCAGGCGGAACGGAAACGCCACGTTGTCGTAGACGCTGAGGTCGGGACGATTGGCGTAACGCTGGAACACCATCACCGCATCGTCGTGCGCGTCGGTGCAGGGCGCGCCGTCGATGGCGATGGTGCCGCTGGTGGGCATGTTGGTGTTCTGCGGGCGTACGCCGCCCATCATGTACAGCAGCGTGCTTTTGCCGCAGCCCGACGGACCCAGCAGCATGTTGATGCTGGGGCCGGTGAAACGCAGGCTGAGGTTGTCGACGACCCGGTTCACGCCGCCCTCGGGGCGCGGATATTCCTGGACGATCTGATCGAGTGCGATGACCGCGGGCGTCGCGGGCGCAGGGCCATCGTTCGCTGCAGGGGTAGCGCTCATGCCTGCGTCTCCCACGGGTACAGCCGGGCTTTGACCGCACGCATCAATTGATAGGTGATCAGCGCCAGCGCGATAATCACCGCGATGCCGGCGAACACCTGATCCATGGCGCTGAAACGACGCGCGTTCTGGATCAGCTGGCCCAGACCGACCTTGGCGTTCACGTACTCGGCGACGGTGATGTAGGTCCACATCACCGAGACGCTGACGATGATCGCGTCGGCGATGCGCGGCATCGCGATCGGCACCACCGCGTGGCGGATGCATTCCCACGGCGTGGCGCCCAGATCGCGCGCGCCGGTCCAGTAGCTGCGCGGCACCGCCTGGATGGCGTCGCGCACCATCGGCACCAGATACACCACCGCGCCCAGGAACAGGAACACGATCTTCATCACTTCGCCGATGCCCAGCCACATCACCAGAATCGGCAGCAGCGCGACCACCGGCGCCGACCGGAACGGGTCGATCAGCGGCGACAGCAACGCGTTCAACTTCGGCGAGGCGCCCATGAAGATACCCAGCGGCACGCCGATCACCACCACCAGCACGCCGGCCGCGGCGACGCGACCGGCCGACCACAGCGTGGCGTCGAACAGCAGGCTCTTGCCGTCGCTCCAGGCCAGATAGGACAAAGCCTTCACCACCGACACCGGCGACGGCAGCTTGTTGGCGCTGATCCAGCCGCTGGCGCTCAGCCCGAACCACAGGAGCAGCACCACGGCGACGCCGGCGACACCCAGTTGCCGCCGCAGCCCGCCGGGCAGGGCGGCATACGGGTTCCAACCGTTGGCCATTACGGACGCGCCCCGAACACCGCGATGCGGGTCGAGCGGTTCATTTCGCGGCACGCATCCAGATCCACGCCTTCGGAACCGGGATTATTCTCGTCGCACAGCGGCTTGTTGGGGCCGTTGCCGACGATCTTGAAGCGCTCGCGCGGGAATTCCCACTGCTTGCTGAGATAGTCCACCACCGCTTCGGCGCGCGCCTGCGACAGGCGATTGTTGACCGCGAGATTGCCGGTGCTGTCGGTATTGCCGCTGATCTCGAAATACGCGCTGCCGTTGTTCTCGATGAACGGCACCATGTCGGTATCGATGGTGCGCTCGGCGCGCTTGCTCAGCGCGGCCTGGCCGCTGCCGAAGTTGACGATCACCGGCTTGGTCACCGTCGCCGGCGCCTGCACCGCTTCCTCGCGCTCGACGGCGGTGTAGGTTTCGACCTTCTTCGCCTCGACCTGCGCCGAGGTGCTGGCGTCGTAGAGCTTGCGGATGAAGCTGGTGTCGAAGCTGTCCTGCGGTGCGATGACCGGCGATTTCGGGTTGGCCAGCGCGCCCGCGGCGCGATAGATCTGGTCGAAGCGCTGATACACGCGCTCGTAGTGGTTGGTGCCGCCGGACATGCCGAGGATGCGCGCGTTGTCCGCGACGCCGGTCCACAGCAGGTTGTCGAACAGCTTCTTCACGAACGGCTTGCCTTCGTCCTTGGCCAGCAGGGTGAAGAATTCCTCGGTCTTCACCAGCGCGTCCACCGCCTGGTCCGGGTTGGCCTTGGCCGCGTCCACGCCCTTCATCCAGCCGTTGACCAGTTTCTGCACCGCATCGCGGCCCTGCGGATCGTTGAGCACGCGCTGGTCGCAGACGATCACGTCGAAGATCAGGTTCGATGCGGTCTTGGTCGAATACACCACATGGCCCTTCGTCGCGCGCAGCGCGAGCGACAGGTCCGGGTCCCACAGCGCTGCGGCGTCGACGCTGCCCGATTCCAGCGCGGCGCGCACGCCGGCCAGGCCGTCCTCGGCGGCGATGTACACGTATTCAACGCTCTGCTTCTTGCGCGCGGACAGCGACGAGTTGTCGATCGCGTCGATCGACATGCCGTGCGACGGCGTGAACTGCAGCAGCGCGAGCTTTTTGCCGGCCAGATCCTCGACGCTGCGGATCGACGGGTCTTTGGCGATGATGGCGTCGGCGCCGCGGGTGTTGTCGACGATCATGACGGCCTTGGCGTCGTGGCCGCTGTTGCGCAGGTTCGGCTGCTCCTGCGCCCAGAAATCGGAGGTGCGCCATGCGCACTGCGCGGTGCCGGCCTCGAAGATGGTGGAGAGGGTCGGGATGTCGTCCTGGATCACGAACTCCACGTTCAGGCCTTCCCGGTCGAACAGCGAGCCGGACTCGGTCTTCAGGCTCTGGCCGTTGGCGACCAGCGCCGGCGCGTAGCCGTGGAAGCTGACGATGCTGACCTTCAAAGGATTGCCGGACGAACCGAGCGGGCCGTCGCCCTTGCCAGCGTTGCTGCCGGCCGCGACCGGTTTGCCGCCGTCGGTCTGCGCGGTGGCCGCGGCGCCTTCATCGCCGCCGTCGGCCTTGCGGTTCTTGTACAGATTCCACAGCACCGAGCCGCTGCCGACCAGGACGATCGCGCCGATCAGCAGCTTGGCGAACGGGGTGAGTTTGATGGCCATGAGGCACTCCTAAGACAGACGAATCACGAAAGAGACGACAGAACGCCGGCGATCACTTCGCCGGAGGACGGAACTGGGCGGCCAGTTCCTCCAGATTGAGGATGTGGGCATCGATGCGCTGGGTTTCGCGCAGCAAGGCCGCTTTGTTCGATTCCGATTCCGACTGCAGCTTGGCGACATCGGCGGCGGTGCTGCCGACGGCGTCCTGGATCTGCGCTTCGAGCGCGGCAATCTGCTGCCGCAGTTCGGCCAGGTGGCCGTCGCGGCTGCTTTCCAGCGCGGCGACGCGCTCGCGGTTCGCCTGCACCACGCCGTCCGCGGCCCCCTGCAGCTGACGTTGATGCCCGCGCAGGGCGGCCATTTTGGCGTCGGCATCGGCCAGCACATCGTCCATCGACCAGGTTTCGTCGGCGACGTCCATGGCGGTGATCGCGGCGCGGCGGGTGGTGGGGTCCAGCGCGCGCAGCCCGTCCACAAGCTTCAACAGGCGCTCGACGGGGAACTGGGTCCCGGCCACGCCCTGGCGGCCGTAGATATCGACGAAGGTCAGGCCTTCCTCCACGCCGACGACATCGCTGGCCCCGGCATCGGCGCCGCCCGAAGCGCTGTCGTCGGCATGCGGCAGGGGCGGCGGCGCTTCGGCCTGCGCCGCGCGGCGGATGATGGCGTCGATGTCGGCGTCTCCGACCGGGCCGGAATCGCTCACGGGCGCTTCGGTCCTCTCGATCAGCCTGGCCGCTTCCAGAATCTTCTTCAATGACGCCATGGCATATCCCCGGGAGTAGAGGTGGACCCCATGCAGCGGAGCCCACGCAAGAATAAGGGAAGGCCGGCACAAATCCAGTGCGACGGCCACCGCGGCGCGTCACACCCCGCGGTTGCGTCCCCGCCACGGCGCGTACCACGCGCGGATGCGGGCGATATCGGCCTCCATGTCGTCGCTGAGCACGAACGGCTCGCCGACCCCGATGATTTTGTCCGGATAGTGGAAAAATGCGGGCACTACCGGGACGCCGGCGCCCTTGGCGATCTTCCAGAATCCCGCCTTCCAGTGCTCCACACGTTTGCGGGTGCCTTCGGGAGCGATGCCGATCCACAGCTGCTCCTCGCGCGCGAAGCGGTCGATGATCTGCTCGACGAAGCCGCCGGTCGCGCTGCGGTTGACCTCGATCACGCCCAGCCGGCGCAGCAGCGGGCCGAGCGGCCACCAGAACAACTGGTGCTTGGCGAAGATGCGGACCTCCACACCCAGCGCGACCTTGACGAGGAGCGCCCATAATCCGTCCCAGTTCGACGAATGCGGGGCGCCTATCAACACCCCCTTGGGCAGATCCGGGAACGTGCCAACCATCCGCCAGCCGCACGCACACAGTACCGACCGCGCCACCCAACGGGTGAAACGGCTGGACCGCGTCCGCGGCAGGTTGGATGACCGCAGCAATGGCAGCAGGTCCGGCATCGCCTCGTTGGCCACGGTTCGTTCTTTCGTCATGTCAGTCCCATTCCTTGGTCGCGCGATCGCGTTTGCGGCCAGCGCGCTGGCGTTTGTCTTCGAGACGGCGTTTTTTCGCGGCCCGCGACGGCTTGGTGGCGACCCGCGGCGTCGGCGCCTTGGTGCCGGTCGCGACGAAGGCGGCCAGGCGCGCGCGCGCGTCCTCACGGTTGCGTTCCTGGGTGCGGAACCGCTGCGCGTTGATCACCAGCACGCCGTCCAGGGTCACGCGGCGGTCCCGACGCGCAAGCAGACGCTCGCGGACCGCCTCCGGCAATACCGCCGACTGCGCCACGTCGAACCGCAGTTCCACCGCGGTCGATACCTTGTTGACGTTCTGCCCGCCCGGGCCCGACGCACGCACGAAGCGCTCGACCAGCTCGGATTCGGGAATGGTGATGTCTTCGTCCACGGTGCCCTCCGCGGGCGATTGTAGCGGCACCGTGTCCCGGCACGTGGCGGGGAACGCCGACCGCGCCGGTCATTTGACCGCCTTTCGCGGCTGCACGATGATGCAAGGCCCACAAGGAGGAACGACCATGACCCGTCACACGCTCCTGTCCGCCGCGCTGGTCGCAGGCTTCACGGCGATGTCATCGTTCGCCGCCTCCGCGCAGGATCCCGCGGCGGTCGGCAGCGGCGGAGACCCCGCACTCGTCGGCGGCGGTGGCGGTTATCGGGCCGTTCCCGCCGCAAGTTACGGCGGCAGCCCGGCCGCGGCCTACGGCGGCTTCGGCAACCAGTCGCCCGCGGCCTACGCCAATGAAACCCAGGCGCGCGACAAGTCGGTCCGCGAAGTCGAAGCCCTGCTGCAGACGGTCCGCGGCAAGCTCAGCGGCACCGGCGACACCAGTCTCAACGACACCACCAGCGCCAACCGCAACCGCTACGAAGAACGCGGCAGCCGCGATGCGGCGCGCTACCGCAGCGACGCCGAGGTGCTGATCCGCCGCAACTGGCAGCAGCTCGGTCCGCTCACCCGCGACCTCTACACGTCCAACTTCGACCGCACCGACCCCAACGACCCGAATCAGCGCTACCGCCCGCGCTACGGCAACGAGGGCGATCTCGAAAGCAGGATGCTCGGCGGCGCGCAGGACGCAGAAGCTGCGATGCAGAATCTCGAAGACCTGCTGCTGCCGATGCTGCAGGATCTCAAGCGCGGGGTCGACACCGAACTGCGCCAGCGTTCGCGCTGATCCCTTCCACGCCCGGAACCCGCACGCCGATGACACGTCTGCTTTTCAGCCTTTGCCTGCTGGTCTGCGCCGTGGCGCCCGCGCACGCCGCGCCGCCGACCGACGCCCAGATCGACCGTCTGCTCGAAACCATGGACATGCGCCGCACGTTGGACGAGATGTTCGTGCAGATCGAAGGCATGGGCGACAGCATGGGCCGGCAGATGCTGGGCGAGGACGCTACGGCGGAACAGCGCGCATCGTTCGATAAGACGATGACCCGGCAGCGGGCCTCGATGCGCAAAATCCTGTCGTGGGACACCATGGGTCCGATCTACCGCAGGATCTACGCGCGGCTGTTCACCGCCGAGGAAGTGGAAGCGATGATCGTTTTCTACGGCAGCGACACGGGCCGCAGCATCATGCGCAAGATGCCGCAGGCGATGCAGCTGTCGATGGAGGAAATGCAGCCGATCATGCAGACCATGATCGCCGGGATGCAGACAAGCATCGAAACCGAACTGAAGCGCGACGCCGACGGCGCCCACAAGGAAGACCACGCCCACTGACCGGCCCACTGGGCCGGCATGGCCGGCACGGGCGTCGAGTCGTGCAGCCGCCCTGCGATGCCCGGCGTATGCCATGCGTTGGGCGACCGATAGCACGCTACCGATCTTGCCGGACCCCGCATCCTGCGACCTGACCCCTCGTTGAGACGCCACCATGGCTCCTGGTATTGAACATCTCTTCAAAAGCGACCCGGCGCATTACGACGGCGTCCGCAGGATCAACATCTATCTGCTGCGCACGCTGTATGCGCTGATGTTCTTCATGCTGGGGCAGACCACCTGGACGGAAATCCTCACCCACGAGGGACCATGGGACCCCACCAAAGCCATGGTCTGGTGCGTCTGGGCGGGCTTCGCGACGCTGGCGGGCCTCGGCATTCTGCATCCGCTGCGGATGTTGCCGATCCTGCTGCTGGAGATCGTCTACAAAGGCCTGTGGCTGCTGATCGTGGCGTATCCGCTGTGGTCGGCGGGAACGCTCGCGGGATCGCCGGCCGAAGGAATCGCGTCGGTGTTCTTGCCGGTGTTCCTGGTCGTCCTGATCATTCCATGGGGCCATGTCTTCAAACGCTATTCGCTGTTCTCCCGCGAGCGATGAAGTCCCGCGAACGCTGACGTTCCGCCCGCGGGAGCGGGCTCAACCGCTTGCCGGCCGTTCCGCGAACAACCCCAGCGCCTTCGCGAACTCCTTATCCACCGGCGCTACCGCCTCCATCCGCGCGCCCGTTTTGGGGTGATCGAAACCCAGCCGCTCCGCATGCAGCAGCATCCGATGGATGCCCATCATCCGGAACGCGCGATTGTGGCGGCCGTCGCCGTGGCTGGTATCGCCGATCAGATGATGCGACAGATGCTTGAGATGGCGGCGGATCTGCCGGAAGCGTCCTGTTTCCGGCTGCGCGCGCAGCAGCGCGTAGCGTGAGGTCTCGAAACCCGCTGACGGCAGCGCCAGTTCGCAGGTCGCCAAACGCTGGAAATGCGTGATCGCCGGTTTCTTCTGCGGCTTGCCGGGGCCGCCGTCCAGCGGATGGTCGACCACGAACGCCTCCTCCGGCCAGCCGCGACACACCGCCAGGTAATCCTTGCGCACGGCGCCGGACATCAGCGACTTGCCAAGCGTCGATGCGCTGTCGCGGTCGAACGCCAGCAGCAGGCAGCCGCTGGTCGCGCGGTCGAGACGATGGACCAGAAAGACCGGCTTGCCGAACTGTTCGCGCAGCCGGTCGGCGACGAAATCGGTTTCGCCGCGCGCCAGCGCGCTGTCGTGGACCATCAGCCCGGCCGGCTTGTCGACCACCGCCAGCGACTCGTCGCAATACAACACCGGGATCGCTTCGGGCGCAGCGGGGGCTTCCGGGAACTCCGGGGAAGGCGGTCGGGTCATCGGAAGGCGTCGGTCTGCGAGAATCGACGCACATTCTCTTCGATCCGCATCCTCCCGGGAGTTCCACGATGTCCCTGCTCCGACTCCGCACCGCCCCGCGCACCCTCGCGCTGGCCTGCGCGCTCGCCTTGGTGTCCCCTGGTGCGTTCGCCCCCGCCGCCTTCGCCGCCGATGCCGTCACCGCGCCGAAGGGCGTGACCGCCGGCCCCTGCGTGGAAGGCATCTGCGAATACACCCTGGGCAACGGTCTGCGCGTGCTGCTCTTTCCGGATGCCAGCAAACCCACGGTCACCGTCAACATCGCCTACGGCGTGGGCTCGGTGCACGAGAACTACGGCGAGACCGGCATGGCCCATCTGCTGGAGCACATGCTGTTCAAGGGCACGCCCACCCACGGCGACATCCCCGGCGCGATGAAGGCGCGCGGCATCGAGAAGAACGCGACCACGTCGCTGGACCGCACCAACTACTACGGTTCGTTCCCGGCCAACGACGAAACCCTGGACTGGCTGCTGGGGCTGGAAGCCGACCGCATGGTCAATTCCTTCGTCGCAAAGAAGGATCTGGACAGCGAGATGACCGTGGTCCGCAACGAAATGGAGCGCAACGAGAACAATCCCGGCGCGGTGATGTTCCAGCGCCTGCGCTCCACCGCCTACCTGTGGCACAACTACGGCAACAGCACCATCGGCGCGCGTTCCGACGTGGAGAACGTGCCGATCGAGCGCCTGCAGGCCTTCTACCGCAGCTGGTATCGCCCGGACAACGCGACCCTGATTGTCGCCGGCCGCATCGATCCCGCAGCCGCGCTGGCGAAAGTGCAGCGGCATTTCGGCAAACTCGCGCGGCCCAAGGCGCCGCTGCCCAAGCTCTACACCGCCGAGCCCACCCAGGACGGCGAGCGCGAGGTCAACGTGCGCCGCAGCGGTGACACCCGCTTCATCGGCATCGGCTATCACACCCCCGGCGCGAC
Source organism: Lysobacterales bacterium (assembly GCA_031364125.1). Classification (GTDB taxonomy): domain Bacteria; phylum Pseudomonadota; class Gammaproteobacteria; order Xanthomonadales; family Xanthomonadaceae; genus Lysobacter_I. The sequence goes on along the minus strand of JANLVT010000069.1, from coordinate 6,327 downwards.
CCATCCCGACGGCCCGGCGCTGGCGGTGCTGATGAACGCGCTGGGCGACGCGCCGAGCGGCCGCCTGCACAAAGCGCTGGTGGAAACCAAGCTGGCGGCGTTCGCAGGCGGCGGCAACAACACCCTGCGCGAAGGCGGCATGATCAACCTGATCCTGGTCGCGCCGAAAGACGCCGACATCGCCAAAGCCGAGGCGGAGCTGCTGCGGCAGGCCGAGACTGCCATCGCGACCACGCCGCTCACCGCCGACGAAGTGGCGAAGGCCAAAGAACGCATCGCGAACGACTACGAGCGCAGTTTCGCCAACGTCAACGGCGTGGCGATGGCGCTGACCGAATCGGTCGCGGCGGGCGACTGGCGCCTGTATTTCCTGCAGCGCGACCGCATCGCCGCGGTGAGCGTGGACGACGTCAACCGCGTCGCACGCACCTACTTCAAACCCAGCAACCGCACCCTGGCCCGGTTCATCCCGACCGACAGCGCCGAGCGCGTCGAGATCGCGGCCGCGCCCAGCGCCGACGAGGCGCTGAAGGGCTACGCCGGCAAGGCCGCGCTCGCCGCCGGCGAGACCTTCGACCCCACGCCCGCGAACATCGACGCGCGCACCGAGACCTTCACGATCGGCGACAAACTCAAGGTTTCGCTGCTGCCCAAGGACACGCGCGGCGACACCGTGACCTTCAACGCGACCTTCCGCTTCGGTGATGTGGAATCGCTCAAGCGCAGCCCGGAACCCGCCGGCAGCGCCGCGGGCGACATGCTGATGCGCGGCAGCAAAACCATGACCCGCGAACAGATCGCGCAGCGCTTCGAAGCGCTGAAGACCACCGCGGACGTGTCGGGCGGCGTGCAGAGCGCGAGCATCGGCCTGAATTCGCGGCGCGAGCACCTGGCCGACGCGCTCGCGCTCGCGGCCGACGTGCTGCGCAACCCGAGTTTCCCCGAGGCCGAATTCGAGCAGTTCCGCCTGCAGTCGATCACCGGCCTGGAGAGCGCGCGCAAGGAGCCGGGCACCGTCGTCGGCATGGCGATGAGCGAATACTTCGACCCGTGGCCGAAGGATCACCCGTTCGCCTACACGTCGATCGACCAGAGCCTCGCCGATCTGCGCGCGCTCAAGCGCGAGGACGCGATCGCGTTCCACCGCGATTTCTACGGCACCGCCGAAGGCGAGATCGCGGTCGTCGGCGATTTCGATCCGGTGGCGATGAAGGCGCAGCTGCAGACGCTGTTCGGCGACTGGCGCAGCGCGAAGCCCTACGCGCCGGTACCCACGCGCTACACCGACGTCGCCGCGCGCGAATTGCGGCTGGAAACGCCGGACAAAGCCAACGCCGTGGTGATGGCGCGCGCGAATATTTCCCTCAACGACGCCGACGCCGACTACCCCGCGCTGATGATCGCCAACAGCGTGCTGGGCGGCGGCTCGCTGGATTCGCGCCTGGGCAACCGCCTGCGCCAGAAGGACGGCCTGAGTTACAACGTCAGCAGCAGCATCGTCGCCGACAGCGCCCCCGAGGGCCGCGACGATGCCGGACTGCTGGGCATCCAGGCCATCGCCGCACCCGAGAACGTGGCCCGCCTGGACACCGCGCTGCGCGAGGAATTGGCCCGTTTCGTCCGCGACGGCATCACCGCCGACGAGCTGAAGAGCGCGGTCAACGACCTGCTGACCCGCCGCCAGCAGAGCCGCGCCAGCGACGGCAGCGTCGCCGGCTCGCTCGCCCGCAATCTGCACATGCGCCGGACGATGGCCTGGGCCGCGGATTTCGACGCTAAGCTGAAGGCGCTGACCGTGGACGATGTGAACGCGGCGATCCGCAAGCACATCAAGCCCGAAGCGATCAGTGTGTTCGCCGCGGGGGATTTCGCAAAGGCGGCGAGGGGCGCGGCTGCGGCTGCGAAGTAGGCGTGCTAGGGCGGGCCCTGGCCCGCCATTGCGAGCTGTCAGATCGCACCGCACGCTGATCGAAGCCGCATCGACCGCTGCAACCTCGAACGGAACGGTCGCGACTGCGGGCCAGGGCCCGCCCTACGATCTCCGGGGTTATCGTCGCGGCCAGGCCGCGATCAATCCCCACAGCCCGCCCAGACCGGCGATCCACGCCGCAGCGGGCACGCCGAACACACTCGGGCCGCCGGCTTCCAGCGCGAACAACACCGCCGCCACGATCAACAGACCGGTGCCGAGGATCGCGGACACGATCCGGCGCTGCATCGCGTTCATCGTCTTCGCCAGATCGGCCAGATCGTGCGAACGCATGGCGAGTTCATGTTTGCCGCTGACCTGCTGGCTCAACCATGCGTGCAGCAGCTGCGGCATGTCCGGCGCGCGGGTGATCAGTTCCGGCAGCCGCTTGCGGAATTCGCCGGCCAGCCGCTGTGGGCTGTAGCGTTCGACCAGGATCTTCTCCAGCACCGGCTTGGCTACCGCCCAGATGTCCAGCTTCGGATCCAGCAGCCGGCCCACGCCTTCGATGTTGAGCAGCGTCTTCTGCAGCAGGATCAGCTGCGGCTGCAGGGTGAGTTCGTACTTCTGCGCGGTGCGGAAGACCTTGATCAGCACTTCGGCCAGCGAGATTTCCGAGAGCGGCCGGGTGAAGTACGGCTCGCATACCGCGCGCGCGGCCGCTTCCAGCTCATCGATGCGGACATGCGACGGAATCCAGCCGGCCTGCACGTGCAGCTCGGCGATGCGGCGATAGTCGCGGTTGAAGATCGCCATGAAATTCTCGGCGAGGTAGTACTGATCCTCACGGGAGAGCTGGCCGACGATGCCGAAATCGATCGCGATGAAGCGCGGGTTGTCCTTGCGCGCCGGGTCGCTGTCGACCCAGATGTTGCCGGCGTGCGCGTCGGCGTGGAAGAAGTTGTCGCGGAACACCTGGGTGTAGAACACGCGCACGCCTTTCGCGGCCAGCGCGCTGCGGTCGATGCCGGCGGCGTCCAGCGCGGCGATGTCGTCGCTGGGAATGCCGTACACGCGTTCGAGGGTGAGCACGCGCTCGGCGGTGTGGCTCCAGATCACGTCCGGCACGTACAGATCCGGCGAATCCTGGCCGTCCTTGCCCATCCAGAACCTGCGGATCACCGAGGCGTTCGCGCCCTCGCGCTGCAGGTCGAGTTCGGCCGCGAGCGTGCTCTGCACTTCGCGCACGATTTCGCGCGGCCGGATCTTGTCGGCGTTGGGATGCGCGCGCTCCACCAGCGCGGCGATGCTGCCGAGCAATGCGATGTCGCCGTCGATCTGCTTTTCGATGTCGGGACGCGGCACTTTCACCACGACTTCGCGCCCGCCCGGCAGCCGCGCGGCGTGTACCTGCGCGATCGACGCCGACGCCAGCGGCGTGGTGTCGAAATGCTCGAAGGCTTCGCGAATGTCCTGGCCGAGCGAAGCTTCGACGATCCGGCGCGCGGTTTCGCCGTCGAACGGCGCCACCCGGTCCTGCAGCAGCGACAGCTCGGTCGCGATGTCCGGCGGCATCAGATCGCGGCGGGTCGAAAGAATCTGCCCGAATTTGACGAAGATCGGTCCCAACTCCTGCAGCGCCAGGCGCAGGCGCATGCCACGCGGCTGCACGGCGATCTCCCGCGACGCACGCGGCACGAACGGGCGCGCGAGCTTCAGCCAACGTTCGGCGGGGGTGTCGTCGAGCAGATCATCGAGGCGATAGCGGATCAGGACACGACCGATCCGCGCAGCGCGCAACATCGCGATCATGCAGGCACCCGCTTGCCCAGGCGCGCGACCCGCGCGGCGAGGCGCTCGGCATCGTCGCGCAGCGTATCCACATCGTCGTAGAAGGCATTCAACTCCGCGCGCGGCACCACGTCGCGCGATTCCTCGGTGAGATATTCGGCGGCGCTTTCGGCGAATTTCTGCCCGCCGACGCGCGCCTGGCGCAGCGCGGCGGCGACGCCGTTCGCGATCTGCACGCCAATCACATCGCCGAACAGCGCGGTGAACGGCTGCTGCCAGTCGGGATCGAAGCGTTCGGCCAGACGCTGCAGGCGACGCGCGAGTTCCGCGTCGCCTTCGATCCGCATGCGCCCCACCGGCATCGCGTCGGCGTCGTCATCGCGTTTGCCCAGCAGCTTCGGCAGCAGCGTCTGCATGCCCAGCGACAGCACGCCGCCGAAGGTGCTGCGTACGGCCAGATCGGGCGTCTGTTCAGGATCTACCGGGCCGACCCGCAAACGCTCGCCATCCACCTGCAGCCGCATCGCCAGCGGCGCCTCGGCGGCGTCCAGCGCCAGCACCACGCTGCGACCATCCAGTGGCTGCAACGCGTCGCAGGTATCGGGATCCAGGGCGATGGCGCGGTTCAATGCGGTTTCCAGCGCGCGGCCGGCCAGGGGTTTCCAATCGAAGGGGGAGGCGGTCATGCGGGCATTCTAGCGGGCGGATGGCGCTCCGCCCCGGTCGTGCGTTGCGCTCGATGGCCCCTGTGGATGCTCCCTCCCCCGCCCAGCGGGGGATGAGGAAGCGCGCTTGCGGGCCATCTGGTCCGCGCGCTGACGAACACCAGCAAGCTTGGCCTGCTGGCCGGACGGGTTGGGGTGGGGGCGCAGTTCGCCAAAACGCCCCCATCCCGGCCTTCTATCCCGCGACGCGTGGGAAGGGGACAAGCCATCAGGTGTCGCCTGCGCCTGCGTAGGACGCGGCCAATCGCTTCAAACCTTCCTCGATCGTCACCCGCGGCACAAAACCGAAATCGCGCGTCGCCGGCGCCATCGAATACCAGTGGGTGGTGCTGAGCTGTTCGGCGAGGAACCGCGTCAGCGGCGGCTCGTCCTTCAACCGCAGCAGAGGCCACAGCCATTCGCACGCGGCGCCGATGGCGTAGGCCACGCCGAACGGCAGGCTCTTCTCGACCGTGGGCGCGCCCGCCGCACGCAGCAGCGCGTTGACGATCTCGCGCACCGGCTTGGGCTCGCCGTTGCTGATGAAATACGCGCGCCCCGCACAGGCCGCGCCCGGCGCCAGATGCGCGAAGGCGTCGAAATGCGCCTGCGCGGCGTTGTCGATGTAAGTGGTATCGATGACGTTGTGGCCGCCGCCCACGAACCGCAGCCGCCCGGCTTTCGCCCGCGACGCCAGCCGGGGCAGCAGTTGTTGGTCGCCCGGCCCCCAGATCAGCCGCGGCCGCAGCGCAACGGTGGCGAGATCCGCATCGTTCGCGGCCAGCACTGCTTTCTCGGCGATGGTCTTGGTGGTGGCGTACGGCGCCTTGAAGCCTTCGCCGTAGGGCACGGTGTCGGCGGTACCGCCTTCCACAGGATGGGTGGCGCGATGGGTCACGCTGGGCGTGGAGGTGTAGACCAGTCGACCGATGCCGTGCGCGCGGCAGCCGGCCAGTATGTTGTCGGTGCCGACGACGTTGGCGAGGTGGTAGCTCTCGTAACTGCCCCAGGCGCCGGCCTTGGCGGCGTTGTGGAACACCGCCTCCATGCCCGCGCAGGCCGCGACCAGCGCATCGCGGTTCGCCAGATCGCCCTGGATCTGACGCACGCCCAGCGGTTCCAGCGTGCGGTAATGCCCGCGGTTGTAACTCGCGACTTCGTGGCCCTGTTCGATCAGACCTTTGCATAGCGCGTGGCCGAGGAATCCACCGCCGCCTGTGACCAGAATCTTCATACATCGCTCCATGAACCATCCATGGTGATTCGATCCGGCCGGGCATCCATGTCCGGCGCTCGCGGCAGCGCACGCAGCCACAGGCTGCGCGCAAACGCTGCCACTCGCCCACCGCCGCCCGTCACCAAAATCTTCATGTGTTCTCGCTTGATTCCCTCTCTTCCGCTGCAGGCGGAAGCGAAGGCTGGGAAGGGGCGAACCCCTGCGTCAGATGTCGATGCAGATCGGCTGCAACAGCGTCGGGATGCTGCAAAACATCGTGATTCCAATATCGGAGCAGACGATAACCATATCCCTCCAGCACCGCCGTTCGCTGTGCATCATAGCCTGACTGCAAGGCATGCTGTCCCCCGTCGACCTCGACGACCAGCTTCGCCTGCGGACACATGAAATCGGCGATATATCCGTGGATCGGCACCTGCCGCCGGAAGCGGAAACCCTCGATCTGTCTTGCACGCAAACAACGCCACAAACGCTGCTCGGCCTCGGTCATCGTTTTACGCAATTACCTTGCGCGACGTCTGTTCGCGTCCATACACGCTGTCCTTTTGACTGGTCCGCAAGTTCACCAACCCCACCCCGGCCCTCCCCATCGCCAGCGGCGGAAGGGAGGGAGCACAGCGGCGCCCATCCGACGCGTGTTGAAAGTCGGCCCCAACCACACCCACACATTCGCCGCAGGCGAAGGG
>JANLVT010000065.1:0-22002 GCA_031364125.1 Lysobacterales bacterium | reverse complement strand
GATCAAGGCCATCGGCCTGGACGTGGGCGGCGTGGATTTCCTCAGCACCAACATCGCCGAAAGCTACAAGACCATCGGCGGCGGCATCTGCGAAGTGAACGCCGCGCCGGGGTTCCGCATGCACGTGGCGCCCAGCGAAGGCAAGCCGCGCGACGCCGCCGGCCCGGTGATCGACATGCTGTTCCCGCAGGGCGCGCCGTCGCGGGTGCCGATCGCCGCGATCACCGGCACCAACGGCAAGACCACCACCTCGCGCATGCTGGCGCACATCGCCAAGATGACCGGCTTCACGCCGGGCCTCACCACTACCGACGGCGTGTACATCGACGGCCAGCGCACGGTCGAAGGCGACATGACCGGTCCGGTCTCGGCGCGGATGGTGCTGGCCGATCCGCAGATCGATTTCGCGGTGCTGGAAACCGCACGCGGCGGCCTGCTGCGCGCCGGCATGGGCGTGACCCGGGTCGACGTGGGCGCGGTGCTGAACGTGCAGTCGGATCATCTCGGCATGAAGGGCATCGACACGCTGGAGCAACTGGCCGAGGTCAAGCGGATAGTGATTGAAGTGGCGGAAGACTGCGCGGTGCTCAACGCCGACGATCCCAACGTGCTGAAGATGGGCGGCTACACCGACGCGAAAGTCATCTGCTACGTCACCCTCAATCCTTCGCACGGGCTGGTGCGCGAACACATCCGCGCCGGCGGCCGCGCCTGCGCGCTGGAAGCCGGCGTCAACGGCCAGATGATCACCCTGTACGACAAGGGCAGCCATATCCCGCTGCTGTGGACGCATCTGATTCCGGCGACGCTGGAAGGCAAGGCGCTGCACAACGTGCAGAACGCGATGTTCGCCGCGGCCATGGCATTTTCGCTGGGCATCAAGCTGGACGCGATCCGCCAGGGTCTGCGCACGTTCGACAGCACGTTCTTCCAGGCCCCGGGCCGGATGAACGTGTTCAACGAGCATCCGTTCAAGGTGCTGTTCGACTACGGCCACAACGCGCATGCGGTGGCGGCGATGGCCGATCTGGCCCAGCGTCTGGAAGTGAGCGGCCGCCGCCTTGTGGTGGTGGCCGGCCCCGGCGATCGTCGCGACGAAGACCTGCGCGAGATCGCCAAGGCCGTGGCCGGCGGGTTCGATCACTACATCTGCCGCCGCGACGACGGCCTGCGCGGACGCAAACCCGACGAAGTGCCGCTGCTGATCGCCGCGACCCTGCGCGAGCACGGCGTCGCCGATCACCAGATCAGCATCATTCCCGACGAACAGGACGCGATCGACGCCGGACTGCGCATGGCCCAGGCCGGCGACGTGCTGCTGGTGTTCGCCGATGCGCTGGTGCGTTCGTGGAAGCAGATCATCAAATTCAAACCGGAGGGTGCGCCGCAGAAAGTCGCGGTTGCCGCCGCGAGCACGGTCGAAGAGGACGCGACCGCCGAGCCGGGCTTCTCGCCCGACCAGTGGGAAGGCGTGAGCCGCGACGAGCGCGGCATCTTCATCTCGCGCGAGAGCGACGACTGAATACCGTGACTTCGCAAGCTGATGCATCGACGTCCGAGCCTCCGTTCGAGGACTCGCGGCGGCTCACGGGTTCGAACGTGTATTTCTCCGGCTGCGGCGCGGCGCTCGAAACCATGGGTCCGCAGGCGCGCGACCCGGTTGCGCTTGCGGCATGGTGGCTGCGCGCGGAAGCCGCGCGTGAGGCATTGGGCTGGGCGAAGACCGAACCGGTGGTGCGCGTCCATCGCAGCGGGACGTCGCTGGCGTTCGTCGCGCCGGCTGATCAGCTCTACACCGCGACCGAAATCAACGAATGGGCGTGGTGCGCCAGCGTCGGCGATACCAGCCTGCATGCGCCCGGCCATCCCGCCAGTCACGACACCATTCTGGCGCTGCACACGCTGCAGCGTTTCGCCGCCGCCGAACGCTGCGCCGACGCGATGCTGCTGCTGGAATACGCGCAGCGCCACGGCACGCCGGCATTGATCGACGACGACGCGTTGAGCCTCGGCCTGGGCGTGCATGGGCGCACCTGGACGATGGATGCGCTGCCGGCCCCGCAGGCGGTGCCATGGCCGGCGCTGGGCAGGATTCCCACCGCGCTGGTCACCGGTTCCAACGGTAAGACCACCACCGTGCGCCTGATCGCGGCGATGCTGCGCGCGCACGGCCTGCGCACCGCGCACTCCTGCACCGATGGACTGTTCGTCGGCGCGGGCGTCGGCGACACGGCCGACATCGAACGCCTCGAGAGCGGCGACTATTCCGGCCCGACCGGCGCGCGCCAACTGTTGCGCCGCACCGATGTCGAAGCGGCGGTGCTGGAAACCGCGCGCGGCGGTCTGCTGCGGCGCGGGCTTGCGCTGGCCGAGGCCGACGTGGCGGTGGTTACCAACATCAGCGCCGATCATTTCGGCGAATACGGCATCCACTCGGTCGAAGATCTGGCCGCGGTGAAGCTCACGGTCGCCCGCGCCGTGGCCGCGCACGGCTGGCTGGTGCTCAACGCGGAAGATCCGCTGCTGCGCAGGCTCGGTCCGCAGGCCGCGCCGCGGGTCGCGTGGTTCGCGGTCGATCACGAAGCGCTGCCCGAGGATGCGATGAGCCTGCCGCGCTGCGCGGTGCGCGACGGCAGCCTGCTGCTGGACGACGGGCTGGAAACGCACGATCTGGGCGAGATCGCGGCGATGCCGATCACCCTCGGCGGCCGCGCACGGTACAACATCGCCAATGCCGCCGGCGCCGCGCTCGCCGCGTCGCTGTTGCGGGTGCCGATCGATACCATCGCCGCGGTGCTCGCCGATTTCGGCCGCAGTCACGTCGACAATCCCGGGCGCCTTCAGCACTGGGCGTTCGCCGGCATCGAAGTCTTCCTCGATTACGCCCACAACCCGGACGGTCTTGCGGGTCTGCTCGACATCGCCCAGGCGCGACGCGGCGCCGGACGTCTGGCGCTGCTGCTGGGTCAGGCCGGCAATCGCGAGGACGCACAGATCCGCGAACTGGCGGCAGTGGCGGCCCGATACGCGCCGGACCTGGTGGTGGTGAAGGACATCGACGGTTTTCTGCGCGGCCGCGTCGCGGGCGAGGTGGCCGAAGTGATCCGCAATGAATTGCTGCGGCTGGGCATGGATGAGGCATTGCTGCCGGTGCGGCTGCGCGAAGCCGATGCCGCGCGCGAAGCGCTGGGCTGGGCGCGCGTCGGCGACGTGCTGGCGCTGCCGGTCCACAGCCTCGATGCCAAGGCTGAGGTCGCCGGGTTACTCGACCTGCTCGAAGCCGATGGCTGGCGCCCCGGCGACGCCCTGCCTTCCTGATAGGGTCTCCTGATGGGGTCAGGTTCATTTCGAACGAGATGAACCTGACCCCTCTTGATTCGCATCCCAGGCGCGGATCGCGGCTTCCACCGCATCGATGCCTTTGGCGGCGGCCGCTTCGTCGACCTGATCGATCGTGTCGTTCGGGCTGTGGATGACCTGCATGACTTTGGGCGTCGACATCGGCCGCGTGCCGGCGAACATCGCGAGGATGTCCGGGATCTCGTCGGCGCCGACCAGCGAGTAGGACACCGCGGGCCACTCGGCCTTGAGGAACGCCAGGTGGTCGGACGGCGGATATTCCTTGCCGGAGCTGATCGCCAGACCCTGCGCCTGCGCGGCGCTGCGGCTGGCGGCGACCAGCGGATGTGCGGGATCGGGGGTCATCATCCACAGACTGTCGCCCCAGCCGAACACGTCGAAGTTGATGTACAGCGCGGGTTTCTCGTGGTTTTGATCCACATATGCGGTGGCGCCGAGCAGGCCACGTTCTTCCAGATCCCAGAACGCGACCTTCACCCGGTGATGCGTCAACGGTTTGCGCTGCAGGCGTTCGGCCAGCGCCATCGCCACCGCGCTGCCGGAGGCGTTGTCGGTAGCGCCGCGGCCGGTATCGACACGATCCGAGTGCGCGCCGATCAGCAGCAGCGGCGCGCCGGCCGGGCCGCCCAGATCGACCAGCAGGTTTTCGCCTTCGCGCGTGCCGGCGACGAACGCCTGTTTCGTTGCGGTCAGACCGAGGCCCTGCAGACGCGTCTGCAGATGCGCGCGACGGCCGGCATTGTCCTCGGCCTGCGCCATGCCCGCGACATCGCCGTACCAACGGCTGTGGGCGGGATCCGATCCGCGGGATGCAGGCTGCGGATCGGACACGGATGCGCAGGCCGTCAGCATCGGAATCAGTACGGGAACCAGCAGTGCGGCGACGAGACGGGCCGGGCGACGCGGCAGCAGGGACATCGGGCGATTCCTGTGGGCCAACAGCGTTGGCGAAGGGCAATCCTGCCAGAGTCGCGACCGCCCCAGAGGTGTCGTAAGTTACCCGTAGCCCGGCAGCCTGCGCAGGGGTCGGATTTTTCCTACACGCAGATGCGGAGAACGGCGCTTGTTCGACCAGCCGGGCTTGCCTAGTCTGTGCGCAGGACGACTCTTGACGACTCTCTGGGGAAAGGAATGACGATTCGGGTATTTCTGCTGGACGACCACGCGCTGGTGCGCACCGGCATGCGACTGATGCTGTCCGCCGAAGTGGATATCGAAGTTGTCGGCGAAGCCGATACGGGCGAAATCGCGCTGCCGATGATCCGCAGGCTCAAGCCCGATGTGGTGCTTTGCGATCTGCATTTGCCGGGGATCAGCGGATTGGAGGTGACCGAACGCATCGTCAAGGGCGGCTACGACAGCAAGGTCGTGGTGGTGTCGGTACTGGAGGATGGACCGATGCCGAAGCGGCTGATCGAAGCCGGGGCCTCCGGTTACGTCGGCAAGGGCGGCGATGCCGTCGAACTGCTGCGTGCGGTGCGCGACGTGGCGCGCGGCAAACGCTATCTGGCCAACGGCATCGCCCAGCATCTGGCGCTGGCGGGCATCGGCGGCGAATCTTCGCCGTTCGACGCGCTGTCGCCGCGCGAACTGGAAGTGGCCATGCTGCTGGTGCAGGGCATGCGCCAGGAAGAGATCGCCAAGCGGCTGAGTCTCAGCGCGAAGACCGTGAACACCCACAAATCGCGGCTGTTCGAGAAACTCGACATCCAGGACAGCATCGCGCTGGCGCGGCTGTCCTCGCAGTACGGTCTGAGCGACCCTGCGCGCGTCCTCTGATCGGCCGCCCGCCTGCTACGCGCAGCGCTCGGCTGGCCACGCAGAGACATGTGCTTATCGATCCGCGAACCCGGCTGGGCGCGCGGCGCCCGTGCCTTGCCCACGACACATCGCAGACGAAGTGCCGGGCTGAAATTCGCAAGGCCCTACGAGTCCGCGTGTCCGCGCTTGCATTCACATGACGTTATATATAACGTTACATGTCACAGCAGTAAGCGACCCGAGTTCATGGCCCGTCCACCCTCGCCCGAGGCGCAACGTCAAGCACGCTTCCGCGAACGGTTGAAGAGTCGCGGGCTCAAGACGATCACCCTGAATGTGCTTCCCCTGTATCACCCCTTGCTGAAAGCGCTGGAGAAGCGCATGCAGCGGGACAACACCCCTCCCTCTCTACTGATCGCGGAGATCGACAGCACCATGTCTACCCCTTTGGCCCAACCGATGTCGGCCGCTTCGGCCGTCGCGCCTACTGCAGCTTGGACCGCCCGTCCGCTTTTCGAGGCGCTGCAGCCGTACTTGACCCGTTATGGCATGGCTGCCGAGCTGATCGACGGTGCAGACCCGACGATCCATATCGTGGTCGACGACGACGGTGAGATGGACGTGACCATGGCAGTTTCCGGCGATCAGATATTCGTCAGCGTCCCGCTGGTGACCGTCGGCGACGTCGCCGATGTGCCCGGTCTCAATGACGCCTGTCTGCGCATGAATCCGATCAACCCGCTCTCGAATCTCGGTATCGTTCGTCAGGCGGATGGCGAGGACGTCTACATCGTCTTCGGCGAATTGTCGTCGCGTTCGCCGGTACTGAACGTGCTCGAGGAAATTCGCGTCCTCGCGGACAACGCACTCGATGCGGCCGAAGCCATCGAGCCGTTCCTCTTCCAAAAGGAGGCCTGAAGCATGGGCATTCTCAACAAGCTCTTCACGCTGGTCCGGGGCACAGCAACCGAAACAGGCCAGACCGTGGTCGACGCGAATGCGCTGCGCATCCTCGACCAGGAAACCCGCGATGCGCAGTCCGCACTGGTCCGGTCTCGCGACGATCTCGCCAAACTCATGGCGCAACGCAAGCTCAAGGCCGACGGAGTGGAGGCGAATCGTCGCAAGTTCGGCGAGTACGAAGGCTACATGCAGGCTGCGATGCAGAAGAACGATGAGGCGCTCCAGCTGGAAGTCGCCCAGCGCATCGCCGACCTCGAAACCAGGCTGGGCGAGGATTCCCAGATCATCGTCGAATACGACGCGTCGATCGTGAAACTGCGCGCTTCGGTCACCCAGGGCGAGCGCGCGCTGGAGCGGTTGCGCGCGCAGATCGACACGGTGCGCGCCACCGAATCGGTGCAGCGTGCGCAGGCGACCATCTCCGCGAGGCATTCGGGCACCAGCGCGAAGATGCGCACCGCGCTCGACAGTCTGGAACGCATCAAGCAGCGTCAAGCGGAGACCGGCGCGCGTATCGAGGCGGCCGAAGAACTCCAGGCGGAGCAGGGCGATGAAGGGCTGAAGAAGCGTCTGTTCGGCGACAACATGGGCGCCGAAGCGGTGCTGGCGCGCTACCGTGGCGCGCAGGCGCTGCCGGCACCGGCAGCGACGACCCAGCAGGTCCTGCCCGCGCCCGAAGTCGGCGTGCGGGTATTGCCGGCGTCGGTCGACCGCATCGCCGACTGACGGCCCGTCCGGATGTTGCTGTTTCGTCTGCTGAGGACGCTGCGCAGGCACGCCTCGACGCTGAGCTGGACCGCGCTCATGGTCGCCATCGCTGCCCATTTCCTGGTTTCGTGGGCAGCGATGGTCGTGTTCGGCGAAGAGAAGCTGGCCGCGCCGGGCATCTTTCCCTATTTCTACGCCACCGTCGCTTTCACGGTCGGATTCGGCGATTTCAGTCCGGCGACCACCGCAGGGCGCTACTTCGCCGCACTCTGGCTGATGCCCGGCGGCATCGCTTTGCTGGCATCGATGATCGGCAAGACTTCTTCGGAGCTGGCGGATCGCTGGCAGCGCGGGCTTTACGGCAAAAGGACCTATGCGGATATGGAACAACACACCCTGCTGGTCGGCTGGAACGGTTATGAATCGGATCGGATCGTCGATCTCCTTCTGCAGGAGACGGGCAGCGCCGAGCGCGAGATCGTGATCGTCGACGCGGCGCTGGAGACCAATCCGCGTCCCGATCACGCGCGCTACGTGCGGGTAAGCTCCCTGGCCAACCCAAGCGGATACGAACGTGCGAGCGTCGCCACCGCGCGGCGCATCATCATCGACGCGCCGACTGACGAACAAACGCTCGCGGCTGCACTGGCGGTACGTGCGGTGGGCGGTCGGGCGCATGTAGTGGCGCATTTCGATCGCGAAGAGTCGGCGGCGCTGCTGAAGCGGCACCATCCGGAAGTGGAATGCACAACGCCGGTGCAGGCGGAACTGATCGTGCGCGCCTCGCACGATATCGGCGCCTCCTGCGTCGCGCTGGAAATGCTGTCGATCGCCGACGGCCCGACCCAGTACAGTCTGGCGCTGCCCGCTTCGGCAGCCGCGCGCGGTTATGGCGATCATCTCGCCCGGCTGCGCCGCCACCATCGCGCCACGCTGCTCGGATATGCGCTGCCGGAGGCGCCGTACAAGGCGATCCTCAATGCCGATGACGCCGCCGTCGTACCGCCTGGCGCGACGCTGTTCTATCTCGCCAACGCACGCATTGCTGTCGATGCGCTCATGTCGGTGGAGGGGCAGGGCTGATGGCGTTCTTCGACCTGTTCCGCAAGCCGGCGGCACCTGCCGCGACGATGCCCGTGTTCCCGCTGGGACTGCGGCCGAAAGCGGGGGTCGAGATCGACCTGCTGCCTTTCCGTCTCGCGGCCGGGGCACTGTTGTTCCAGCCTCCGGAAGGCGCGCAGTTCGTCGAGCGTATCGGCAGGATCCAACTGGCCGAAGGCGCCACCGAAATCCACCGGTTCTATCTGACCGACGACGCTTTCCTGCAGGTGATCACCAGCGCCGGCGTGATCGAGGCGATCGGTTATTTCGTGTTCCACCAGACGATCGCGCCCGACAACGCCGCGGCCTTCCGCGCCTGGACGCAGGCGGGCAGCCGCATCGGTCAACCGGTGTTCGAGATCGACGGCCGCCGTTACGAACGGCAGTGGGGCGAAGATCCCGCGCGCTGGGCGCCGCCGGTCGCCATGGACGAGCGCGTGTTCGGCGCCGACCTGTCCAAACCCGAATTCGATCTGACCCACTACGCCATGCTCTACGCGCGCGATGCCGATACGCCGTCGGGCCGGGAGCATCTGTTGATCAGCGCCGAAGACTATGGCCCGAACGAATTCAGCGTCGTGATCTCGATCGGCGTGCCGCTGTCCGTCGCTGACCTGCGCATCACCTGAGCGGATGGCGCAGGTGTCTTCGCTGCTTGCATTCAACTCCCGCCGATCGCGTCTTATCGCCCCTTGACCTCGTTTCCCCCTGCCAGGAGTGTTCCATGCCCGACCAGTTCGCCGTCTCGATCTCCGGTTTGCCGGCGTTTCTCGCCTATTTCGGCGCATCCATCGCGATGCTGGCCGCGTTCGTCGTGGTCTACATCCGACTGACGCCGCATCACGAGTTCGCGCTGATCAAAGCCAACAACAGCGCCGCGGCGATAGCGTTCGGCGGCGCGTTCCTGGGTTTCATCCTGCCGCTGGCCTCGGCCATGGCCAATTCGGTGAATCTCTTCGATTTCGTGGTGTGGGGCGCGATCGCGTTCGTGGTGCAGGTGGTCGCGTACTTCGGCAATCGCCTCGTGATCCGCGATCTGCCGGCGCGCATCTCCGCCAACGAAACGGCCGCTGGCGCCTTCGCCGGCATCGTCGCTCTGGGCGTCGGCCTGCTCAACGCCGCGTCGATGACCTACTGAGGAGCCGATCGCATGAAGCGTTCCCGCACTTTGCGCCTGACCATGATGGCCGCGGCGCCGATCGCATTGACCGCCTGCCAGCCGGAGATCGTCGATCCTCCGGCACAGGCGGCGCAGATCAACTATCCCTCGCTGCAGACGTGCATCGATGCCGACGATATCTCCGATGGCGATTGTCGCGAGGCGTTCTCGCAGGCCCGCGGCATGGCGCCGCGCTACATGAGCAAGGCCGAATGTGAGCGCACGTACGGCGATGACGGCTGTGAGGACTACGACCGCTCCGGGATGTTCTTCATCCCCATCACCCGCGGCTATTCCGTGCCTTACGGCTATCGCACCAGCCGACAATCGTCGTACGGCTCGATCGCGCCGATCTACGGCGACAAGGCCACTGCGCGGCAGGTGGTGACGGTCGATCCGCCCCCGGCGCGCGCGGTCACCGCTTCGCGCAGCGGTTTCGGATCCAGTTCTTCGGCGCGCAGCGGCTGGGGCAGTTGATGCGCCGGATTTCCGTTGCGCCTCGCCCGGACTGGCAGGCCAAGGCGCAGGCGCTGGGTTTCCGTTTCCACACCATCGACGGCGCAGCGTATTGGGACGAAAGTGCGTATTACGCATTCTCGCTCCGACAGGTGGAAGAGGACATCGAGGCGCCGACCCAGGAACTGCACGCGATGGCGATGTCGCTGGTCGACGATGTCGTCCGCAGCGAGGCGCTGCTCTCTCGCCTGGCCATCCCGCCGCTGTATTGGGACTGGATCGCCCGCGCCTGGGCGCGACGCGACCGGCATCTTTACGGCCGCCTGGATTTCGCGTACGACGGCAATGGCCCGGCCAAGCTCTACGAACTCAATTACGACACGCCCACCGCGCTCTACGAAGCCGCGTTCTTCCAGTGGCTGTGGCTGGAAGACCGCATCGCCGACGGTACCTTGCCGGCCGGCGCCGATCAGTACAACGCGATTCAAGAGGCGCTGATCGAAGCCTTCGGCGCGATCGCGCTGGAGAAATCGCTGCCCTTGCCGCTGTATTTCGCCAGCGTCGCCGCATCCGATGAAGACCGCGGGACGGTGCAGTACCTGCGCGATTGCGCGATGCAGGCGGGTCTCGCCACTGCGACGATCGATATCGAGGCCATCGGCCTGGATGCCAGCGGTCGCTGGTTCACCGATACCGAAGATCGCGTCATCCCCAGCCTGTTCAAACTGTATCCGCTGGAATTCATGTTCGAAGACCGTTTCGGACCCGCCCTGGTGAACGACGGCATCCGACTCATCGAACCGGCGTGGAAAGCGGTGCTGTCGAACAAGGGCATCCTCGCATTGCTCTGGGAACGTTTCGCCGGGCACCCGCATCTGCTCGAGTGCCATATCGATGCCGACCGCGCGGCGCCGCTGGCCGCGGGCTGGGTGCGCAAGCCGTTCTTTTCGCGCGAAGGCGCCAACATTGAACTGATCGACGCCAACGGCCACGCCAGCGCTACCGCCGGCCCGTATATCGAAGGTCCGTTCGTTCGCCAAGCGTGGCATCCGCTGCCGCGCTTCGACGACGGTTTTCCGTTGATCGGTAGCTGGGTGGTCGGTGATCGTGCCTGCGGGATGGGCATCCGCGAGGACGCGACCGCAATCACCGTCGATACCTCGCGTTTCGTCCCGCACGCCATCGTCGACTGATCGCAGTTTTGCGCAGTCCTGCGCAGGTATCCGTGCAGCCGCCCGGCATTCCGGTGCCGACCTTCCTGTTCGTGCGATGCCTTGTTCGATCGCGATGTGCGTTGTGCGCCAATGACATCGCGAACCCCTGAACGTATCCGGCCGCCTTGCGGCGGCCGGAACGATGACACGATCTGGCCGGAATGGATCCGGCGCCGGCCTGGCCTCAGTCCTTGCGAGCGTCGTCCGATGCATGCGGTTCGGGCGCGGCCTCAGGGGCCGTATCGAACAACTGCAGGCCGATGCCGTACTGTGGCGCGGCAATGTCCTGAACGAGTTCCGGAGCGACGTCCGGCGGGGCGATGACGATGTCCGGGGAGATTGCAGGCTCGACTGCAGATGCCGCGACGGGCTCTGCGGCGGATTCGGCCAAGGGTCCGGCCAAGGGTTCGGCAACCGGCTCCGGCACGATGGCGACGGCCACCGGTTCGACCACCACGTGTTCGATCACGGCCTGTTCGACGACCTGCGGCTCGACGATCTGCTGCACGACCGCGTGCTGCTCGACCGCGTCCTCGATGACGGGCATCGGCGCGGCCACAACCGCGGCAGTGGCTTCGATCGCTGCCGGCGCATCGAGCATCGGCATGCTCGCTTCAGCGGGCGCGGTCGTTTCCATGGCATCGACTGCCGGCGCTTCGATCGCAGGTGCTTCAAACGCCTTTGTTTCAAACGCCTGCGCTTCGACCGCAGGAGCGGCGGCTTCTGACTGCGTCGCTTCAACCGCGACAGCAACTGCCAGCGCAGCCGGAGCGACCGTTTCCACGGCGGCGGCGCGTGCCGGGACCGACGGAGCGGCCGCTGGCGCGGCCACCGGTTCGCGCACGATGGCCGGGAGATCGTCGAAATCGAACTCCGGTTGGCTGCGGTCGACGGCCGGCTGCGATTCGTCGCTGGCCATCGCATCGTCGGCCAGCATTTCCTCGCCCGCGGCAGCGCCTTCACCGGCACCGCGACGACGACGACGACCGCCACGACGCCCGCGACGGCGACGCCCGCCGGCTTCCTGCGAACCGTCGTCCGCAGCGTCGTCGGCAGCATGTTCGAGACCGTTCGTGTCGATGATGGTGTCCAGCGTTTCCAGCGGCGCTTCGGCGCCGTTGGCATGCTGCGAGCCATGCCGCGGAATCGCGGAAACCACGGCGGATACCGCAGACGTCGATGCGGACGTGTCGATGACGATATCGGTCTGCGGCTTCGGCGCTTCGACTGCGGCCGCACGTTCTTCGCGACGCGGCTGCTGTTGCTGACGCTGCGTGTTGTCGCTTCCTTCGCCGTTCGCGGGTTTCGGCGTCTGCTGGCGCGGTTGCTGCTGCTTGGGCTGCTGCGGCTGCTTCGGCTGTTGCGGTTGCTGCTGGCGCTGACCCTGCGGCTGGCGCGGCTCGTTCTGCGGCTGCGGTTTCTGCTGCTGTGGTTGCTGTGGCTGCTGGGCCTGCGGTGCGCCTCGACGCGGCTCATCGCGGCGGGGCTCTTCGCGGCGTGGCTCTTCGCGGCGTGGTTCGTCGCGACGCTGCTGGTCGCGTCCGCCCTTCGGGCCGCGCTGGTCGCGCTGTTGGTCACGACGCGGACCACCGTTGCGGTCCGGGCGCTCGCCGCGGTCGCGACCGTGCTGCGGACGCGCCGGTGCCGGCGTCGGTGCGGCATCGCCCCCGCCGAAGATGCCTTTCAGCCAACCCATCAGGCCGCCGGACTTGGCGGCCGGCGCGGGCTGCGCGAACGCGGGTGTCGGCGCCGGCAGCGGGGCCTGCGGCTGCGGCGTGGCGGCGCGCGGGGTTTCCTCGCGATCCTCGCGCAGCGGCGCCGGACGTGCCGGCTTCACATTGGTCACCGCAGGCGCGGCCGGGACGTTGAGATTCGCCTTGGTCAGCGCGATCGTCGCCAGCTTGCGCGGGGTGCCGCGCTGGTAACTCGGCTTCGCGGTCTCTTCGCTCAATTCGTTGTCGCGAATGCGGGTGACTTCGTAGTGCGGCGTGTGCAGCGATTCGTCGGCGACGATCACGATCGGCGCGTCGTGGCGCTTCTCGATCTCGTTCAGCGCGCGGCGCTTTTCGTTGAGCAGATAGTTCGCGATCTCGACCGGCACCTGCACCAGCACCTGGCCGGTGTTGTCCTTCATCGCATGCTCTTCGGCGAGGCGGATGATCGACAGCGACAGCGATTCGATGCTGCGCATGCGGCCGTGGCCGTCGCAGCGCGGGCAGACCAGCTGGCTGGATTCGCCCAGGCTCGGGCGCAGCCGCTGGCGCGACATTTCCATCAGGCCGAACTTGGAGATGCGGCCCAGCTGGACGCGGGCGCGATCGTGCTTCAGCGCCTGCGAGAGCTTGTTCTCGACGTCGCGCTGGTGCTTGTTCGACGCCATGTCGATGAAGTCGATCACCACCAGGCCGCCGAGATCGCGCAGACGCATCTGGCGCGCGACTTCTTCGGCCGCTTCGAGGTTGGTGTTGAAGGCGGTTTCCTCGATGTCGCCGCCCTTGGTGGCGCGCGAGGAGTTCACGTCGACCGCGGTCAGCGCTTCGGTCTGGTCGATCACCAGCGAGCCGCCCGAGGGTAGCCGCACCGAGCGCTCATAGGCGTTCTCGATCTGCGATTCGATCTGGAAGCGGTTGAACAGCGGGGTGTCGTCGATGTACTGCTTGAGCTTCCGCATATTCTGCGGCATCACCTGTTCGACGAACTCTTTCGCCTCTTCGTACATTTCGGGCGTGTCGACCAGGATCTCGCCGATGTCGGCGCGCATGTAGTCGCGCAGCGCACGGATGATGAGCCGCGATTCCTGATAGATGAGGAACGGCGAGGTCTTCTTCAATGCGGCTTCGGCGATCGCCTTCCAGACGCTGAGCAGGTAATCGAGATCCCACTGCAGCTCTTCGGCGTCGCGGCCGACGCCGGCAGTGCGGATGATCACGCCCATTTCGTCGGGGATGGCCAGCACGTCCATCGCCGCTTTCAGCGCGGCGCGGTCGTCGCCCTCGATCCGGCGCGAGACGCCGCCGGCGGTGGGCGAGTTGGGCATCAGAACCATGTAGCGGCCGGCCAGCGAGATGAACGTGGTCAGGGCGGCGCCCTTGTTGCCGCGCTCTTCCTTGTCGACCTGGACGACGACTTCCTGACCCTCGCGCAGCAGCTCCTTGATCCCGGCCTTGTGGTGGTCCACGCCGGCCTGGAAGTAATCGCGCGAGATTTCCTTCAGAGGCAGGAAGCCGTGGCGCTCGCCGCCGTATTCGACGAACGCCGCTTCCAGCGACGGTTCGAGCCGGGTGATCCGGCCTTTGTAGATATTGGATTTCTTCTGTTCTTTCGACGGCCGTTCGATATCGATGTCGTAAAGCGCCTGGCCTTCGACGATGGCGACGCGCAGTTCTTCGGCCTGCGTCGCGTTGATCAGCATGCGTTTCATGGTCTTGCGTTCCTCACGCGCATCAATCCCGCTCGAGAGCGGGCGCGCGGAACGCCATGGGCGTTTTCGCCTCTGGAGACTGCCGGCGACCCCGTCGCGCGCTCGTCCCGCCCGAGGGGGCGGGCCTGCCATGGGGCAGGCGCGCGGCATGAGCCGCTTCAAGTATTCCAGCGCTGCAACACCACGGCGAGCCGCGGGAGCGCTTGTTGTTCTATAAACGTGTTACAGGCCGGCCGCCTGCGTCGGTTGCGCTGGGAAGCGCGATGATGCGGCGGCACGGGACGTGTTCAGCACGAGTGTCTGACGCACTCGGCGATAACCGGCTTTGCCGACAAGCCGCTAACATGGCCGCCCCGGAGGCGGTGGTCGCGTACTGCATCGGATATCGCGGGGGAGGCGGGCTTTCGGCCCATTC
Source organism: Lysobacterales bacterium (assembly GCA_031364125.1). Classification (GTDB taxonomy): domain Bacteria; phylum Pseudomonadota; class Gammaproteobacteria; order Xanthomonadales; family Xanthomonadaceae; genus Lysobacter_I. The sequence goes on along the minus strand of JANLVT010000065.1, from coordinate 7,444 downwards.
GAGCGACGCGACGCGAATGTGTCTGTCGCTAACTCCCTAGCGAAATCAACCCCTTATACCGCTCAACGAGTGTAGCAGATCACAATCCCCATGACCGCATCCACATGAACACATTGAATGTACCGCCGCGCTCCGGCGCGGAGCCTTCGGGCAAAGTCCGCCTTGTCCGCATCCACGAGGACCGTGATGGTCAACGGCTGGACAATTTCCTGTTCGGCGTGCTCAAGGGCGCGCCCAAGTCGCTGATTTACAAGATCATCCGCAGCGGGCAGGTACGCGTGAACGGCGGCCGCGCGAAGGCCGAAACCCGGCTGGAGGGCGGCGACGAGGTGCGGATCCCGCCGGTGCACGTGCCCGAACCGGGCGAAAAGGGCACCCCGGCGCCGGGCCTGCTGCAGGCGGTGGAGGCCAGCATCATCTTCGAGGATGCCCGGCTGCTGGCGATCAACAAGCCGACCGGGGTCGCCAGCCACGGCGGCAGCGGGATCAGCTTCGGGGTGATCGAGACCCTCCGTGCCCTGCGTCCGAACGCGACCCTGGAGCTGGTCCACCGGCTCGACCGCGACACCTCCGGGCTGATGGTCATCGCCAAGAAGCGTTCGGCCCTGACCGAACTGCAGGCGCTGATGCGCGAGAGCGATGCCGAAGACGGCCGCGGTATCGCAAAACGCTACCTGACCCTACTGGCCGGACGCATGCCCGACGGCACGATGAGCGTCGATGCGCCGCTGCACATCGGTCTGCGCCAAGGCGGCGAGCGGCACGTGCAGGTGCACTCGGGCGGCAAGGCCTCGCTCAGCCATTTCCGGGTGCTGGAGCGCCGCGGCGGACATTCCTACTGCGAAGTGCGGATCGAGACCGGCCGCACCCACCAGATCCGCGTCCACGCCCAGCACATCGGTCATTCTGTGGCCGGCGACGACAAATACGGCGATCCGGAGGTCAACAAGCGCTTGCGCGAGCAGATCGGCCTGAAGCGGCTGTTCCTGCACGCGGCGTCGCTGGAATTCACGCTGGACGGCGGCCGCGAACCGTATCTGCTGGATGCGCCGCTGGCGCCGGAGCTGGTGGACGCGCTGGATCGTCTGGGCTGAGGGTTCCGCCCTCGGATGGTGGCCTTTACGGCGGTTCGGGGATCGTTCAGAGTTTTATGGTCAATGGGAGGATGTCCGCGCAGCGGGCGTCCTTCTTTTCGTTTCCAACAGGGGGTTCACCATGTTCCGTCGTGCCTGCGTTTCGATCCTTGCGGCGTTCTTCGCCGTGTCCGCTCATGCCGCCAAGCCGCTCACCCAGCCCATGCCGCTGGGCGAGAATCTCGCCGTTGAAGTCGTGCTCAACCAGCAGGAAGTGGGTGTGGATGTCTCCGCCACCAACGCGATGGCGGCCGGCGGCGGTCTGCTGGGGGCGCTGATCGTGGCCGGCGTTGACAACGCCCGGACCAAGAATGCAGAAGAGCGCATCGTTCCGATCCGCGACCTGCTGATCGCCTACGAGTTCAACGATGCGTTCGAGCGCGAACTGCGCGCCAAATTGCCGTCGGAAGGCATCAGCACGACGCCGGTCTTCGTTGTGCAGAATACGTCGCTGGGCGCGATCGATGCGCAGAACAACAACCAGTCGGCGTCGCGAGCGTTCGTGTTGACGCCGCGCTATGCGTTCGACAACCGCTTCGATCAGATGACCGTGCGCCTCACCGCGCAGATGGTCCAGCGCCAGCCGAAGAGCAACGGCAAGATCAAGGCCGTCATCGGCTTCAGCCGTACCTATACCTTCCAGTTTTCGCTGCCGGAAACGTCGGAGAAGCCGGAAGAAAACGTCGCGGCGTGGACCGAGTTCGGCGGCGACGCGCTGGTGGCCATGCTCGACGAAGGCATGCGCCAGACCGTCGACATGCTGGTGTTCGACTTCTCCACGGAAGGCCGCGCCCAGTGGGAGAACTTCGACCGCAAGGCATCGGTCCGGCTCGCTGGCCGCACGTATCCCGGTCTGAAGGTGCGCGAAACCCCCGAGTGGGTGTGGACGCGCGTGGGCAAGGGCTGGATGCAGGCCCTGAACGGCCATCGCATCGCCGCGGCACTGCCGGTGACCACGCAGGTCGCGGCCCCTGCTGTCGAAGCCGCCGCTGTACCTGCCGCCGTCGAAGCCGCAGTGCCCGCGAAGACCGAAGCGCCTGCGACGCCGTGATGCGCGCCATATCGATGATGCATGCGCTGTCGCTGTTGATCGGCATGACGCTGGCAGGCTGTACGGTCAAGGTGAACAACGTCCGCGTCGATACCGCGAAGATCGATGCGCGCGTCTCCGTGGCCTTGCGCTGCGATTACCGGCTGCATTCGGTGATCGATCAGCGCCCATCCGGCGACCGTGCAGGTACGCTCGGCATCAATCTGCTCACGGTGGAGAATGCGCCCGACACCCTGCGCTCGCAGTTGCTGCAGGCGGGTCTTGCGGATGCTGCCGGCGAGGGTGCGCCGGTGTCGGTCGAACTCATGCGCCTGTACATCAACGAGAATCTCTACACCAAGCTGCCCACCGTGGTGTATCGCGCGAAAATCGGCGAAGGCCAGCCCTTCATCATCCGCTCGCAGCTCGGCACGATGAGCTGGAGCGGGTCCGAGGAGTCTGTTTACGAAGGCTATTCGGCCGCAATGCGCGATGCGAATACGCGGCTGATCGGCGAACTCAACGCGCGCTGTCAGTGAGCGATATCCGGGGAACATCTGCCCGGGCCGATTGATCGGCCCGGGTCAATGACGAAGGCGTCGCTCCGGAATGGCCTATCGGGGTTCGTGGCAGAAGGGCACGTGGACATACAGCGACAGCGGTCGCGGGATCGGGTCGCCGTTGCTGGCCAGAGCGGCCTCGCGCAGCTCGTTTTCCCCGAAGCCGGCGTGAAAATGCGGTGCGGTGGGATAGGAGGTATAACGCGGCCCGGGCAGGTCGTGGCGGCGCAACAGGTTGGCATCGATCGGGGACGTGGGCATGCAGGCAGGGTAGGGCGGCCGGCGATCCTCGCCTTGACCCGGATCAAAAACGCGTGCGCCATGCGCTTTTTGGCCTCTGCGGGGACAACGCTGCCATAATCGCCGCGATTCCACGCGGAGACCGTCATGCCGGTAGCGGGTGCAATACGGATCGCAGCACGGGTCGCGTGCGGGCAGGGCCATGACTGAGCCGAACGTTATCGATCTCGGCCGGCTGCGCCGCAGTTGCGGGCAGTGTTCGCTCCAGCAGCTATGCCTGCCGGCGGGAGTCGGTGCGGAGGGACTGATCTTGATCGATGCGCTGGTGCGCAACCGGCGCCCGGTGGCCCGCGGCGATCGGCTGTTCCGGGCAGGCGATGCCCTTCATTCGATCTACGTTGCACGTAGCGGCGGTTTCAAGACGGTCGGCGTGAGCGCCGGCGGTGAGCCGCAATTGATCGGCTTCCATCTGCCGGGCGAAATCATCGGCCTGGACGCGCTCGCCGACGGCAGCCACCGCTGCGAGGCGGTCGCGCTGGGCGATTCGGAAGTCTGCGAAGTGCCCTATGTACGCCTGACCGAGATCGCCGCCCAGGTGCCGGGCCTGCACATGCAACTCATGCGGGTGATCGGCGGCAGCATGGGCCGCGATCGGGATCACATGGAGATGCTGATGCGCCGGCAGGCGGCCGAACGCATCGCGCTGTTCCTGCACGGCATCGGCGAGCGCTACGCCCGCATCGGTCATTCGGCGCAGGTGTTCAAGCTGCCGATGAGCCGCGAGGACATCGCACACTTCCTGGGATTGGCGCTGGAAACGGTGAGTCGCGGTTTCACGCGGCTGCAGGAGGACGGCGCCATCGCGGTGCAGGGTCGGCGTATAGAAGTTCTCGACCCGGATGCCATCGAGCGGCTGGCGCACGGCGGCGAGGACGCGGCATCTGCGCGCGCGCATCACTGACGCCGCAGGGGCACTCAGCCCGTCGCAGCGAACGCGCTGCCGCAGCCCAGGGCTTTCAGGGCGCCATCCATCCCTGGATGCGAGACCAGCGACGGCGCGACAAGCGTGAGCACGCCGGCCATCAGTACGCACAGCCCGGCGGCATGACGCAGCGCCGGGCGCTGCAGCCAGCGTCCTGACCGCACGCCGGACCAGCTCAGCGACACCATCAGCGGCAGCGTGCCCAGACCGAACGCCAGCATCGTGGCCGCGCCCTGCAGGGCATCGGCCTGCAGCCACGCGGCAGCCAGCAAAGTGGTGCTCAGTCCGCACGGCAGCCATGCCCAGAGCATGCCCAGTGCGATGCGTTTGGCCGGCGAATCCGGGGTGCCGAGCCGCCGCTGCAGCGGCTGGATTCTTCGCCAAAGCGCGAGCGCAGGCCATGGCACCGCCAGCAGGTTGTAGCCGATGGCGCAGGCGAGATTCTGGCGGATCACCCGGCGCGTCCTGCGCGCCAGCACGATGACATAGGGAATCCGCTGCAGCGCGCCGCCCAACCTGCACGCTCAGTCTTCTTCGTGCTCAGTTTGCGATGCGCGGAGAAGTAAATCGATCAGCACTGGCGTATCCCGACTTGACCGCAACACGATCCTTCCTTCTCCCCGCCTCGCGGGGAGAAGGTGCCCGAAGGGCGGATGAGGGGCGCTTTGGACGTTGATGCGACGGGCGGCCCTGCGCCGCCCGTCCAACCTGCACGCTCAGTCTTCTTCATGCCTGGGTTTGTAGGCGTCGGTCAGTTTCGCCTGCACTTGCGCCGGCACTGGCTCGTAGTGGCTGAAATCCAGTGAATATCGCCCGCGGCCAGCGGTCACCGACTTGAGTTCGGCGGCATAGCCTTCCAGTTCCGACAGCGGCACCTGCGCCTTCACCAGGATCTCGCCGCCGCGCACAGAATCGGTGCCGTTGATGCGTGCGCGTTTCGACGACAGCCCACCGCTGATGTCGCCCATGTGCGACTCGGGCGCGGCGACTTCCAGATCGACGATAGGTTCGAGCACCTGCGGCCGGGCCTTCGTGATCGCATCCAGGAATGCTTTCCTGCCGGCGGCGACGAAGGCCACTTCCTTGCTATCCACCGGATGATGCTTGCCGTCGTACACGATCACCCGCACGTCCTGGATCGGATAGCCGGCGACGGCGCCGCTGGCCAGCACCTGCCGCACGCCTTTCTCCACCGCCGGCATGAACTGCCCGGGGATGGTGCCGCCCTTCACTTCGTCCATGAACTCGAAACCGCCGCCGCGCGGCAGCGGTTCGATGCGCAGGAACACCTCGCCGAACTGGCCGGCGCCGCCGGTCTGCTTCTTGTGGCGGTGATGGCCTTCGGCGTTCGCGCCGACGGTCTCGCGATAGGCGATGCGCGGCGGCCGGGTGGTCACGTCCACGCCGTAGCGGTCCTTCAAGCGCTGCAGATTGATGCGCAGATGCAGGTCGGACAGCCCGCGCACCACGGTCTCGTTGGTTTCGATCTCATGTTCGACATGAAAGCACGGGTCTTCCTCGGACAGCTTGTGCAGAGCGATGGACAGTTTCTGCTCGTGGCCCTTGCTGGCCGCGTCCACCGCCAGGCCGAACATCGGTTTCGGGAAGTCCAGCGGCGCGAGATGGATCTGGTCCTCGTCGTGGCTGTCGTGCAGCACCGCGTCGAAATGCAGATCGTCGATCTTCGCGACCGCCGCGATGTCGCCGGGAATCGCATGCGCCACTTCCACGTGATCCTTCCCCTTCATCCGGAACAGGTGCGCGACCTTGAACGGCTTCTTGCCGTCGTCGACGAACAACTGCGTGTCCTTCTTCACCGTGCCTTGATACACGCGGAAGATGCCGAGCTTGCCGACGAAGGGATCGTTGATGATCTTGAACACGTCGGCGATGACGTGCGCGGAGGCGTCCGGCGTCGACCGGATCGGCTCCGCGGCGTCGCCGACGCCTTTGACGAACGGCGGCGGATTGGCTTCGCCCGGATGCGGGAAAAGTTTCTCGGCGATATCGAGCAGTGCCTTCACCCCCACGCCGCTGCGCGCGGACACGAAGCAGACCGGCACCAGATGGCCTTCGCGCAGGCACTGCTCGAAGGCGTCGTGCAGTTCCTGGCCGCTCAGGCCTTCTTCGCCCACTTCCAGGAAGTGATCCATCACGCCTTCGTTGATCTCGACCACCTGATCGATGATGCGCTGGTGCCAGTCGGCGACCGGTCCCAGGTCGCTGTCACCGGTCGTGTTGCCGAAGCAATCGATCACCGCCTTGCCGCCGTTCGCCGGCAGGTTCAGCGGCAGGACTTCGTTGCCGAAGGTCTCGCGCAGGTCGGCCAGCAGCGCGCCCGGGTCCACGCCGTCGTGGTCGATCTTGTTGACCACGATGACCCGGCAGAGATTGCGCGCCTGGGCGTACTCCATCATCCGGCGGGTGCCGTAACCGATGCCGGTGTCGGCGTCGACCACCACCGCCACCGTTTCCACCGCGGCCAGCGTCGACAGCGTCGGGCCGCGGAAGTCGGGATAGCCGGGCGTGTCGATCAGATTGATGTGGATGAGCGGCTGCCCGGGCGCGGTGTGGTCGATGCTGGCGATCGCCGCGTCGATGGAATGCCCGCGTTCCTTTTCGATGGCGTCGAAATCCGACACCGTGCTGCCGCGTTCGATGGCGCCTGCCGTCTGGATTGCGCCGCCGGCATGCAGCAGGGCTTCGAACAATGTTGTTTTGCCGGCGCCGGGGTGACCTGCCAGGGCCACGTTGCGGATCTGTTCTGTGGAATACGACATGAGCGACTCTCCTTGCGCGAAGGCGTGAAAGGAAGGCCGTCATGGCTGTCCGCATCGGAAGCCTGCCGTCCGAGCAGGCGCTCGGCGGGCGGTCATGGCGGGGCGCCCGGGGGGAGGGCGCGGGTCAAGCATCGGAAGTTCGGGCGCGCGGGTCAAGCGGCGGCGCAGCGCGGCCCATACCATTCAGCGTCATCGGACGGCATGCGCTTCCAATTCGATCGGAACCGCTTTCAACGCCTGCGAGAGCGGGCAATGGATCTTGGCCTTCTCGGCCAGCGCAAGCAGTTCGGGTTCGGATAGCCCGGGTGCATCTGCTTCGAGATGCAGTCGGATACCGACGATCGAAAAATGGCCGTCCACTTTTTCCATGTCGACCCGTGCCGACACGTCGAGACGCTTCGCAGGATGGCCCGCACCTGCGAGCATGAACGACAAAGCCATCGCATAGCACCCGGCATGGGCGGCAGCGATCAGCTCTTCCGGATTGGTGCCGGCTTTGCCGTCTTCGGAAACGAAGCGCGTCTGGAACGAGTATGGCTGCGCGTCGAAGACGCCGCTCTGCGTATCGAGCTGTCCAATGAGACTTTGTTCGCCGGGGTGCAGTACGACACGATGCCGTTCCAGTGCCGCTCGATCATCTCGGCGAAGGCTTCGTACGGTTTGAGCCGCTGCCACTTCAACGCCTCGCGCCAGCGTTCGAAGAACTTCCGTGCTCCGGC
>JANLVT010000037.1:0-38829 GCA_031364125.1 Lysobacterales bacterium | reverse complement strand
GCCGGGGCGCGGTGCGGCGTCATCGTTCGGTCATGGATCGACATCCATTCCCTCTCTCTTCCTTGCTCCGCGCCCCGGCAGGACCGGCGCGAGGCATGGAGAGATCATGAACAGGCTCTGAGGCCATGCGCCGTCATTACGTCAGGAATTCCGCGCAGGAAGCGGAACAGTTCCGCAGCCGCGCCGCGCTGGGTTTCCTCGCGGTGGCGTTCGCGCTGTGCGGTCTTGCGGCCTGGTATTTCAAACTGCAGGTGCTGGACCACACCGACTACGCCAAGCGCTCCGAAGCCAACCGCGTCAAACAGCGCCCGGAAGTGCCGGCGCGCGGCCTGATCTACGATCGCAAGGGCCGTGTGCTGGCCGACAACGTGCCCGCCTACCGCCTCGACGTGGTGCCGGCCGAGGCCGGCGACATCGACGCGCTGGTCGCATCGCTGTCGAAGATCATCGCGCTCGCGCCCGAGGACATCGCGCGCTTCAACGACACCCGCCGCGTCACCCGCAGCTTCCTGCCGGTGACGCTGCGCCTGCGCATCAACGACGAGGAGGCCGCGCGCTTCGCGGTCGACCGCTGGCGCTATCCCGGCGTGGAACTGGTGCCGTACCTCACCCGCCGGTATCCCCATGGCGACCTGTTCGGCCACGTGATCGGCTATGTCGGTCGCGTCGACAAGCTGGACATCGAGAAACTCGGCGAAGGCACCGCCGCGTTCAGCCATACCGGCAAATCCGGCATCGAGCGTTTCTACGACGACAGCCTGCGCGGCGCGATCGGTTACGAGCAGATCGAGACCAATGTCGAAGGCCGCGTCATCGGCAGCCTCGGTCGCATTCCCGCCACGCCCGGTGCCGACCTGCGGCTGAGCATCGATGCCGACGTGCAGCGCGCCGCCAGCATCGCGTTCGGCGACCTCACCGGCTCGGCGGTCGCGATCGATCCGCGCACCGGCGAAGTGCTGGCGATGGTCAGCCTGCCGACCTACGACCCCAATCTGTTCGTCAACGGCATTTCGCATACCGACTACCGCCGCTTCATGGACGATCCGGCGCGGCCGCTGTTCAACCGCAACGTGCTGGGCGGCGTCGCGCCCGGCTCCACGCTCAAGCCGCTGATCACCCTGGCGGGCCTGGACAGCGGCCTGCGTACGCCCGACGACAAGGTGCTGTCGACCGGCGAGTTCCGCATCCCCGGGCAGAGGCGCGGTTATCGCGATTCGCACGGCGGCGGCCACGGCTGGACCGACGCGCGCAAGGCGATCGGCGACTCGGTGAATACGTACTACTACCGGCTGTCGCTGGACATGGGCATCCGCAAGTTCGACGAATACCTGTCGCTGTACGGCTTCGGCGCGCCGACCGGCATCGACCTCGCCGGCGAAACCGGCGGCATCCTGCCTTCCCCGGAGTGGAAGGAAAAGAACGCGAAAAAGCAGGGCCCCTGGTATCCCGGCGACACCATCATCTCCAGCATCGGCCAAGGGTTCTGGAAAGCCACGCCGCTGCAGCTCGCGCAGAGCACCGCCGCGCTCGCCGCGGACGGCCTGATGCGCCGTCCGCATCTGGTCAGCGCGCGGCGCACCGATTTCGACAAGCCCTGGGTGATGGTGGAACAACCGGCGCCGCGCGCGATCAGCCGCAGCGCCGCGAATCTGCAGGTGATCCGCGAAGGCATGATCCGCACCGTGCACGGTCCCGGAGGCACCGCGCGGGTGATGAGCGTCGGCGCGCCGTATCTCATCGCCGGCAAGACCGGCACCGCGCAGGTCGTCAGCCGTCGCGGCAACGTCAGCGTCAACCCGCGTGACCTGCCGATGCATCTGCGCCATCGCGCGCTGTTCATCGGCTACGCGCCCGCCGAGAATCCGACCATCGCGCTCGCGGTGGTGGTGGAGGGCGGCGGCTACGGCGCCAGCACCGCCGCGCCGATCGCGCGCAAGATCCTCGATGCCTGGCTGCTGGGCAAGATGCCGGAGCCCGACCCGAAAGTGCTGGAAGCCCAGCTCGCCGCCAATCCGTTCGCGAATGTCGTCTCCAGCAGCAGCGCCAGCACCGGCGCGGCCGCCGGCACTGCGACACCGGCAATACCGGCCGTGCAGGAGCCGGTGCGATGAGCGCTTTCGTCCGCTGGCTGCTGGGCCTGTTCCTGCGCTTCACGCGCACCCTCGATCTGCCGCTGCTCGCGGCGCTGCTGGCGCTGATGGGCATCGGGCTGGCGGTGCTGTACAGCGCCGGCAACGAAAACCCGCGACTGGTGATGGCGCAGGGCGCGCGCTACGGCATCGGCCTCGGCGCGCTGTGGCTGCTGTCGCGGGTGTCGCCCACGCAATTGCGCAGCATCACCCCGCTGGTGTTCGCGGCGTCGCTGCTGCCGCTGATCGCGGTGCTGTTCATCGGCGACGGCAGACACGGCAACCACTGGATCAATCTCGGCGTGTTCTATTTCCAGCCGGCCGAGCTGCTCAAGCTCAGCCTGCCGATGATGGCGGCGTGGTACCTGCACCAGGAGCGGTTGCCGCCGCGCTTTGCCACCGTGCTCATCGCCGCTGGCATCGTTGCCGCGCCGACGCTGCTGATCCTGCTGCAGCCCGATTTCGGCACCGCGGTGCTGGTCGCGGCAAGCGGGTGTTTCGCGCTGTTTCTTGCGGGTTTGCCGTGGCGATGGTTCATCGCTGCCGGCGCCAGCGCCGCCGCCGCCGCACCGGTGGCCTGGTTCTGGTTCTTGCGTCCATACCAGAAAGACCGCATTCGCACCTTTCTCGATCCGGAATCCGATCCGTTGGGCACCGGCTGGAACATCATCCAGTCGAAGATCGCGATCGGCTCGGGCAACTGGACCGGCCAGGGCTGGGGCCAGGGCACGCAGTCGCACCTCGACTACCTGCCCGAACACACCACCGACTTCATTTTCGCGGTGCTGTCCGAAGAGTTCGGCTGGTTCGGCGTCAGCATCACGCTTGCGCTGTACATGTTCGTCGTCGGCCGCTGCCTGTGGATCGCCAGCGAAGCCCGCGACACCTATTCGCGCCTGCTCGCCGGTGCGCTCGGCCTCGCGTTCTCGGTCTATGTGATCGTCAACGCCGGCATGATCTCCGGCCTCCTCCCGGTGGTCGGCGTGCCGATGCCGCTGCTCAGCTATGGCGGCACTGCAGCGGTGTCGCTGCTTGCGGGGCTTGGGGTGGTGATGGCGATGCGGGATCGGCGTTGAATATGCAGCATTGAGCCCCGTGCATGCGCTCACGCATGCACGGGGCTCAATGCGTATCGGCGCTGCGGATGTGCGGACGCGCAAGCTTCAGGATCATCCGGAAATAAAACCCCGGCAGAAAACGCTTCATCCGCCACCGCATCGGTTCGCGCTTGGTCGGGATGATCATGAATTCGCCGCGCTCCGCCGCGGCGAAGACCTTGTCGGCGACGCCGTCCAGCGTATCCGGCGAGGTGTCCATCAGTTTGATGACTTTCGCCTTGATCTTGTCGCTGGCGAACGCGGTTTCCAGCAGATTGGTGCGGAAGAACGCCGGGCAGATCACGCTCACGCCGACGCCGCTGGCGTGGGTTTCGGCGCGCAGTTGTTCCGATAGCGCGACCACGCCGGCTTTCGCGACGCCGTAACTCATCATGCCCGGCGCGCCGGCCAGTCCCGCGAAACTCGCGGTGTTGATGATCTGGCCCTTGCGCGCCGCCAGCATCGCCGGCAGAAACAACCGACAGCCGCGGACCACGCCCAGCAGATCGATATCGATGATCTTGCGCCACTCCTCCATGGTGGTCTCGACCATCGCGCCGACCGAGGCGATGCCGGCGTTGTTGATCAGCACATCCACGCTGCCCCATTCGCGCTGGATGCGATCGTGCAGTGCCTGCATCGATGCGTCGTCGCCGACATCGGCGACCTGCGCGAGATGACCGTTGCCGGGCAACGCCGCCGCCGTCGCTTCGGCGCGCTCGGCGATGAGGTCGACGCAGGCCACGCGCGCGCCGCTGCGCGCGTAGCGATGCGCCAGCGCAAGGCCCAATCCGCTGCCGGCGCCGGTGATCAGTACGCGTCTTCTGCTCTCCATGTGTTCCGTCCTTGCTGTGCTAGTCTCGCCAGCATAGCAAGCCGCCTCGCGCGTGCCGTCCTTCCACTCCTGATTCGTGGCCTTCCATGTCCATATCCGACCCCCTGTTCGACCTCACCGGCAAGATCGCACTGGTCAGCGGCGCATCGCGCGGAATCGGCGAAGCCATCGCCCATACGCTCGCTGCACACGGCGCGCATGTCGTCTGCACCTCGCGCAATGTCGAGGCCTGCGAAACCGTCGCGGCCGCGATTCGCGCGGCCGGCGGTTCCGCCGAAGCGCATGCGCTGCACGTCGGCGATCCGGATGCGATCGAAGCCCTGTTCGCTACGCTCGACGCGGCCGGAAAGGCGCCCGATGTGCTGATCAACAACGCCGCCACCAATCCCTATTTCGGCCCGATGATCGACATGGATCTGGGCAGCTACCAGAAAACCGTCGACGTGAATCTGCGCGGCTATTTCTGGACCACGGTACAGGCCGCGCGACGCATGAAAGCCAAGGGCGGCGGCAGCATCGTCAACATCGCTTCGGTCAACGCCAAGCGGCCCGCGGCCGGGCAGGGCGTGTATTCGATGACCAAGGCGGGCATCGTCAACATGACCGAAGGCTTCGCCAAGGAACTCGCAAGTCAGGGCATCCGCGTCAATGCGGTGCTGCCGGGATTGACCGATACCAAATTCGCGTCGTCGATCACCTCCAATCCGAAGCTGATGGGCATGATGTCGCAGCTCATCCCGATGGGCCGCAGCGCGCAGCCGGATGAGATCTCGCCTGCGGTGTTGTTCCTGTGTTCGCCGGCTGCGGGTTATGTCACCGGCACTTGTCTGGCGGTGGATGGCGGGTATTTGGCATAGGTGTTGCGCAGTAGCTGCTGTGTAGTGCTTTGTGTGTTGGTGTGCGGGTAAAGCTTGGAACCTTTTTCGCGCTGGAGCGCGAGTTACTTTCTTTAGCGTAAAGAAAGTAACCAAAGAAAACACTCAGTGCCGGGGCAAATCTGCCGACTGCAAGATGGTCGGTATTTTTCTATGAGACATCCTGTCTCTTCGAAAAACGATGCACATCCTGTGCATCGCCCTACGGGTTTCCAATCATGAGATGGCACGCCATATGTGCAAGGTCGTTGGGACGAAGGCATACGTAGACAGGCGACGCATACTGGTCCGCTTGCGATATCGCTGATCTTGCATGTATTTCAAGTTGCAGCTCAAGTAACTGGAATTTGTGGGTGGCCTGAAATTACTTCGTCTAGGTGACATCCAAACCATCGCACAGTTGGACTGAGATCGTAGACCCGGAGGGCGGCGCACAGGATGTGCGCCGTTTTTCGAAGAGACAGGATGTCTCATCGAAAAATACCGGCCATCTTCCAACTGGCAGATTTGCTTCGGCACTGAGTGTTTTCTTTGGTTACTTTCTTTGCGCCAAAGAAAGTAACTCGCGCACCCAGCGCGAAAAAGTTCCAAGCGTTACCCGCATACTCGAAAACATCGACATCGAGATCGACTCTGACCAGCCTGGCGCTACAACTCCCCAGTCCCATCATTCACAGGACGCTTCGGAATTCGCCGCCGCGGCCCCTGCGCCTCACGTTCCTGCATCTCGCGCACCCGCTCGCCCGCGGTGCGGATCAACTCTGGCAGCAATTGCGCCTCAGGCAGATGCTTCCAGTATTTCTGCGGCATTTCCTGACGCATCATCCGCGGGTTGAGACGCGCCGGATTGAAGATATGCGCGTAGTACGTGCGCCACAGGTCCTCGCGGGCGTCGTCCGCAGGCGCGTCGGTGCGGTGCATGCCGGGCGCGAATGCGAGCGCGCTGCCGTCCCAGGCGACGCTGCGGTACGGCGTGAGGATGGCCCAGCGCATGCCGGCGAAGCGGCGCGCGAAAAAGGGTGCGACGCGATCGAGGATCCAGTGTTCCGGCTCGAACCAGGCGATGAACGCATCGTGCTCGCCGGGGATTTCGCGGAAGCGCACGAAGGCCTTCATCTTGTGGGTGTCGCGGCTCACCGCCTTGGCGAGTTCCGACGCGCGCCGGGTGTCGGGATCGGTCACGCGCGCCAGCAGATGTTTCTCGCCGTGCGCGATCCGCCACGCGATGCGGTACAGCAGCGCATGCCGCTGCGGGTCGCGATGGCACAGCACCGCATCGGCGAGTTCGAACAGCCTTGCGGGTACCGGCGGCGGCGCCGTGCTCGGCTGTGCCGACGACAGCGGCGTTGCGGGCAGCAGGCTGGCCTGGGCGTCGCCGGTCCAGTCGATGTCTTCGGGCGCGAGATCCGCGCGCAGTGCGATGCGTGCGGCATCGCGCCAGGCATCCAGATCCCAGGCCGGTTCGACTTCGGCCCGGAAGGCGGTGCCGGCCGGCGCGGTGCTCATGCCGCGAACAGATCCTGCTGGCGCGGTTTCGGCGCCAGCTGCGCGCGCAGCACGTCCGGATCGTCCAGGCGTTTGCGCGGGTGGTGATCGAGCAACTGCACGAACGGCAGCATTTTCTGCAGCGGCGCGCGCAGCCGCGCGAGATCGGCGATGCGCAGTTTGCCGTGGCGCCGCGCCAGCACGATGCGGTCGACATTGCGTGTCCCCAGCCCCGGCACGCGCAGCAGGGTTTCGCGCGGCGCGGTGTTGAGATCCACCGGAAATTGCTGCGGATGCCGCAGCGCCCACGCGAGTTTCGGATCGATGTCGAGATCGAGCATGCCGCTGCCGCCCTGCGCGGTGTCCGGCGCGATCTCCTCGACCTTGAAATCGTAGAACCGCAGCAGCCAGTCGGCCTGATAGAGCCGGTGTTCGCGCAGCAGCGGCGGCGGTTTGATCGGCAGCTTCGATGAGGCGTCCGGAATCGGGCTGAAGCCGGAGTAGTAGACCCGGCGCATGCGGTAATCGTTGTACAGACCGTGCGAGGTGTGCAGGATGCTGCGGTCGTCGGCATCGTCGGCGCCGACGATCATCTGCGTGCTCTGCCCGGCGGGCGCGAAGCGTGGCGGCTTGGCGCGGCGCTTGGTCGTTGCGGCCTGCGGCTTGCGCGCCTCGCGGTTCTCGTCGATGCGCCAGCGCAGTTCGCCCATCGCGGCGTGGATGCCCGGCATCGTCTTCTCGGGCGCCAGCTTCGCCAGCCCCGCCGCGGTGGGCAGTTCGACGTTGATGCTGAGCCGGTCGGCATAGCGGCCGGCGGCGGCCAGCAGGTCGGGCGATGCCTCGGGAATGGTCTTGAGATGGATGTAGCCGGCGAAGCGGTGGTCTTCGCGCAGGCTGCGCGCCACTTCGACCATCTGCTCCATCGTGTAGTCGCCGCTGCGGATGATGCCGCTGGAAAGGAACAGCCCTTCGATGTAATTGCGTTTGTAGAAGTCGAGCGTCAGCCGCACCACTTCGTCGGTGGCGAACCGTGCGCGCTGCACGTTGCTGGACACCCGGTTCACGCAATACGCGCAGTCGTAGATGCAGAAGTTGGTCAGCAGGATCTTCAGCAGCGAGACGCAGCGGCCGTCGGGCGTGTACGAATGGCAGATGCCCATGCCCCCGGCGCTGCCGATGCCGCCGGTGCCGCGCGAATCCCGGCGTTCTCCGCCGCTGGACGCGCACGAGGCATCGTACTTCGCGGCGTCGGCGAGGATCGCGAGTTTCCGGGTCAGTTGCATGGCGCCATTTTGCCCTGTGCGGGTCTCATCGGGTGAGATGGACACGGTGCACGCGGGCGCGTCGGTCCAGGCGGCGATGGACGGCCACCCGGGTGCTCGGTTACGGTCGTCGCGCCATCCCCGGGAACCTCGCGCCATGCGCCTCTCATCGCTCCATCTCTATCCGCTGAAGTCGGCCGCGGGCGTCGCTGTCGACGCCTTCGATGTCCAGCCGCGCGGCCCGCGACACGACCGCCGCTGGCTGGCGGTGGACGCCGACGGCGGCTTCATCACCGCGCGACAGGTGCCGGAGATGGTGCTGATCCGTGCCGCGGCGATGGACGAAGGCCTACGCCTGTCCGCGCCCGGTCTGCCCGATCTCGACGTGGCGCCGCCGCCGTTCGACGCGCCGCGTCTGCGCGTATCGATCTGGAAGGACACGGTGGACGCGCAGCGCGTCGATCCGTCCGCCGATGCCTGGCTGAGCGCGTACCTGCAGCGGCCGGTGCGTCTGGTGCGCATGGACGATCCCGCGCGGCGTGCGGTCGATCCCGCCTATGCCCAGCCCGGCGATGAAGTGAGTTTCGCCGATGGCTATCCGCTGCTTGCGATTTCGCAGGCCGCGCTGGATGGCCTGAACTCGCGTCTTGCGGACGCCAGCCGCGCGCCGGTGGCGATGGCGCAGTTCCGGCCGAATCTGGTGATCGCCGATGCGGCTGCGCACGCCGAGGACGACTGGACGCGCGTGCGCATCGGCGATGTCGAGTTCGATGCGGTCAAGCGCTGCACCCGCTGTGTGTTCACCACCGTCGATCCGGTGGCCGGCGTGCGACGCGACGATGGCGAACCGCTGAATATTCTCAAGGACTATCGACGCACGTCGGCCGGCATCACCTTCGGAATGAATCTGATTCCGCGAGGCACAGGCATGCTGCGCGTTGGCGATGCGGTGAATGTTCTGGGATGAGCCAGGCGATGTGGGCCGTCATTCGCTGTCCACGCCCGCAAGCGCAAGAACGCAATCGGCACTTCCGGTTCGCAGGTGGGGAAATCTCGGGTTTCTGATCCGCTCCGCACATCCGTTTTCCACGGGCAGTTCCGCGCGCGGGCGTCATAAACGCGCTAAACCGTTGCATGAGGACAGCATTTCAGGAGCTGTGACGCGCGTCACGAAGTGCGCGCGTCGCGTGGCCGATGCAGACGATGCGCGGCGTTCTCCCGCAAGCCTGTCGCATGTCGCGACCGGCCCGGCCGAAGCATCCGCCGGAGGACGCACCACGATCATTGGATATCCCATGAAAACAACACTCCTCACTTCAGCGCTGCTGTCCGCGCTGGGCGCGATGTCCTTCGCGTCGTCCGTCCAGGCCGCGGACCCCGAACTGCGCCACATCCGCGTCTGCGATCTTTCCGCCTGCTATTACGCATGGAACGTGGTCGACTCCGACGGCGATGGTTACAACGACGCCGACGAAGTCGTCGCCGGCACCGATCCGTACGATTCCAATAGCCGCCCGGGGCTGTCACTGATCATCAATCTGATCGGCGCGCAATTGCTGCCGACGTTCGAATTCGGCGTGGGCAAGATCGTCGTCAATCCGGCGGAATTGCAGGCCGGGCTGGAAGCGCATGGGGGCGGCAGCGAGTCGCCGTTGGCCGCGTTTCCGCTCGGCGAGCGCAAGGATGCCCTGACCCGGATGGGTCTGGATTCCGAATTGCTGGCGGAGCACGGCTTCGATCCCGAGTTCGACGGCCTGACGCTGGTGCTTCAGAACAACGCGGATAGCGGACTTCCCGAGCGGCGCGTGGGCGGCGTGGACATGCGTCTGATCAGCGCGGGCGGGGGCGGGGGCGAGGATCTCGATGGTCCGATCGTCGTGGAAATCTACAACTACGACGATGGCGCCACAGGCTACCTGCTCGACAACGGGGAATTCCTCTACGACGGTGCGGATGGACACGGCCTGCGTCAGGACAAAGACGGCAAGATCATCGATCAGTGGTACGTGAATCCGGATGCCGATACCGGATCGGGCGAACCCACCGAAGAAGACATCAAGGCGTGGGAGCGCATCCGCAACGCGACGGTGCGCACGGTAGCGGGCTGGACGGCAATCGAAGTCGATCCGGAAACGCTGCGCGATCCCAACGAAACCATCATGCTGATCGACCCGGATTATCCGGACATGAAAAGCGACATTTCCAATCCACCGCAGATCGACAAAGCGCAGCCGGAAACCCGCCCCGATCTGCCGAATCCGCTGCTGAACGGTGGCGGCTGCTGGCCCAAGTGCTGATGCCGATGCGCGTCGGCGCCGCGTACGGATGAACCCTGTCATTACGATGGGTGGGTGCCGAAACGACGATGGTGACCTGTGGGCCGCCATCGTCGATCAAGCAGCTATAGCGCACCGCCGGGCGCATCCGTTCCGGTCGTCCGCCCGTAGGATGATCGTCTTCAGCAACTTCTGCAGGATCCGCCCATGCCTCCGTTCCGGTCGTCGTCCGTTCTCGCACTGATGCTGCTCTGCCTGGCGATGGCCGGCTGCGCCAGCGTCCGCTTTCCCCCGGATCCGCCCGCGGCCGCATTCGCCGACGGCCTGAGCGGCGATGCGATCTTCGCGCGCACGCTTGCGGCCCACGGCGGCGACCTGCGCCGTTATCCCGGCGACATCAATCTCTCCACCGATGGCCGCTGGTACGCGCTGATCCAGAAGATCCAGCCGGTGGTCAGCGACAGCGGTTTCCGCATCCGCTCGCAGGAGCGCTACCGGCCGAGCGACGGTCTGTATGCCATCACGCACACCGGCCCCGACGGCAGCAAGTACGTGGTGCGCAGCCGCGATGGACTGGCGGTGTCGTACAACGGCGTGCGCGAAACCGACCCCGCGAAACTGCGCGCGACCGCGATGACCAACGACGCGTTCCGCATGTTCCATTTCGGTCCGACTTTCTTTCTCGACCGTGCGACGACATGGGCCCGGCTCGCGGACATCGACGAGCAGGGCAGGGCGTATCACCGCCTGCGCGCCACCGTGCGCCCGGGCTTCGGCGAAGCCGCCGAGGACGAGGTAGTGCTGTGGATCGATCGACAGACCGCGCGGCTGTTCCGCATCCACATGAGCCTCAACGGCTTCGAGACCACGCTCGGCGCGCATGTCGACACCACGTTTCTCGAATACCGCGACGTGGCCGGATACCTGCTGCCGGTGCGCTTCCACGAACGCGTGCGCGGGCCGCTGCGGATCGACGCGCACACCTGGTGGACCACCGGCATCGATACCGATCGCGGCTGGCGCGATGAGGACGTGAGCGGCACCGCGTTCGCTGGCGCCGCGGCGGCGCCTGCGGCGACATTGCCCGAAACAACTGATGCGCCATGAGCGTTGCGTCACGGGCGCTGTTATGGCGACAGTACTCGCTCCATGCAGAACAAAGGGATTGGCGCCGTCTGCGATCGCATGCTTGAAATCAGTCGCGATGTCCGCTTTTAATCGACGACAGCAGCCGGCGATGGTTGAACCAGTCCACCCACGTCAGGGTCGCCAGTTCCGCTGCTTCACGCGTCGGCCACGACCGTCTTTGAATCACTTCTGCTGATGCGTCTGCGCTATCCGAACCGCCCGCTCCCGCACTGCCGGGGAATACTTCGTCTGCTTGGTCATTGCTCATCCTCTCAAGAGTTGAAGCTTCCGGGAAAGACGGGGCGGTTCAGGCCATTCTCCCGTCAATGCCGCCAATACTCCGGATCGTCGCTACGAAGCCGCGCCTCAAGCGCGAGTGCCAACGGATGCGGCTCGCATTCGGGTAAGTCGCGGAGGATCGACCACGGCGTGTCGATGAGCAGGTGGCCGGTCTCGAATTCAGGCAAGCCGTCGCGACGGCGAAGAGCTTGAACGGCCAGCAGTTCGCTGGGGTAGACGCTGTCGTAGTAGCTGTCGAATTCATACCAAATTCGGTCGGTAGAGCCCTTGCTGCGACTGATATGAAAGTCCGCAGCCTCCGCCATCGCCGTCCGGAATGCCTCCTGATCAATGCTTTGCCATATATCAAGCAAGCGACGGTACACATCGATCATCGGCCTCGCCGGTTCGTAATGCGTCGGGATAACATAGGCCTGTGAGAGCAAACTGATCAGGAATGCGTCATTGGTGCCCTTGCCCCAACCCTCTTTGCGGATCACCGGGACATTCATGCGCATATCTTTGTGCGCAACCTGGATCAGGTAATAAGCACATTGGCGGCCGAGTGCCCAATCCGACAGCATCGTCGGACCGATGGCCATCAGGCTACTCTTGAACGGTAGAAGCGGTTGAGAGTCATCGCCTGGTAGTGAACGAGTCGCGACCTTCATGAAATCGAGTGCGCGAAACTGAACACCATTTCGCAGCGGGCGCGCCAACGCATTGGCTTCGTTACTCGCTCCCAGCAAACAGGCTTCGGTGCAGTATGTCTGCGCAAGAACCATCAGCGCCGATGGATGAAGCTTGAACTTCCCTTCTTCCGCAAGGCTTTTCGACAGAAGGGCTGACATGGCTTCACGCCTGTTCTCTTTAACCATTCCAGACTGCCACCATATCTCGCAGCCCTTAAATGTCTTTTTAAGCGACGGATGCCACTTCAACTTGGTCATTACACTGTCCTCGGCCCGATAGTCGGGCTTCTGGGGCCATCGGGGCCATCCTGTTGCTGGATTTGCTGTTGCGCCAGACGCTCCTGTGCCTGCTGCCGATCGAGTTGCGCCACCTGCTGCAAGGTTTCCTGCGCGGGCTTCTCGGAAGCGGCAGCGACCTCAAGATTGACATGGTGGCTCGGGTCGCGCCCGAATCCATGCGGAAAATGGGTGATAAACAGACGATCGCTATAGATGCCCACATCGTCCGCGCTTCGCGTCAGTCGGTCTTGCTTGAAGGCCAGTAAGCCTTGTGCTGCGAGGTTCTCGGCCCGATCGTCGTCCAACCCTTTTTCTTTCGCCTTTCCAAACACGCGCTGATGGAGAGCCTGATCATCCGGACTGAAGGTTTCGAGCATGCTCTGCTTCTTGGGCTCTGGCTTTACCCAATCCTCGACGGTCTTCTCCACGTCCAGCCTGGTCGAACCGGGAGAGCGACTGAGATTCATTTGAACCCATTTCGCGTTGAGATCCGGCAGCAGCTTATTGGTATTTGGGTCCGTGATTTCTTCACGTAAACCGAACGCGACATCGCGAAGCCCGGGCTGCGCGTTGTGCTCAGCCCAATGACGATCTTGCGCAATTGCACGGTCCAATCTGGTAGCGATGAATTCCTCTGGATCGCCACGCTGCGCTTTCGCCTGCCCAGTCGCCGACGCCTTGACTTCATCGAACTGTAACTTCCCTGTCGGGTCGCGGCTCACGACGTCGATGCCATGTCCCGACGCGTTCTTGATAGACACGATATCGGTGTGGCCGGCCTTCACCAGGTCGTAGGTATGTAACGCTTCACCGATGTCACCCAGCTGTTTCGTCGTCAGTGTCGATAGATCGGCCCCCTTGGTGCTGATCGAAACCGCGTCCAAGTATTTGACATTGCCATCGAAGACGGTGGCATCGCGTTTCAGAACTTCGGCGAGTTCTTTTGGGCCCAGCTCGCCGCTGCGAAGCAAGCCTTCCACATTGCCAGTCTTGTGCGCCGCTTCGATGAGCTGATCGAGCTTGCCTTCATCCCGGAACAACCGGATTTCTGCGCGAAGCACGCCCTCCGCGGCTTCTGCCGCTCGCGCGCTACGCGCCGAAGCTTCGGCCACGGTCTCGCCCGGGTGCGGCGTTGGCGCTTCGCCTTCCGCACGGCGCAGGGCACGATTTGCGTCTCCGGTGAGCTCCGCGACTTCATCGAGCGCATCCGGGGTCGCGGCATCGAGTGCGTTGGCGACCTTCCCGAACTTACCCAATTTGGAGACGGGGATGAGCGTTGCTGCAAGCTCGACGCCGATCGCCCCTTCGGTCTCGCCCAGGAACTGGCGCTCACGCCCCTCGGCCTTCGCTTGCTTGTATTCCTGCTCCCAGTTTTCGAGCGCTTGCGTAGCAGCGTTGCGAAGATCCCGCACCGGCTTACTCGGGTCGTCCATGGTCTGCGCGGCGTAAAGCTTCGCCGTCGAGATGAGCAAGTCTCGATAGTTCTCGTCGGTCGTGAACCGATAGCCCATCTCGCCCAGGTCTACAAAACCTTTGAGCGTGTCCAGGCTATGGACGATCCCCCCCGAGCTTTCGCCGTAAAGCTCCTGCGCCTTGCCCACGACGTCCCGCGCCAATCCGGCCGACCGGCGCTGAAGCTCGGTCGCGTTCGGGTCGTTTTCGATCTCCCCTGCACGCTGATAGGACCAAGACATCTGCTTGGTGAGGTATTCGTCTGCCCAAGTGACCTTGCCCTTGGCGTATCCGTAGGCGTCTCCGACGACTTCGGCCAGTTGCTCGCCCTTGCGCTCAAGAAAACCGTCGGTGATGTTGGCGGTGTCCAACGCCTCGGCGAACCGTTCCTGAGCGGCAGGCGAATCCAAGCGTGCGTCGATCGCCCGCAGAAAACTGTCCCGGTCGAACCGTTCGAAGGCGGGAGACAACTGGAGGTCGCGGACCAAGGCGTTCGCGTCCACGGTGCCCAGCCGTTGGTTCTGAAGGATGAGGCGTTGGGCCTCATACGCCAACGGGTCGACGCGACCTTCGCGGTCGGTGGCAGCGATGAGGGCGGAGGCGTCAATGGTGTCGACGCGCCCGTGCGGTTGGGCCATGGGGCAGCTTCCTTGTTCGTCGGCAGGCTTGCAGATTATGCCCAACCGTGCTCGCTGCTTGGCGTTGTAGGTGTGCGATCAGGAACTAGCGTGGGTTCGCGCCCCCAACCCTCGGAGACGACGTCGGCTCGCAACCCGGGAATGCCTGCATCTGCGCCATGCAGAAGCTGGCCTATGGCGCGACGGCTTCTAGGTGAGATACAGAGCACGATGCCCAGCCACCCTTGCCCGGAACAGGGCGGTATCGGCGATGATTTCTGTGCGGGTTCTCTACTCATTCAAATCCTTCTTTTGTTGCCTGCCCAATCAGCGCCGCTCCCAACCAACGACTGCTCTTCATGCCGTATCCGGTGGTAGACCTTCTCCCTATGCACGGGCACCTTAAGATGCCGACGCGAACCTGCCGACCGCATGCGAGCCACCGTGCGCCCGGGCTTCGGCGAAGCCGCCGAGGACGAGGTGGTGCTGTGGATCGATCGGCAGACAGCGCGGCTGTTCCGCATCCACATGAGCCTCAACGGTTTCGAGACCACGCTCGGCGCGCACGTCGACACCACGTTCCTCGAATATCGCGATGTGGCCGGATACCTGCTGCCGGTGCGCTTCCACGAGCGCGTGCGCGGTCCGCTGCGGATCGACGCGCATACCTGGTGGACCACCGGCCTCGATACCGATCGTGGCTGGCGCGATGAGGACGTGAGCGGTGACGGTTTCGGCGGCCCGGCGGCAATGCCCGCCGCGTCGATCGCGCCATGATCCGACCGCACTGCTTGATGAGCGATCGACGAAGCGGATTCGAAATCCGTGACTGGCATTCGACGGGCGCAGGCATCGATCGGTATCTTAGGCTCCCACCGCATTGGAACGAGGGAAGCGAGGCAGCGCAGGTCGGGCGTATTGACGGAAACCGCGCCCGGGAAAGAGCGTTCTGCCCGATGACAGACTGATGCGGTCGGGCCAGTCTGGCGAATACGACCGCTGCGCATCGCTTCCGGTGCGCATGCGCCGGTGGCACGGGTATTGCATCGCTTGCGCTGTTGCTTCCGAGCCCTCATTTCGAGATTTTCTGATGAACAACGCCTCCCGGAGGCTGGTCGCCATTGACACACTGCGTCCAGCGCCGCCGAGCTGCGTGCTGATGCAGCCGAGCGCAGCCAAGGCCTTCATGCTCCGCGTGGACCTCCCATCGGCCCGGATCGATGGGACAGCACTCGAGCAAGCCTCGCATTCGCACCGTCAAGGTGGGCCGGTGCCAGGCCTTTTTTGGGCGATCGTCGCGCCCTCCGAGGCGTCCGACGCTGTCGCAGCCGTTCGTCGACCCGGTGTTTGATCGCGCAGCGCAGGATCGGCGATCCGGTCATGGCGGCGTCGCCGCGCAGGCCCTGCGTCCTGCGCCCGCACGCGCCGTTTCGTCCTGCCTCGCCGACATTTGCGTACGGCTGGTAGCGAGTCCGGAAGAGGTACGGGCCGCGCAGAGGCTGCGCTACCAAGTTTTCTATGAGGAGGGCGGCGCCATTCCCGACGCGGCGGCAGCGATGGACCGGCGCGACGTCGATGTATTCGATGATGTCGCCGAACACCTGATCGTGATCGACAAGCAGCGGGCTGCCGCCGGCAATAACCACGGGGTCGTGGGCAATTACCGCCTGCTGCGCAACGAAGGCTCCGCCCGAGTCTGCGAGTTCTACAGCAGCGGTGAGTTCGACCTCGGCGTGCTTCTAAACGCCGAGCTGCGTCTTCTGGAACTTGGAAGATCGTGCGTGCTGCGCGAGTATCGCCAGAAGCCAGTGATAGGATTGTTGTGGAGCGCGATCGCCCGATACGTCGCGGAGCATCGCATCGAGCTGCTGTTCGGCTGCGCCAGCTTCCGGGGAACCGATCCTGCGCTCATCGAAGAGCAACTGGCCTATCTCCATCACCATCATTCGGCGCCGGCGCGGTGGCGGCCGCATGCCATCGGCGCCGAAGTCGTGGCGATGGATCGGCGCGCTTTGCACGAGATCGATGCGGTCCGCGCCTTCAAACGAATGGAACCCTTGATCCGCGGCTATTTGCGCGCGGGCGCGATGGTCGGACGCGGAGCGCACATCGATCGCCGGTTCAACAGCATCGACGTGTGCATCGTCCTGCCCACGGCCGATTTGTCGACCAGGTACTTGCGTCGTTTCGGGCGCGAAGGAAATTCCGTCCTGCGTCCGCCCGCCGGGTTTCCTGCACCGATGCAGGCCGACATCCCAGTGTCGATCCTGTAGCGCCGGCCCCGTGTCCGTATTTCGTGCGAGCGTAAAACTATTGGCTCTGATCGGTCTGGTGCTGCTCATCATTCCCGTGCAGTCGCTGCTGCTGCCCTTCGATCGACTCGCCTGGCGGACAGCGCGACAGTGGCATCGCTCGGTGGGTCGCGCGCTGGGCATCACGGTCGAATGCGTGGGGAAGCCGGAAGCGCTGCGCCAGGTTGTGTATGTCGGAAATCATCTGTCGTATCTGGACGTCTTCGTCGTCGGCGGTCTGGTGCGCGGAAGCTTCGTCGCCAAACGCGATGTGCGGGCCTGGCCCTTGTTGGGCTTTCTGGCGAGGTTGCAGCGCACCGTGTTCGTGAGCCGCCGGCGCAGCGACGCTGCGCAGGTCGTCGATCGGTTGGACATCGCGCTCGCAGGCGGACGCAACCTGATCGTGTTCCCGGAGGGCACCAGTTCGTCAGGAACCGGGGTTCTGCCGTTCAAATCGAGCGCCTTTTCGGCCTTGCGCGAGCACGTGAACCGGGGGCTGCAGATCCAGCCCATGACGTTGGAAGTGCGGCGTGTCGATGGCCGTGCCGTGGCCTCATTGGAAGATCGCGATCGATACGCTTACCACGGGGAGATGGTGCTTGGCCCTCATCTGTGGCGTTTCATGCGGACGCGCGGCGCCACGGTACGCGTCACCTTCCATCCCGCGCTCGAGGATAGCGTCGGGGCGGGCCGCAAGGATCTGGCCGCCCGGGCACACGCTGCTGTCACTTCGGGTCTGCACTCATAGCGGAAACGCATATTCCAGGCTCGTGTTACCAGAGCGCGTGGTTCCGGATAGGCGAGCGCGCGTATGGCCGCAAACGGCCTGCCGAAAGGCAGGCCTGGACGCGGCGTCAGTTCGAGGGCGGGTATCGCTTTATCAAGCGCTGCTGCGCCAGATGCAAGCGCACCAAGGCGCGCGCCCCGATGGGACGGTGGCCCGCCCGACGCTGCGCGTCGGCGATGCGGAACAGGAGCCGCTGCTTGGCGAATACGATCCGGTACACCTCGGCGATGGAGTACTTCGGATCCCAGGCATGGACGGCTTCGGCGCCGGCGCCATTGACCTCCATGATCGTGAACTCGCCGTTGCGCAACGCATCCATCGTGGCGTATCGGACATCGAAACGCCCGACGTGAAAATCCTGCATGTCGCGGGCGATCGCATCGACGCGCGCCGTCAGCGCCAGGGTGGCCGCATGGCTCGCGTCTTCATACAGAGCGCCGACGCGTGTGGACGCGACCGTCGATAGCCTCACCGTCTCGCCGGGCGAAGGGACGCGGTCCGGAATGTCGCCATATCGATGCGATCGGCTGCCCGTCAGGCGGCTGAGCCGGATGTCCCGGGCGATCAACGACCCGATCGTGTCTCGGCCGTTTCCGATCACCCGCGGGTAGTGGCGCAAGAGCACACCGAGCAGCGAGCCCGCTTCGTTGTCAGGGTGGCGGACATAGAAGAGGCCCGCTTCGCCTTCTTCTTGTAGATAACGCTGGAGAATGAGTGTCTGACCGGCGGGAAAGCTGGAAAGATAGGTCGCCAGCGCGCTTTCGTCGGCGATCCTGTTCACGCCGTAGCCGCACCAGCCCAGATCGGGTTTGACGACGATCGGAAACTCAATCCCGGCGCCCGCCATGGCGTCCAGCAGATCGTCCACGGTCGTGGCTGCGCCGATGGGAACGCCCACGTAGGTCGCGGTCGCGGCTCGCGCCAGCGGGCCCATGATCCGGAAATATTCCAGCTTGCCTTCGCCGACCAAGCCGCCAGCCGTGATGCGGGGATTGGCACTGGAGGGCAGAGTAACGCTCCGGTAACGCGCGCCCAGCCAGATCCACTGGACCACCATGGGCACCAGATTCAGCCACTTCGGCAGCCGTTCGAATCGCCCGACGGGCCTCGTGCCAGGCCGTGTGGGGTTAGCGACCGCATCGTCGATTGCGGTCGATGCCGGGTCAGTCTCCATCCATGATCCGATAATGGATGGGTTTGTAGGCGAAGTTGTTGGATTGCCCGGCCGAACAGGCCGTCAGGCCGATCACCAGATCCTGCCTTGCTTCGAAGACGATATAGTCGCCGGCCCGACTCAAAGGGGGGAGGACCGATACCGCCCCGGTGCCCGCATCGACCGATACGTTCATGAAGATATTGAAAGCCGTCGGAATCTGGTCGGAGGCCACGCCGTAAGGCGCCAGTGCAGCCGCCAGATTGCCGAAGCAGCCGCGATGCGGCTGCGCTTCCCCGTAGATGATCCGGAACATCTCGGCCGAACACGGCGTCAGCAGGAAGTCGTGGCGGCCGACCTTGTCTTCCAGGATTTCCAGCATCGCATTGCTGCGATTGGAGTACAGCAGATCGCCGGTGCCCAGATAAATGCTGCTGGCGTAGTCGATGCTGCGCCCGGACGACAGCACTTCGCCCGTATCGTCGCGGCGGTAGGCCAACAGGTCCGCCACCTGCTCGCCATGCGGATCGATGACTTTGAGGCGCTGCCCGCGAGACAACTCGAAAGCGACGCCGCTGCGCGGTGGAATATGATGGATCATGAGGACGACGACGCGCCGGATTTGAAGGGACACGTCCAATCGTCATCCACGGTGCGACCGCTGTACTGGGAAGCCTCGGAGGTCACGCCGTGCGCCGCGAGCATGGGATTGACCGAGCCGGACAGGGCCGCGTCCCGTCCGCTGATGGCGCCCCGCAACTTTTCGTAGCGCCCTTCGGTCTTTAGCTGCTCGAATTGGCTGTGCAGGTTGAACGCCAAAGCGGCCTGCTGGAAACGGCGCGCCGGCCGGCTGGCGTTGGGATGCAAACCGACGACATAAAAGCCGTGGCCGCCCAGGCTCATGCCGAAATTGGGCGATCGGGGATCGCTGCTGACGCGAGGATCCCAATCCGAATGCTGCCGGTCGATCTCATGTAGCGCCTGAAGTCGCTGCCATAGAGCGCTTTCGAACTGCGCTTCCGACAATGGCGGCGTGTCGGGGAAGGTGGCGCAGAAGCTGACGAAGACCTTGTCGCGATCGACGTTGTCCGCGAATGTTTCCAACGCCTGGATGATCGATTCGTCCGCTGCAGAGTCGCGCAGATCCCCGGCTACGAAAATATCCAGATTGCCTTGACTGATTGCTGCCTTGGCCCCCACGCACGGAAATCGCGGTTCGGAAAGAAAATCTTCCAGTGCGTTGGCGGTATCGGGGCGTGTCGTTTGCATTCGAACACCGAAATTTTAGTGATGTCGGATCAGAGCCTGTCATCGGTGCGCGGAACGTAAGGTGAAAATGGAAGATTCTCTGTAAACGGCGTCGATGCGTCGGATCGCGACGCTTAAAAGAGCCGTGCATCAGTGGAAAAAGCACGATCCACGACCGCCCGACGGGCCTCTTGCCCGATCGCAGATCAATGAAAAGTGTCGGCTTCTATGCATAACTGTGGTCTCCGGCTTCGAACGCGAAGCCCGCGACGCGACCGCGAAGCGCGGCAGCGGGAATGCAAGCCGTCCAGCGGCCGTGTCGCAGACCGCACAACAGAACGGCTGCCGAGAGGCAGCCGTTCTGCGGGTCCATCTTGCAACGCTGCTGATCAGCGGACCACGAACACCACTGCGGTCCGCGCCGGCAGCGTGAAGCGGCCGCTGGCGAGATCGTAGGCCGCACCCGCGGCGCGACGGTCGGCAGCGTCGGGCGCGGTGTGGACCGGATGCAGGCGGTACTGCTTGCCGGCTTCCGCGGGGATCGTCAGCGTCTGCGGCAGCTTGTCGACGTTCACGAAATACAGCAGTTCGCTATAGTTCGCGCCGGGGTAACCGCGGCCGTCCAGATGCGCCGCCAGCACCGTCGGCACCTGCGCGCTGCCGGTGTTGCGGAAGCTCAGCCGCTGCTTGATCTCGTCCGCGGTGCGCAGGCGGAACAGGCGCGAACTCGCGCGGATCTGCATCAGGTCGCGGAAGGCGTCGCGGGTCCAGCGGGCTTCGGCTTCGGTCGGCTTGATGCGCGCGTCCGCCAGCAGCGGGCCCATCACCGACCAGTTGCCGCCGTTGTCGCCCTGCGGCGGCAGGCCGGCGGCGTAACCGTTGTCGCGATACGTCCAGTCGATGCGGTTGAACCAGTCGCCGCTGTCGTAGCTGTTGCGGTCCAGCGACTTGCTGCGCAGCGTGTCGATGCCGGCGTGGTAATAGGCCACGCCCTGGCTGAAGGTGTTGATCGCCGCGCCGAGGATCTGCACGCGGGCGCGGTCTTCGCGACTGGTGGCGGTGGGCAGCTTGAACGCGTTGTTGTCGAACAGCGTCCAGTTGTCGTGGTTGTCGACGTAGTTCACCACTTCCTGCGGATCGACCACATAGCCGGCCGGCTGGCCGTTGTAGTCGATCTGGTCCAGACGCAGGGTCGCGTCCCAGTGGGTGGTCATCGTGTAATCGCGGATCGAGCCGGCCAGCCCGACCTTGATGATGTCGGCTGACCACATCAGGTCGTTGCGGGTCTTGTTGCCGCCGCTGCCGTTGTCGTCGTAGTGCATGCCGTTGATGTAGCCCTGGTTGCTGCGCAGCGCATTGCCGCTGTCGAAGCCCGAGCCGCCGCGCACGTGGTCGCGGGCGCGGTCGCTGAAGGTGCCGATGCCGGTGCCGTTGAGCGACAGCTGCGAGGCCTGCACGAAGCGTGCGCCGTTGGCCACTTCGCCGAAGTTCCAGCCTTCGCCGATCAGCTGGATCGGGCGACCGGCGGCGGCCGAGACTTCATCGCGCAGCTCTTCCATCACCGAGCGCGGCTGGTGGCCCATCAGGTCGAAGCGGAACGAATCGATGCGGTACTGCGTGGCCCAGGTCTTGGCCGAATCGATCATGAGCTTGGCCATCATCCGGTTTTCGGTGGCGGTGTTTTCGCAGCAGGTCGAGCGCTCGATCTCGCCGGCGGCGTTGAGCCGGTGGTAATAGCCCGGCACCACGCGGTCCAGCACCGAACGGTCGCCCTGGCCCGAGGCGCTGGTGTGGTTGTAGACCACGTCCATGCCCACGCGAAGGCCGTTGAGGTTCAGCGCCATCACCATGGCGCGGAACTCGCGGATGCGCGCGGCGCCGTCGTCGGCATCGCTGGCGAAAACGCCTTCCGGCGCCGTGAAGTGCCACGGGTCGTAGCCCCAGTTGAAGCAGTCGGTGCCGCGTACGGCGCCGACCGCGGCCTGCTGCGCATCGGAATCCGGCGCGGCGTCGGGAATGATCGGCGTGACGCAGCCTTTTTCCGGGGTGCTGGCGAAGTCGAACACCGGCAGCAGATGCACATCGGTCAGGCCCGCCTGCGCCAGCCCGCGCAGATGGCGCATGCCGTTGGAGTTCCACTCGGTGAACGCCAGGTACTTGCCGCGGTTGCGCGCGCTGACGGTGGCATCGCCGACCGAGAAATCGCGCACGTGCAGTTCGTAGATCGACATGTCTTCCTGCGCGCGGACGTTGTCCGGCGACCGGTAGAAGCGCCAGCCGGGCGGCATCAGCGCGGGCGAATCCAGATCGGCGACGTAGCTGCGCTGCGAGTCCGCGTTCAGGCTGATCGAATACGGGTCGGTGACCAGATTGCGGACCACGCCGACGCCGCGCACGAAGACTTCCACCGCGTACTTGTAGTACGCGCCGCGGCGTTGGCCGCGCGCATCGAAGCGCCACGCGCCGGTGGCGGGATCGAATTGCATCGCGTCCTGGCTGTGGGCCACGCCGCGTGCGCCGTAGGTGCACAGCGTGACCTTGCGCGCGGTCGGCGCCCACAGGGTGAAGCTCGTCCGCCCGCGACGCAGCGAGACGCCCAGATCGTCGATGCCCTCGGCGGCGGCGTAACGATCATCCAATGCGCCGGCCAGCTGCGGCGTGGTCGCGCCCAGCACCTTGCCGTTGGCGTCCTCCTGCACCAGCACCAGCTGCTGTTTCAGCAGATCGCCCAGGCGCGCGCGGTCGGCCGCGGCCACCGCCAGCACCACGCCGGCGTCGAGATATTTGAAACGTTCGGCGGCATCGGCGGGCACGCTGCCGCCGGGCGACAGCGCGAGCGCGCCATCGGCGCCGGTCACCACCTGTCCGCGCGGGGCGAGGATCTGTCCGTTCGCCGAGTGATAGAGCTTGAACGTGCCGAAGGCATCGGCCAGCGGCCACTGGATCAGATCGCGGGTGAGCCACGCGGCACGCGCGTCGACGGTGGACACGCGGCGGGTGTCCGGCGGCGCGGTGAATACGGTGGGCGTGCCCTGCACCAGCCACACCTGGCCGACGCGATTGCTGATCGACAATGCGGCGAAGTTCACGCGGATGTTGTCGTTCCAGCCATCCTTGTTGTTCACGCCGCCGTTCGGATTGGAGGGCATGCCGTGGATGATGAATTCCACCGCGCTGCGGTTGGCGTCGCCCTGCGGATTGCGCACCGGCAGGTCGAACGTGATTTCGCCGCTGCCCGCGCTGTAGTTGGGCATTGATGCCAGCGGCACCGGATTGCCCCACTGGTCCAGGGTCAAGCCGGAAAGACGGCCCGGGTCGATGCCGCTGGTGGGCCACAGATGCAGGCCCCACTGGTTGTAGACGTTGTCGAAGCGCTTGTAATGCACGCGAACGGTATCGATGTCCGGCGCGCTGCCCAGGGGATTGCTGCGGTACACGGTGGCGTCGCCGGAGCGCAGCCAGAAGCGGTCGCCGTCGGTGAATTTCACTACCCGGTCGATGCCGGGATCGCCGCCCTGACCCGGCGGATGCACGATGAAGCCGAAGCCCGCGGCGGCGGGATTCGTGAACTGCGATGCGCGGATGTCAAAGTACGCGCCGTAGTCGTCGACGCCGGAACGCACCAGCGGCGACGGCCACGACACGCCCGGGTAATCGGCGATGTACTGGCCGGCGTCGTTCACCTGCCACAGGTGCAGGCCCCAGTCGCCGTAATCGCCGTTCGGGCGGTTGTAGTGGATGCGCACGTCGATCGGCGCGCCGTCGCGCGGCGGCGAGGGCACCGGCGTCAGCACCGTGCTCGGCGCGGCGTCGCAAATGCCGGCAGTGCCGCCGCCGTGATGTTTGCCGGCGAAGGCATCGAGTACTGCCGGCGCGTCACCCGCAGCGGACAGCCCGTCGTCGCGCAGCGGCAGATCGCAGGCCGCGAGCAACAGCGTGAGCAGGAAAACGGAAATCGCCGACAGCGTATTGCCGTGGCGTCGAGAGAATATGCGCATCCTGGCCTCCAGATTGAATCGCAGCCATTCCGCATGGAATCGGAATGGCGTCGTTGCGGATCGAACGTCGATGCTGCGGCGCAACATCGAATCGCCGCAAAACCACGGAGAAAATCGCGATGCGCGAATGGCATCGGTGTAATCCGCGATGCGTCGCACTCTGGGCGATCCGCTGGCGCGGAACAAGACGGAAACCGTTTCCTGAAAACGTATTCCCGCAAGAATTCCGCCGGGAGGCTATAGCCCGAGGTAGCGGTTCTGCCAGAAAAAGCGCTTGCGATACGGCGCGTATTCTGGACGGTCGAAGACATCGAGGATGTGTTCATGGCGCGCGCAGAGCCTTGCGACGATCTGCGCATGGTTGTCGTTCTTCCATATCGTCGATACACGTCTGCAGGGTCGCATCCGGCGCTGGGTACAAAGCGATCGGCGTTTCACGGGCGCTGCCGGTCAGCGCGTCGAGACGTTTCTCGACGCCCTTGGCCAGCCGGCTTTCGTCCTTGGCCATCGCGTCGGCGGTGATGTCGCGAGCGGCAGATAGCGCGCGTTGAACAGCGCGCGTTGAACAGATGGACGTGCAGATCGGGAATGCGGGTAGGCATGGGCATGGCGAACTTCCTTTCCATGCGATGGCTGGAGCGGTGGCCGCGGTCATCGGCCAAATGACCGCGTGTGCCTGCGCTATGCGCCGGCCGTCGTCGCGACGAAGCATGCATGTAAGCGGTTGATTCGTTATGAGCGGATGCGGCCATGCGCCCGGTCAGCGCCGGAATCGCGCATCAAGTGGGGTTTCGGCGCACGGCTGGGCTAGGATGGGGCCAAACGCCCGCGCAAGGAGTCATGCCATGACCGAACCCACGAACGAGAGCGTGCGCGAAGGTCGCGAACGGCAGACCCGGTTGCTGGCCGATCTGCGCGCCGCGGGCAGGACCACGGAGGCCGATCAACTGTCGGTCAATTATCACGGACTGCAGATGGCCGGTCTGGCACAGGACGCTTACCGGGCGGCGGCCGGAACGGGTGCGCCGCCGCCGGGCTGGACCCGCGCCAGCGAGCATCCCGAACAGCTGCAGGCGCTCGCCCCGGGGCTGAGCCGCGAACAGATCAACGAAATGCTGCGCCCGGAAGGCTCCGGCTTCCGCGCTGAGATCTATCTGCCGGATCCCGCGATCCTCGGCCCCGACGCGCGGCCGGTATTCGCGGTCAAGGGCTCTATGGGCTCGATCGTGGATCCCGCCTCGCCCGGCGGCAGGCGCGCGAGCGGCGCCGAAGATTATCTGTCCAACAATTTCCCTCAGGGCCTTGGCCTGCGCGCCGACTACTATGACCGGGCGATGGACGCTGCGCGTCTGCTGCAGCGCCAGCCGGGTCTGGATTTCGAGATCACCGGTCATTCGCTGGGCGGCGGTATCGCCTCGGCCGCCGGTGCGGTCACCGGCGTGCAGACCACCACCTTCAACGCCGCCGGCCTGCATCCCAACACCGCGGCCCGCTACGTGGAAGAGAACGGCGGCGCCGTGCACGACCTGCGCGCCACGATCACCGCCTTCCAGGTCAACGGCGACGTGTTGACTGACATCCAAACCGGCGTACAGGGCATGAGTGATGCAACTCGTATTCAGACCGGTAGGATCGCTAATGGTCTGGCGCAAATCGCCGAGACCCCTGGCCTCCGTGAACTTACATTGGGATATCTAGAAACCCATTTGCCCCCGAACGCGCGAGCTTCTGCGATGGCTGCAGTCGATCTGGTAGCAACAGAGTCGGGCGCCCAACTGCTGAGAGACGTGCCGACCGCTGCAGGTAATGTGCAGCCGCTGATGGATGCGCGCAAACACGATGGCGGCGCTCTGGTGGACCGACCGCAGCAGATGCCGGTGAGCGAATTGGCGACCTATGCCGGTCCGTTGGTAGATGTACTGGACACCGCTGTCCTCGGCAGTCGCATCGGTCGTGGTGTGGGCGAGGGCGTGCAGGTCACCGGCCAGGGCGTGGAGCAGGTGCTGCATTACGGCGGCACCGCACTGGATTACACCGCGCGCATCCAGGGCGAGACCGTCGCGACGATGAGCGGCGCGGTGGGCACGATCGGCCGCACCGCGGTGCTGGCTAGCGGCGAGGTTGTCGCGGAAGTGCGAACCCAAGTCGGCAATATCGATGCGGGAATCGATCTGGCGCGAGGCCATTTACATCAAGGCACAACCTCTGCTGCCGCCAGTTTCCTTCGCTTCGGCGCGCGCGCGCTCCCGCTACCCGATGATGTCGAACGCTGGCTCGGCCGGCAGGCGCAGGGGCTGGACGCTTACGGCGATTCGGCATTGGCGCAGAGCCGCGAAGAAGCCCGGCGTGCGGTGGAAGCCGCACGTGCCGATGCCGGCCGAATCCGCGAAGGCGCCAACGGCGTGGCAGGGTCCATCGACAATGGTGCGGCGGCCATCGCCGTGATCGCGCGCCAGACCGGCCAGCAGGTCGGCGGGACCCTGCAAGACGGCACGGACGCTGCGGGTTGCATAGTCCGCGGAGTGACCGATCAGGCGCCCGCTGCGGGTGCCGTGGTCGGGACGGGTTTCGGGCTGGTCGGTGGCGTCGCTCTCAACTACGGCCCGCAGAATCCGTACAGCCTGTCCAATATCCAGCAGACCGTAACGTTCGCGCAGAATTTGGTGCCGTCGGGCAGGGAGGCGCTCGCCCGTCATATGATGGAGGATGCCGTTATTCCTAGCCTCGAATCGGTCGTGCGTACCCAGGAAGACGGGGCGCGTGTCCTGTTGCAGGCCTCCCGCGCCCAGAACGGCGCTTCGCCGCCGTCGACGGATGCGCCGGTGACGGCACCCGCCGCATCGCCACTGCTGGACGATGCAGCGCATCCGAACAACGGCATGTACCGCGACGCGCAGAGCGGCGTGAACGCGCTGGGCGCGCCGTTCGATGCGATGTCGCAGCCCGAGCGGAACCAGTTGGCCGGCGCGCTGGTCGCCGATTCCGTGGACGCGGGTTTGACCCGCATCGCCCGCGTCGATCCGGGCGCCGGCAACGGCCGGATCTTCGCGTCGGACAATCCGGATCCGTCGGCCGCGCACAACCGCATCGCCGGCACCGACGTGGCGCAGGGTCAGGCTCAGCCGCTCGCGGCCAGCACCCAGCATGTCGATCGTGTCCACGAACGCGCCGCCGAGCAGGCCGCGCAGCCGCCGCAGCAGCAGACGCAGAACGACCCGCAGCAAGAGACCGCGCCGCGGAAAGTGGCTTGACGCAGTGATGCATGGCCCCGACTCCGGTCGGGGCCATGCCTCCAGGCATGTCGTTCAGGCCATGCCGAAGTCGATGAAGTCCGCCGGCACCGCGTCGGTGAGCCAGACGCCGTTTTCGGAGCGGTAGAACGCATGCCCCGCCGCGACCATCTCCGCGGCGTGTACGACCAGGATCGCCGGAGTGCCGTGGCGCGCGCCGACATTCGTCGCGGTATCGGCGTCCGCGGACAGACGCACGTGTTGGCGACTGCGTTTGACCAACCCCTCGGAACGGATCGATTCTACGAAGCGCGTCTACGGACGGTCTGCCGATTTCACAGTCAGCGCGATGCTCGCCACGCCTCGCGCTGCGCCGCATCGAGGAAGGTCCAGGCGACGAAGCGGCTCTGCTTGTTGCCCTGCGCCATCGCGACCACGCGCACGTCCTGCGCGGCGACCTGCTGCAGTTGTTTGCGCACGTCGGCGAGATGTTCGGATTTCGCGATCAGGGTGCTGAACCAGCACACGCGGGTCGCGATGCCGGCACTTTCGCGGATCATCCGCCGCACGAATCCCGCTTCGCCACCGGCGCACCACAACTCCGTGTGCCGTCCGCCGAAGTTGAGCCGCACACCCGTATCCACCGCCTCACGCTGGCCGAGGTTGCGTCGTTTTCGCTCATTGCCTCGCGCCGCGTCCGCGGCGGATGCGTGGAACGGCGGATTGCACAGCGCGAGATCGAAAACTTCCTCGCCGCGCAGCACACCGTCGAAGATCCGCGCGGGCTCGGGCTGATGACGCAGTTCGATCATTTTCCGCAGACCGTTGGCGTCCGCGATCGCTTCCGCAGCGCGCAGTGCGGTGATATCGATATCGGTGCCGACGAAACGCCAGCCGTATTCGCGATGACCGATCAGCGGATAGATCAGGTTCGCGCCGGTGCCGACATCCAGCACGCGGATCGACGACCCGCGCGGAATGTTGTCGGCCTGCGCGTCGCCTGCGGACGAAGCCGCGAGCAGATCGGCCAGCCCGTGCAGATAATCGGCGCGGCCGGGGATTGGCGGACACAGATACCCTTCCGGCAGATCCCAGTGCGCGATGCCGTACTGGGTCTTCAGCAGCGCACGGTTCAAGGCGCGCACCGCTGCCGGGTCGCTGAAATCGATGCTGGCCTCGCCGCCCGGCGTATTCACGATGAACGACGAGAGCGCCGGCGTTGCCGCCGTCAGCGCCGCGAAATCGTAGCGGCCCCGGTGTCGATTGCGCGGATGCAGGCCCGTGGATGCAGAGGGGCGTTCAGCGGGCTTGTCGGGGCGATTGGGCGGACGAGGCATCGGTGGATTGTCGCGTGAATCGCGGCCCGACGTGCGGCGGAAGTCGGGGCCGGCACTCGATCTTCATCGGCTTGCATCGCTGGCTTGCATCGCTGGCCTGCAGCCCTGCTGCCGGGCCGCGGTCATCGCATCGCCGCGCTTTGGGCTTATCCTGACCGCTTCCCATGCAGCGGAGTGAGAGATGCGTTCAGCCATTGCGGGCTTCGGTATCGCCGTCGTCGTGTTCGCCACCGCCTGCGGCAAGCAGGAGGAAGTGAAGGTGGAATTGTTGCCGGCGCCGGAATGCAAGGTTGCGGCGGAGTACGACGCCAAGGCGTTCGGTCGCTTGGCGCATGCCATGGATCGTTCGGGCGATATCGTCCATGTCTCGAACCGCTTCCGGCAGCACCGCAAGGCCGTCGAAGCATTGCTGGCCAAGCGGGATCCAGCCGCAATGGCGCTGCTCAAGCCGGTGCTGGACGACGAGTTTTCCGATGAGCGACTGCGCGCCCGTACCGCCTGCGCCTTCCTCAAGCTTGCGGGCGATGCCAGCGGCGTCACGGCCTTCGACGCGTGGTCTCGCGACCCGACGATGCATGCGATCAACACCGCGATCTGGAGCCGCAAGCCGGTGGTTTCCGAAGAGGAGAAAGACGAAGCGCTGACGCCCGCACGCAAGGCTCTGCTGGGCGACATCGCCGCGGCGATGGCGCTCCGGCAGGCGCAGGCGAACACCGACAAGGTCGCCAGCCAGGGCGTGCCCGCGCTGGTCGCCGCATTCGATCCGCAGGCGCTGCCCCCGTCGAATCCCGCACCGGGTGCCGGCGCATTGCCCACCCTGGCCGCGGTGGTCGATGGTTGGCTGATTCCCGTGCTGAAGAAAGTGCCCGACGACGATCTGGCCGAATTCCTGGCGTTCGCCGACAGCCGCTTCGGCGGCGACTACTACGTGGCGTTGAGCGCGGCCTACGATTTCCAGGCCGGCGAGTGGTACGCGCATCTGGTCGAAAAGTTCAAGGAAAACAGGCCGGCCACCGCGCAGGCGGACGGCCAGCCCGCGAAGGAGGCGCTGGTCGCCGAAGCGCGGCGCCTGCTGCACGACGTGGGCGGCGTGCCGGCTGCGGCCGATGCCCTGGCCAGGCTGCTGCAGGCCGAGCCGATGGATCCGCGCAGCCCCGAGATCCACTATCTCATCGGCGAAGCCACGATCATGACCGCGCCGGCCATGCCGCTGCCGCCGGATCAGCTGCGGGTGGTGATCGATACGCCCAACTACGAACAGGCCGACATGCGCCTGGCCAAGGCGCTGGAACTGGCGCCCGATTACGCCGATGTGCTGATGATGCAGGGCCGTCTGCGCTATCTGCAGGGCAAGGACGCGGACGCGGCCGCCCTTTACGAACGCGTGCGCGGGCTCGAACCCGAGCATCCGCGCATGGACCTCTATCTGGGCGATCTGGCGTTCGCGCAGGTGGAATACGCCAAGGCCGTGCGTCACTACCAGACGGCGTTGTCCAGGCCCGAAGGCATCGCGCTGACCCATCACAATGCGCTGACCAATCTGGTGCCGGCGCTGCGCAAGATCAGCCGCATGGCCGAGTACCCGCGCATCGCCGAGGGCTATCTCGCGCGTCATCCGGACGCCTGGAATTTCCGCTTCGACTACGCCGAATATCTGCTGGCGAACGACAACCGCGCCGACAAGATCCTGGGCGTGATCGAACCGGTGCCCGATGCGTGGCTCCCTACCCGCAAGTTCCCCATCGTCTCGGCCGCGCTGATGCGCAAGGCGTCAGAAAACGTCGGCAAGACCGGAGAGCCGCTCGCCACCAGCCAGCTGGCGCTGCGCCG
Organism: Lysobacterales bacterium; assembly: GCA_031364125.1. GTDB lineage: Bacteria > Pseudomonadota > Gammaproteobacteria > Xanthomonadales > Xanthomonadaceae > Lysobacter_I. Next base: position 8,549 of record JANLVT010000037.1, on the reverse strand, counting down.
CGTCATGCAGATGAACCCAGACCCGCGCACGCTGGCCGAAGCGGTCTGCCGCTCCGGCGTGAGCGGCAAGCTGGCCCAGATCACCGCCAACGCTACCCCGGATCCGAAAGCGACATCGACCGCGCTGGTAGTCTGCGCGCTGCGCTGGCGGCGCACCGATGTTCTGCGGATCCTGGCGTCGAATGCGAATGCGGCGCAGCTGAACCTGCCGCATCCCGACCTCGGCGGCGACACGCCGATGTGCTACGCGGTGGCGATCAAGGACGTGAAGGCCTTCATCGCCTTCTCCAAGATCCAGCTCAACCCGCTGCAGAAGTGCCGCGACGGCAACACGGTTCCCGAACGCCTGCAGCGCATGGCCTACGGTGGCGACCAGGCCGTACTGCAAATGCAGAACATGATGCTGAGGTTCTACAAGCGTTCGTGAGCGAGTTCATCGACGGTGGGCGATGCGCACGCATCGCTCGCCGATCGATGGTCACATGATAGACATGGGCTGCTGCCGTCCCGTTCGCCGAACGCCTCGATCAGCCCAACAGCGAACTCCGCGGCAAGACCGCGCTTTGCGTTGCGGCCTCGCAACGTGAGCCGAAGTCGATGGAGATCCTGTTGAAAGCGAAACTTGACCCTGCGCCGCGCTGCGGCGGCAAAACGCCCCGGCAACGTCTTGTCGACTGGCCGGTCAAGAACGATCCCGGCGTGCGCGAGACGCTTGCGGTCATGGATCGGAACGGCTCATGGATCAAGCCGTAGTTCTGACGATACCTTGCGCTGCTGCGTGCAGCGCCATCGGGTGGAAGTGGAGCCGCGTCGAAACGCGGCTCCAACCACGGAAACGATGTCGTTCCAACCGTCAAGGCGCGAAGCACATCACCTCGGCATCGTTCGCGCATCATGCGATCAATGCCGGGTACGGGGATCAATCCTTGCGCTTGCTGATGATGTCGCCCGTCGCCGCGTCGATTCGTAGTTCGAAATCCTGGCCGTTCTCGTTTTCGGCTTCCGCCTCCCACACGCCATTGCGGAATTCGACATCATGGATGTCGAAATAGCCGGCCCCTGCAAGCTTGGCCTGCACGTCCGCCTTGGTCAGGTTGGCGACCTGGGTTTCGGGATAGACCTTGCCGGTCATGGCATCCACGCGCAGGTCGACGCGATTGCCGTCGGCGCTGCGCGCATCGGCCTTCCACGCGCCGTCCTTGAATTTCACGTCGTTGATATTGGTATAACCCTGCGCTTCCAGCGATGTCCTGACCTGCGCTTCGGTCATGGTGTCGCGCACCGGATCCTGCGCGGAAGCGAGTCCGGCCACGGCCATCGCCGCGATCATGCCGACGGCGAGCAGGGCACGGCGCGGGACATCACGTTCAAGAGCGTCGTGTTCAAAAGCGTCGTGTTCAAGAGCAGCGCGTTCGAGAGCGATATCGGTCGAATGATTCATGGTTGTCTCCTTCGTATTGATCAGGAGGCCGAGTATCGGGGCGAGTTTCTCAACGCACCGTGAAAGAAATCAGATGCGGTTACGCCGTTTTCATCATCTGCGGAATGCATGACACATCGTGCATAAATACCGATGCCGTCGCGCTCGATTCCGGGATCGAGTCGGTGCGTCGAGCGGCCCTATACTCGGGCCCACTCCAACGATGAGGATGACGCCATGGACGATCTGGATGATCTGAAAGGCCGCGTTGCGGCGCTGCATACGGTGCTGACGTATCTGCTCTCGGAATTGCCGGCGGATCAGCAGACCAGAATCCGCGACCGGCTGGCGCGCGAACGCTTGACCAATCCCACGCCATACGCGGACATGCCCGCGGTGCAGGATTCGTTCGTGGACGCGATGGCGGTGCTGGAATTTCAACTGCTGCCGAAATGATCGAACGGCGCAGCGAGCAGGGCGTCGAACGCTGCGGCGCTCACGCTCCGTGCCCGCTCCGCCCTCGACATGAGGGTTCAGGTTCACTTCGAAAGATGTGAACCTGACCCCGGAAGTGTGACGCGACTACGCACGCCACGCGATGCGGTTCACTTCAGTGCGATCGCGATCAATCGGCCGGTCGGCTCACGCGCGCCTTCGACGATATACAGTGTGCCGCCACCCGAGATCGCCATCATCCCGGGGGTCGGGTAGGACCACACCGGCTGGCGGGTGCTCAGGTCGAGGGCGTAGATCGCACGGTCGGTGCTGACGAACACGAGGTTGTCGGTCACCACCACGTTGCGGTGGAAACGCTGATCCGAGGGCGGCGGCACCCACGACCACAGGACCTGACCGGTGGCTTCGTCGATGGCATCGAACGACTTGGGCGTGTTGGAACCCGCATACACGACACCCTTGGCCGTTGCCGGCTGGGTCATGTACGTCCGCGTGGTGCGCCAACGGACCGCGTTGTTCGCGACCGAGAAGTTGATCAGCGGGCGGGTTTCGTACTGCTCGACGCTGGACGATGCGCGGCCGCTGAAGGCGCCGCCGCTGAAGGTTGTCACGCTGTCGGCCCGTCCGAGCATGGGGGCGCCATGATGCGAGTAGCCCTGGCCAGGGTTGTAGGGGTCGACGGTGGTCGACAGCTTCAAGCCGGTAGCAGTGTCGTAAGTCACCAGGGCGGTGCCGTCGTAGTAATAGGCCCGCGACTGGTCCACGGCCGGCGTGGTCATGTCGTCATCGCCGCTGAACATCGACCACTGCAGGTCGCCGCTGGTGGCGTGGTAGGCATAGACGCCGCCGCCGTAGTAGCCGCCGTTGGTGTACACGCGGCCGTCGCGGATCGTCGGCGCCAGGACGTGCGGCCATTGCCCGGAGAAGGTGTTCTGGAACACCGCCATGCCGGTGTTGGCATGGAAAGCCCAGAGGAAGGTCTGCTGGTGTCCCGTCGTGGCGACGTAGACCTTGCCGTTGGCGGCGGCGGGTGGATTGAGCGCCGGATAGTTCTGGAACGTCTGCTGCCAGACCACGCCGCCGTCGTTCTCGCGCAGCGCGCGCAGCGCCGGCGATCCGAAGTATTCGTCGTCGGATACGAACACCAGACCCGGTGCCGTCGTCACCGCATTGATGAAGCCTAGCGTGCCGGTCGTCGGCCGGCGCCATTCCCACTTGTACGCGAACGACCGGGGCAGGAACGTCGCCGGCACGTAGCCGGTATGCCCGGCATCGCGCTGGAAGGTCTCCCATTCGCCCAGTGCGATATTCGCCGGATCCTCGATCACCACTTCGAACGGCACGTACAGCGTGCCGCGCTGGATCGCGCTCAAGCAGGCTTCGTCCAGGCAGGTCTTCAGCTCCACATAGCCCGTATACGTGCCTACGGCCAGGCCTTCCGCTACGCGCACCTGGACGCGGAAGTTGCGGTCGTCGATGCGGGTGATCGTGGGCCCCTGTTCGAGTGCGCCGGTGGTGGGACGCGCCTGCAGGAAGGCCCCGCTCTGCGACGCTTCCAGCGTCAACACCGCGGTCGGCTGGCTGCCTAGCAGGGCACGCAGCTGCAGCCGCGACGGCGTGGCTACCAGATCGGTGCGGATGGTGGACAGATCCCCGGGCGAGCCGTCGAATTCATTCGTGCGGTCCACCCGGGCCGGGCCAGCAGCCGACTGCAAGACCGCTGGGACCTCCGGTACCACGGCCTCGCGACGGTCGCCCGTGGACACCCACCACACCAGCAGTGCCGCAGGCAGCGACAACGTCCAGATCAATATCGATTTCATAACCATTTCTCCTTGGCTTGCGATGATTGCGCTGCGGCGTGTCTTCGGCACGACAGAAGACTTCGCCTCATCCTTAAGTTTTACAGGTTCGCCTTTTCTGCATATCGATCGTCGAAAGCGGATGAACGGGATCATTGATCAAGTCAATCGCCAGCTCGATCCGTCCTGCGATCATTTCCCAACTAACGATAAAGGTCGGAAATGCGGCCAGTGAACAGGCTTTGCACACAGCTCATGTTCGATCGGTTCGTCATGGGTGTTGTCGATGTCCGTCCGTGGATCATCTCCGTTCCTGATCGAGTGTTTCCATTCGGTCTTGCTGCCGTCAGCCCCTGTGCCCCAACAGACCGATGCGCCTGAACCACATTTCCAGTGGCACCGTCACCAGCGGCGGCACGGCCGCCAGCAACGCCAGGATCCATGCCCACCAGGGCCAGCGCAGGCGCACGGCCGACACCAGGGTGACGACCACGTAGAACAGGAACGCCGCACCGTGCAGGCGACCGAACAGCCACACCCCCAGATCGGTGGTCTCGGTCCCGTATTTCAGCAGCATGCCGACCAGCAGCCCGGCCCAGGTCAGGCCTTCGGCGAAGGCGGCGATGGCGAACAGACGCCCGGCGGGCGACAGGGAAGACGACATGCATGAACTCCAGTGAGGAATGCCGCGACGCGATGGTGGTGGCGACGCCCGCTGGCGCCCATAGTCTAGCCGCCCACCACCCCGGATTCCGTAGGGCGGGTGCCAACCCGCCGCTCTTGAAGACGACGACAACCCACCACGCAGTCCCACATCCACCCCGAGATGCGAAGCCGTTGATGCAGCCGATGAACCGATACCGGACCCGCCCGATGATTCTCCCGATGAAGTCGTATGATCACACTTCATATCGAACCAGGCCGGAGACTGCGGCGTCATTGCACGCAAGCATGTGCCGCGCAAACGTATGAAGAGCTCTCTGGAAACGCGCGAACCCGACGAAGCGGCGATGACCGCCGAGATGATCGACATCCTGCGCCGGAAGATGGCGCGCGACTACGACGCAGGAAATACCCGTCGCGATGCGCACCCCAAGACGACCGGTTTATTGCGCGGTCGCTTCGAGGTTGAACCCGATCTGCCGAAGCATCTGCGCGTCGGGCTGTTCGCCAAGGCGCAGAGCTACGACTGCTGGATCCGTACCTCCAACTCCAGCGGCAAGCCGCAGTCGGACGCGATCGCCGATGCGCGCGGCTTCGCGATCAAGCTGATGGCGCCGGGCGGCACCCGCAAGGACGAAACCCCGCTGGGCCAGGATTTCGTGCTGCTGAGCACGCCGACGATGCCGCTGGGCACCGTCGCCCTGTTCCGCGACGCGGTGTACTACACCATCGAAAGCTCGGTGGTGCTGTTCGCCGCCAAATGCCTGTTGCGCGGGCATGCGCTTGCGCTGCTGGGACTGGCCGCGCTGCGCATCCGCCCGACATCGCCGCTGGACATCCAGTACTGGAGCACCACGCCCTACCGCTTCGGCAAGGGCCGCGCCGTCAAGTATTCGCTGATCCCCACCTCGCGCCACCGCAGCGCCATGCCGAAAACACCGGGCGTGTCTTACCTCACCGAAGCAATGCAGCGCCATCTGGACAAACACGAGGCCAGCTTCGATTTCTGCGTACAACTGAAGCAGGACGGCATGCCCATCGAAGACGCCGCCCCGCGCTGGGACGAAACCGAATCGCCGTTCCTGAAGGTCGCGACCCTGCGCATCCCCAAGCAGAAGTTCCGCACCAAGCAGCGCGATGCCCTGGCCGAATCGCTGGCGTTTTCTCCCGGCCATGCCTTGCCCGCGCACGCGCCCTTGGGCGGTTTGAATCGTGCACGGATCAAGATCTACAAGGTACTGTCGAAATTCAGGCACGCGCGGGATGGGCGTGTGGAGATTGCTTGAAGGTCGTTGGGATTTGCGGTCTTTTGCAGCATCGGCGAGCGACGTCCGTTTTACGAATGAAGCATTTTCGATCTGTGCCGCGATAGGAAATCCAATTCAGGCACGAACTTTTCAGGCAAGGCGATGAGTTGGTCTTCTGTAGGCCAGAACACTCGCTGTAGAAAGTCGTCCTTGGTTTGTTTGAGCTGCGTGGACAAGACGATTCGGTAGTCGTCCGTCAACGAGAAGAGATGGCTATCGAAAGCCATGTCGTGGATGGCGGACAGGCATAGACCATTGCCCGGATGCAGTCGAATCGAGGCATCTTCGCTCCACGCGACGATATGGCTTGCAACCAGAAGCCGCTTGTCGGTCACGCCGGAGATGCAGCATTTCTCGCGGTAGCCGCTGAGGACGGCACGGCGGAAGAACGATTGCTTGATTCGCTGTTTCGTTAACGCAGCGCGCGTTTCGCCTGTGAAGTCGGATTCCATACCGAGCGCAAACGATGCGTCGATCTGCGGCTCCTGTTGCAGGGATGCGTGCAGGGATTCGCACTGCTCGATCAGTCCTTCCCAGTCGGCGTGGAATTCGTTCCAGATATCGCGGTCGCGCGCCGATGCGTTGCTTAGACCGGAACGACCGCTCTCGCGTATCGCGGGGTCGAGGCTGGAGAAGTTCACACACTTCATGGCCAATGCGCCCGGCGTGCGGCCGATCAGATTAGCCAGTTCGATGATCTTCTTGTTCTTCGAGTGCAACTGCCCGAACGGCGTCTCGCAGTAGAACCGGAAGGTGAGCAGCAATTGTTCTCGCGTCCAATGTCCGGCTGCGTTCGAGACTTTCGTCGGTGGATCCATGCTGTCGCTCATCGCAGGCTCGGTTCCGGTGCGAAAGATTCGTAGGGTGGGGTGAGCGCAGCGATGCCCACCATGCGCGTATCGCGGTAGCGAAGCTATTAGAGCGGATTCGGCTGCGTTTTAGCATGATCGATGGTGGAAAGATTCCGTTCTTCGTCGGTGGTGGGCATCGCTGCGCTCACCCCACCCTACTTGCTGCCATTGGAGCGCTCTATCACGCGTCCGTCCTCCAGTTCCAGTGTCCGTGTCTTGGCTTCCGATTCAACCAGACGAACGATCCTTTCTTTCGACATCGAATATCATCCTTGAGTGTTCGGGTAGTCGGGTTCGGGGACGAGTCCCATTGCGAACACTTCGATTTTCTCGGCTTCTATCCATCCGATCGCGCAATCGCCTTCGAATGAGCCTACGCCCGTTGCCCGGCATGCGGTTCCAGTGCGTGGCACGTTCCATTCGACAGGCCTGCTGCCATAGTCCTTGCAAAAACTGCTTTTGGCGCAATCGGCGACGCTTGCCGTCGGCGCTTCCACGACGTAGTACAGATAGGCCTCGCCGGGGCTCCCGGCTTCGGCCAGGACGCAGACGAACTGGCCTTTCCGGAACGAGGCGGGCCATGCGCCTGACTTCGGGGGATAACGGTCGAACAGGTTGGCGTCGGCTGTCACACCGCCAAAGACGCCTGCTGCCCCGCACCCTGAGTACATGCGGACGTCGAAGGTATCGCCGTTATCGGCATTGACCAGTGAGCAATCCAGGCCGCGTGTCGTATCTCCGCAGGAAATCGAGGCTCTCGACATCACGTGCTCGAATCCATCGAGGTCCGATGAGCGCACATGTCGGCTTGCCTCGGCTGCCATCGCGCTTTCATCCGCCGATGCCGGCGTTTGCCGGGGTGAAGGCGGCGCGACTTCGCGACCCCTCGGCTGCGGCGCGGATGCCTGCTCAACGGGATCGGTCTTCCTGCATGCAGGCATGAGCATCAGCAAGAGCGCAATGCTGGCGAAAGCTGGAATTCTCAAAGGATTCATGACGTTGTTCCATGTCGAAGGTCGGCCGGCGTATTCTAGGGCGGGATCAGGTTGGTGGGCCTGCGGATGAGGCCATGTTGCCGATGGTGCGGGGCTCGCTGAATCGGGAAACTGCCCGAGCTCTTGTCGGAATTTTCCTGCATCCAACGCTATCGTCATTGCCCGCCCTGTATCGATCGTCCTTCGTAATGCGCGCTCAGTGCGCACTTACGCGTTCTTGCCAGGTGTCCGCGGCTGTTAAAGATCAACATCAAGAGCCCCGGGTGCGGCCTGCGACATGACACTGTCTATTCGCTCACCTCTTTTCCGTGCTGCATCAGGTAAGCGAGCCAGGCTGGATCCTCGGACGCCAGTGCTGCGAGCCGGCGCTTTTCGAGAGCGGGCAGGCGCTTGAACCGGTATTCGTTCGACAGCGCCTCGCCTCGGCTGTCGAAGATGAATGCGCCGAGCAATCGAACGGGCTTTCGCATTTTCGTGAACCGCGCTCCACGCCCCGCGCAGTGGTCCCTGAACCTGCTCAACGGATTGATCGCAGTGCCCGTGTATAGCGCATCGTTCTCGCACAGCAAAAAGTAGACCCACGTTTTCATTGATTCCCGAGCCGCTTGCGTGCGCCAACAATGGCTGATTGGAGCGCATGGGCACTCAGGTTGCAAACCGACATCTTCAAGATCAAGAGCCCCGGGTGCGGTCTGCGGCCTTACCCGGGGCACTTGCTGATCCTTTGAGTGCGCACGTCATTCTTCCAACCCCAGAAAACACCTCATCCGCCCATTTCCTCCTCCAGTCCCGCTCGAAAACCCGAATAACACGGGGTCAGCATCGACCGACGTTGGCATCGGCCAGCATGTGCGCGTGCAGGCCGGTATGAACCACATTGTGATCGAGGCGTTGCCGCGGTCGTGTTGCAGGTGTCGTAGGGTGGCGGTGAGCGCAGCGAACCCCACCTTCAACGAAGACCCAATCGTCATGGCAACCAGGGACGCATCGAAGACGACGCTGACTCGCCCTGACATTGTCGCCGCCCCGATGTCCATGGGTGGGGTTCGCTGCGC
>JANLVT010000004.1:0-43388 GCA_031364125.1 Lysobacterales bacterium | reverse complement strand
CCACCAGTCAAGCACTGCGCGACGCCCAATTCCCGGCGCAATTCCTGAGGGGCCACTGCGACACAACGCGAGGCATGGAAAGATCATGAACAGGCTCTCAAGCGCGCCCCGGATCAGACCTGCACGTCATCAGACCTGCACGTCGAACAGACGACCGATGATCGCCGCCGCCGCCATCGCCATCGCGCCCCAGAAGCCGACGCGCAGTGCCCCGCGGATCTTCGGCGCGCCGCCCGCCCACGCTGCAAGCGCACCGGAACCCAGCAGCGCGGCCAAGGTCACTGCAAACGTGACGACTTCGATCCTCCCTGCCGGCGCGAAAATCACCGCGGCGATCGGCAACAACGCGCCGACGGTGAACGCCGCGGCCGACGCCATCGCCGCCTGCAGCGGACGCGCGCTGAGCGCATCGGTGATGCCGAGTTCGTCGCGTTTGTGCGCGCCCAGGGCGTCCTGCGCTGTCAATTGCTGTGCGACCTGCATGGCCAGCTCGGGGGTCAGACCGCGCTTGATGTAGATATGGGTGAGTTCCTGCAGCTCGTGCTCGGGCTCTTCGGCCAGCTCGCGGGTTTCCTTGGCGATATCCGCGCGTTCGGTATCGGCCTGCGACTGCACCGACACGTATTCGCCGGCGGCCATCGACATCGCACCAGCGACGATGCCGGCCACGCCGCTGCCGAGCACCGCGCTGGTGGTGGCGCCGGTCGCAGCCACACCGACCAGCAGGCCGGCGATGGAGATGATGCCGTCGTTGGCGCCGAGCACGGCCGCACGCAGCCAGCCGACGCGGTCGGTACGATGGGTTTCGACATGCCAGCGGCGCATCGCGTTCTCCTGTGACGGATGGAGTCTTCCGATCCGTCCTTATTGTGACAGCCGCAGCCAGCGCGAAGGGTGACGATCCAGGGGATTCGACTCGAACCCGCGCACCTGCGGCGACACCAGATGTTTCGAGGTATAGAAATACAGCGGTATCAGCGCGTGCGCGTGCAGCAGTCGGGTTTCGGCGGCGCGCAGCCACGCATTGCGCGCGGTCTCGCTGCGCGCGGCGTCCGCGTTCGCGAACAATTCCCGATAACGCGCATCGTCGTAGCCGGGCCAGTTCAGCGCGCCGTCGGCAGCGAACGCGCCGAGGAAGTTGCGCGCGTCGGCGACATCGCCGATCCAGCCGCCGCGGAATACCTCGGTGATCGCGCGCTGCCTGCGGTTCTGCACGAACACCTTCCACTCCTCGTTGCGCAGCCGCACGCGCACGCCCAGCGTGTCGCGCCACATCGACGCCACCGCCAGCGACAGCCGTCGATGCGGCGTGGAGGTGTTGTAGCGCAGCTCGATCGTCAGCGGATTGCGTTCGGAATACCCGGCGGCGCGATACAGCGCCTTCGCGCGAGCCTCGCGCCGCGGCTGGTCCCAGTCGGCCCAGTGGATCTTCGCGGCGCTGTAACCGGGAATGCCGGGCGGGACGATGCCGTAGGCCGGGGTTTCGCCGAAGCCGGTGACGTAGCGCGCTAGCTTGTCGCGATCCACCGCCAGCGACAATGCCTCGCGCAGGCGCGGATCGTCCTGCAGCGGCGGCCGGGTGATGTTCATCCCGAGCCAGAACGCGCCGATGTACGGCGAGATCCGCAAACGCTCGCCGAAACGTGCGCGAAGCTGCGGCAAGGGCTGCGGCGGCACGGTCTCGGTGGTGTGCAGATCTCCTGCGGCAAAACGCTGCAGCTCGGCGGCGGCGTCCTCGGTGACGTGGAAACGCACGCGCGGGATGCGCACGTCCGCGGCTGCGTGGAAACGCGGGTTGCGTTCGACGGTCAGATTCGCCTGCGGCGTCCATGCGGCCAGCCGATACGCGCCGTTGCTCACCAGCCGTCCCGGCCGCGTGTGCTGATTGCCGTGTTGCGCGACCGCGGGCAGATACACCGGAAACGCGATCGGCAGGGTCAGCAGCGACGGCAGGAATACCTGACGCGTGGTGCGGATGCGGATCGTTCGCGCATCGGGCGCGTCGATGCCGAGCGTCGCCGGCGGCGATTTTCCCGATTGCACATCGGTCGCGTTGACGACGGCGTCGAACTGTTCGGCGAACGGCGCCGCGGTGTCCGGCGCGAACGCGCGCCTGAAACTGGCGACGATGGCCGGCGCGGTCAAGGCTTCGCCGTTGCTCCAGCGCAGTCCTTGGCGCAGATGGAAGGTCCAGACGCGTCCATCGGCCGACACCATCCAGCGTTCGGCCATGCCCGGAATGAGGCGACCGGTCGCGTCTTCGCTCACCAGGCCTTCGTAGAGATCGCGCAGCACGTTGCCGCAGGCCACTTCCTGGCAGCGATGCGCATCCAGCGTCGACGGCTCGGGGCCGTTGCCGCGCTCCAGCTGCACCGTGGCCTGCGCGGCGGCGTCGATGGAACACAGACACAGCAACAGGGCAACGATACGCGTCATCGGCGGCGGCTATAGTGCGGAGCTTGCGATGTTAGGGCATGGTCCCCATCTCGCCTACCTGCGACGTCGGGCCGCAACGTTACCCCGCCCGCCGCGCGCTGTTCTCCGCAGTCCTGTCGTCCATCCCCCGTTGTGGAACCCCCATGTCCAACCCCAGCCATGTCGCCGACACGCCCCTCACCGATCGCGACCAGCTGGTGGCGGAACTAGCCTCCGGCGAAAAGCTCAAGGCCGCCTGGCGGATTGGCACCGAGCACGAGAAGTTCGGTTTCCGTCTCGACGATCTGCATGCCCCGACGTTCGACGGCGAGCGCGGCATCGAAGCGCTGCTCAACGGCCTCACCCGTTTCGGCTGGGAACCGGTGCAGGAGCACGACCGCACCATCGCCCTGCTCAAGGACAGCGCCTCGGTCACGCTGGAACCCGCCGGCCAGCTTGAACTCTCGGGTGCGCCGCTGGAGAACATTCACCAGACCTGCGCCGAGATCGGCAGCCATCTGAAAGAGGTCAAAACGGTCGCCGACGAACTCGGACTCGGCTTCCTGGGCATGGGCTTCCAACCGAAATGGCGCCGCGACGAGATGCCGTGGATGCCGAAGGGCCGCTACAAAATCATGCGCGACTACATGCCCAAGGTCGGCAGCCTCGGTCTGGACATGATGACCCGCACCTGCACCGTGCAGGTGAATCTGGACTACAGCAGCGAAGCGGACATGGTGAAGAAATTCCGCGTCTCGCTGGCGCTGCAGCCCATCGCCACCGCGCTGTTCGCCGATTCGCCGTTCACCGAAGGCAAGCCCAACGGTTATCTGTCCTACCGTTCGCACATCTGGACCGACACCGACCGCGATCGCACCGGCATGCTCGACTTCGTATTCGAAGATGGCTTCGGCTACGAACGCTACGTCGATTATCTGCTCGATGTGCCGATGTATTTCTCGTATCGCAACGGCGAGTACATCGACGCGAGCGGCCTGAGCTTTCGCGACTTCATGCAGGGCAAGCTGCAGGTATTACCCGGCGCGCTGCCCACGTTGGCCGACTGGTCGGACCACATGACCACCGCGTTCCCGGAAGTGCGGCTGAAGAAATTCCTCGAAATGCGCGGTGCCGACAGCGGCCCCTGGGGACGGATCTGCGCGCTGCCGGCGTTCTGGGTGGGCCTGCTGTACGACGATGCCGCACTCGATGCCGCCTGGGATCTGGTCAAGGATTTCAGCATGGACGAACGCAACGCCCTGCGCGACGGCGTGCCGAAGCTGGCGTTGAAGGTGCCGGCCCGTATCGGTAACGTCCGCGGCGGCACGCTGCTGGATCTCGCGCGCGAAGCGGTGAAGATTTCCGCCGCCGGCCTGCAGCGCCGCGCGGTGCTCAACAGCAGCGGTGCCGACGAAAGCGGCTTCCTCAATCCGCTGATCGAAGTGGTGGAAAGCGGCGAGACTTCGGCCGAACGCAAGCTGGCGCTGTATCACGGCGCATGGAATGGCGATATCGACCACGTGTTCCGCGAGTTCGCGTACTGACCTGCAGCATCTGTCGCGACTTGCGTCGCTCCCACAAAACCCAGCTGCCTTTCCTGTGGGAGCGACGCAAGTAGCGACGGGGCCGAAGAAAAATTTTCGTAGAGCGGCTTTCAAGCCGCTGGGACTGAAGCGCCATCGTTTCACTTTCGTCAGCCGTGGGCACGGCACAACCTTCGTCGCTGATCGGGTCCAGCATGGGCCGGCCTGAAGGCCGCTCTACAGACCATCGCGGGGCCTTCCGCATATGCCTCCCCGCACGGAGGCCATGCATACGAATCCATATCCAGCCACCCTGGCTTTTGTGTACGCTCGGCTGTTCGCACCTCACTGCGAGCCCCCATGCGCGTACGCGATACCCTCGAATTCGCCGAGACCGACACCCTGCTGCGCGACGACGTGCGGCAACTGGGCGCCATGGTCGGCGACATGCTGGCCGAGCAAGTCTCGGCCGAACTCCTGGCCCAGGTCGAATCCGTGCGCCGCGCCGCGATCGCGCGACGCGAGCAGGGCGACAGCATCGACGAACTGGCCGAGCGCCTCGCCGCGGTGCCGATGGAAGGCGCCGATGCCCTCGTCCGCGCCTTCGCCGCTTACTTCGGCGTGGTCAATCTGGCCGAACGCATCCACCGCATCCGTCGCCGCCGCGATTACCAGCGCAGCACCGATGCGCCGCAGCCCGGCGGACTGACCGCGGTGCTGCGCGCGCTGCGCGAGAAAGGCGTCACCCTCGACGAACTGCGCGAGCTGCTGCCGCGGCTGCGGATCGAGCCGGTGTTCACCGCGCATCCGACCGAAGCCGTACGCCGTTCGCTGCTGTTAAAGGAACGCACCGTCGCCGAACTGCTGATCGGCGACATCGACCGTCAGCGCACCCCGGCCGAACGCGGCGCTGACACCGCGCGCATCCGCCAGGCACTCACCGCCAGTTGGCAGACCAGCGACACGCCAGCGCAGCAGCCGACCGTGGCCCATGAGGTCGAACACATCGGCTTCTATCTCAGCAATGTGCTGTACCGCGCGCTGCCGGTGTATTACGAAGCCTTCGCCGACGCCATCGAACACGCCTATGGCGACGCGCCCGGCTACCAACGTTTAGAGCTGCCGCCGATGCTGCGCTTCGGCACCTGGGTCGGCGGCGACATGGACGGCAACCCCAACGTCGGCGCCGACACCATCCTCGCCGCGCTCTCAGCGCAGCGCGCGCAGGTGCTGGCGAACTACCGCGCCGACCTGCGCGCGCTCGGCGAAATCCTCACCCAGAGCCGCGGCCGCGTGCAGGTGGACGATGCCATCGAAACGCGCATCGCCGAATACACCGCGCTGCTGCCCGCGGCCGCCGCGAAGCTCAGCCCGCGGCTGGGCGACATGCCCTATCGGCAGCTGCTGGACCTGATCCGCGCGCGACTGGCGGCGACGCTGGCCGGCGGCGCGCACGGTTATGCCGACGCCGACGGGCTGCTTGCCGATCTGCAGGCGATCGACGCCAGCCTTGTGCAGCATCGCGGCGAACACGCCGGCCGCTTCGCCCTGCAGCGCGTGCTGTGGCGGCTGCGCACCTTCGGCTTCCATCTCGCCACCCTCGATCTGCGCCAGGATTCGGGCACCCACGATGTCGCGATCGGCGCGCTGCTGGGCGACGCCGACTGGTCGACGCGCGCGCCGGCCGACCGCATCGCGCCGCTGCATGCGCTGATCGAAGGCTATGCGCAGCATGCCCATGTACAGCCCGCCATCGACGCCGCCGGTGCGCAGCCGACGCTCGCGGTGATGCGCACCGTGCGCGAGGCGCGCGCGACCTTCGGCACGCATGCGTTCGGCCCCTACATCATCAGCATGAACCGCAGCGCCGCCGACGTGCTGGCGGTGCTGGCGCTGGCGCGGGTCGCCGGCTGCGTCGAGCGCAACGAGGCGACCGGCGATGACATGCCGCTCGACATCGTCCCGCTCGACATCGCACCGCTGTTCGAAACCATCGACGATCTGCGCGCCGCGCCCGAGATCATGCGCGCGCTGTTCGACGATCCGGTCTATCGCCGCCACCTGCAGTCGCGCGGCGGCCAGCAGACGGTGATGCTGGGCTATTCCGACAGCGCGAAGGACGGCGGCATCCTCGCCTCGCGCTGGGCGCTGCAGCGCACCCAGGCCGAACTGCTGGAACTCTCGCAGCAGGCCGGCGTGCGCATCGTGTTCTTCCACGGCCGCGGCGGTTCGGTGAGTCGCGGCGGCGGCAAGACCGAGCGCGCGATCATCGCCGCGCCGCGCGGCACCGTCGACGGCGTGCTGCGCGTGACCGAACAGGGCGAAGTGATCCACCGCAAGTACGGCATCCGCGCGCTGGCGCTGCGCAATCTGGAACAGGCCACCGCCGCCGTGCTGCGCGCGAGCCTGCGCCCGCGCCCCGCGGAGCCGCGCGAACCGCGCTGGCACGAACTCGCGACCGAACTGGCGCAGACCTCGCGCGGCCACTACCGCGCGCTGGTGCACGAACATACAGATTTCCCGGCTTATTTCCGCACCGCGACGCCGATCGACGTGATCGAACGCCTGCGTCTGGGCTCGCGGCCGTCGAAGCGTCGCGAAGGCGGCATCGATGCATTGCGGGCCATTCCCTGGGTGTTCGCGTGGTCGCAGAACCGCTCCGGCCTCACCGGCTGGTACGGTGTCGGCACCGCGCTCGCCCACGGCATCGCCACCCACGGCCACGACACCATCGCCGCGATGGCGCACGACTGGCCGTTCTTCGCCGCGATGCTGGACGACATCGAAATGCTGATGGCGAAGTCCGACCTCGCCATCTTCGAACGCTATTCGCGGCTCGCCGGTCCGCTGCACGACGTGTTCTACGCCGGCATCGCCGCCGAATTCGAGCGCACCGCCGATACCATCCTCACATTGCGCGGGCGCAGCCAACTGCTGCAGGACGACTATCGCCTGCGGCTGTCGATCCGTCTGCGTAACCCATACGTCGACCCGATCAGTCTGCTGCAGGTGGAACTGCTGCAGCGCTGGCGCGACACCGGCCGCGAGGACGAAGCACTGCTGCAGGCACTGGTGGCGACCGTGAACGGCATCGCCGCGGGCATCCAGAACACCGGCTGACATTCTTGTAGGGTGGGCCCTGGCCCACCATCGAGGCATCTCCGATGCGACACGAATCGAGCGGAATGTTGCCGAGATTCGAATGCGAAGGAGCCGGTGGGCCAGGGCCCACCCTACAAAAAAACCGCCTGCGGCTGTCGATCCGTCTGCGTAACCCATACGTCGACCCAATCAGTCTGTTGCAGGTGGAACTGCTGCAACGCTGGCGCGACACCGGCCGCGAGGACGATGCGCTGCTGCAGGCACTGGTGGCGACCGTGAACGGAATCGCCGCGGGCATCCAGAACACCGGCTGATCTCCCAGTGGGAGCGACGCAAGTCGCGACGCAGGCCCGGGTGACCGGAACGCGCGGCTTTTGGCGTTTTGGGTTCCGTATCGATGACCGGGGCGGGAATAACCCCCGCGCATCGGTACCGCGTCGGGGATATCGGGGATGTTGACAGGGGCGCCTCGCGCGTCGCCTGCCGGCAAGATATCTGCCGCCGCGCTCGACAACCCTTATTGGAATCATCCGAATGAAACATGCAATCCGGACCAGGCTCGCCTTGGCCTGTGCTTTGTCGCTCGGCGCCGCAGGCGCCGCCCATTCCGCCACGCTGGTCACCGACTGGAACGACCAGGCGCTTCAGGCCGTGCGGACCACCCGCATGGCGCCGCCGGTCTTCGCGCGGGCCAATGCCATCGTCAATACCGCCATGTACGACGCCTGGGCGGCGTACGACGACAAGGCCAACGGCACGCAGCTCGGTGGCGAACTGCGTCGGTCGGCCTCCGAGCGCACCGACGCCAACCGCCGCAAGGCGATGAGCTTCGCCGCCTACCGCACCCTGGTCGAGCTCTTTCCGACCCGCGCGGCGCAGTTCGCCGCCGAGATGGCGCGTCTGGGCTACGACCCCGCCGACACCAGCGGCGATCTCGCCACCGCGCAGGGCGTGGGCAACGTCGCCGCCGCAGCGGTGATCCAGTTCCGCCGCAACGACGGCTCCAACCAGCTGGGCAACCTCAATGGCGGTGCGCCTTACAGCGACTACACCGGCTA
Organism: Lysobacterales bacterium; assembly: GCA_031364125.1. Lineage (GTDB taxonomy): Bacteria > Pseudomonadota > Gammaproteobacteria > Xanthomonadales > Xanthomonadaceae > Lysobacter_I. The sequence goes on along the minus strand of JANLVT010000004.1, from coordinate 35,290 downwards.
CGTCCCAGTCAACAGCCCCTTCAATATTGTCGATCCAACCCGCTGGCAGCCGCTGGCTGTGCCCAATGGCAGCGGCGGTTTCAATATCCAATCGTTCCTCACCCCGCATTGGGGCAACGTCAAGGGTTTCGCGCTGACCCGGTACAACCAGTTCCCGATCGCCCCGCCAGCGGCACGCAACAGCTTTGAATATTGGCGTCAGACGACGGAAGTGCTGGCCTACAACGCGACGCTGACCGACCGCACCAAGTCGATCGCCGAATGGTGGGCTGACGGCCCGGGTTCGGAAACCCCGCCGGGCACCTGGATGCTGTTTGCCAAGCAGGTCTCCGATCGCAAGCAGCACTCGCTTGGACAAGACATTCGCATGCACTTTGCGCTCAGCAACGCGATGTTCGATGCCGGTGTTGCCGTATGGGGCTACAAGCGCCAGTTCGACAACTCGCGCCCCATCACCCTGATCAATTTCGAGTTCAACAACCGGCTGATCTTCGCCTGGGGCGGCCCAGGTCAAGGCACCAAGTTGATCAAGGGCCAGGACTGGCGCCCGTATCAGGCGGTCAATTTTGTCACCCCGCCGTTCGGTGAGCATATTTCCGGCCACAGCACTTTCAGTTCGTCGGCAGCGGAAACATTGAAGCTGTTCACCGGCAGCGACAGCTTCCAGAATTCGGCGGTGATCCCGGCCGGCTTCTCGCTGGTTGAGCCCGGCATTGTGCCGGCGCAGCCGCTCACCCTGTCGTGGCCGACGTTCTCGGCTGCGGCCGATGAGGCGGGCATTTCGCGTCTTTACGGCGGTATCCACTTCCGCCTTGGCGATCAGGAAGGCCGCAAACTGGGCCGCAAGGTCGGCGCACAGGCGTATGCGCTGAGCCGCGCCTACATCAACGGCTCCGCAGGCAACTGAGCCACCCGTCCGGGCCTTGGCTTCGCCGCGGCCCGGATTTGATATGAGTCGTGAAAAAAGCCGCAGCGATGCGGCTCATTCATGTCGACAATGCGATGCGCAGCAGCATCATGCCGCGTCGCCCGTCGTTCGATGCGGCGTACCGCCTGGTCAATAGTTGGACATCACCGACACGATGGCCGGAATGCTGATCAGCGTCCCCAGAGCGCCGGTCACGATCCCGATCCACGCGCGGATCTTGCTGGTCGTCGCACCGTAACTCGACTCCTGCGCCTTCCATTTCTTCAGCCCCAGCACGCCCAGCACGATCGCGACCGGCCCCAGAATGATGCCAAAGAAACAAAGCACGACCGACGCGATGCCGATGTAGCAGGAGAACGCCGCCAGCGGATTCGTCGGGATGATCGCGTCGATTGCGGTGGCGGATGGGCGTTGCTGGTCGGTCATGGGATTGGCTGATATCGGAGTGACTGGGTGCCGCATCTTATCTCAGGCGATGCGCATGCTTCGTAGGGTGGGGTGAGCGCAGCGATGCCCACCATTCGGGCGCATCAGTCCCCGCAGAAGCTTGGCGAGCATGAGGTCAAATGACTCAGATGATGCGATGGTCTGATTGCAGGGTGGGCATCGCTGCGCTCACCCCACCTTACTCGCTGCGACAAGATATTCGCGCGCGGCGGGTGCAAGAACCGCCCTACGAGCTACGTGCTTAATTCATCAGGCTCATAAACAAGAACTGCAGCTGCCAGCTCTGTCTCCGTCTCCCACGCCAACACTCCGGACGGACATAAAGCAGTATTGCCAACCAAGTAATCCAGAAGGCCCACAACTCGCTCCTTGGCTACAGGATCTTTTCGGATTTCCAACCACGCGTTATAGGGTTTCTCACCCGGAAAATTATCTCCAAACATCGCAGTTTCAAAATTCTTCAAAGAGGCGGCAAGGCGAACCGTATTGGGCGGAGCCTTTAAGACTTCTTGCAGAATCTGCGCGTTGGCAGCCCAGGCGGAGTTCTTTTTCGTCGCCCCATCCTTGCCGCGTATCTTTTGCGTATCTGCATCATGAAGCACTGCGTAAGGGCAGCCGAACTTGTTGAGTATTTTGCATAATGAAATAATAGTGTACTTGCCGCGAGCACGAACAATGTGGACGCCCTTGAATCTCTCAGGAAAATCAACCACAGCTTCTCGAAATACGGTGAACTCTGTATCCCCTTCGACAAGAACAGTCTTCCCACCAAAAAAGAACTCAGCGACATAAGGGTCATACATATTTAAAAGCTTAAGCCTTTCTTTATCAGCTTCACCTAAATTAGCATTCTTTGGTCTAAAAATTGTTGTTCCTGAAACGACCCCAGAATTGCTTCTTTCAACCCTAATTATTGAAGTATTATTTCTAGACAAATCAATAAAAGCAGGCGAATGAGTTGTGACCATTACTTGCCAATTTCCGCCTTCAGGAAGTGAATAAAGAACATTGCATGCATCCCTTATTGCAGCAGGATGCAGGCATAATTCAGGCTCATCAAGTAATAGAACTTGTGGCCGCTGAATCTTATTTCCATCTTTTTCCGGGAGCTTGTGATCCGCTAATATCTTCAAGGCATTCCAAAGCAATGTTCGTCGAGCCCCGCTTCCCTGACGCTCAAGATCAGATTGATGCCCGCCTGCAGGACCCATTTTCAAAAGTGGTTGGGCTTGAAAAAATGAAATGGATTTTTCAATATCGTTCTCAGCACGCGCATCAAGCGTAATGGTGAATCCGGGAAATACACTTGAAATTGACTTGCTGAGCTCTTCTCGAATTTTTTCGATTGCCTCAATCGCATCTTTTGCGACAGAATTCTGCAATTTTTTTACAGTTTCCAGCAAAGCGCCGTATTCACTTATCTCGCCTTCGGAGCTGCCCTCCTCACTCAATTTTTTTACACGGTCGTTGAGAGCTTTTTTGAGCAGACTAATAATTGCATCTGCCTGATCTTTTGGATTATCAAAGGCTTCAATCCTGTGAGGCGCCGGCCGGTTTTCTTGAGCAACCCCAGCGGCACCCCAAGGGCCGTGATTTTCGTCCCAGTCATTTTTCTCTACATTAAAGCCCCGCTTTATTGGCGTGCCAGCCTGAGGCCATGTCCAACGCTCTCGAACATGTCTATCACCGTTTTCCTTTTTTGCAATCCACTTCGTAGCAGGCGGCTTACTATCTTCAAATAGAACTGTTTCCAGCTCGATTGTCGGATAATCCTCCGGGAGAGAAATCAACTTGGCTTCAGGAAAATCGTCCAGAGCGAGCTCTCCTTTTTTACCTGCCTCCATAACGACTTGGTATGCGCGCAGAATAGAGCTCTTTCCTGTGTTATTTGCTCCCACTAACACAACAATATCGTCCAGTTCTATTTCAACTGGATGCTTTCCAATTGCCCTGAAATTTTTAATGGTCAGCTTATGCAGTCTGGCACGCGGTGCCGAGGACTTGTCTTCTGCTGTTATTGCCGCCTTCTTGGCTGCCATAAGAAAATCCTTATCGTCTGAACTTGATTGGAGCATAGCAGCGTAAGCCAGATCACAAGTCACTACCTAACAAGTTCCAGACTAAGGAGGATTCATCGCGGCCCTTATTCGCCATTTCGAACCCTTACGCCCCTGCGCAAGGGAAAAACCGGCATCGCGCCTTCCGGCGCTCCTACAGGGATGGCCGCGACCCGGGGAATGGCTGCGGCCGGCTGGACATCGCACCACCGGGCCATATACTCCCCCCCACTACCAAACCCAGCCGCCATGCCCCACTCCCACGCCGAGAAAAAAAAGGCCCTCACCCGCCTGCGTCGCATCCGCGGGCAGACGGACGCGCTGGAGCGCGCGTTGGAGGCGGGCAGCGACTGCGGGGCGGTGCTGCAGCAGCTTGCGGCGATCCGCGGGGCGGTGAACGGGTTGATGGCGGAGGTGCTGGAGAGCCATTTACGCGAGACCTTCGGCGATGTCGCCGCCAAGGACGCCGCGAAGCGCAGCGCGCAGGACGAAAGCGTGCAGCAGGCGATCGCGTTGGTGCGTTCGTATCTCAAATAACGTGTGTTGTCCCACCAACTTTTTCGGAGTATCGCCATGAAATCACGCGCCGCCGTCGCTTTCGGTCCCGGTCAACCGCTGCGGATCGTCGAGATCGATGTCGCGCCGCCGCGCGCGGGCGAGGTGCTGGTGAAGATCAGCCACACCGGCGTCTGCCACACCGATGCGTTCACGCTCAGCGGCGACGATCCGGAAGGCATTTTCCCGTCGGTGTTGGGCCACGAGGGCGCGGGCGTGGTGGTGGACGTGGGCGAAGGCGTGACCTCGCTGCAGCCGGGCGATCACGTGATTCCGCTGTACACGGCCGAATGCCGCGAGTGCAAATTCTGCAAATCGGGCAAGACCAATCTGTGCCAGAAGGTGCGCGCGACGCAGGGCAAGGGCCTGATGCCGGACGGCACGTCGCGGTTCTCGTACAACGGCGAGCCGATCTTCCACTACATGGGCTGCAGCACCTTCAGCGAATATACGGTCGTCAACGAGATCTCGCTGGCGAAGATCAATCCCGAAGCAGATCACGAAAAAGTCTGTCTGCTCGGCTGCGGCGTCACCACCGGTCTGGGCGCGGTGCACAACACCGCCAAGGTGAAGGAAGGCGACAACGTTGCGGTGTTCGGCCTGGGCGGCATCGGGCTGGCGGTGATCCAGGGCGCGCGCCAGGCGAAGGCCGGCCGCATCATCGGCATCGACACCAACCCGGGCAAGTTCGAACTCGCGAAACAGATGGGCGCGACCGAATGCGTGAATCCGAAGGATCACGACAGGCCCATCCAGGACGTGATTGTGGAGATGACCGACGGCGGCGTGGAGTTCAGCTTCGAATGCATCGGCAACGTGCACGTGATGCGCGCGGCGCTGGAGTGCTGCCACAAAGGCTGGGGCGAGAGCGTGATCATCGGCGTGGCCGGCGCGGGACAGGAGATCAGCACCCGCCCGTTCCAGCTGGTGACTGGCCGGGTCTGGCGCGGTTCCGCGTTCGGTGGCGTGAAGGGGAGGACGCAGTTGCCGGGGATGGTCGAACAGGCGATGCGCGGCGAGATCGATCTGGATCCTTTCGTGACCCACACCCTGCCGCTGGAACGGATCAACGAGGCCTTCGATCTCATGCACGAAGGCGAATCGATCCGCACCGTCATTCACTACTGACCGGACGCAACGTTGGAACGCATCGAACATCACGCTTGTTTCGGCGGGTGGCAGGACGTCTACCGACACCATTCAGACACGCTGGGCTGCACGATGCAGTTCGCGGTCTATCTGCCGCCGCAGGCGGAACAGCGTCGCTGCCCGGTGATCTACTGGCTGTCGGGCCTGACCTGCAACGAACAGAATTTCATCACCAAGGCCGGCGCGCAGCGGTATGCATCGGACCACGGGGTGATCGTGGTGGCGCCGGACACCAGTCCGCGCGGCGACGATGTGGCCGACGCCGAGGGTTACGATCTGGGCAAGGGCGCGGGGTTTTATGTCGACGCGACGCAGGCGCCGTGGTCCGCGCACTACCGGATGCAGGAGTACGTGGCGCGCGAGCTGCCGGCGCTGATCGAAGCGCATTTTCCCGCCACCGATGCGCGCGCGATCAGCGGCCATTCGATGGGCGGGCACGGCGCGCTGGTCACCGCGTTGCGCAATCCCGGGCGATATCGCAGCGTATCGGCGTTCTCGCCAATTGTTTCCCCGTCGCAGGTGCCGTGGGGTCAGAAGGCCTTCGCTGCGTATCTGGGCGAAGACCGCGAAGCGTGGAAGGCGTGGGATGCGTGCGAACTGATCGCGACCGTGAAGGAACGTTTGCCGATTCTGGTCGATCAGGGCAGCGGCGACGAATTCCTCGAAACGCAACTGCAGCCGGAGCGCTTGCAGGATGCCTGCGATGCGGTCGGACACCCGCTGGATCTGCGCATCCGCAAGAGTTACGACCACAGTTATTACTTCATCGCCAGCTACATCGGCGAGCACTTCATCTTCCACATGCGGCGGTTGAATCTGGCGCGTTGAGCGTTCGATGTGTGCGGCTTTGTAGAGCGGCCTTCAGGCGGCTGCTTCCGATACGCAACCGTTTCGTTTTCGTCGGCCGTGGGCACGGCCCTGATGTCGTCGCCGGCCGGGTTCTACCTGGGCCGGCCTGAATGCCGCTCTACATGAGGTTCAGATGAAATCGGTGTAGGCGAAACGTTCGTCGCGCAGCACAGTCTCGCCTTTCGACACCGAGATCGGCGCCGGGAACATCGGGCCGGCATGCACCAGAGTGTGGAATTCGCCGTTCTCGCCGCAGGGGTCGCAGCCGGCCGGCAGATCGTGCAGCAGCGACTCATCGAAATCGCGGCCGCTGAAGCCGGCGTCGAGTTCTTCGGTATCCACGCAGACGATCTGCGCGCGCAGGCCGCCGACGATCATCGCGCGCGCCAGCGTCGCGGTGTAGCCGGGCGCAGCATCGAACAGCGGAAAATGCGGCGTCCAGTCGAGTTCGGCGCACAGCGCTTCACGATAGGCGCGGATATCCGCAAGGAACAGGTCGCCGAATGCGATGTCGCGCAGGCCCGACCAGCGCGTGCGCGCGCGATCGAGCGCATTGGCGAAGGTGGCGCGATAGATCTCGTTGCTCGCGCGCTGCGGCATCCACGCTTCGATCACCGGCAGGCCGCAGGCCGCGGCCTGCGCGTGCAGGATGTCGCGACGGATGCCCTGCATCGCGATGCGGTCGTAGCCTTCGGTCAGGGTGGTGACCAGGCCGACGACTTCGACATCCTGTCGTTGCCGCAGGACATGCAAGGTCCACGCCGCGTCTTTGCCGCCGCTCCACGACAGCAGCAGCGGCAAGGTCATGCGGCGCTGACGTCGCGCAGCTCCCAGCCGTTGCCCGCGAGCAGACGCAGGCGATGCTTGAGGATCGTGCCCGGGATCGTGGTGATCGCGATGAGATCGATCTTCAGATCGTGCTGCTCGCCGCGCACGGTGGCGGCGGGATCGGTCGCGCCTAAGCCAGGATCGACCGCGTCCGGATCGTCCTGCGATGCGCGCCAGCGCTGGAACAGCGCGTCCTCGCGCAGCGCCGCCTGCAATTCTTCGGCCATCCCGTCCGGCCCCTGCGAACGGAATGCGAATACGCCAGCAGCGCTTAACGCGCCGGGGTCCGGAATGCTCAGATAGAAACGCGCCGCCATGATTGCATCCACGCCAATGCCAGGCATGCCAGCATAGTGCGTGGCCATAAGGCGGGCAATGTTTTCCAGCTTTACAGCAATTGTCCTTCAGCGGCGAAACCGAGTGTCAGCGCGCCTTTCCCCAGATTGACCATCGCAGTCAAGCTCATCACGCTTTCATGCAGGGCGACGCCGTGCTCGCGGCAGGCATCGCGCAGCGACGCGTAACCCGGCAACGCGCGCATCTCTTCGAGCGACCCGCCATAGCTCATGCACACATGGGGAGAGAGCAGTTTTCCGCGCACGCGTTCGGCAGCGTGCGTGAGCAGCTTGCTCGCGGCAGCGTCGAAGCCCCGGACTTTGGCGATCGGTCCGGTGACGCCCTGATTGCCGTGCAGGATCGGCTTGATGTCGAGCATCGAACCCAACGATGCGCTCAACAGACTGACGCTCGCCTCGCCTTTCTTGCGGGTGCGCGCGCGCATGTAGTGCAGATCGCGAACGATCACATAGCCTTGCGTATGCTGGACCAGATGATCGATGCGCGCGCGGATCTTCGGCGGCTGGTCGCCGGCAGCGATCATCTGCGCGGCTTCTATCATGGTTACGCCCTGCGCAGCGAACACGTTCTGGGTGTCGATCACCCTGAGCGAAAAAGGCGTGCTGTGGCCCGCAGCGACGCGAATGGGCTTGTAATCGTTGAGAATGACGAAACTCGCCTGAGTCGCATTGTTGAAGATCGGACTGCGATTCTTCATCACCGTGAGGCAGAAGACGTAGTCGTAGTCGATCACCAGCCGATTCAGGAACAGATCGTGAATCTGGTCGACGCTGAAAGAACTCGTTTCAGCATCGATACCGCGCTCGGCGATATCCGACTCGATGAACACCAGCGCGGATTGCTCGTCGCGGATATCCGCAAAAACGGCTTCGCCGATTTTGATGGTAATGGGAAGTATGACGATGCCGTGTTTCTCCATAATATTCGACGGCATGTCGCATGTGGCATCTACCACGAGACCTATACGCATAATGGTGGTTTCCGACGGGGCGCGAAAGTTTTCAACTGCCTTCCTTGCGAGAATATGCCTGCCGACATGAGCGCGGCCACCCCTGTTCAGCCGCGCTGCACGCCAACCGGCAACTCCGCGACCCGTTGCATCTCGGCTTCCTCCAACAAGGCCGGATCGCGCAGAGCCGCTACTGCGAACTCGTGAGCATCATTCCCCCAAAACAGCGAACTGCCAAGTGCCAGCGTCGGTACGCCGAAAACACCCGCAGTGAGCGCGACTTCGGTGCAGGTGCGCAGCATCGCCTTCACTTCAACGGAATCTGCAACGCCGACCGGCAATCCCAGTATTTCGCGCACCGGCTCCAATGCCTGCGCAGTGTCGGCAACACGCCCTTGTACCCAGATCCAGTCGAACAGCGCATCGATGGATGCGGGCGACGCGCCTGCTGCAATGCACAAACGCAGCGCGGGCAACGGATTGAACGGATGCTTCGGCGGGAAGCGCAGCGGCACACCCGCCTGACGCGCCTGCCACAGCACGTGCCGGTAGGTGAATTCGCGTTTGCTGGGAATTTCCGCCGGGCCTTTCTGGCCGCGGGTATCAAGCACCGCCGCGAACAGGATCGGCACCGGGATGATCGGGTGTTCGGCCATCAGCGCGCGCACCTTCGGCCACTGCAGATAGGCGAAGGGCGAAATAAAATCGAAATACCAGCGATTGTGGGCTTCGGTCATGGGAGCTTCCAGAAAGTGACGACTGCCGGCTCAACAGCCGACGGCGCTGTGTTCGGCGACCGCTTGCAGCAGTTCGTCGCCTTCGGCAGCGCCGGAGAGGAACAGCACGGGCCGCGAAACGTTGCGCTCCGGACTCAGTTCTTCCCGGCAGGATACGCCCTCGGCAGCTCGCCTTCCGCGCGCAGATAGCGATCGCGCAGCTCGGTCTGGCGGCTGCGCATCGGAATCGCGCGGCCGTCGAACCACACCTGCGCTGCCACCGTGCTCACGTCCAGCGGATCGCCGGTCCACAGCACCAGGCCGGCGCGCTTGCCCACCGCGATGGTGCCGATGCGGTCGCCCACGCCCAGCACGTCGGCCGGCACCCGGGTCAGACCGGCAAGGCCGTCTTCCCACGGCAGCCCGCTCGCCACAGCAATGCCAGCGCCCTGACGCAGCTTGCGGGCGTTGTGGCTGGGATCGTTGGACTGCACGAAGCTGACCGGCACGCCGGCCGCGCGCAGGCGTGCGGAGTTCTGCAGGGTCGCGCCGATCTCGTCGAAACTGTGCGGCAGGTTGGCGAAGGGATCGACGAACACCGGCACCTTCGCCGCGGCCAGCTGCGGCGCGAGCATCCACGCCTCGGAGCCGCCCTGGATCGCGATGCGCACGCCGTGGCGCTGCGACCAGCGCAGCAGCTGGCGGATGTCGGCGGCGCGATGCACGCCCACCATCACCCGGCCACCGCCGTTGAGATAACGCGCCAACGTGTCGCGGCCGGCCGGCGTGAGCATCGCCATCGGCGAGCCCGCTGGGATGCGCCCGCGCACCTCGTCGATGAACTGGTCCAGCAACATCCACTGGCTCGCGCGCGTGCCGCCGCTGAAACCGGCGCCGTCGCTGCCCAACTGCACGAACAGCAGCTTCGGCCCAGCCGGATCGGGGCTGCCGTCCAGCCGCACCACCGCGCCCTGGCCGGCGATGATCGAGCCGCCGTTGACCGCATTCGCGCCCAGCAGGGTGAAACCGATGCCCTCGACGCGCGCGATCGGCACCAGCACCGACGCCGGGTTGTAGGCCAGGGTCACGTCGAATTCGGGGCGCACCACCATCTGCTTGCCCTGGCCGAGCGCCAGCGACTGGTCGGTGGTCGGATCTTCCGCGGACACCTCGTCCAGACCGATCGCGGTAACCCCGCCGAACAGAGTCGGCGTCAGCGGCTTGCCGCCGGCCTCCACCACCTCGACGCCATTCGCGGACAGCCCGCGGCCGACGGCGGCGATGTTGCCGCCCTGCACCAGCACGTCGGTGTTCTGCAGCGTGCCCTGCGCGCCGGCGGTGTGCACGGTGGCGTTGCGGATCAGGACGTTTTGTGCAGCCACGTTGCCGACCAGCAACGACAGCCCGATGGCCAGCAGCGTTTTGCGGAAGCGGCGGCTCATCGCACGCCTCCTTCGATGCCCTGGCCAGGAATGCTCTGACCCAGCATGAAATCGGAGGTCGGCTGACGCGACGGGTCGTTGCGGTCGTAGACGCGCGCGCCGTCGACATAGACCTGCTCGGCCTTCGCGTACACGCTGAACGGGTTGCCGCTCCACAGCACCACATCGGCCATCTTGCCGGCCTCCAGCGTGCCGGTCTTGTCGAGGATGCCCAGCGACTTCGCGGCGTTGGAAGTGATCCAGCGCACCGCGCGCTCCGGCGGGATGTCGATTCCCATGCGCTGCGCGCTGGCCATCACTTTCGCCGTTTCCTGATTCAGGCGCTGGATACCTTCGTCCGAATCCGAATGCACGATCGCGCAGCCGTTCTGCGGACGGTCGACGAGCGCGATGTTTTCCTGGATGCCGTCGAAGGCTTCCATCTTGAAGCCCCACCAGTCGGCCCACAGCGCGCCGCAGATGTTTTCCTTCGCCAGCCGGTCGGACAGTTTGTAGGCCTCGGTGCCGTGATGGAACGCGCTGATCTTGAAGCCGAATTCCCTGGCCAGATCCATCATGATCGCCATCTCGTCTGCGCGGTAGCAGTGGATGTGCACCAGGATGTCGCCGTTGATCGCGCCGGCCAGCGTGTCCATCTTCAGATCGCGCTTGCCGCCGCTGTCGTTGGAACTGTCTGTGGCGCCCGAACCGCTTTGCCACCAGCGCTTCTTCTGCGAGACGGCGGCCTTCTTGGGCCGGTTCTTCTTCAGATATTCGCTGGCGTCGATGAACGCCGCGCGATAGCCCGCGACGTTGCCCATCCGCGTCGACGGGCCGCCGCGCTCGCCGTACACGCGCTTGGGGTTCTCGCCGCAGGCCATTTTCAGGCCCCAGGGCGCGCCCGGGAATTTCATCGCTTGGTAGGTCGTGGCTGCCACGTTTTTCAGGGTCACGGTGCGTCCGCCGATCAGGTTCGCCGAACCGGGCAGGATCTGCAGCGTGGTGATGCCGCCGGCCAGCGCCATGGCGAAGCCCGGATCCTGCGGCCACACCGAATGCTCGACCCACACGCCCGGCGTGGTCGGCGACGTGGCTTCGTTGCCGTCGGAATGCGAACGCGTGCCCGGGCTGGGGTACACGCCCAGGTGCGAATGCACATCGATGATGCCAGGCGTCACCCACTTGCCGCGGCCGTCGACGCGGATGGCATCGGCGGGGGCGTCCAGATTCGCGCCGACCGCGACGATTTTGCCGTCGCGCATCAGCACGTCGGCGCCGTCGAGGCGCGTGCCCGTGCCGGTGAGTACGGTGGCGCCGCGGATCAGCACCGGCGGCGAGGCGATCGTGCGGTAGGTGCTGGCGTACGGATCCTGCGCGAAGCGCGAAGCGCTTTTCGCGGGCGTCTCTGCCGCCCAGGCGGGCGACAGCGCGGGCGCCAACACCAGCGCAGGCAAGACGGTCGCGGCCAACGCGACGACGAAAGTTCGATGCATGACAGTTGATGCCCCTGGCAAGACGCCCCCTCGGACGATCCGCCACCCTAGCCCGCTGCCGCCCCGGTGCCAACCATGACCAAGGTCATGGTGCAAAATGTGAGGCATGACCGGAGAAAACACATGAAAGAAAAAGACCAGATCGTCGAGAACTGGCTGCCGCGCTACACCGGCGTGCCGCTCGACCAGTTCGGCCAGCACATCCTGCTGACCAATTTCGGCGGCTACCTCGGCCACTTCGCGCGCATGGCCGGCGCCGAAATCGTCGGCATCGACCGACCGATGCCCAGCGCCACCGCCGACGGCATCACCATGATCAACTTCGGCATGGGCAGCCCCAATGCGGCCACCATGATGGACCTGCTGTCCGCGATCATGCCGCAGGCCGTGCTGTTCCTCGGCAAATGCGGCGGACTGAAGCGCAAGAACCAGCTCGGCGATCTGGTGCTGCCGATCGCCGCGATCCGCGGCGAAGGCACCAGCAACGATTACCTGCTGCCCGAAGTACCGGCGCTGCCCGCGTTCGCCCTGCAGCGCGCGGTGTCGACGATGATCCGCGACCTCAACCACGACTACTGGACTGGCACCGTCTACACCACCAACCGCCGCGTCTGGGAACACGACGAAGCCTTCAAGGAACGGCTGCGGATGATGCGCTGCATGGCAATCGACATGGAGACCGCCACCATCTTCGCCGCCGGCTTCGCCAACCGCATCCCCTCCGGCGCACTGCTGCTGGTCAGCGACCAGCCGATGATTCCCGAAGGCGTGAAGACCGAAGCCAGCGATGCGAAAGTCAGCGCCGAGTTCGTCGAACGCCACATCAGCATCGGCATCGAAGCGCTGAAGCTGATCCGCCGGCATGGCAAGTCGGTGCGGCATTTGAGATTCGACGAATGACCGGCCATGACGGCAACGGCATCGTCGGGTTCTGGCACGACGCCGGCCCCGATAGCTGGTTCGCGAAGGACGATGCCTTCGACGCCGAACTGCGCGTGCGCTTCCTCGACGAACACTTCGCCGCCGCGCGACGAGCGCGCGAAGCCCTGCTCGACGAAGCCGACGGCGCGCTCGCGCTGATCCTGCTGCTGGACCAGGTGCCGCGCAACGTGTTCCGCGACAGCGCCCATGCCTTCGCCACCGATCCGCTGGCACGCGAATACGCGCAGCGCGCCATCGATGCCGGGTTCGACACCGCTGTCGACCCCGCGCTGCGGATCTTCTTCTATCTGCCGTTCGAGCATTCCGAAGCGATGGCCGACCAGGATCGCGCGGTCGCGCTGGTCGAAGCGCTCGGCGATCAAACCTATCTCAAATATGCGGAAGCACATCGTGATGTGATCACGCGATTCGGGCGGTTTCCGCATCGCAACCGGGCGCTGGCGCGGGTGAGTACGGCTGAAGAGCAGGATTGGTTGGATGCGGGCGGTGGGTTTTGACGGCGGCACAAGCCCGAAGCCCGATGTAGTAGGGCCTTCAGGCCCCAGCTGTTCGCAAGACAACCGCTCCCGTCTGAAGCGATGTCACACGCACCACGCCGCTTCATGAACCAAGCAAAGTTTCGGGCCTGAAGGGCCTCCTACGGATGCGGCCGCCCGCGATAGACCCGATGCGATCCGGGTCGTGCACCCGATCGGATCCGAATCAGCTACGACGCTGCGCACTGCCGCTGCTTGTCGACGCATCCTTCAGCCTCAGCAACGAAAAACGCATCGGCGATGTCGGCCATTGGGTTGCCGAAGCCGGACGCCTCAGAGAATCCTTGGGCATCGCGACCCGAAAAAGCATCTCGCCGTTTGGAAAAACATCAAGACCGCGGAAAAGATTGCAGACATCGCCGACGAGACGCTGGCGTTCATGAAAGACGTTTTGATGCCTCGGGGCATGGCGTGTCTTTCCGAAGATCATTTCGCTGGTGAAAGCCGCGCTGCAACGCCTAGCGGGTGCTTGAAATCGCATTGCAGCATGCGCGGATGCGGCCATGCGCGGCTTAGCCAATGAGGATTTTCGGCGGCCTAAAGACCCCCCATCCGTTCTGACGTTTTTCCTCACATTCAACGTCAAGACAAAACGTCAAGACCAATGGCGCGGAAGCGCCCTTTGCGTGAAATGTGAAACCGTGATCATTGAGAACCGTATCTTGCATCCCAGTTCCGCATTTCTTGCCGCATCCGCGCATCGCAATACTCGTGATGAACTGCTCCGCGCCCGGCCCGCCCGCCGCCATGAAAGGCGCCCGGTGCAAGCGCACCGGGCCTCCTGAACAAACGGGTGTGCTGGGAATTTACTGCATGCTGCGCTTCGGTGCTTCCTGTGCGGGCGCATCGAGCTGCGGGTTCGCTGCATGTTGGGCCGGCGGCGTTTGCGCCTGTTGCGTCTGCGCTTTCGACGCTTGGTCGGCAACCGGTGTACCGACGGTCGCCTGCTCGCTCACACGATGGTCGCTGTTGGGCTCACCTTTGTAGAAAAAGACGTTGCGATCGGCGTTGCCTTGGGCGTTGACAACGGTATTGCCCATCGTCACACCGTCGATTTTGTCGACGCCCTGCTGCTTGGCGGCAATGGCGATGCCTGCGGCCAAGCGGTCGGTGGCGCTGTCTGGTGCGGGATTCAGCGAATGACCCTGCTGCTGCAGGGCACCCAACGCCTGCTTGTACAGCGGTTCATCGCGCAATGCGGCTGCGGCCTGCTCAGGGTTGACGGCAGGCGCGGTCGGGGTGGGCTGCGGGCGCGACGGTGCGTACAGTGCGTCCATGGTGTTGCCGAGCGCGGCGTTGCCGTTGCGATCGGTCTGGTAGGGCGTGACGCTGACACCACCGTTCTGGCTGTTGTACTGAGCCTGCACGCCGACGTCGCGCTGACCCACAGGCGAATCGAGCTGCGCACGCACGTCTCCGGTAACCACCGTGGTGCCGTTGGCATTACCACCGACCGCTAAACTGGCCTGCGGCGTCGCGGTGACATTGAGCGGGTCGCCGGCCAGCTGCTGCGGTGTACCGGTCACGGTGACACCGACGGCAGTACGATCCACGCCCGGATCGGCGCGCACGGTGGTGATCGCGGGCATGTCGATGACGCGCGTGGTCCCGTCCATCAGCTGGAAGTTCTGGGGAGTGGAGGTCACATTGACCTCACCAGGGGGCGGGGCGCCCAGCCGCACGTTGACCTGGCCGCCATCGACTGCGCCGTTGACGACGTTGACCTGGGCATTCACCGACAGTTGTTCATCCGACCCCGTAGGCCGAACGATACCGACCGATGCACCGGAGAACTGCAGGCCATTGCCGTTGTTCCTGAAGTTGGCGTCGACGTTGGTGGAACCTCCGTCAGCGGTGGTCTGTCTGAAACCTGCGGATACGTTATCGATATCGGACATCTGTGAGTTGCTCCGTTTGCATAGGGGAATCCATCCGCAAACATATAACACTGTCGTCGGAGCGGCTCCACCCGTGCAGGTGTCACATTCCGCTTCAGCTATGGCACCGGGCTGCTAAGGGATTGAATTGACAGGGTGCGATGCGGGCGAGAGACGTTTTTGCGATGTTTTTGTGACGCCACATCGCGCGGATGAGCGCTTGATACCCGCACAGTTGCCGCCCGGGCAACGATGCGCGGGACACGAGCGTGCAGTGGAAACGGGGTGCGTATCGCTCCAGTCGCTCACTTACTCAGCTGTTGCCACAGGAAGGTATAAGCCAACGCGCGCATGTGCGCTTCCTGCTGGTTGTTGGCGGCGCCGCCGTGGCCGCCTTCGATGTTCTCGTAGTAGCGCACGTCGGCGTTCATTGCTTCCATCTTCGCCATCATCTTGCGCGCGTGGCCGGGGTGGACGCGGTCGTCGCGCGTGGAGGTGGTGAACAGCACGGGTGGGTATTCGGTGCCTTGCTTCAGCAGGTGGTAGGGCGAGAAGGTCTTGATGAACTCCCAGTCCCTGGTGTCCGGGTCGCCGTATTCGGCCATCCACGAGGCGCCGGCCAGCAGGTGGCTGTAGCGCTTCATGTCCAGCAGCGGCACCTGGCAGACGACAGCGCCGAACAGATGCGGGTACTGCACGATCATGTTGCCCATCAGCAGGCCGCCGTTGCTGCCGCCTTGGGCGCCGAGGCGCTTGGGCGAGGTGACGTTGCGCGCGAACAGGTCTTCGGCGATCGCGGCGAAATCCTCATAGGCCTTGTGACGGTTGGCCTTCAGCGCGGCCTGATGCCAGCGCGGGCCATATTCGCCGCCGCCGCGGATGTTCGCCAGTACGAACACGCCGCCCTGCTGCAGCCAGCCGCGGCCGATCATCGAGTTGTAGGTGGCGGTGTACGACACCTCGAAGCCGCCGTAGCCCCACAGCAGCGTGGGCGTACTGCCGTTCATCAGCACGTGTTTCGGGCGGACGATGAAGTACGGCACTTTGGTGCCGTCCTTCGAGGTGGCGAACTGCTGTTCGGTGACCATGCCGCTGGCATCGAAAAACGCCGGCATCGCCTTGAGTTTCTCGGGCTGCTGGCCGATCTCGACCAGCGACAGCGTGGTCGGGGTGAGGAAATCGGTGGTGGTCATCCACAGCGCATCGCTGTTGTCGGCGTCCACCGCGCCGACGCCGACCGTGCCCACCGCGGGCGCGCCGACCAGCAGGCTCTGGCGCCAGCTGCCCTCGCCGATGGGCGTCATCACCCGCA
Source organism: Lysobacterales bacterium (assembly GCA_031364125.1). Taxonomy (GTDB): domain Bacteria; phylum Pseudomonadota; class Gammaproteobacteria; order Xanthomonadales; family Xanthomonadaceae; genus Lysobacter_I. Next base: position 18,874 of record JANLVT010000004.1, on the reverse strand, counting down.
CCTTGCTCTTGACATCGCTGAGCAGATTGAGCACGAGGTGCTGTTTGGTCCAGACGTATTCGGACAGCGAGGTGTGTTCATCGGGCAGGAACACCACATCGAATTCGCGGTTGCCGGCCATAAACTTGTCGAAATCGATCACCAGCAGCGAACCGGCTTCGTATGTGCGCTCCTTGAGCTTCCACGGCTCGCGCAGTTCGACCGTCAGCCACTGGTTGTGCACCGCTTTCTTGGCCGAATTGGGCACGTCGATCTTGACCAGCTTGCCGTCCTTGCCGCGCAGCAGCAGTTCGTCGTTGTAGAAGGCGATGGTGCGGCTGACGAAATCGCGCTCGTACCCCGGCGTGAGGTCGCGGTAGGCGGCGATGTACATGTCCTGCGGCTTGCCTTCGTACACGACCTTGGCCGATGCCATCGGCGTGCCGCGCTTCCATTCCTTGACGATGCGCGGGTAACCGGCACCGGTCAGCGAGCCGGCACCGAAGTCGGTGTAGACGTACACGGTGTCGATGTCGGCCCATTGCAGGCCGCCCTTCGCTTCCGGACGCGAGAAACCGTCCGCCACCCATGTTTTGGTGTCGAGATTGAACTCGCGGGAGACATCCGCGTCGGCGCCGCCGCGCGACAGCGCAATGATGCAGCGCTGGTACTGCGGCTTGAGGCATTCGACGCCGTGCCACACCCAGTTCTCGTTCTCGGCGACGTTCAGCGCGTCGAGATCGATCACGGTTTCCCACTGCGGCTCGGCCTTGCGGTATTCGACCAGCGTGGTGCGCCGCCACAGCCCGCGCGGGTGATCCTTGTCCTTCCACAGGTTGTAGTAATAGCCGCCGATCTTCTCCACGCCGGGGATGCGCGCGTCGGAATCGAGGATCGCGCGCAGGTCGGCTTCGAGCGTCTGGAAACCGGGCGCGCTGCCGATCTCTGCTTCGGCCTTGGCGTTGCGCTCGCGCACCCAGTCCAGGGCCTTCGCGTCCTCGACGCCTTCGAGCCAGAGGAAGGGGTCGGCGGCGGAAGCGGCGGTCGTTGTGGGCATGGTCGGCTTGGAGGCAGGGGCGGGAGTCGCGGCGAGGATCTCGGCGGTCGTCGACACCCCGGCAAGGGCGAGCGCGACCGCGAGGCAGACATGCGAATGCTTGGGCATGTAGAGGTCCGGAACAGAAGGACGGCAGGGGCCGACACGCTAGCACAGCCTGCCCGGCCGCCGCTCTGCCGGACGTCCCGCCCGGTGCTCACGCCCGGTGCTCCCGCCGTGATGCTCTTCGCGAGGGATTCCCCGGCGCGGATCAGGCTGCGCGCAGCATCGCCTCGCGGCTGCGCACGCTGTGCGCGACGCGGATCCGATGCACCGTGGCCATCGGCGTGGCACTCCGAGCTTGGCCACGCTGCCGCAGCGCCCGGGCAACCGCCCATGCGCTCAGCGGCAACGCCAGCAGCCAGAACGGCATCCAGCCGAAGGCGTCGCTGACCCCGCGCGCCGCCGGCAGCGACAGCATCGCCACCATCGCCAGCGCGACCGCGCCAAGCAGGGTCTGTTCGAGAAGGGAGAGGGACGACGGCTGACGCTGGGACATGACGGCGCTCCGGTTGGACTGGAGGCCAGTGTTGCGGGGGTGGGTCTCAGGGGCTGCGACGCGATCAGGCAGGCGGGGTAGGATGCGGCGGACATCATCATGCGCATGGATGCGCGTGGTCATCCTCGGAAATCGATCGGAGTTCCCATGTTCCACACCCTCTTCCTGATCGCGCAGCTCGCCAACGCCGACACCTCGTTCGCGCAGGCGAAGGCGCGCGCCGACGAATACGAATCGCTGCTCAGCCCGAAGGACAGCGCGGCGCTGGTCGAAGCGCAGAGCAAGGCGCTGACCGCCGCCCTGGACGCCTGCGGACCGGCCAAGAGCACGTTCGCGCCGTTCACCATCGTCGTCCGGGTCGGCACGAGCGGCGTCGTCGCGCGCATCTGGCGCAACGACGACTCGCCTTTCGCGACGTGCCTGGACCGGCATCTGACTTCGGCACAATTGCCTGTTGCGGCGGGCAAGCCGTTTCATGCGTCCTACGAACTCAGCTTCGCACCCTGAAGCGTCTGTTCAGATTTTCGCAGAAACCGACATCAGCGCTTGGTCTACGCCGTTGCACTCGGAAAAGTGCAAACTCTCCCAAGTATTTAAGGATTCGGATCATGGCAAAAGCCAATTTACTCAAGACCGAGACCAGAAGCTTTCTCGACCTTATCGGGAACGGGAAGATCTATCGTGTCCCGCCCTACCAACGCGACTACTCATGGGATGAGGAGCATTGGGAGGACCTTTGGTCAGACATCAACACCCTGCGAAACAATCCTGATGAGCGGCATTACATGGGAGCGCTTGTCGTAGAGGGCCTGTCAGACCGCGAGTTCATGATTATCGACGGGCAGCAGCGAATTGCTACGCTAAGCGTATTAGCACTAGCGATTCTCTCGCGACTAAAGCACTTGGTTGACACAGGCCAGGAAGCCGAAGACAACCAAGAGCGAATTCGCCAACTCAGAAGTCGATTCATCGGTGAAAAGGATCCTACATCGCTTACGGAATCAAGCAAGCTGTTTCTCAACGTTACCGACAACGAGTTCTTTCAAGACTATCTTGTGCAACTCCGGGCACCTTTGAACCCTCGTAGCTTGGCCATATCGAATCGCGCACTGTGGGAGTGCTTTCAATATTTCCGACGCAATATTGATCGCGATGCCAAATTGGCCAACTCGGGATCCGCACTTTCAGCATTGTTAAACGAGGCAGTGGCGCGCCAGCTCTTGTTTATCCTCATCACAGTTGAAGACGATTTAAATGCTTACACCGTATTTGAAACGCTCAATGCCAGGGGGCTGGAGCTTTCAGCGACGGACTTGCTGAAAAATTATCTATTTTCTAAAGTGCGTGGTCAGCAAGACCTCGACGCACTTGGCCGACGCTGGTATCGGCTCGTTACCACGGTTAGACAGGACAAGTTTCCTGAATTCCTTCGCTACCACCTGCTTTGCGAGGAGCCTAAGATTCGCCAGCAAAGACTATTCAAGCTGGTGCGAGAGCGTGTTCGCAATCCTGCAGAAGTGTTCCAGCTCGTCGAAAAACTTGAAGCACGGGCAGAGCTGTTTGCTGCAGTAGGCGATGCCGATCACGAATACTGGAAAGACTTGCCAGATGCAATGCCTCATGTGCGTGAATTGCTTCTTTTCCGAGTCAGACAACCCATGCCTGCATTGTTCGCGGCTTGGGAGCGTTGGGAAAAATCGGAATTCGTGAGATTGCTGAAGCTGATTGTCATCTTCTCATTCCGTTACACGGTCGTAAGCGGACTGAATCCAAACGATTTGGAGCCGTTGTACCACGATCTGGCGAAGGGGATTTTGAATGGAACCGTAGCCACGCCGGCCGCAGCATTCAATGTCTTGAAACGACTTTATCCATCGAATGAGACTTTCGAACCAAATTTCACCGAATTGACCATACAAACGAGCGGCCAGCGCGCAAAATTGGCGCGGTACATACTCTGCAAACTGGAAGCACAGGCCTCGGGCATACCTCGGGATTGGCTTACCGATCCAGCCACCATCGAACATGTATTACCAGAAAACCCGGTCGAAGACTGGGACACCATCATCGCAATCGATAAACAACCGCAGTACGTTTATAGACTCGGGAATCTCACCTTACTGGAAAGAAGACTCAACCGCGATGCCGGCAACAAGCTTTTCGATGACAAGAAGCAGCTATATGCCCAAAGCGAATATCGACTGACCAGAGCCATAGAGGAACATGCTCCACCCGAGTGGAATATCGCTTCCATCATTGCTCGTCAACGGCAGATGGCGAATCGCGCCGCCAATGTATGGCGCGCTGATTTTTCATGAGACGCTTCAATAAGTGAACTGCGTCGATTGGCAAATTCAAAAAATTACTTTTGGTAATTGCTCACCGCAAGTTCCAGCATCGACTTCATCTGCTCGCGCAGCGACGCCGGCTCGACGATCTCCGCGTCCGGGCCGTAGTGCAGGATGTCCATCAGCAGTTCGCGCGGGGCGCTATAGGGGACTTTGCGCTCGAAACGGCCGTCGGGCAGGAAGCGGTCCTGCTGCTGCGAATGCCAGTGCTCGTCGGCGACCCAGCGCGCGATCTTCGGGTTGAAGACGATGGTGGCCCAGCCCTTCGGCGCGCCCGAGAAGATGCCGTAGCTGCCGGCGAGGTGATCGTTGAGTTCGTTGTCCGGCACGTCGCGCGCGGGCGTGTCCTGCATGCGCGCGGTGGCGATGCGGTCGACCGAAAAGCTGCGCAGCGCGTCGCGGTCGTGGTCGTAGGCGTCGAGATACCAGTTGCCGCGGTAGTGGGTGATGCGCTGCGGCGAGACCACGCGACGGGTCTTTTCGTCGGTGGAGCGCGCGCGGTAGTCGAAGTTCAGCTGCCTGCGCTCCAGCACTGTCGAACAGACGATGCGGAACACCTGTTCGTCCATGGTGCGGGTGCGATGCGGGATGACGCGCACGCGCTCGACCGGCCAGCGCTTGCCTGGGGCGTGCTCTTCCAGCAGCTTTTCGATGCGCTGCTGCAGCGGCGCCAGCGCCGAGGACAGCACACCGCCGCCGGTGCGGCTGAGCAGTTGCTGCGCGGCGAGCAGGGCGTGCAATTCTTCCGAATTCAGCCACAGCCCGGGCAGCTCGAAGCGCTCACCTTCGCTGGGGTCGTAGCGGAATCCAGCTTCGCCGTCGCCCATGATCGGCGCCATCAGCGCGTCGCGCAGGAAGGCGAGGTCGCGGTAGGCGGTGGCGCGCGAGCACTCCAGCTCGTCCTGCATGCGCTTCACCGTCACCGGATAGCGGGCGCTCTTCAGGATGCGGTGCAGGGAAAGAATGCGTTCGTAACGGTCCATGTCTTCGATTATGGCGGATGCGGGGGCGGGTGGTCATGCAAGACGCATGCATCTTGGACCAGACAGGCATCGTATCGTGAGGGGGTCGCAGGGGATGCGACCATGGCGGCCACGACCATGGCGGCCATGTAGCGATCAGGCGGCGACCGGAGGCCCGGTCGCGGCACACCGTTTCGTCCGGGCAGCGCCTCTGTCTCCCCACAGCCATCGCCGCAACCTCCCGCACCACCACAATACGCAACGCGCACCACGGAGCCGATCATGGGCGACAACGCCATCCAGCGGTATTACGGTGAAACCCTCACCAGCCAGCGCGACCTGAAGACCGGCGCCTGCTGCAGCCCCGAGGCCATGCCCGCCTACCTGCAGGACTGGCTGCGCGCGATCCCGCGCGAAGTGACCGACCGGTTCTACGGCTGCGGCTCGCCCATCCCGGCCGCGGCGACAGGCGCGACGGTGGTCGACCTGGGCTGCGGTACCGGCCGCGACGCTTTCCTCGCCTCGCGGCTGGTCGGGCCGGCGGGCCGGGTGATCGGTATCGACATGACCCCGCAGCAGCTCGAGGTGGCGATCCGCAACGTCGCCGAACACCGCAGCGCCAGCGGGCTGGACAACGTCGAGTTCCGGTCCGGATCGATCGAGGATCTGGCCGCCGCCGGGATCGCCGATGCCAGCGTCGATGTGGTGATCTCCAACTGCGTACTCAATCTGGCCGGCGACAAGGCGCGGGTGCTGGCCGAAGTGTTCCGCGTGCTGAAGCCCGGCGGCGAGCTGTATTTTTCCGACGTGTTCGCCGACCGCCGCATCCCCGGTGCGCTGCTGCAGGACCCGGTGCTGCGCGGCGAATGCCTGTCCGGCGCGCTGTATCTGGAAGATTTCAGGCGCCTGCTGCTGGCGTTGGGCTGCGCGGATTTCCGGATCGTCTCGCGCAGCCCGGTGCCGCTGCTGGATGCCGGTATCGAGGCGGTGATCGGCCATGTGCGCTTCGAAAGTATCACCGTGCGCGCGTTCAAGCTCGACCTGGAAGACCGCTGCGAGGATTACGGCCAGGTCGCGACCTATCGCGGCACCATGCCGCATCACCCGCACGCGTTCGTGCTGGACGATCATCACCGTTTCGAAACCGGGCGGCCGATGCTGGTCTGCGGCAACACCGCCGACATGCTGGCCGAAACCCGCTATGGCGAACACTTCACGGTCACCGCACGCGGCGCGCATTTCGGTCTGTTCGAATGCGCGCCGGCGCCGGCCACGGCCGCCACCGCATCCGCGGCCTGTTGCTGAGCGCACCGATGAAGGCCTCGAAAGCGATCCTGCTGCTGGTGCTGATCGGCACCGCGATGGGCGTGTACTTCGGCGGACTGGGCGAGTACCTGAGCCTGCAGAAACTGCAGTCGCTGCTCGGCGACGCCCGCGCCTACGCCGCCACGCATCCGTGGGCCGCGATCCTCGGTTTCGCGGCGATCTACATCGGTGCGACCGCACTGTCGATTCCGGGCGCGACCATTCTCACCCTGTTCGCGGGCGCGCTGTTCGGCCTGCGCACCGGCAGCGTGGTGGTGGCGGTCTCGGCCACGCTGGGCGCGACCCTGGCGATGCTGAGCGCGCGCTATCTGTTCCGCGATACGGTGCGGGCGCGGTTCGGCGAACGGCTGAAAACCATCGACGCCGGCATCGAACGCGAAGGCGGCTTCTATGTGTTCGCGCTGCGTCTGGCGCCGGTGTTTCCATTTTTCGTGATCAATCTGGCGATGGGCCTGACCGGCATCCGTACGCTCACCTACGTCTGGGCGAGCCTGATCGGCATGCTGCCGGGCACGATCGTTTATGTGAATGCAGGGCGCGAACTGGGCAGGCTGCAGTCGATGGGCGACATCCTGAGCCTGCCGCTGTTCATCGCTTTTACCGCGCTGGCGCTGCTGCCGCTGATCGCACGCAACATCCTCGATGCACTGCGCGCGCGCCGGGTCTATCGCGGCTGGAGCAGGCCCAGGCGCTTCGACCGCAATCTGATCGTGATCGGCGCGGGCGCTGCGGGTCTGGTGACCAGCTATATCGCCGCGACCGTGCGCGCGAAGGTCACCCTGATCGAGAAGGCGGAGATGGGCGGCGATTGCCTCAACCGCGGCTGCGTGCCGTCGAAGGCGCTGATACGCGCCGCGCATGCCGCAGCGGAAGTGGATCGCGCACCGGACTTCGGCATTCCCGCACAGCGCGGCATGCCCGATTTCGGCATGGTCATGGCGCATGTGCGCGCATCGATCGCGGCGATCGAGCCGAACGATTCGGTCGAACGCTACACCGGTCTGGGCGTCGAAGTGCTGCAGGGCGAAGCGCGGATCGTTTCGCCGTGGGAAGTCGAGGTGAACGGCCAGCGGCTCAGCGCGCGCCATCTTGTCATCGCCACCGGTGCGCGGCCGTTCGTGCCGCCGATTCCCGGCCTGGACTCCGTGCCGTATTGCACCTCGGACACGTTCTGGAAACTGGAAACCCTGCCGCAGCGCATCGTGGTGCTGGGCGGCGGCCCAATCGGCTGCGAACTGGCGCAGAGCCTGTCTCGCTTCGACTGCGATGTGAGCATCGTCGAAATGGGGTCGCAGTTGCTGGTGCGCGAAGACACCGATGCTGCAGCCGTCGTGCAGACATCGCTGGAACACGACGGCGTGCGCGTGCTGCTGGGGCGCAAGGCGATCGAAGCGCGCGCCAGCGAGCCGCATCTGCTGGTGGTGGAACACGAGGGTGCGCAGAGCGAACTGCCGTTCGATCTGCTGCTGGTGGCGGTGGGCCGTACCGCCAACGTCGACGGCTTCGGTCTGGAAACGCTGGGCATCCCGGTGCGCAAGAACCGCACCATCGAAACCGACGATTACCTGCGCACAAGATTTCCGAACATTCTCGCGGTGGGCGACGTGACCGGGCCGTTCCAGCTCACCCATGCCGGCGCGCATCAGGCCTGGTATGCCGCGGTGAACGCGCTGTTCGGAGGCTTCAAATCGTTCCGCGCCGATTACCGCGTGCTGCCGGCGGCCACGTACACCGATCCGGAACTTGCGCGGGTGGGCATCAACGAACGCGAAGCCCAGGCGCAGGGCATCGCAGTCGAAGTCATCGTGCATCCGTTTTCGGAACTGGATCGCGCCATCGCCGAGGGCGCGACCGAAGGCTTCGTCAAAGTGCTGGTGGCGCCGGGCAAGGACACCATTCTTGGCGCCACCATCGTTGGCGCGCGTGCCGCCGATCTGATCGCGATCTTCGCGCTGGCGATGAAACACAATCTCGGCCTGGACAAGATTCTCGGCACGGTGTTCGCTTATCCCACATTCGCAGAAGCCGCCAAATTCGCTGCCGGAACGCGCCGCAAACGCCACAAGCCAGAACACCTCCTGGCCTGGGTGCAGCGCTATCACGACTGGCAGCGCCGTTGAACGCGATCACACAGTGAAGGAGAAGAAGACGATGGCGTTTGATCGCCCCCCGATACAGCACGCCTTCTCGATGCGCCCCGCTTCGCTGCTTGCCAGCATGCTCGCGGTCGCACTGGCGCTGGCCGCGTTCGACGCCGCATCGGTGAAACCGCGCGGCAAACCGGCGGCGCGCGAACCCGCACCGCCGCCCGCGCTGATCGCGCGACCCACCCCGTTCTCCTCCGGTCCGCTGGCCGCTACCGCGCCGCCGGGCTGGGTACTGCAGACGCTGCCCAAGGTCGAACGCCAGACGCGCTACGACCTGGTGAACGACGGCGACACCATCGTCCTGCGCGCACGCGCGGACGGCTCCGCGTCGTCACTGCGCCACGGCCTGTTCGCGGATCCGAAACTCACGCCGCTGCTGCGCTGGCGCTGGCGCACCGAGCGCGTGCTGGAAGGCGCCGACCTGACCCGCAAGGACGGCGACGATTTTTCCGCGCGGCTCTATGTGTTTTTCGATCGCAGCGAAGACAGCATGACCCTCAAGGAACGGGCCATGTTCAAGCTGGGGCGCGCGCGCTATGGCGACCAGCTGCCGTCGGCGGCGCTGTGCTACGTCTGGGACAACCGCCAGCCGGTGGGCAGCATCTTCGACAACGCCTACACGCCGTTCGTGGCGATGGTGGTCGCCAGCAGCGGCGGCGCGAACGTGGGCCAGTGGGTGTCGCTGCAGCGCGATATCGCCGAGGATTACCGCCGCGCGTTCAATACCGCACCGCCGCGGATCACCGGGGTCGCGGTGTCGGTGGACACCGACAACACCGGCGAAGCCACCACCAGCTATTTCGGCGACATCGAATTTGTCGGGGCAGCGAAACGATGAACACCGGCTCCGCCGAACATGCTATTGCCGAACATGCGCTTGCCGAACGCACCCTCGTTGACCACGACGCGCACGCGCTCGCCGCGCCGGTCACGCCGTTCGCACGCATGCTGGAACGACACGGTCTGGCGCTGCCGCGCACGCCGCTGGAAATCCTGCAGGTGAATCTGACCGCGCGCTGCAATTTGGCGTGCACGCACTGCCACGTCGAATCCGGGCCGAAGCGCGAGGAAGCGCTGGACGCGCGCGGCATAGACCGGCTGATCGAACTGATGCCGACCGCACCGGCGCTGCACACGCTGGATATCACCGGCGGCGCGCCGGAGCTGCACCCGCAGTTCCGGCGGCTGGCGGCGGCGGGACGCGCGCAGGGATTGAAGGTGATCGACCGCTGCAACCTCACCGTGCTGTTCGAGCCTGGACAGCAGGACACCGCCGGATTTCTCGCCACGCAGGGCATCGCGGTGGTCGCATCGCTGCCGTGCTATTCGTCGGCGAATGTGGAAAAACAGCGCGGCAAAGGCGTGTTCCTGCAGAGCATCGAAGCGCTGCAGCGGCTCAATGCGCTGGGCTACGGCCGCGAAGACGGCGCACTGGAACTCGATCTGGTCTACAACCCCGGCGGGCCGTCGCTGCCGCCGGCCCAGGCCGCGCTGGAAGCGGATTACCGCAGCCGGCTGCTCGAAGATTTCGGCATCGTGTTCAACCGGCTGTTCACCATCGCCAACATGCCAATCAAGCGCTTCCTGCACGCGCTGCAGCGCGACGGACAGCTTGATGCGTACATGCAGCTGTTGGTCGATCACTTCAATCCGCGCGCCGCGGAAGGCGTGATGTGCCGCAATCTCATCTCGGTGGGCTGGGACGGCACACTGTACGACTGCGATTTCAATCAGATGCTACCGCTGCCCGCGGGTGGACAGCGCTCCACGCTGTGGGACATCGCGCGTCTGGACGAGATCGAACAGCGGCCCATCGCATTCGGCCGCCACTGTTACGCCTGCACCGCCGGCAGCGGCAGCAGCTGCGGCGGCGCGCTGACCGGATGAGCGACGACCAGATGAGCGACCCGCTGGCGCAGCTGTCGATCGTGCTGCCGGTCGGGCCGGGCGACGACGCATGGCCGCCGCTGTACGCCGCGCTGTGCGAAGGCGCGGCCGCTGCGGAGCTGCTGCCGGTGTTCGCCGACGACGACCCGCAGCTGGCACCTGAGGGCGCATTGCGCAGCCCGCGCGGCCGCGCGCGGCAGCAGAACGCCGGTGCGCGCGCGGCGCGACGGGAGTGGCTGTGGTTCGTGCATGCAGACACCCGCATCACGCCCGAAACGCTGCCCGCGCTGCGCCTGTTCCTGCAGCGTGGAGAGCCGGCGCTGGGCTGGTTCCGGCTGCGTTTCGAACGCAACGGTCCGCGGCGCCTGCAGTGGATGATGCGCATCAATGCCATGGGCGCGAACTGGCGCTCACGGCGGCTCGGGCTGCCGTTCGGCGATCAGGGCCTGATCATTCCGCGTCTGGAGTTCGACCGCCTCGACGGTTTCGATCCGAATCTTGCCTACGGCGAAGATCATGCATTGGTGTGGCGCGCACGCCGCACCGGGCTGCCGCTGCGCGGGATCGACGCCGCACTGGTGACCAGCGCGCGCAAATACGCCGAACGCGGCTGGCTGCGCACCACGCTGCGGCACCTGCGGCTCACCGCGGATCAGGCCTGGCGCGAGGCGCGCCGATGACGGCCACCGCCACCGCGGGCATCGCGATCTTCGTGAAGACGCCCGGCTGGTCGCCGCTGAAAACGCGGCTGGCAAAGGTGATCGGGAAAGCGGCGGCGGAATCCTTCCATCGTCTTGCCGCGGCCGCGGTCGCCGATGTGGTCGTGCGCGCGCAGGCGTCGATGCCCGGGCTGACGGCGTACTGGGCGGTCGCGGAAGCAGACGCCCTGGACGCGGCGATCTGGCGCGACCTGCCACGCATCGCCCAGGGCGACGGCGATCTTGGCGCGCGCATGCGTGGCGTATGCCAAACCTTGCGCGAACGGCACGGACGCGCGGTGCTGATCGGTGCAGACGCGCCGCAGCTGGACGCGGAAGATCTGGTGGCCGCATGCACCGCGCTCGACGTGCACCACCATGCCATCGGCCCCAGCGAAGACGGCGGTTTCTGGCTGTTCTCCACCCGCGTCGCGGTGCCGGATGCGGCCTGGTCGGACACACCGTGGTCGCAGGCCGACACTGCGATGCGTTTTCTCGATGCGCTGGGCGATCCGTCGGTGGCGACCCTGCGCACGCTGTGCGACGTCGACACCGTCGATGATCTGGTCGCGCTTGCCGAAACGCTGTTCGCGCGGTCGACGCTCACGCCGGCACAGACCGCGCTGGCGGTCTGGTTACGCGATCTTCCCGCCCCCGCTTGAGGCCGGCCCCGACGAGGCCGGCCCGGACGTGTCCGTTGGCACCTCGGCGCGGAACGGTTCGCACAGCAGATCGACCACGCCGGTGCCGCGCGCGACATCCACGCCTTCCACGCCGAAGGTCTGCGGCTGGTCGCGCGGATGCGCGGCATAACTGCCGAACAGCCGGTCCCAGACGCTGATGTGAAAACCGAAATTGCGCTGCTGTTCGTCGCGATGTGTGCTGTGGTGGATCCAGTGCATGGCCGGCGTCACCAGCACTCGACGCAGCGCGGTATCCAGACGCGGCGGCAGCGCGATGTTGGCGTGGGTGATCAGCGCGAAGCTGGACAGCAGCGCTTCGAAGGCAAGCAGCACCGCCGGATCGACGCCCAGCGCCACCGCCAGCGCGCATTTGTAGGCCAGCGACACCAGTATTTCCAGAGGATGGAAGCGCAGTGCCGACGTGGCATCCAGCGTGGTGTCGGTGTGATGGGTGCGATGCAACCGCCACAGCCACGGCACCGCATGCAACCAACGATGCTGCCAGTAGATCGCCAGATCCAGCAGCAGGATGGACAGCACCGCTTCCAGCCACATCGGCAGTGCATCGGGCTGCAGATTGAACAGCCCAACGCCTGCGGAATGCGCCCACATCGCCGCACCGAACGCACCTGCCGGCAGCAGCAGCCTCGCCAGCAGCGTGTCCAGCGCCACCACCGTCAGATGCGCGGGCCAACGCTGCGCGCGCCGCTGCGGCGGATTGGTACCGGGGCGCAGGCGCTCGGCCAGCGACAGGGTCGCCAACAGGCCGATGAACAGCCACAGCCGCCAGAGGGTCGCCTCACCGATGTCCATCGTGCTCCTGTGGGTGGATGTCGATCACTGGGCACCAGCGCCGGTGCCAGCGTCGGTGTGGCCGGTTCGGTGTGGCCGGTACTGTGCGGATTTTGCGTTTCTCGGGGGAATGCCGCTTCTGACCGGAGTATCGCCGATGTCGTCCCCGCTTCGCTTCGCGCCCATCCGCTGCCTCGCCTGGTTGCTCGTTCCGCTGTCGCTGCTCGCCACGGCCGCGTGGGCCGGCCCTAAGGAAGACCTGAAGGCGCTGAGCGTCAAGTTCCTGGCGTTGCGCAGCTATCACGTCACCATGACCAACAGCGACAAGCGCATGCCGAAGATGGAGATGGATTTCGTCGCGCCCAACCGTTATCGCATGCAGATGCCGATGGGCACCCAGTACGTGATCGGCGACGTCATGTACATGACCATCGATGGCCGCACCATGCGCGTGCCCATGCCCAAGGGTACGGTGAGCCAGTGGCGCGAGACCGACCGCAGCTTCCGCGAGATCGACAAGATGCGCATCGAGGCGCTGGGCGTGGAAACGCTGAACGGCAAACCCGCGAAGAAGTACCGGATGACGCAGACCACCGGCAGTCCGCCCACCAGCACGCTGCTGTGGGTCGGCCCGGACAACTATCCGGCGAAGATCGAAACCACCGGCAACGCCGGCAAGGGCGCCAGCACGATGACCATCGTCTACTCGCGCTTCAACGATCCGGCCATCAGGATCGAACCGCCGAAGTAAACAGGCAGCACGCGGCCTTCGACGATCTTCGACGATCGGCGCTCGCCTGCCGGCATCCCCGGCAGGCACAATGGGCCATGTCATCGCGACCGCCGAACGAGCCGAGTCTGAACCTGTCGCCCTCGCCGCGCGACGAATTCAAGACCACCACCTGTGTGTGTGCGCTCGCCCGCTCGCGGGCGGCGCCCCGCCAAGCAGGTTCTTTCGAATGAAAGAACCGAAGATCGACCTCTCGCCCTCGCCGGGCGACGAGTTCAAGACCACCACCTGTTACATGTGCGCGTGCCGATGCGGCATCCGCGTCTGGATCAAGGACGGGCAGATTCGCTATATCCAGGGCAATCCGGACCATCCGGTCAACAAGGGCGTGCTCTGCGCCAAGGGCTCGGCCGGGATCATGCAGCACTATTCGCCGGCGCGGCTGCGCAAGCCGCTGCTACGCACCGGCAAACGCGGCAGCGGCGAATTCCGCGAAATCGAGTGGGACGAAGCCCTGGCGCTCGCGACCTCATGGCTGAAGCCGGTCCGCGAGCGCAACCCGGACGAACTCGCCTTCTTCACCGGCCGCGACCAGTCGCAGGCGCTCACCGGCTGGTGGGCGCAGCAGTTCGGCACCGTGAACTACGCCGCGCACGGCGGATTCTGCTCAGTGAACATGGCCGCAGGCGGGCTGTACAGCATCGGCGGCAGTTTCTGGGAATTCGGCGAACCCGACTGGGAACACTCCCGCTATCTGATGCTATGGGGCGTGGCCGAAGACCACGACTCCAATCCGATCAAGATCGGTCTGGGCAAGTTGAAGGGCCGCGGCGCCAAGATCGTCGCGGTCAATCCGGTGCGTACGGGCTACGGCGCGATCGCCGACGAATGGATCGGCATCCGCCCCGGCACCGACGGCCTGTTCGCGTTCGCGTTGATCCACGAACTGCTGCGCAGCGACCGCATCGATCTGGATTACCTGGTGCGCTACGCGAACGCGCATTGGCTGGTGATCCGCAATCCCGGTGGTGCGGATGATGGCTTGTTCGCGCGCGATGAGGCGGGCAATGCGCTGTGCTGGAACCGCACCCCTCCCCAACCCTCCCCTTCGCTGCGCGAAAGGGAGGGAGAAATCTCGGCTGCGACACGCTTGTCTCCCTCCCTTTCGCATAGCGAAGGGGAGGGTTGGGGAGGGGTCGCTCTGGCCAACAGCGTCGACATCCACCCTGCCGTCGTCGGCGAATACACCCTGCCCGACGGCCGCATCGCCATCCCCGTCTTCCAGCTGCTGGCCGAACGCTATCTCGACCCGCAGTATTCGCCCGACGCAGTGAGCGAACGCTGCGGCATCCCCGCCGACACCATCCGCCGCATCGCCCGCGAACTCGCGCAAGCCGCCTTCGACAGCAATTTCAGCCTGCCGGTCGCATGGACCGACAGCTGGGGCCGCGAACACAGCGAGATGGTCGGGCGCCCGGTGTCGATGCATGCGATGCGCGGGATCAGCGCGCACAGCAACGGCTTCCACACCTGCCGCGCGCTGCACGTGCTGCAGATGCTGCTGGGCGCGGTGGACGCGCCGGGCAGCTTCCGCTATCAGCCGCCGTTCCCGAAGCCGGTGCCGCCCGCGAACCGTCCCGGCAAACTGCGCCGTGAGAACGGCACGCTCGACGCCGCGCCGCTGGGCTTCGTCCACGGGCCGGAAGATCTGGTCGTGGACCAGCACGGCCAGCCGCGCCGCATCGATCACGCGTTCTCATGGTCGTACCCGCTGTCCGCGCACGGCCTGCTGCACACGGTGATCCGCAACGCGCATGCCGGCGACCCGTACAAAATCGACACGCTGCTGATGTTCATGGCGAACATGAGCTGGAACTCGGCGATGAATACGCGCGAGACCATCCACTGGCTCACCGACAAGGACGCCAGCGGCGAATACAAAATCCCGCGGATCATCTACAGCGACGCCTACGCCAGCGAGATGGTGGCCTACGCCGATCTGGTGCTGCCGGACACCACTTACCTCGAACGCTTCGACGCGATCAGCCTGCTCGACCGGCCGATCTCCGACGCCGATGGCGCCTCCGACGCGATCCGTCATCCGGTGTTCGACCCGGCGACGCAGCTCGGCAGCGACGGCCGGCCGCGCGACGTGCGCGGCTTCCAGTCGGTGCTGCTGGATCTCGGCGCGCGCCTCGGTCTGCCGGGCATGACCGACGCCGACGGCATGCCCGCGTATCGCGACTATGCCGACTACATCACCCGCCACGAACGCGCGCCGGGCGTCGGCCTGCTCGCCGGCTGGCGCGGCGCCGACGGCAGCGAAACCGGCAAGGGCCAGCCGAATCCGCAGCAACTGCAGCGCTACATCGAGAACGGCGGCTTCTGGCACGCGCCGATCCCGGAATCCGCGCGCTATTACAAGATGGCGAACCGCGATTATCTGCAGTGGGCGCATCGTTTCGGCTTCATCGCGACAACCGCACCGGTGGTGCTGGAGCTGTATTCGGAGACACTGCAGAAATTCCGCCTCGCCGCGCAGGGCCACGGCGCGCAGCAGCCGCCGGACGAACATCGCGAACGCGTCGCGACGTATTTCGAACCGCTGCCGATGTGGTACGAGCCCTTTGAATCCGCGCAGAACGAGGCCGCTGAACGACAAGATCACGCTGCAAACAAAGGAAGCGACTCCCGCACGGCCATCACTCCGCCTCTCCCGCATGCTGGAGAGGGATGGGGTGAGGGTGTGTCGGCGCCTGAAACGCCCTCATCCGGCGCTTCGCGCCCCCTTCTCCCGGGGGGAGAAGGGAACAGCCGATTCCCGCTGTCTGCCATCACCCAGCGCCCGATGTTCATGTATCACGCCTGGGGTTCGCAGAACGCTTGGCTGCGGCAGATCACCGCGCGCAACTGGCTGTACCTGCATCCCGACACCGGCGCGCGCTACGGCATCGCCGACGAGGACTGGATCGAAGTGTCGTCGCATCACGGCACCATCACCGTGCAGGCGAAGTTCGCCGGCAACGTGCAGGCGGACACGGTGTGGACCTGGAACGCCATCGGCAAGCGCAAGGGCGCGTGGAAACTCGCCAACAACGCGCCGGAAGCCGAGAAGGGCTTCCTGCTCAATCACCTGATCTCAGACATCACCCCACGCGGCGACTACGCCAACGCCGATCCGGTCACCGGCCAGGCGGCGTGGTTCGATCTGCGCGTATCGATCCGCAAGGCCGACACCGTCGGCATCAGCGCGCCGCAGTTCCTGCCAGTCGCCAGCGATGCCGCCGACAACGCGCCGCTGCGCTACGGCGCGGCGATGCGCGCGAAGGATCGCGCGTGACGAGCATGCATTCGACCGCTCGACGCATCGCCGGCTGGACCTGCATCGCGCTGGGCAAGATCGGCAGCCTGCTGTTGCTGTGGGCGATCGTCTCCGGCGCCGAACCGGATGTCAGCGACGAGGCCACGGGCACGGATGCGGTGTTCGGGTTGTTCGGTATCGCACCGCTGTTCGCGATGACGCTCGGCGCGGTCGCGATCGGCCTCTGGATATTGATGGGAAACGAACGCAAATGACCGACCTGCCGCCGCCGTCGAAAATCAAACTCGGCCTGGTGATCGACCTCGACACCTGCGTCGGCTGCCACGCCTGCGCGGTCAGCTGTAAACAGTGGAACGCGGGCGGCATCGCCGGGCCGCTCACCGACGAACAACCCTACGGCAAGGATCCGTCGGGCGTGTGGTTCAACCGCATCCACAGTTATGAGGTCGAAGCGACGACCGGCTGTGGCGCGGCGCAGGCGCAACCCGCCACCACCCTGCCCGCTCTAACCCTGCCCGCTCTAACACTGCATTTTCCGCGCAGTTGCCTGCACTGCGAAACCCCCGCCTGCGTGACCGTCTGCCCCACCGGCGCCAGCTACAAGCGCGCCGAGGACGGCATCGTGCTGGTCGACGAGGACAAATGCATCGGCTGCAAACTGTGCTCATGGGCGTGTCCGTACGGCGCGCGCGAGTACAGCGCGGTCGAAGGCGTGATGAAGAAGTGCACGCTCTGCGTCGACCGCATCTATAACGACAACCTCCCGGAAACCGAACGCCAACCCGCCTGCGTGCAGGCCTGCCCGACCGGCGCGCGGCATTTCGGCGACCTGGGCGATCCTGAGTCGAAGGTCTCGAAACTCGTCGCGGAGCGCGAAGGCGTCGCGCTGATGCCCGAGCTCGGCTACAACCCGGTCAACCGCTACCTGCCGCAGCGGCCGCGCCGTGCGGGCGAGGCCGAAACGGCGAAGCCCGTCGTGCAGGACGAAGCGCTGGACACCGCCGCATTGCCGCCGCTGCTGCGCTGGATCGACAGAGTGTTGTCGCGATGACGGCCATCACATCCAACACGGTCATCCCGAACCCCGGCTTCATCGGGGCGAAAGATCTGCTTATCGCGAATGATGAAAAACAGATTCCTCACCGGCTTCGCCGTATTCGGAATGACATGACACATTGGCTTCGCCGGTTTCGGAATGACATGCCGCACGACATGAGGCGTTGAGATGCACCCGGCATTTTCCGTGCTGTTCTTCACCACGCTGTCAGGCACCGGCTTCGGTCTGTGGTTCTGGCTCGCGCTGCGCATCGCGCTGGGTGACATGCCGGAATGGTTCGACGGCCTGGGCTGGATGTTCGGCCTCATCGCGGGCGCGTTGCTGGTCGCCCTCGGCGTCGTCGCATCGCTCTGGCATCTGGGCAAACCAGCACGGGTCTGGCGCGCGTTCTCGCAGTGGCGCAGCTCGTGGATGTCGCGCGAGGGCGTGGCCGCGATCGCATGCTTCGCGCTCGCGGCGCTGCTCTTCGCTGTCATGTGGCTGACCGGCGCCGGCTGGCCGACCCGCCTGGCCGCGACCGCGCTGGCACTCAGCTGTGTCGTCGCGCTGTATTGCACGGCGATGATCTACGCCTCGCTCAAGCCGATCCCGGCATGGCGGCAACCGCTGGTGGTGCCGGGCTACCTGCTGTTCGCCGCGCTCGGCGGCGGCCTGCTGTTCGGGCCGTTCGCCGGCGCCACGCTCGACGCGCCGAACATGGTCGGCGCGGGCATCGTGATCGGCGCCATTGCGCTGTGGCTGGTCAAGCGCGCGTACTGGCGCGCCATCGACCGCGATCCGCTGCCGCTCGACACCGGCGACGCGGTCGGCCTGCCCGGGCGAACGGTCTCCACGTTCGAGCGCCCGCATACCGAATCGAACTATCTGACCCGCGAAATGGGCTTCGTCGTCGCGCGCAAGCACGCGAAGAAACTGCGCATCGTTTCCGTACTGCTGTTCGCGCTGATCCCCGCTCTGTGCGCCCTGCCGGTGTGGCTGCTGCCGCACGGCGACGTCACCGCATTGCTGTGGGTGGGCGCGGTGTCGTTCCAGTTGGGGGCGTTCGTGGAGCGGTGGTTGTTTTTCGCCGAGGCGAAACATCTGGTGATGTTGTATTACTGAATACTGCGAGCCCTTACTTTTGTGGGAGCGACGCAAGTCGCGACGCTTTAACAGGTTGCTGAAATACCTCCGTCCAGGAGGTATTTCAGTTCGCACGTCCGGCACATGTCCGGACGTGCTCACGGCGAATCAATCGCTTACGCGCTTGTTTCGCCGGCGCAGCCATTCATGGCTGCGTTAACAGGCCACTGAAAACCTGCTACCGCAGATATTTCAGCAGCCTGTTAACCGAAGGACCAATACGCTA
>JANLVT010000056.1:0-26717 GCA_031364125.1 Lysobacterales bacterium | reverse complement strand
GGTCGAACTTCTCGATCTCTGGAAAACTGATATCGACCTGCGGCCGGTTCTGCGCCCGGCGCGCGGCAATCATCTGTGGCAGCCGATGCAGCGTCTGCGGCCCGAACACGATATCGACGTAGGGTGCCCGCTCGATGATTGCCGCACCTTCCTGGCTGGCGACGCAGCCGCCGACGCCAATCAACACGCCCTTGGCCTTCAGGTGCTTGACCCGACACAGGTCGGAGAAGACTTTCTCTTGCGCCTTCTCGCGCACCGAGCAGGTGTTGAACAGGACCAGGTCGGCCTGCTCGACATCGCCGGTTGGCTCATACCCCTCCGCGGCGCGCAGCACATCGGCCATCTTGGCCGAGTCGTACTCGTTCATCTGGCAGCCGTGGGTTTCGATGAAGAGTTTTTTGGGAGCCGATGCGGGAGGGGCGGACGGATGATGCGAAGCAACGACGGTCTGGGCGTCGGCTTGGGAAGCGAGGGTGTCGGTCATGATCGTATCCGGGGCGCGGCGGTGATTCCGGGCCGGAAGAGGGCGGGGAGAGGCGGTAGTGTAAGCCGGAGAGGCCCCCTACCGCCCGCGCTGTCCTTCGGTGACGGCGGTGGCCGTTTGACAATCAAACACTTGGCAAACCTTTCGAATCCGGAGACACTCACGCGCATGATCGTGGGCAAGGCCATTGCGGGGTGGGGACTGATGCTGGCGATAACGCTCGCGTGGCCGGCGCATGCTGGCACGGTATATCGCTGCGACAGCGCGGACGGCAGTCGCACGTACGCCAGCAAACGGGTGAAGGGCGCCAAGTGCAGCGTGGTCAGCAGCTACACGCCTTCGGCCGCGGCCGTGCGCAGCGCCCCGTCGACTACGACCACCACCCGCTCCAGCAGCGAATTCACGACCGGCGCACCCGCGACCATGGCATCGATGGCGGCTGCAGCCGCCCCGGCGACCTCACCGGGCATCGCCGCCGCATCGCCGCCGACGCCGGTGCCGGTGCCGGTCGCGCCGCGCCAGGGGGCCACCCGTCGCGTCGAGGGGCAGGTCTATTCCTATATCAAGGATGGCGTGCGCCACTACACCAGCAAGCAGCCCAAGGGGGTGGCGGGGGCGACTGCGGTGCGTTCCATACGCTACAGCTTCGTCGAGACCTGCTATGCCTGTGCGCCGCTGCCCGGCGTGAATTTCGGCACGCTGCGCCTCAACATGGTGTCCTACGCGGCCGAAATCCGCGCCGCCGCCGCGCAGCACGGCGTGGACGAGGCCATCGTCCGCGCGATCATCCACGCCGAATCGTCCTTCAACCCGAACGCACGATCGCGGGTCGGGGCGCAGGGGCTGATGCAACTGATGCCTCCCACCGCGCGCCGGTTCGGGGTCAGCAATTCTTACGACCCGGTACAGAACATCGGCGGCGGGGTGCAGTACCTCGCCTGGCTGTTGAAGCGCTACAACGGCGATCTGACTCTCGCCGCCGCCGGCTACAACGCCGGGGAAGGCGCCGTCGACAGGTACAAGGGTGTGCCGCCCTACAGCGAAACCCGGCGCTACGTCGAACGGGTCCGGGTTCTCGCCGAACGCTATCGCGGCCTGCTCCCCGGCCAGGGCTGACGCTTCCTGCGCTTCCGGCCAAGGCCGCGCAAAACCCTCCGGGTCGTGCTTCAAGCCGCCCCGGAACTCACGTTTCAAGACCTGTTCCGACCTTTCAGGGCATTGCCGCCGCCGTCACTCTGCGGGCGCGGGGAAGGTAAACATTGTCGGCCGATTCAGCGTTCCGTTACACTTCGCCGTCTTTGCCGGCCCGCTTCGTTGATGAAGCAGGCCGGCAGTCCAAATGTAGCCTACGTTTTGCGGAGTGCCGGATGGCAACAAAAGTCGAAAGCGGGTCGGATCACCCCCAGGGTGACGGCGCGCAACCGGTTGACGCGGGTCGTCGCCGCTTCCTGACCGTATCCACCGCCGTGGTGGGTGCCGTCGGCGTTGCCGGTGCAGCGGTCCCGTTCATCAAATCCTGGATGCCCAGCGCCCGCGCCAAACTGGCCGGTGCCCCGGTCACTGCCGACATCAGCGGCCTGGTCGAAGGCCAGCGTCTGGTGTTCGAGTGGCGTGGTCAGCCAATTTGGATCGTCAAGCGCTCCAAGGCGGTCCTCGCGGAACTGCCGAAGCTGGACGGCAATCTGCAGGATCCCAAATCCGAGAACCTTGACCAGCAGCCGTCCTACGTCAAGGGCGAGTTCCGCTCGATCAAACCGGAAATCTCGGTGCTGGTCGGGCTGTGCACCCATCTGGGCTGTTCGCCCGAGATGAAGGCCGAGATCCGGCCCGAGCCGTTCGATGCCGACTGGAAGGGCGGTTACTTCTGCCCATGCCACAAATCGAAGTTCGACATGGCCGGCCGCGTCTACCAGGGCGTGCCCGCGCCGACCAATCTTCCGGTGCCGCCGCATTATTTCGCCGACGACAACACCATCATCATCGGTGTCGATCCGGAAGGGAGCGCTTAAGCCATGGCGAACATCCTGATGCGCACCGCAGACAACCTGATGGGCTGGGTCAACGACCGTGCGCCCGGTCTGATGCCGTTCTATCGCAAGCACATGAGCGAGTACTACGCGCCGAAGAATTTCAATCTCTGGTACATCTTCGGCGTCCTCTCCACCGTGGTGCTGGCCAACCAGATCATCACCGGCATCTTCCTGACGATGCATTACAAGCCCAGCGCGGCGGAAGCCTTCGCTTCGGTGGAATACATCATGCGCGACGTCGCCGGCGGCGACATCATCCGCTACATGCACAGCACCGGTGCATCGATGTTCTTCGTCGTCGTCTACCTGCACATGTTCCGCGGCATGATGTATGGCTCTTACCAGAAGCCGCGCGAGCTGGTGTGGATCCTCGGCATGCTGATCTACCTCGTGCTGATGGCCGAAGCCTTCATGGGCTACGTGCTGCCATGGGGCCAGATGTCGTTCTGGGGCGCTAAGGTGATCATCTCGCTGTTCGGCGCGATCCCCTACATCGGCAATGCGCTGACCGAATGGATCATGGGCGACTACCTGCCCGGCGACGCCACCCTCAACCGGTTCTTCGCGCTGCACGTCATCGCGCTGCCGCTGGTGCTGCTGCTGCTGGTGGTGCTGCATCTGGGCGCGCTGCACGAAGTCGGTTCCAACAATCCCGACGGCGTCGAGATCAAGAAGGGGCCCAAGGGCAACCGCTGGTCGGCTACCGCGCCCGCCGATGGCGTGCCGTTCCACCCCTATTACACTGTGAAGGACACGTTCTTCATCGGTTGCTTCCTCACCATCGCGGCGTTCATCCTGTTCTTTGCGCCGGCGTTCGGCGGCTTGTTTTTGGAGCACGACAATTTCGCCGAGGCCAACCGTCTGGTGACGCCCGCGCTCATCAAACCGGTGTGGTATTACACGCCGTACTACGCGATGTTGCGCGTGGTGCCGGACAAGCTGGGCGGTGTGATCGTGATGTTCGCGGCGATCGGCGTGCTGTTCCTGCTGCCCTGGCTCGATCGCGCCAGGGTCAAGTCCTATCGCTATCGCGGCAAATTGTCGTGGACGATGCTGCTGCTGTTCGCGCTGAGCTTCGTGTGGCTGGGCAAGATCGGTGCGGGCCCGGGTACGGATCCGGTCGAGACCTGGATTGGTCGCATCTTGACCATTTATTACTTCATGTTCTTCCTCACCATGCCGGTGTGGACGAAGATCGACAAGACCAAGCCGGTTCCTGAGCGGGTGACGATGCATGACTAAGCCATCCACGATGAAGACTTCCCGCCTCAAGCAGTTGGCGGCGTTCCTCGTCAGCCTGACGCTGTCGGCTTCCGCGCTCGCGGCTGCCGGTGGTGGCGATCTGCTGCAGGCCGGCACCGATCTGGAAGACACGGCCTCGCTGCAGCGGGGCGCCCAGCTGTACATGAACAACTGCGTGGCCTGCCATTCGCTGAAATACATCCGCTATTCGCGCATCGCCGAAGACCTGGACCTCAGTGAAGAGCAGGTGATGACCAAACTGAACTTCACCGGCGCAAAGTTCGGCGAACATGTCATCACTTCGATGCCGGACGCGCATGCTCAGAAGTGGTTCGGCAAGGCGCCGCCGGATCTCAGCCTGATCTCGCGCGTCCGTGGCAGCGACTGGATCTTCACTTACCTGAAATCCTTCTATCTGGACGAAACGCGGCCGCTGGGCTGGAACAACAAGCTGTTCCCGAACGCATCGATGCCGAATCCGCTGTGGGAAATGCAGGGTCTGCAGCATGCGGTCTACGGCAAGAAGGATGCGGCGACTGGCGAGGCGCCGGTCGAGAGCCTGGAGATCGCGCGGGACGGCACACAGAATGCGGCGGATTTCGACCGCACCGCGCGCGACATCACCGCGTTCCTCGAATACGTCGGCGAACCGGGTGCGTTGAAGCGCCAGCAGACCGGTGTCTGGGTGATCCTGTTCCTGACCTTCTTCACCCTGATGGCCTGGCTGCTCAAGAAGGAATACTGGCGCGACGTGCATTGATGACGGAGCGATTCCTTCGCGCGACGATCACCTGCGAGGCGGCCGGCTTGTCCGGTCGTGCTTGCTCTTGAGGATGGATGGCGAGTCTGCGTATGCGTAACACTCTCACCCTGTTTTCTTCCGTCGACGATGTGCTTTGTCACCGCGCCCGCCTGGTGCTGGCGGCGAAGGGCGTGACCTACGATCTGGTGCCGGTGGATCCCCAGAATCCGCCGGAGGACCTGATCGATCTCAATCCGTACCACTCGGTGCCGACGCTGGTCGAGCGAGACCTGGTGCTGTACGCGGCGTCGGTGGTCAGCGAATACCTGGACGAGCGTTATCCGCATCCGCCGCTGATGCCGATCGATCCGCTGTCGCGCGCGCGCCTGCGCCTGGCGATGCTGCGCATCGAACACGACTGGGTGCCGCAGGTGCAGGCCGTGCAGTTCGGCACCAAGCAACAGGCGGAGGCCGGGCGCAAGCGTCTGCGGGAGCTGTTGACCGCAGCGGTGCCCCTGTTCAAGGCCAGCAAGTTCTTCCTGAACAACGAAATGAGCCTCGCCGACTGCGCGATGGCGCCGATCGTCTGGCGCCTGCATGCGTTGGGCGTGCCGCTGCCCAGCGACGGCAAAGTGATCGAGGACTACGGCAACCGCATCTTCCGCAATCCCGGTTTCATCCGCAGCCTCACGCAGCAGGAAAAGAGCCTGCGCGACCTGCCTGCCTGACAGTCCGTCCGATGTTTCCGCCCGATTTTGCCGGGAGTACACTCCGGTCATGACCGATGGTCCCGCCCAAGGCATGACCAGCCGTCGTCCGTACCTGCTGCGGGCGATGTACGAGTGGATCGCCGACAACGGCATGACGCCACATCTGCTGGTCGACGCTGCGCGTCCCGGGGTGCGGGTGCCGGCGTTCGCGGTGAACGACGGCAAGGTCGTGCTGAACGTCGCCGCCCGCGCCGTGGCCGCGCTGGAGATGGGCAATGAAGAGATTTCCTTCACCGCCCGTTTTGGTGGCGTCAGCCACCAGGTGCGGGTTCCGATCGGCGCTGTGTTGCTGATCTACGCCCGCGAAACCAGTCAGGGCATGGCCTTACCCGACGAAGCTGTCGGCACGTCGGCTGCTGCGGACGAGGCTGAGGTCGAGGAAGATCTCGACGGGGACGCGGATGGCGGCGATGATGGCAGCGACAGTGGCGGCAACGGCGGCAATCGCACCCCGCCGTCAAAACGCGGCGGGCATCTGAGAGTCGTCAAATAGTCCTATTCGAAGCTGCAGGCTGCCTTGCCTGCACGCAGCCTGGTCCGGGGGGAACCATGCGATCAATCCAGCATCACCTTGGCAGCCGAAGCGACCGGGCCGCTGAAAGACACAAGACGGTTTCCGCGCAGCACCAGCCGCGCGATGTGTCGATCAGTGCCGTCCTCGGAGTATTCGAAGCGGAAACTGCGCTCGAAACCCAGTCGACCGTCCTCGCCGCGATGCAGGCGCAGGCCGGTCGCGTGTACGGTATGGTCGATCAGCTGCACGCCCGCAGTGTGGCAAGCCTCGCCGCCGAGCTGGATCGCCCGTTCGGCCGCGGCTCGCGACGCACTCCAGAATGCGAACACCATCCCACCCAAAATCATCAAGATCAGTAAAGTCGGCATCTGTTTAATCTGCGGCCTGCGTGCCCCGGATGCAATCCCCGAATGTCGCCCTGGAGCGCAACCTCAATGATGAAGCTCGTATTCGCCGCCGATCACATGCAGATCCTCCTCGAGCCGGGGGTCAAGCGGATCGGCTCTGCGACTGATGCCGACATCGTGCTGCGCGGCGAGGGCGTGCTTCCCCAGCACTGCGAGCTGCAGGTCAACGCGCAGGGCGTGATGTTGAAGATCGCGCGCGGTGCGGCGGTCAGCGTCAACCAGCGGCTGGTCGACGGCTTGCTGTCCCTGCGGCCCGGCGATCAGATCGCCTTCGATACGGTCGAGGCCACGTTGGTCGTGATCGAAACGGTTCGCCCCGGGGAAGGCGCACCGCCGCCCGCGATCGACGATGTCAACGTCACCACCGTGCGCGCCGCATTGCCCAAGTACATGCTGCGCGCCCTGACCGGGCGGATGCTCGGTCGCAGTTATCCCTTGACCGGCGCGACCGTCGTCGGTCGTGCGCCGGACTGCCAGCTGCGGCTGGACGACACCAATCTTTCGCGCAAGCACGCCAAGCTCATTCCCACCAACGAAGGCGTGGTGATCGAGGATCTTGGATCCACCAACGGCAGTTTCCACAACGGCAAGCGCGTGCAGCGCGCAGTGGCCCAGGCCGGCGATGAGATCGGCTTCGACACCCTGCGTTTCCAGTTGCTGGAGCTGGGCCAGGAAGGCGCTCACGCGATGCCTGCGGCCCGCGCCGGTATGCCGCGTTGGGTGTGGCTGATCGCCGCACTGGTGGTCATCGCTGTGCTGTTGTTCGCGCTTCGATAGATAAGATGAGGCGGCTCGGCGTGGCCTGTTGTTTACAGGCCCGCAGGCGGCGGCCCCAGCTTCAGCGACAGATCGATCGCGCGGACGTGTTTGGTCAAGCCGCCGATCGAAATGCAGTCGACGCCGTCTTCGGCGATACCGCGCAGCGTGGTCATGTCCACGCCGCCGGACACTTCAAGCGGAATGCGGCCATCGAAAGGGGCCGATTTTGCGATCCGCACGGCCTCGCGCCGCGTCGCGGCGTCGAAATCGTCGATCAGGATCCGCGTGCAGCCCTCGCGCAGCGCTTCTTCCAGCTGTGCGAGGGTTTCCACCTCGACGATCAGCGGCAGCGCCGGATGCATCGCACGTGCGTCGTGGATTGCGCCTGCGAGCGAACCCGCGGCGCGGATGTGGTTTTCCTTCAGCATCACCGTGTCGTACAGGCCGATGCGATGGTTGCTGCCGCCACCGACCAGCACCGCATATTTCTGCGCCAGACGCAGCCCGGGAATGGTCTTGCGGGTGTCGAGAATCTTCGCGCCGGTGCCGCGCACGGCGTCGACATGGCTCGCGGTCACCGTGGCGGTGCCGCTGAGCGTCTGCAGGAAATTCAGCGAAGCGCGCTCGGCGCTGACCAGCGCGCGGCTGCGTCCGGTGAGCGTCGCGATGACCGTACCCTTGGCGACGCGGTCGCCTTCGGTGATGCGCCAGTCGATGCGGACGTCGGGATCGAGCGCGCGATGGCAGGCATCGAACCACGGCCGCCCGCAGATCACCGCGTCTTCCTTGCAGAGTAGATAAGCGATGTCGGGGACGTCGGGCAACAGCGCGGCGGTCACGTCGCCGCTGCCGATGTCTTCGGCCAGCGCCGAGGCCACGTTCGCGGCGATCACTTCGGGCGGCGGTGGCATCACCCCCGCGGTCACAGGCCTTCCACCGCCGTCGCCGCGATCCCTTCCTCGATCAGCAGCACGGGAATGCCGTCGTCCACGCGGTAGATGGTTTTGCGGTCGCGGGTGATCAGCGCTTCGCGCACCGGTTCGGTCTGCGGCGCATCGTCGGTGCGCTGCACGCAGCCCGCGGCGATGGCGCGGTTCAGCGCCTCCAGGCCTGGCTTGTCGAGCAGCGCCAGCGGTTGGCGCGTGGCGGGGCAGACGAGGAGATCGAGCAACTTGCGGTCCATTCGATGAAGCCGGGGGTGAAGAGCCGCTAGAATAACGTTTTGCAGCAGGCGTGACGCCGCTGGACGGGCCATGGCAGACGCGAACGAAGACAACGACAACCAGCCCAGCGACAACCAGCCCAACGACAACCAGCCGCTGGTCGGCGTGGTGATGGGCTCGCGCTCCGACTGGGAGACGATGCAGCACGCAGTCACCAGGCTCGAAGCGCTGGGGGTGCCGCACGAGGTCCGCGTGGTCTCCGCGCATCGCACGCCGGACGTGCTGTTCGACTATGCCGCCACCGCGCAATCGCGCGGTCTGCGCGCGATCATCGCCGGTGCCGGCGGCGCGGCGCATCTGCCGGGCATGCTCGCCGCGAAGACGGCGGTGCCGGTGCTGGGCGTACCGGTCCAGAGCAAGGCGCTGAACGGGATGGATTCGCTGCTGTCGATCGTGCAGATGCCCGCCGGCATTCCGGTGGCCACTTTCGCGATCGGCAACGCCGGTGCCGCCAACGCGGGCCTGTTCGCCGCGGCGATGCTCGCCTTCGATCATCCGCGGATCGGCGCCGCGCTCGATGCGTTCCGGTCGAAGCAGACGCAGGACGTCGTCGATCACGACGATCCACGTTCATGAGCCGGCGCACATGACCATGCCGCGCATCACCGCGGTACTCAAAGCAGGCCGCGCATGACCACCGTCGGCATTCTCGGCGGCGGCCAATTGGCGCGGATGCTCGCGCTTTCCGGTGCGCCGCTTGGCCTGCGGTTCCGCGTGCTCGACACCGTTGCCGACGCCTGCGCCGGGCAGTTCGCGCCTCTGATCGTCGGCGATTACCGCGACGGTGCGGCGCTGGCCGAGTTCGCATCGCAGGTCGATGTCGCCACCTTCGATTTCGAGAACGTGCCGGCCGAATCCGCGCAATGGTTGAGCGAGCGCGTGCCGGTGTTCCCGAACCCGCGCGCGCTGTCGATCGCGCAGGATCGCCTTGCCGAAAAGACTTTGTTCCGCGAACTCGGCATCCCGGTGCCGGCGTTCGCCGACGTGCCGGATCGCGCCGCACTCGATGCGGCCATCGCCTCGATCGGCTTGCCCTGCATCCTCAAGACCCGACGCCTCGGCTACGACGGCAAGGGCCAATTCCGGATCCGATCATCGGCCGATGTGGACGCCGCATGGGATGCGCTCGGCGCGCAGGCCGCGACCGTCGGCCTGATCCTCGAAGCCTTCGTGCCGTTCCAGCGCGAGTTCAGCGTGGTCGCGGTGCGCGGTCGCGACGGCGAATTCCGCACCTGGCCGCTGACCGAAAACTGGCACGTCGACGGCGTGCTGTCCGTCAGCCTAGCGCCCGTGCGCGTGGACGACGCGCTGGCGCAGTCCGCGGTCGCGCATGCGCGCGCGCTGGCCGAATCGCTGGATTACGTGGGCGTATTCGCGCTGGAGCTGTTCTGCAGCGACGGCGTGCTGCTGGCCAACGAACTCGCGCCGCGCGTCCACAACTCCGGGCACTGGACCATCGAGGGCAGCGAAACCTCGCAGTTCCAGAATCATCTGCGCGCCGTCCTTGGCCTGCCGCTGGGCGATACCCGCATGCTCGGCCACGCCTGCATGCTGAACTGGATCGGCGCGATGCCCGATGCGCATGCCGTGCTGCACGAACCCGGCGGGCACTGGCACGACTACGGCAAGGAATCGCGAGCCGGACGCAAGGTCGGGCATGCGACATTGCGTGCGGATTCGATCGGCGAACTTGCGGATGCTTTGGAGCGCGTGGCTGTTGCGCTGGAGTGTGAGGCGCAGGTACAGCCGGTGATGGTGGCGTTGCGCTGATCTGGCCGCCGAGGTCCACGCCCTGATTGAAACCGGTCGTGACTCCGCCCAGAAAGTTATGGGGACGCAATTGCATCTATCTCGATGCATATGAATACGATGCTGCTGCTGGGACTCTGATCATGCGCGGAGCTATCAGTGGCGATCTGTGCAAGCCGGCGATGCCGGAAAAATGGAACGGTTACGAAGTGCGTTTCCTCGGCGTGATCGATCATGGGATGTTCGACGCAGATGCCGGAAGGCACGTGAATTTCTGCTCGTTTCACGAAGTTATTCATGCCGGCTTGAAAAAACCCTTTGCGCAGACACGTGTTTGCAACCTACGACGATGTATTCCGCATCGATTGCAATGGTTTCGTATTCGTCCGCTGCGATGGTCGAGACTGAAGAGTGGATGTGTGATCTTGTGAAAACGGCCGGGTTTCCCAGGCCGTTCCGTTTCATGCGGCGACGCGCCTCAGCGGCAGCGCCCGTAGCGATCCGGCGACGCGCCCGGACCACCTTTCCGGCCCGGCGGATTCTCCCAATTCGTACCGCGGCCGCCCGCACGTCCCGGCGGGTTGTTGTCGTTGTCGAACCAGCAGCGCTTCGCCTGATTCCAGAATCCGTAGCGCGGATGCCAGTAGCCGTAGTTCGCGTTGAAGTAGTAACCGCCGTCCACGACGGTGAATTTATGGCGCGCATTGCGGTGACGGTAGTAGCGATAGTCCGGCGAGGCGCCGGGGCCGCCGCGCCAGCCGGGCGGATTTTCCCAATTCGTACCCGGGCCGCCCGCGCGGCCCGGCGGATTGTTGTCGCGATCGCGCGGATGCGCGGCGATGGTTGAGGTGGAGATCAGCGCCAGGCCCAGTGCGAACGCGCACAGCATGGCTTTTGAAATCCTGGATTTTGAAATCGCTGATTTTGAAATCGCGGATTTTGGAAGCGCGGATCTTGAAAGCGTTGATCTGGAAGATGTCATCGGTGGCTCCATTGCGTGGAAGGCCATCCGGTAATGCGTGGGAACGCGATGTCGTTGACGTGCTGCGGGGATCGTTCATCGCGCGGCCGGGTTGATGACGCCAGCATGAAGGCGGACACGGAAAAGGCCAGGTTTCCCTGGCCTCTTCATGTCTGTCATCCCGAGGCGAAGCCGATGGATCTGCTTGATCGCTGTTGATGCTTTAAAACGAACAGCGACATGCTGATCGCTGCGCTCAGGATGACAACGACGATCGTCACTTCATGTTGGAAGCGACGAAGTCCCAGTTCACGAGGTTCCAGAACGCTTCCAGATACTTCGGCCGCAGGTTGCGGTAGTCGATGTAGTAGGCGTGTTCCCACACGTCGCAGGTCAGCAGCGCGGTGTCGTCGCCGGTCAGCGGGGTGGCGGCGTTGGACGTGCTCACCAGCGCGAGCGAACCGTCCGGACGCTGCACCAGCCAGCCCCAACCCGAACCGAAAGTGGTGACCGACGTTTTGGTGAACTCTTCCTTGAACTTGTCGAAGCTGCCGAACGCGGCGTTGATGGCGTCGGCCAGCTTGCCGGTGGGTTCGCCGCCGCCGTTGGGCTTGAGGCAGTTCCAGTAGAACGTGTGGTTCCACACCTGCGCGGCGTTGTTGAACATGCCGCCCTGCGACTTGCGGATGATCTCCTCCAGCGACAGATCGGCGAACTCGGTGCCCGCGATCATGTTGTTGAGGTTGGTGACGTAGGTCTGGTGGTGCTTGGAATAATGGAAATCGATGGTTTCCGCCGAAATATGCGGTTCCAGAGCGGTGCGGTCGTAGGGCAGGGCTGGCAGCTCGATGGCCATGGGCGGGCTCCTTGGGGGCAAGTGCGTGGGACAGGGTTGGGGCGGGCGCCGGGACAAGCCCGGCCGCGCGCGAAGGATTACAATGCGCGATTCTAACCCCACCCAGCCTAATCCCACCCAAGCCGCTGCGGCCAACGCGCCGCCGGCTGCATCCCGCAGGAGAGTCCCATGCCGGTGTTGGAGCGCATCCAGTCCGAGATCGAAACCCATCCGATCGTATTGTTCATGAAAGGTACACCGCAGTTCCCGATGTGCGGGTTTTCCAGCCGCACCTCCCAGGCGCTGAAGGCCGCGGGCGCGAGCAACTATCACACCGTCAACGTGCTGGAAGACCCGGAAGTCCGCGCGAATCTGCCGCGGTTCTCCAATTGGCCGACATTCCCGCAGTTGTTCATCAACGGCGAACTGATCGGCGGCTGCGACATCACCCTCGAACTGTTCGAGTCTGGCGAACTGGCGAGGATGATCGCCGAGGCGCAGAAGGCCTGATGTCGGCAAGTTCCTCGCCGCAGAGTGTGCCGTCGGCGATGGCCGACGCGCGGTCGTTGCAAGGCCGCGTCGTACTGGTGGCCGGCGCGCACGGCGCGCTGGGCCACGCATCGGCGCTTGCCTGCGCCGATGCAGGTGCGACCGTCGTGCTGCTGGGGCGCAAAGTGCCCAAGCTCAATCGCGTGTACGACGCCATCGTGCGTGCTGGCGGCGAAGCCTTGCTGTATCCGCTCGATCTCGAAGGCGCGACGCCCGACGATTATGCCGAGATGGCCGAGCGCATCGTATCCGGTCCCGGCCGCCTCGATGGCCTGCTGCACTGCGCGGCCGATTTCCCCGGGCTGACGCCGCTGGACAACACCGACCCGGCCGCATTCGCACGCGCACTGCATGTCAACGTGACCGCGCGCTGGTGGCTGACCCAGGCCTGCCTGCCGCTGCTGCGCCGTGCCGAAGACAGCGCGGTGGTGTTCGCCATCGACGAGGACGCCGGTCGCGGTCTGTCGTACTGGGGAGGCTATGGCATCGCTCAATCCGCCTTGAACACCCTGATGCGGACGCTGCATGCGGAACTCGCCAATTCGAGCGTGCGCGTCTGCGGTCTGGCGCCCGGGCCGATGCGCACCCCGCTGCGCGCGAAGGTCTTCGTCGAAGAAGACGTGAGCATCGCCCGCGATGCCGCCGCCATTGCCCCGGCCTGCGTGCATCTGCTGTCGGCGGCAGGCGTCGGACAGCGCGGCCAACTCTGGTCGCCGCCCGCATGACCATCGCATCGGCCGCGCTGCTGCTGTTTCTGATCCTCGATCCGCTGGGCAATGTCCCGGTGTTTCTCAGTCTGCTGCGCGGCCTGCCGCCCAAGCGGCAGCGGATCGTGCTCGCCCGCGAGCTGCTGATCGCGCTGGTCGTGCTGATGCTGTTCCTGTGGGCCGGCAAATACGCGCTGGAACTGATGCATCTGCGCGAAGAATCGGTGTCGATCGCCGGCGGCATCGTGCTGTTCCTGATCGGTATCCGGATGATTTTTCCGCCCCCGGAGGGCCTGATGGGCGAAATTCCCGACGGCGAGCCCTTCATCGTGCCGATGGCCATTCCGCTGGTCGCTGGCCCCTCGGGCATGGCGGCGGTGATCCTGATGGGCAGCAACGACCCCACGCGCCTGGGCGACTGGAGTGTGGCGCTGATGATCGCCTGGGCGGCAACCGCAGCGATCCTGTTTTCCGCAATCCATCTCTACAAGTGGCTCGGCCAGCGCGTGCTCACCGCGATCGAACGCCTCATGGGCATGCTGCTGGTCGCGATCTCGGTGCAGATGCTGATGGACGGCATTACCGCCTATCTGAGGATTCAGGCGACCTGACTGGGTCTGTGACGGAAACACCCGTCCATTGGCGTAGGGCGATGAATTGCTTGCAACATGACATTCATGTGATTTGTCACGAATGTTCACCCAATGATTTCAATGACTTAGGTCTCACAAAACCGTCATTCAACTGTCATCTCCAAGCTCTATCGTGTTAACCTATGGTTAACCTGAGCTTGTCTGTGGGGCAGGTGACGGGACCTAGATATTCACCGAGATATTCAGGGTTCAACGATCGCGGCGCTGATGCGTCCGCGATTTTTTCACGTACGAACCACCGCATCGTTTCCCATCGAGGCCCAGAGCACATGAATCACAACAACCGTCTCCGACTTTCGAAACTGTCGATTGGACTGATCGTCGCCCTCGCGGCGGCCCCGGCATTCGCCCAGAACACCACGGCCGCACTGAATGGCCAGGTCGTCGGCGCTGATGGCCAGCCGGTTGCCGGCGCCGAAGTCGTCATTCTTCATACAGAGTCGGGCACAGCGAGCCGCGTCGTCACCGATGCGAACGGCCGCTACAACGCCCGCGGCCTGCGCGTCGGCGGTCCCTACAAGATCACCGCCAACAAGGAAGGCGCCGGCACCCAGAGCGAGAGCAATGTCTATCTCCAGCTCGATCAGGTGTCCCAGGTCGACATCTCCATCGGCGCCCAGGAACTGGAAGCCATCAGTGTCGTCGGCAGCTCCGGTCCGGAGATCTTCAGCGCGGACAAGATGGGCGCCGGCACCGCGATCAGCCGCCAGGACCTCGACAACTACGCGTCGGTCCAGCGCAACCTGCAGGACTACGTCCGCTTCGATCCGCGCATCTCGCAGACCGACAAGGAACGCGGCGAAATTTCCGCCGGCGGCCAGAACTCCCGCTACAACACGATCACCATCGATGGCGTCGCGACCAACGACACCTTCGGCCTGGAAGCCAACAACCTGCCGACCGCCAAGCAGCCGATCTCGATCGACGCGATCGATTCCGTGCAGGTCAACATTTCCAACTACGACGTGACCCAGAAGGGCTACACCGGCGCCAACATCAATGCCGTGACCAAGTCCGGCACCAATACGTTCAAGGGTTCGGTGTATTACATCTATCGCGACGAGAACGGCGTCGGCGATCGTTACAACCGCACCAACGGCAATTATTTCAACGCGCCGGTGTTCGAAGAAACCACGAAGGGCCTCACCATCGGCGGCCCGTTGCTCAAGGACCGCCTGTTCTTCTTCGCCGCCTATGAAGAATTGAACAGCACCCGCGGCACGCCGGAATTCGGCCCGCTCGGCAGCGCGCGCACCAACGTGGCGATCACCCCCACCGCCATCGCCGGCGCACAGGGCATCGCCAGCACCAATTACAACGTCGACATCGGCGGCGCGACCGCTTCCGCGTCCGAACTGGAAGTCACCGACGCGTTGTTGAAGCTCGATGCCAACATCGGCGACAACCATCGCGCCAGCCTGCGCTGGAGCAAGACCGAGCAGTCCGATCCGATCTTCCCGACCTTCTTCAACAACGCCATCTCGTTGAGCTCGCACTGGTACAGCCAGGAAAAGACCATCGAAACCTACGTCGGCGAGTTCTTCTCCGATTGGAACGACAAGTTCTCGACCGAGTTCAAGCTGTCCTACCGCGATTACGTCAGCGCGCCGATCAACAACTCCAACCTGCCTCAGATCCGCCTGAACTTCGCCGGCGCGCTGCCGGCCGGTTCGCCGTCGGTCTCCAGCACGAATGCCGGTCTGGTGTTCGGCACCGAACGCAGCCGTCACTTCAACGATCTCGGCACCGAGACGTGGAATTTTTACGCGGCCGGCAACCTGTTCCTGGGCGATCACACCGTCAAGTTCGGTCTTGATTACGACGACAACACCGTCTACAACGCGTTCCTGCAGGACACGAAGGGTAACTACACCTTCGCGTGCATCAACGGTGCCGCTGGCTTCTATCAGTTCACCGCGGCTGCGGTGACCTGCAATACCGCGACCCGCGCGCAGAACGAAGCGGCCGTGCTGGAGAACTTCCGTCGCGGCCGTCCCACCAGCTATCAGGTGCAGGTCGGTGCGCCCGGTTTCAATCTCAATGACGGCGTCGCCAATTGGGATTACCAGAACTACGGCCTGTTCCTTCAGGACACTTGGTTGGTCAACGAGAATCTGACCCTGACCGCCGGCGTGCGCGTCGATCGCAAGGGCATGGGCGAAAGCCCGCTGTTCAACAGTTCCGCCGCTGCCGCAACCGTCGCAGGGGCATTGAATAGCTCGACCACCCCGCAGAACGGCACCGTGGTCCGCGCCACCGGTGGTTTCGGCATTCGCAACGACGTCACGCTCGACGGCAATACCCTGGTGCAGCCGCGCTTCGGCTTTAACTACACCTTCTCGTCCGAGCGTCGCACCCAGCTGCGCGGTGGCTTCGGTCTGTTCGAGGGCGCGGCCGCCAACGTGTGGTTGTCGAACCCGTACTCCAACACCGGCATCGCGACCCGCATCATCGGTTGCGGCATCGCCGGCTATGCTGCGTGCCCGACGACCGACGGCCTGTTCACCACGGATCCCAATGGTCAGCCGACCAACTTCGTCGGCGCCATCCCGGCGGCCAACGTCGACTTCCTGTCCACCGATCTTCGTCAGCCGTCGGTGTGGAAAGCCAATATCGCGTTCGAGCACGAACTGCCGTGGTGGGGCATGGTCGCGGGTATCGAGTACATCCGTACCGAAGTGAAGGACGGCGTTTACTACCGTCATCTCAATCTGGGTAACCCGACCCGCCAGGGTCGCGACGGTCGCGATCTGTTCTACACCCCTCAGGGTTACAACGGCGCCTGCTGGAATGCCAACGGTTCCAGCATCACGTCCGGCGCCTGTACCGGTTTCCGCAACCGTGCCCTCAGCAACGCCAGCTTCGCCAACGTGCTGGTTGCCGACAACACCGGCAAGGGCTACGGCGACAACCTGACGCTGCAGCTGAGCGGCCAGTTCCTCGAAGACTGGCGCTGGGGCCTGGGCTATGCCTACACCCGCGCGAAGGAAGTCAGCCCGCTGACCTCGTCGGTGTCGAACTCCAACTGGAACTCGGTGTCGGTGTTCAACGCGAACGAGGAAGTCGCGGCCAACTCTGCCTATCTCGTGCGCGATCGTTTCATCGGCCAGCTCACCTGGAGCCACAAGTTCTTCGGCGATAACCAGACCTCGTTCGGGCTGTTCTATGAAGGCCGCAAGGGCAAGCCGTATAGCTGGATCTACAACAACGATCTCAACGGCGACGGCATCACCAATGACCTGATGTATATTCCGACCCGCTTCGGCTCCAACGAAGTGGTGTTCCGCGATGTCAATGCCAACGGCAGCGGTGCCGACGAAGAGGCGCTGTTCTGGCAGATCGCCAATGCGAACGGCTTGAATCGCTACGCCGGTCGTGCGGTCGAGCGCAACAGTTCGTACGCCAGCTGGACCAACAACTTCGACGTGCGCTTCAGCCAGGAATTCCCGGGCTTCTTCAGCGGGAACAAAGTGCTGTTGGCTCTGGACATCATCAACGTCGGCAATCTGTTGAACAAGGATTGGGGCCGCATCGATGAAATCGCGTTCCAGTCCGCCGGTGGCCTGGCGCGCAGCTTCGTCAACTACCAGGGTCTGACCGCCGATGGTCGCTACATCTACGGCGTGGACGGCCAGGTGGAAGACTTCGTGACCCGTCAGCAGCGCGGCGAGTCGCAGTGGGCTGCACAGCTGACCCTGAAGTACAGCTTCTGATCGGTTGAACCGATCTGTGTGAAGACGACGGCCGGGGAAACCCGGCCGTCATCGTTTCCGCCGCGGGCGGCCATTCGCTGTCAATCCCCAGTTTCCTGCGATAAAGTCGCCGCAACACACAACGACGAACACAAGAGTGCAATGAACGATTCCACCCAATCCATCCTTCCCACCATCGACGCGCACATCTATCCGCGCGGTGGTCTCGATGTGTTGTCCCGCGACGAGGTCGCGCGTCTGCGCGACGCGTCGATCGGCGGCATGCACGAACTGCTGCGCCGTTGCGCGCTGGCGGTGCTGACCAGCGGCAGCGCGTCCGACGACCCGCGCGCGGCGCGCGAGCTGTATCCCGATTTCGACATCCAGGTGCTGCAGCAAGATCGCGGCGTGCGCATCAATCTGGTCAGCGCGCCGGCAATGGCGTTCGTCGACGGCGAGATCATCCGCGGCGTCGCCGAACTGTTGTTCGCTGTGGTCCGCGATCTGGCCTATACCGCGATCGAACTGCGCGAAGACGGCAATGGCAGCCGCGATCTGTCGACGTCCGAAGGCATCACCGATGCGGTGTTCGGACTGCTGCGCAATGCGCGCATCCTTCATCCGACCAATCCGAATCTGGTGGTCTGCTGGGGCGGCCATTCGATCAACCGTGACGAATATCTCTACACCAAGCAGGTGGGTTACGAGCTGGGCCTGCGTGGGCTGGACATCTGCACCGGCTGCGGCCCGGGCGCGATGAAGGGGCCGATGAAGGGTGCGACGATCGCCCATGCAAAACAGCGTCATCGCCGCATGCGCTACATCGGCATCACCGAGCCGGGCATCATCGCCGCCGAATCCCCGAATCCGATCGTGAATCACCTGGTGATCATGCCGGACATCGAGAAACGCCTCGAAGCCTTCGTGCGCATGGGCCACGGCATCATCGTGTTCCCGGGCGGCGTCGGTACTGCGGAGGAAATCCTGTACCTGCTCGGCATCCTGCTGCGCGAAGAAAATGCGGGATTACCGTTCCCGCTGATCCTCACCGGCCCGGCTGCGTCGGCGCCGTATTTCGAGCAGATCGACAAATTCCTGCGTCTGACCCTGGGCGAAGCCGCGACCTCGCGCTACGAGATCATCGTCAACGATCCGGCGAAAGTCTCCAAGCGCATGGCCGCAGGCATCCGCAAAGTGCGCGAGCACCGCATCGCCGAGAAGGATTCGTTCTTTTTCAACTGGTCGCTGGAGATTCCGCTGACGTTCCAGCAGCCGTTCGTGCCGACCCACGAGGCGATGGCCGCGCTGGATCTGCACCACGGCCGCAAACCGCACGAGCTGGCCGCGGATTTGCGTCGTGCGTTTTCCGGCATCGTCGCCGGCAACGTGAAGGAGGACGGCCTGCGCCGGATCGAGGAATTCGGTCCGTTCAAGATCCACGGCGATCCGGACATGATGCAGTCGCTGGACGCACTGCTGCGCGCGTTCGTCGAACAGCGCCGGATGAAGATTTCCGGCGCGTACCGACCGTGTTACGAAGTGATTGCGTGATTGCGTGATTGCGGCTTGATGCGGTCCGTGTGCCGGTGAGATTCAACCCTTCGCCGGCAGGGTCACGGTCACGATGAACCGGCCGTCTTCGGTTTTCGCTTCGACGCTGCCGCGGCCTTCGGTGTAGGCCTCGATCTGCGCGAGCGATGACGGCAGGCCGACGTTGTGGCCGGCCGCGGCGCGCGTGGGTTCGGCAGGCATCGGGTTCGAGATCACGATGACGTTGCCGCGCTCGTCGCTGTCGATGCGGATGTCGATTTCGCCGCCGCCGGCGATGCGTTCGATGCCGTGCTTGATCGCATTCTCGACCAGCGGCTGCAACGACAGCGACGGGACCAGCGCTTCGGGCATCGGGTCGGGTCGGGTCCAGCGCACGCGCAGGCGTTCGCCGAAGCGCAGGGATTCGATCTCAAGATAGCGTTCGATCAGCGCGATCTCCTCGCCCAGCGGGATCTCGCGCGGGCCGCCGAGCGCAGCGCGGAACAGATCCGCGAGATCGAGCAGCAGTTGTTCGGCTTCATCGGGTCGGTTGTGCACCAGCGCAGCGCCGGTGTTCAACGTGTTGAACAGGAAATGCGGGCGGACCCGGGCCTGCAGCGCGGCCAGTTCCGCCTGCTTCGCGCGCACGGCCAACAAACGCAGGCGCCAGTGGTTCTGGAACGCGGCCAGCGCCAGCCATCCGACGACCATCACGATGCCGGTGACGCGCAGCAGCACATCCAGGCGCGCGGCTTCTGAAATGCGCCAGAGATCGCCCAGCAGCAGATCGCTGATCGCCAGTACCGACCAACTGCTGAGCAGCAGCAGCGCGAGCGCGAGGTAGGCGATGATCTGCGGTTTGACGTCATCGAGCCGTTTGCGCAACAGATACAGGCCACCAAGCGTCAGCAGCGCCACCCACTGCACCATCAGCGAAAGCAGCCCGAAACGGATCCAGCGGCCCAGCGGCGCATCGCCGGCGAGGGTCAGCACGGCCGCCAGACCTTCAGCGGCGAGCACCACCCAGATCACCACGCGCCCCTGCCACAGGCTGTCGAGCGGACTGACCGCCGACGCGGGCACGGCGGGGCGTCGGCTGCGCGCGGATTCTGACGATGGCCTGGATTCGGGTCTGGGCGAAGGCTTGGACATCAGGCCATGATGCCCGGGTCGCGTGCGAACGGGCAGGGGGACCGTTCATACTTCCGCGCAGCCCGCCCATCGGGCATCGTTTGGCCCAGCCCAAGGGCAGGCCTATGCTCACTGACATTGATCGTGGAGGCGAAATGCGAGTCCTGTGCCGACATACCCACCCTTCCACCGACCCGCGAACGCGGGCGTCGCGCGCGCTGTCCCGCGGCCTCTCCCGCGGCCTCTCCCGCGGCTTCACGCTTGTCGAGATGGCCATTACCGTGACCGTACTCGCGGTATTGATGGGGCTCGCGGCGCCGCTGTTCAATGAAGTGATCAACGGTAACCGCCTCACCGGCAATGCCAACGAACTGGTGGCTGCCGTGCAGATCGCGCGTTCGGAAGCCATACGCGGCAATGTGCGCACCTCGCTCTGCCAGAGTGCGGACGGCGCCACCTGCAGCAACGCATCTCCGTGGCGGGGCTGGATCGTGTTCGCGGACGCAAACGGCAACAACCTGGCCGACGCGGCCGAAGTTCTGCGCGCCGGCATTATCGAAGCGCCCGTGCAGGTGCTTTCCAGCGCCAGCGTGACCAACGCCAATACCCGCATCACCTTCCGCGCCGACGGTCTTGCGTATGCAGGCAACAACCTGCTGGAGGGCAACCTCCGCGTCTGTCTGCCGGTGACCCGCCCGGCCCTGAACGTGCGCGACGTCAACATCGCCATCGGCGGTCGTGTCGCGGTGCGGGCGCCGATCAATGCCGCTGGCGCATGCGACGCCCCGGGGAATCTCTGATGTCCGTGCCTTCCACTCCATTCCAGAAGCGCATCGCCGGCAGCCGACGCGCCCCGCGCTCGCTCGCCGCCATACGCGGCGTGGGCCTGATCGAAGTGCTTGTTGCGGTGCTTGTGCTGGCCATCGGCCTACTCGGTGTGGCCGCCATGCAGGCCACCGCATTGCGCAACAGCCAGAGCTCGCTCGAACGCAGT
This sequence comes from Lysobacterales bacterium, assembly GCA_031364125.1. Taxonomy (GTDB): domain Bacteria; phylum Pseudomonadota; class Gammaproteobacteria; order Xanthomonadales; family Xanthomonadaceae; genus Lysobacter_I. Next base: position 5,745 of record JANLVT010000056.1, on the reverse strand, counting down.
CAGGGCGTCATGCACGTCTACACCATTCTCGATGCGATGCGCGCCAATCCCGATGCTGCGCGCAGCGGCGGCTACAACATGGGGATGACCTGTGTGGCGCCGTCCGCCGGCTCGCTCATCACCAGCGACCAGCGCCAGTGGATCACCGTCCTGCAGCAGAATCTTGGCGTCACCGCCTGCGGTCAGGTGAACTGCGTGGCCACGGTCTGCACGGTCACGGTGCGCTGGGACGACTCCCGCGGCAGCGGCGGAAGCACGGTGCAGACCCTCAGCACCAGGACACGCATATGACACCCATGACACTTTCCGCGCGGCGTTATTCCCTTCGTGGTCGTCCGGCCGGGCGCGATGCCGTTCGCGGCATGACGCTGGTCGAACTGATGATCTCCATGATGCTCGGCCTGCTGGTGGTCGGCAGCGCCAGCGCCATCTTCATTTCGAACCGCCAGACCTATCGCGCGACCGAAGGCTTGGGTCGGGTACAGGAAAACGGCCGCATGGCCTTTGAACTGCTGTCGCGCGACCTGCGCGAAGCCGGCGGCACGCCCTGCGGCAATGCAGAGCGTCAGGAACCTCTGAAGATGGTCAACGTCCTGACCAATCCGACGACGCGTTGGTGGACCAACTGGAACAACGGCATCACCGGCTATGAAGCCGCGATCCCCGGCGGAAGCCCCGCCAACCGGGTGGCGGGCACCGACGCAATCGACCTGATGGGTGGAGACAGCTCCAGCAGCGCAGTGGTTTCCAATCACGATCCGCTGGCTACCAGCATCACGCTCAACACCGCAGCTCACGGATTCAATGTTTCCGACCTCGCGGTCATCTGCGACTGGAGTCAGGCCTCGCTGTTCCAGGTCACCGGTGTGGCCGGCAATGTTCTTCTGCACAACAACAGCGGCAATCCCGGCAATTGCTCGAAAGGACTGGGATATTCCAGCCCGGCCACCTGCAGCGTGAACGGCAAGGTGAAGCAGTTCGGCCCCATTCCTTTGGAGACCAGCGCCAGCGCCACGGTGATCCGCATGCAGCCGATGCGCTGGTATGTGGGTACCGTCGCGGGCGGCGGGCGCTCCCTGTTCCGCAGTACCGTCGTGAATACCGCCGGCGTCCTGACCGTGCGCGATCAGGAAATCGCCCAGGGCGTCAACGACATGGAACTCCAGTATCTGCTGCAAGGTGCGCCAGGTTATGTCGATGCCACCGCAATCCCCGCCAACCGCTGGAACGATGTCACCGCCGTGCGCGTGACCCTCGACATGCTCAGCGCCGACGGCGCCGGTGTCGGCGGTGCGCAGCTCGCACGTCGTGTCGCCCATACCGTCACTCTCCGGAATCGCATGGAATGAACCGTCACGCACGCCATCCCGTCACGCCGATCCGTCGGCAGCGCGGCGCCACTCTGGTAGTGGTGCTCATCCTCCTGCTGCTGATGACCCTGCTGGGGCTCGCCAGTCTGCGCAGCACCGTGCTGGAAGAGCGCATGACCTCGAATCTGCTCGATCGCAGCCTGAGTTTCCAGGTGGCCGAGGCGGGGCTGCGCGAAGCGGAAGCCACGCTCACTCCGTTGCCCGTGTTTCCTGCCGCAGGCTGCGTCAACGGCCTGTGCGCGCGGCCGGTGCCTACCGACCGCGAGCGCTGGGCGCCCGATTCCGGTTTCAACGCATGGCGCACCGCATCGGTTTCCGATCCTAATACCGCAGCGCCTCGCTACATCGTCGAGGAAATGGGCGAAGGCCCGAACTGGCGCGACTGCGACCGGCTTTCGCCGATCCACCCGCTGTGCCTGACGCCGCGTTATCGCGTGACCGTACTGAGTCAGCAAGCCGGCCGCGCGTCCGTGACGCTGCAAACCATTTTCGCTGGCAGATAAGCCGAGGCAGCCGTGAACAATACCCCCCGCACCACATCCGTCCACAGCGCGCGCAAGTCGCGTCTGGCGCCTTTTCTGGTTTGTCTCGCCACGATTCTCGGCTTGCCTGTGCATGCCGCGGTATCGCTGCCGGACACGCCGATGCAGACCAACAACGGTGTGCCGCCGAACTTGTTGTTCATCCTCGACGATTCGGGTTCGATGGGCGACAACTTCATGCCGGACTCGATCCCGAACACTACGCCGAATCCCAACATCAATCAGCTGACTTACACGCTGAACACGATCTACTACAACCCTGCGACCACCTACAGTACATGGCAGCAGGCGGACGGGTCGTTCATGCCTGCGGTCCCCTATACGGCTGCATACAACGATACAGCGCGGGCCATCTCTCCCATCGATCTCGGCAACGCCACCGACAGGGATTTCTATACCCCGATCGTCGGCATCACCAATGTCAACGACACACGCCAATACGTGCGCCATCGCTTCCACCGCAATGGTGCGACCTTTACGGGTGGCGGTGCGCTGATCGTATCGTCCTGCGCATGGAATCCGTCGACCAGCAATTTCGCGGATCCTACGCCGGCCGTCACTCTCTGCGCGCGCAACTTCGCCAATTTCACTTGGCCCGGCGGCATCGTGCGTTCGGTCGCCCAGGAAAAGCAGAATTACGCCACCTGGTACGCTTTCGGCCGCACTCGCATGAAATTCGCGAAGACCAGCGCAAGCATTGCCTTCAACGACACCAGCATCTTCAATGCCGACAACGAATTCCGCGTCGGCTACAAGACCATACACAATCGGAGCAATTTCCTGATTCCGGTCGGTACCAATAACGGCGTATTCACCGGCGCCAACCGCACGACTTGGTTCTCTCGTCTGTTCGCCGCAACCGCTAATGGCAATACGCCGACCAACCGCGCGCTTTACGATGCCGGCGAGTACTTCAGGCAGACCGGCACGACCGGCCCTTGGGGGCCGCAGGCGACGACATCGCAGTACGAGTGCCGTCAGAATTTCTCCATTCTGACCACGGACGGCTATCGCAACGAATCCGGCCTGCCGGTCGTTGGCAATGTCGACAATACCGCCGGCCCAGTGATTAACCGCCCAAGCGGCCCGTCCTACCAGTACACGCCCGTGTTGCCCCACAGGGACAACTGGAGCGATACGTTGTCGGACATCGCCATGTCGTATTGGGTGCGCGACCTGCGTCCCGATCTCGACAATATCGTGCCGTCTTCAGCCGCCAATCCCGCTTTCTGGCAGCACATGGTCACGTTCGGCATCTCCATCGGACTCAAGGGTTCGCTCGATCCCGTCGCAGATCTTCCGGCCCTCACCAGTGGCGCAAAGACATGGCCCCAGCCGGTCAACCTGACGCTGAGCACCATCGACGACATGTTCCATGCAACCCTCAATGGTCGTGGCGCGTTCGTCGCTGCGGCCAATCCCGATGAATTCTCGGAAGGCCTCGGTAACGCGCTGCGCGCTATTGCAGCGCGCAGAGGTTCCGGCTCCAACGCTGCAGTCACGGGTTCGTCCACCAGTGCAGGCAGCAAGCTGTTCCAGGCCAAGTTCTTCTCGGCGCAATGGAACGGCGAAGTGCAGGCGTTCAACATCAACAGCAGCGGCGTGGATACGACTGCGCCGGTATGGACCGCGAGCATTCCCACCTACACGTCGCGCATCATCCGCACACACAATGGCACGGCGGGCACAGTCTTCCCGACGACAGCGCAGACCACCGCGCTGACAGTGGATGTCGCGAACTACATCCGCGGCGACCGCAGCAAAGAACTACCCGCCGCCCTGGGTGTTTTCCGTAACCGGACTTCGCTTCTGGGCACCATCGTCAACAGCTCGCCGGTCTACGTGAAGACCGATGATGCCGTCGAGACGGTGTACGTCGGCGCCAACGACGGCATGCTGCACGCCTTCGATGCGGCCAACGGCGTCGAGCGTTTCGCGTACGTGCCGCGCGGTATCGATCTGGCCGACCTCAAGGAATACAGCAATCCCACCTACGGCCATCGTTTCTTCGTCGATGGCGCGATCATCACGTCGACCAAGCGCGAACTCGCCAGTCGCACCGTGCTGGTCGGCGCGCTCGGCCGCGGCGGCAGGGGGGTTTTCGGTCTCGACGTGACCGATCCGACCAGCTTCACCAACAGCAAAGTGCTGTGGGACCACGACGCGAGCTTCGACACCGAGATGGGTCAGGTCCTGGGCAAGCCGGCCATCGCCAAACTCAATGACGGCACCACTGCCGTGCTGGTACCCAATGGTCTGAACAGCACCACCGAACGTGCGGTGTTGTTCGTGCTGGATCTGGAAACCGGCGCGAAGATCGCCGAAATCGATACCAACGTCGGTTCGCCTGCCGCAAGCAATGGCCTGTCCTCGCCGCGTGGCTGGGACGAGGACGGCAACGGTACGGTCGACTTCGTCTACGCCGGCGACTTGCGCGGCAATCTGTGGAAATTCGATCTCACCAGCACCAACCGGTCACAGTGGAAGGTCGCCGGTAACCGCGCGCTTTACACGCCTCCGACGGCCGGATCCCAGCCGGTGACCGGCGGCGTCACCATCGCCGTCGATCCTTCCACCGACAAGCGCTGGGTGTTCTTCGGTACCGGCCGGCTGTTGACCACCACCGATCTGACCGATACGGCGCTGCAGGCGTGGCATGGCGTCATCGACGATCCGGCTGCGACCTCGTCGGTGACCCGCGCCGGCATGACCGAGCGCAATATCGCGTACTTCGATGTCGCGAGCAAAGGACGGGCCTTCGAGCCGAACAGCGCGCTTCCGGCAGGCAGCAAGGGTTGGTACATCAACCTCGATCAGCCGCCGTCGAATACGCTGGAAGGCGAGCGCATGGTCGGCGACCAGCAGGTCATCAAGAACGTGCTGCTCGCTTCCAGCATCATTCCCAGTACCGAAAATCCGTGTCGCGGCGGTCGAGGCTACGTCAATGCGCTGGATGCGTTCACCGGCACCAGCCTGGCGAGCGGTTTCTTCGGCAGTTACGGCGGCAATGGCGTGTTCGTGCCGACAACTGTCGGTCCCGGCACCCCGCTCGGGTCGGTCAATCACAACGTCGGTCTGATCACGGAAAGCGTGATCGTCGGCAACCAGTACTTCGTCAACGGTAACGACGACCTTGCGAAAGGCAACGTTGATGAGAAACTGATCGGCGGCCGGATCTCCTGGCGCGAAATCATCCAGAGGTGAACATGAGTCTCAACCGATCGAATCGTTTCGCGAGCCGTGGCAAGGCTGTCGGATTCACGCTGGTGGAGGTGATCATCGTCGTGCTGATCATCTCCGTGCTGGCCGCGATCGCCTATCCGGCGTATCAGGACTCGGTGGTGAAAAGCCGACGCAGTGCGGCCAAGGCATGCGTGATGGAAGCGACCCAGTTCATGGAGCGCTTCTTCACCACCAACAACCTGACCTATGTCGGCGCGCCAGCGGCATGGACAGGGTGCGCCGCCGGCACGGATGTGACCAACCACTACACCGTGACGCCGTTGGCGACTGGGCCGCGCGCTTTCACCGTGACTGCCACGCCGATCGGACTTCAGCTGGCGAAGGACACCTACTGCGGCACCCTGAGCATCAACAATGTCGGGGTGAAGACCAGGACTGGCAGTGAATCGGTCGACTATTGCTGGTAAGCGTTTCTTCCGATGCCTGTAAACGCGAAACGCCCGCTCGATGAGCTAAAGCCAGTCAGTTAATGCTGACTGGCTTTTTTGTATTCGCGGGATTCTGTTTTTGTAGAGCGGCCTTCAGGCCGCTGATTTCCGATACGCAACCGTTTCTTTTTCATCAGCCGTGGGCACGGCCCTGATGTCGTC
>JANLVT010000090.1:0-37566 GCA_031364125.1 Lysobacterales bacterium | reverse complement strand
GGTTCGCTTGGAAAGAACCAGCTTCGTCAATTCCGCTCGCTCGGCATCCGTCAGAACAATCTCAAGGGCAACACGCACAGGCTCTATCTCGCGACGTCGGCAGTTGATTCTTGGACACGCACAGGCGAAATACGTTCCTTCAAGAATGTAACGCTACATTAGCCACGTGCCGGGTCGCGGCGCGGGGAACTGATACGTCGCACCGCCCTTATCGCTTTCGAACAAGACCATGTTCGGATCGAGTTCATCGCTCACCGGCTCGCCCGGCAGCGGTTCGCCTTCGAGGATCAAGGCCGCGAATTCGGGATCGAACACCTGCCCGCTCGGGTCGATCAGGGTCAAGCGCGCACTACCGGCCGACCACTTCGCCGTGAAGAGCGTCGGGCTGCCGTCCACCTGCACTTTGCGCTCGACGCGTTGAGGCCCGGCAACCGTGAGACGGTCGCTACGGCTACGCTGTTCGAAATTCGCGCTCGACGCCTGTGCGCCGAACTTGAATCCGCCGGCTTGCTTGAAGAACGGGATAAAGATCGGCTGGAAACTCACGCCGCCGCAATTCGCACGCGAACGCGCCACTAGCACCGGCTGCACGCATTGGCCATAGGCCTGCTGGCTGGTGGTACCGCTCCAGTTGTAATAGTCGCGGTGGCCCAGTTGCGGCGTGATATGCACTTCTTGGGTCACGAACCGATCGAGAATGCCGGGCATACCGCTGGAACTGATCGTTTGCGCCAAACCATCTTCGCCGCCGGGAATGGCCACGCCAGCCAGCCAGCCGGCGAAATTACGGAAGGTCAGATCGGGCAACGGGATCGAGCCGATGCAAATGCGGCGACGGAAAATGCGGAAACAGATCTGATGCTGCCGCCACAGCGGCGCATCGCCGCCGATCGGAGTGGTACGCCACTCCCGGGCGCTGGCCGTGCGTGATGTTGAAGAGCAACATGCCCGGTTTCGACATCTGGAACACCGCAGGCTGATTGGCGACACAAGCCAACGTGACCAGATTCGGGATGCCACGGTGCGGCGAGCCGAAGGTGAAGACTTGCGAAACGTCGTTGCGATATAAGTCGCTTTCGACGTAGGTACGCGAGACCAAACCGCCCATGCTGTGGCCGAACAGGATCGCGCGCGGTTGGCCGGTGGTGTACAGCGCGGCATCGATCGCGTTCCTGACGTTCAAGGCATTGGTGCGGAACGGCGGCGTGTACTGCAGACTGGTTTGGATTTTCGCTTCCTGCGCGAAGTAACCCGCATCTCGCAGTCTCCATCGCACATCCGCGAAACGACTGTAGTTATCGGTCCACCCTGTAGAGTAGACAATCGGGTTGCGGTCGTAGCCGAAGAAGTTGTGGAAGATCGTGCCGCCGGTGGCCTGCACGGTGAGTTGATCGTTCTGGAATTGCGCGCTGCCGAAGGTCCACCCCGCCCGGGTCGTGCGGATCGTGTAGGTGCCGGCCGCGAGATTGTTGAACTGATAACGGCCGTTGGCGTCGGTGAACGTCACCAAGCCGGCGCCGAGATCGACACGTGCGTTCGTGATCGTCGCAAAGGTGCCGAATTGCCACACCACGCCGGTCAGCGTCGTGGACACCGCGACCGAACGGCAAATCTCCAGCTCGTTGATGCGGACGTGTACGGTTTGATGATTTGGGCCGCTCAAGCCGACAACACTCACACGCGAGAGCGCGGTCGACGCGAATTGATGCGTGCGCACGGCCTGCGTATTGCCGCGAACCTGCACCAACGGCAGCCACTGACTACCGTTGAAATACTGTAGATCGTAATCTCGGATTTACCAGCCGGCTGTCGAGTACAGCACGATCCGATCCACCGGCGTCGACGCGGCGAGCACGACATCGAGCGAGGCCGGCAAGGCAGGCGTAGTCGCGGTTTCGCGCGCGTTCGACCAACTGAAAGTGCCGCCCAATGCGGTGTTGCGGTCGCCGTCGTTTGTCCGCGCCGCGCTGTAACCGAAATACGTCGAACTAGCCGATGCGAAACCGGAGCGCGCGAGATTTTCGGTCGTGCATTGCGCATGCGCATAGACAGGCAAAAGCAGAGCCAACACAGCGGCGAACGCTGCCCGCAGCGAGATAGACGTCCGCGACGCGCGTATAAGGTTGATGATGAGCATGAGGCGATCCTCCTGATGGATGCGTCATTCCTTGAGGCCATCCACACGACGAATCGTCTGTGGCTGGTCGCAGCGACCGCTCCCGCGCGCCCGTCCTTACTATCGAGACACGTCGCGACTGCTGCTGGTGAAAGTGTAGCTGATGCGGACGACAAGTCTGTGCAGCGCCGTGACCCATGCTGCGAACTTCGGTCGCACCTTCGGCGTGGTCTTAGTCACGCTTCGTTCGTTCGCTATGCGCAGACCGCGCGCGGCGCGCATTTGTCCCGCGTTTCCGACGATCAAAGAAGCGCCGATGCTTTCAGCCTTGCCTCAAAATTGCGCCAGCGCAACTAGAGCATTCTTCCTTTAGCTCTACGTTTGCGTCGGTTCAAATGTCTCGTGAGAAGACAAGATCAAACAATTTCGCGGTCACGCGCGACCTACTTTTCTTTGCTCGTACACTGCGCCGCATCGCGGCGCGAACAGCGAAGCAGGCCCGAAGGGCGAGCACCCAGCAGGTACAAGTAAAGAAAGTATCCAAAAGAAAGCACTTTGGTTGTGCAACAACTTTTCTGTAAAACCCTGCAATGCGGTTCAGCACGGATGACGGATTTTACCGTTTGAGTGCCCGATAGTAACGCATGGGCATTGAGGACGTGGAATCGACTATTTGGCCATCGTCACTGTGCTGAACCCAAGTCGAACTCCAGCCAATCCCTGCCAGACCATACAAAGCCGTCCGCCTCTGGTATGTTCGATGCGCCCTTCGGTCGCATGGAAAAGTGTCGCCTTTTCCCTGTTGTTTTGAGTGACCAAGTCGTCTGACAAGTCCCGCATCGGCAGTGGAAGTCTTGCTGCTGCCCGGGTTCAAATCGCGCTGTATGGCCACAGAGCTGAGCAAGCGCTGCAACCTGTTCGATGGCAACCCCGACGGCGTCCTCAACTTGTGGATTCGCCGAACCTCGGAGCACTGCCTTCAGTTCGGCGGCTTTCTGAACATCGATTGGCGCGAGAAGCCTGACGTGCGTTGGAGAAATGGATTCAAACTGTTGCGGCCAGGCATCGGTCAGTGTTTTGGTGGGTGTAGGCAATGGCCCCAGTTTTCGCCCATGACCGCTGAGCAATTGCCGTAACATCCATTCATCAATCAATTTCCCCACTTTCTCTACGACATAAAGATCCAGCGGTGAAACGGGGAGACGCTGTGGCGATGCAGCACTGGTTTGAGCACCTGGCCAGCACACGATGCGGCCAGGCTCCAGAGTCTCGCTGCTATTTATGGAAGCGCCGAACCAGGCAATCGGTACGATCCTCAGAGTAGATCCGTCAGACTGAGTGACGACCCAATCATGCACATCATGCTTGAGTACGAAATTCCGACCAGCCCAACCGAACACAAAATTTCCATCTACGCTGCGCAAACCATAGCGTTCCAGCGCACGCCTGACCACTAGACCGACGTAGCCGACGTAAGCGTGTTGCAATTGCAGTTGTCGCGCCAAGCGCTCTTCCGGGGGCAATAACCGCTCATCTCGATCATCTTTCAGCTTTTCCCATAGGGGAGGCAGATGACGATAGTGAGGGTCGTGATTCAGAATGTTTGTTCGATGAATTTGGGCGGGAACTACTGAAGCTGCGGGCACCAGCGCATAAAGGCCCCGTTGCTTCAATCCTCTGATTGCACGCAACTGAAACTCCAACTCGTTTAGAGCATGCTTTCCTGCCTCCAACTGCATCCCGGTCTTGTCATCAAGATATGACTCCCCCCAAAGGCGGCAAATATCCTGGCGCAGTCGAAAATGCGTCTGCTCTGAGCCTTGAAACTCCAAAGCTCGTTCAAGCCGTGAGTTGACACCCCGAATGCGAGCCAACCTCCTTGCAAGGTGTCGATCAAGCCGATCCAACAATCGCTTATAGAGCCGGTTCTCATAGATTGCATAGTCGTCCTCGCTAAAACGAGCCAGAATTTTGCGAGGTTGGACGCCGCTGAGCGTGCGCTGCTGCCAGCAATCTGAGTGAGACGCCAGGTGACTTAAAGCCGAAGTCGCGAGGCGCCGAGCTCGCGCCACGGGTGCCACCAAATCGTCGTACCGAAGATCTCTACGGGGCCGGTCGGATATTGAGTGCAAATGACCATCTCTGAGTACCGTCGCCAAGGTTCGCTCGAGTTCTTCTAGTGCACATTGCGCGGCCATCTCAGCCGGTAGCATCGGCGAGACATTTGCATCATGTGAGTGAGCGAGCTTGCCAGCAATTGAAATAATCGCCTCTGCGGACAGATCGGAGTCAGCCTGATCCTCGTCGGTCTGATCGCTGGAGAGCACTTGGCGTTCAGCGTCCTGAATCCGGATGACCCCAGAGCCGTCATCCGACAGCAGATCACCGGGCCGCAAGTGGCTGTGTCCGTTGACTACGAGTGGCTGAAGCAAGCAATACCGCCCCGGCAGGAACGCGTCGGGTAGGTCACTGAGCTTCCCACCGGTAAGGCGGTCCAGAAATCTCATGCGCCACGCCCCTTGCGGCGACGATCTTCATCCAACAGGGCAATGGAACGACGAGGCTCCGATTTCCACCTCTTCCAAACAGTCGTAAGCGCTTGTTCGATGACGGTTAAATCTTCGATGGTTGCGTCGTATCGGCCAGTGACCTTACCGCGCCGAAATACTCTGCTCGCAAGCAAATGATCCAGAGCGTCTTCTTTACGGCCTCCTGCAGCCATGTAAACGGGGACAAATCGCTTAGCCTGGCGCTCGAATCGATTGCCCCAACCCAAGTCAAAGCGATCCTGCAAAATGCCCGTGAGCGGCTCCGTGGTCAACTCTTCTAGTAGTGCTTTAACCTCGCCTTCATTCTGGGTCACAGCGCCATCAAAGCGTCTTTTCAATGAGGAGTAGCTAAAGCTAGCTTTTTGTTTTGGCTCAATTTTGAACCCTGCCTCGTGCCGGGGAAGCGTCATGACGTGAGCACGGTCGTAGGTTTTATCAGCGAACTCGTTCGTGGTTTCATCGTGGTTAGCAGTGCCTACGAACCAGACGTTATGGGGGACTCGAATCCTTCGCCCCTCGACAAGCAGCGCCGGTGCGTTTGGCAACTGGCTTTCCGACAAGCTGATCAATCGATCTCTCGGATCATTTTTTTCTAGCGCTGAAAGGAATTCAGCAAAATACTGCTCCGGGCGCGAGAGATTCATCTCGTCTAGCAAGATGATGTTGCAACGGTCTTTGTAGGCACCAGTTTGCGCACGGTAGAGACCTTGCAGGCAGTCGCGCTCATAGAAGCGCTTCTCGAATGCGTTGTAGTGCCCCAGTAGGTCATCACGATCTCGCCATCCAGCCTGGACGGCAATGTCAGTGCAATGGCCCCCCATCGCCTTTGCAAAGGCCTTCGCCAAACTCGTTTTGCCTGTGCCGCTGATCCCCTGAAAGATGTGAAGCTGGCTCATGGCCAACCCAGCGATGAGCAATTGAATATCTTCGAGACGAAAATGCAGTGTTGCACCGTCCTCCGCTTGGGCGATCCTATGCTGCAATTCAACCGAGAATTGTTTTAGATCGGGAACGTCCTGCTCAGTCAGGCTCAACTCCTTGGCCTTCCGATCCTTGATCCAGTCTGCATTGGATGCAGAATCCATCCATGCCATCTGGGGGAACGGCTTTTCGGACTGCTGTGACTGGGTGAGGTCATCCACCGTTTTACCCAGGTCATTCAGCCTTGCACTCAAAATCTGATTGTTTTTTTCGAGGGCACGCTTCTCTTTTTCGAGGCTCTCTTTGTCGCTGACACCGAGACGCAGGCGATGAAGCTGGGCTTTGGCATCAGCCAAGTCCACATGAACCTCATCGAGTTGAGTCTTTTGCGCATCACGAAGTTTCCGCAGTGCCTCGTTCTCAGATTGCAGCTGATCATCTTGACTATTTGCAATATGATTTTCCAACTGAGTGACTCGCCGCTTGTGAGCAGCCAACTCGTCAAGAATCTCGCGTGCAGAACGTCCCGCCAATGCCTCTGAGAACTCTCGGTATTGTTCTAGTTTTTGTTCAGTCAAGGTCCAATCACGGTACACCTTTTCGAGGCGTGACTCGGCTCGTTGTCGGGCCTCCGTCAATCTCGCAATTTCCTGGCTGGCCTCGCGAAGTGCATCTTCACGGATCTGTGTCCGTTCGCGCTCTAGCTCTTTCCACTCCGCATCTTGCCGTCGTTGTTGCTGCTGAAGACTTCTCTCCTTGTTTGCAATATCCGCTTCTCGACCCATCAGTTCGGAGGCGCGCGCAGACTCATCGTCACGTGCTTTCTGCTCTGCTTGAAGGATGCCAAGTTGAATTTCTGTCTTCTTAGACTCTAGCTCCACGATCTCTTTTTTTAGGTCACTGAGTGCTGCGACGTTTTGGGCGGCAAAACCGGATCGCGCATCCAACTCCCGCTTTTCAAGTTCCCGCTCCTTGTCAGCCAGATTTGATTCAGACTTTTTTATCTCGGCTTGTCTTTGCTTCAACTCATCGTCGATTTTGTGGATTTCTTCGGTTCTCTTTTTGTTTTCATCACTTCTGCGAGAGAATGCTTCCTCCTTGCGAGCCAGGTCTTCCGTGCGCTTCTGTGCATCCTCATGCAACTCACGAACTCTCTTTGCGACATTAGAGACATCCGCCAACAGCTTCTCGAACTCAACCTTTTTCTCAGGCTCGGCTTTTTCCAACTCGCTGACCTGATCTTTGTCCAGGTCGGGGAGTGCCACGACGGAAGCATCGCTTTGCACCAGTGATGCAAGGGAGCCAATGCCAGCAGTTGCTTTCTGCCATGCCGATGCGACTGCACTTTGTGCAGCATTCGTATTTTGCGCCACTGGGGCTTTCTTCCCCTTATTGTGTTTTACCATATCAATACCAGCCCTTAAAAATTTGAACCCATTCGATAACGAAATCAGCGTATTCCATTGCTTCGTCTTTGCTTATCTTGTCACCGTTCGCGTGACCGGCCTTCCGATTTCTTGCGTCAGCCATGTCCAATATTCGATCTAAGGCAAGAGCTTGGGGGGCAAGGTCCTTGAGAGGATGAGTGGCATGCTCAATCGTGGAAAGCAGCGCGGCAAACATCAACGCCTTTAATGAACTATTCCCTCGAACAAGCGCATTCCGAATCTCTCTCAAATTCTGCGAAGCCAGTCGTCTAACTGTGTCATCGGTGAGTTGGGCCGCTGGGAGTGTTAGCAGAATTTCCGAAGCTAGATCCTTCGTCCAATTCTTGTCCTGGCTCCGATCGGGCAATCTACGGACGTCCACGGGAAATCTCTTCAAAAACCATTGAAAAACACTCTCGGCGAGGTTGTGAGTCTCAATCAGTAAACTGGTCAAATCTTCCTGCCAAGTTTTCTCTTGGGAGGCCAACAGTGCATTCCTGCGCAGCACACTGGTCAAGTACCCTGAAATAGTCGGCACTTTCCCGGACCAGCTGTAATCTGCCAGCACAGTCAAGTCGATCTGGTTCTCAAGAGATCGCAGCCACTCCTCTGCCGACAATTCTTTCGATCGCGTCTCACCTACTGCGTCAGCGATGTAGCGCGCCAGACCATCTTTACGAGGCAGGACTTCCTGCAATGGCTTGCGCAACCATGATGCAGCCTGCTGCAGCCCGAACGGGTCTGCAACCAGCCAGGGTTGTGGCCCTGCCTTGTCTGGGAAGATCCAGGTCCACAGCCACATCGGCTGCGCTGAGTCTTCGACAAAGCTCAGGCTCTCAATGCGGACACGTGTCGGAAGTTCATCATCACGCTGCTTGGCGTGGTCGTGATCCGTCCGATAGCGCTCGAACGCATCAAAGAGCGCCCCCATCTCCAGTGCACTTTCCCGGAAGTGATTAAGACGGAACGGACGGTCTTCCTTTCCGGAATTCATATCTCGCAGGAATATTGGGTAACCACGATCATCGATTCTCTTCGCTTCAATTTCTGGAAGTTCTTCAGTGAATCGCGGCAACCAGTTGCCCGAGATCGCGTCCTGATACGCGTATCCAATGCGGACTTCCTCGCTGGCATCCTGAGCCTCTTCGAGAACACGCTCGCCCTGAAGAGTAACCGCCCCCAAGGTAGTCATCCAGCCGTTGGGGATGAGCTGTGTCGCAATGATGAACGCCACGAGTTCTCGGTCCAGCCCCAGCAATTCCGCCATTTCCGAGCTATCCTGGCACCGAGCCCGTGCAAGTCCAAGGATCGCCTGCTGGAACAGATTCAGTTTCAGGACACGCTTTGTTGGATAAAGAACCTTCCAAACGCGAACAGGCCACAGAAACGGACGCCCACCAGGGGGACGACGCACATCGAAGCGGAGATAGCGATCAGCGACCATGTGCCATCTCCTCTGTGCAAAGCTTTAGGAAAGCATTCAGAGCCGGGACTGCGTCCTCGGACTCGGGGCCTTCAGCCATGCGCTTGTCACCAACGGCAACAAGGAGTTTCCTCTGGCGGCTCATCGCCACATTCACGCGATTTGCCAAGCGCAAGTGACCATACTTACCGTTTAGCAATCGTTCGCGCTCATCGCCTTCCTTTTGATCGGAAACAACCACATCGTTAGCTCGCACGATAGATAAGAAGACGACATCAAACTCTTTGCCTTGGAACGCGTCGACCGTGCCGACACGCAGGCGCTCATCACCTGATTCGGTTTGCCGGTAGGATCGCGCAATCCGGAATTCACCATCCTCTTCCTCCGCAAGTCCCTGGTCGACGAGCGCACCAAGAATAAGGTCACATTGCGCGCGGTAAAAACTGATGACGCCAATACTCAATGTCGGCCCACAAGAATCTGCGATCCGCTTGACTTCTTTTGCAATCGCAATTGCCTCAGCCCTTCTTTCATAACCGGGTTTTAGGAATTTTTCTTTCCCGTCCTGCAGAGGCACGTCCAACCAAGCAGCACATTTGCCTTGGTAGCCCGGAATCGTGTGGGAGAAATCCTGTGCGGGTCGTCCTGAGTGCAAGACGTCAAGTCCCTCAGATTCATAAAACTGCTTGCTGATGAAATCACCCAATGTCGGATGCATTCTGTACTGCGTATCAAGCATAACGACACGCTTGATGTTGTCGACTTTTTCCTGCTCTCGAAGCTGTTTAACCAGCCGCTCAAAAAGACTTTGCTCATACGCCTTCGCTTGAGCCTCAGTCAGGCTTTGCCTGGAAATGAGTTCGTCTTCCAACTCTCGCTGAACGAGGTGAGGAAGCTGTCGATGGTCGCCAACCAGGATGATGCGACGGCGCGCCATCGCCATAGGAACGAAGAGGTCGAGTGGGTTTGCTCTTGCAGCCTCGTCAATGACAACCGTGTCGAATTCAATTCCCTCGGATGCTTCTAGGTCGCTCAACTCCTTCAGGCTACTCATCGCCTTACCCGCTGACTGCTGGCACGTCGCACCCACAATGCTGGCGTACTCCCGGACCGCTCTCGCGGCCTCATTGGGGGCCTGGGCGAGCGCGGCGTGGTAAGAGGCCACTACCGCAGAAATGCCACGGCGAGATTGGCGCAGAGGTGCGTCGATTGCCCGCTCGATATCGGCCAAGAGACCAAGTGCTTCACCGCCCAACGCCTGCTTAAGATGCGGGGGCCTGTAGTCGGGGCTCAGTCGATCCAGCATGGACAGCTTGAATGCAGCCAATTCTGAAAGGTCCGCCTCCGTAGCATCGGCAACCGTTGAAAGTCGCTGCAGCAACCGCCACTCCGGCTCTTCGAGTTTGACGCTGCCACGTCGCAGAGTGCGTTCAAGGTGATGAGCTCTGTCTGAGCCGTCATCGGCGAACCCGACGGAGCTGGTTCGCAGAGCCCGCAGCAGTCGCACAAGCCCTGCTGGCTCATTGGCCTGACGCTGGGTTTCGACTCTTGTCTGCTGAACAAGAAACTCATTCCACCGGTCTTTTATATCGGCTGGGAGGCGAACATCCAGATCGCACAACTGGCGCAACAGAACATCAATTTGCTCGAACTGTGTTTGGCGTTCCTGTGACGATAAGCTTGCGAGCCTCAATGCCGTGATCCGCCGATCAAGCTCCTCCAACGGCAGAGTCAGGGGCTCGTCTAGCTGGATCGCGTCGAGTCGGACAGCAATTTCCTTTCGTTTGCGTTCACACCAAACACCAACCGGGTCGACACCGCCTTCGTCACGACGCCCTCGACCTCCAATGCGAACGGCAGGCAAGCCAAAGACTTCGGCACGATTAAGTGCGTTATCGACGGCATCGTGCTGGTAACTACTGATCAGCACTTGGTGCTGCAAGGAGTTTTCGCCTAGCGTTTCGGCAAGGCGACGCTGCAGCGCAGCGATGACTTGCGTTTTCCCCGTCCCGGGCGGGCCGACGATCAGCGCGATGTCCGGCGTATTGATTGCCACATCCAAGGCCAGTTTCTGGCGCTCGGTTGGAGGGCCCTTGAAGCAAGCTTTGGCATAGGTGGATAAGCCAACGAGCTGACGCCGCCGGGCGCTTGGTGGGGCCACCCCTTCCAGCAAGTAGCTCAATTGCGGCAATCGGCGTCCATCATTGATGGATTGCCTTGCACGCGCACGACGGGTCTGAACAGCTTCGTCACCCGATAGTGAGTAGTAGATGAAGCCTTTGGCTGGTGGTCGTTCTGAGCGCCGGTCCTGGCTTGGAATTAAGACAACGTCGTCTTTGTCAAACCGCAATACCCCTCGAACCGGTCGACGCCGTGCCCGGTCGCCCTTCTCCGGTGTGTCTTCAACTTCGGAATCAAGATCGAGCTCCTTCTCCCCAAGTTCTACTTGTGTCGTGCCTGATAAACCCAAGGCTTTCCATCGCTTTCGGAAATCCTTCAGGTGGTCAACATCAACTTTTAGACACCATGCCCAGAGCTCACCCTCGATGAGATCCGCGTTCTTGAACCGAAGAGAGCCAAGCTCCCTCGCGCAGTCTCGAGCCTGTTTCCATTCAAGCGCGCCGTATTCCTGCCATAAGCGCAGGTAGCTTCCGTTGTCGCGCAGCGCAGCATCCAGGAGTGCACGCTGCTCCGTACTTTGGAGTCGCACGGCAACACTGGCATCTTGGAAGGCGATCTTGCCCACGGCCATCGCTACCCGTGCGGTAGACCCCCTTAGACGAGTCACGCTCATCAGCCTCAGCACGCCGACATCTCGTTTGACAGTGCCTCCCCAACCCGCTCCAAAGACAACGAAACCTTCATCGGAAGCGTTGTCGAAGCGACCAAGAAAAACACGATCCATTTCTGTAGTCGGCGCGTCATCAGCAGAGATAAATTGATCTCTCAACCAACCCACGGCAGCCTGTACGTCCGGTGCGGAAATCTCACCCTTGCTGGCCAATTGCTCGGCAATGGCCTCATCAACAGAAATCGCCATATCCAACTGGATCTGCTCGACCAAATCCAGCGATTGAAGGTGGAGAACCTTTTCGTGTCGATTTCTTAAAACCCACAGCGTCAAGCCACGCTGCACCCGAATCGCAGTTCGATCTTGGCTTCCGGCTACTTTGCCGACGCAGACGGAATCACCCTGACGGAGCAGATAGTCATTGCCGTGTGCCTGCACAGAGACTGCCTCGCCGATCTGCCAATCAGCATCCAGGTCGTCGCAAGCGAACTGGACAAGCTCACTCGACAGCAGAGAAAAATCGCAGAGTTTCATCGTTGGCTCACCAGTTGAAACGCCATACGACGTGCTCTTCTTCTACTGCTCCTAGATGGAGCCAGAAAGACGCACCAGAACGACTGTCTAATTTGAGCCGCTGCCGACATGCAACCGCGACAACTTTGTCATCGGATGCTCTTTGCAAGGAAATTCGCTTACTGGCTGAAGGCTCTATCCACAACCCGTCCTTGGCAAGTTGGATGATGCATAGCGGGCTCGCATCTGCGTACAGGGACGTTCCCAAGGGCAAGGTCTTCAACTCGGCTGGGCTCATGCTCAACACCATGGCCTTACCTGTGCGGGTCCAGCACTCCTTTCGAATCAACGACTCTGGCACATCCTCTGGCAAGCCCTCCCGGAGCAACTCGGGCGGCATATAGCGATATTCCTGCAAGAGGATCGTACGATTCTTGTCCTGAGCGTGATCACAAAATGGACAGGTCTGTTTTGAGGCGTAGAAGAACGTACTGCCACAGGACTCGCATTGATCGCAATGACCTGTTGCAGCCTCGAAGGCATCGGCCCATTCACTCAGACTTGGTCGCTCGCCGGGACTATTCAGCCCGGCATTGAAGCATCGTTCAAACAGCGCACGCAGTTGAGTATTGAGCGTGATCTCGCGGGGCAGACCTATCGACAAGGCGTTGATGCGATCAGTTGGGTGATCTACCCAAGGGAGTTCACCACGAAGCGCAGCCTCTTCACGCTCGGGCTCACCTTCAAGGACGACATCCCCCTTGAGTGGGTGGACCAGCGTGAGGATGCGATATGCCATGACCGCAAAACTCCAGCTGTCTGTCAGCGTATTGATGCCAGACTCCCCCCTGAGAATCTCGGGCGCACCGTAATCAGGAGTGAAGACGCCTTGCTGGCCATCACGCGACTGACTCGCAACGTTGTCGGCGTCGATTAACCAGACTTCGGCATACTCAATTGACTGCGATGCGAAGACATTTGCAGGAGAGAGGTCGCCGTAGGCCAGTCCACGGCCATGCAACTCGGCCAGCACCCGCGCCAGTCGCGCAAGCATCTTCAACCGACGCAATAGGCCGCCCGTTTTCAAATAGCCGGAGAGGCCATCATCAGACATCATGGCGTCCGTCGCCACCTGCATCAGCTCAGTCACGGGGGCCAATCCATCCATCAATTCCATGACGTAGCCGGGCTTCGGCTGCGTGATGAGGGCTAACGGATGAGCGATAGGAAGGCCTTCAAGTGGCTGGCGCATAAGTGCGCGGATCTTGTTCGTCCAACTGGCTCTCTTTTCTTCTGAGGTAGCGCGCGCAACTTTGACGAGTACGTTGGGGTAGTTGGTCGTGCAGACGATCCCCTGTCCACCTTCGCCGATACGCCCCGTCAGCTCATAGGACTGACCGTGTTGGTCCAGCACCGTCCTGTTTTTCTTTGGTGCATCTGCTGTTGTTATGCTCATTTGGACGTCCTAAATATGGCCACCATTGTCTTGTCGTCGCTGTGCAAGGGGGTTGCCCAGTCATTCAATTCAGACTGCAGCCAGCGCCTGCCTCTGCGGCGATTCCTAGTGTTTAGGTCTTGATAAAGCGCATCAAAGAAATCGGGGAGTTGCTCTGGTTCGAGATCATCGGCCACGCCATCTGTCATCAGGACTACACCATCACCTAGCTCGGTGAGTCGACCCTTTGTGGTGTTCCATTTTTTCTGCATGTGTGCGGACTCAAGTGCCCACGTCTGATTGCCATAGGCTGTGCGGTCTGGCGTGACGCGACGGAACTCGCCAGCGCATCTCACAAGCAGAAAACCGTCACCCAATTGAGCTGCATGGACATCGCCTTCAGCGGTCACGCGACCGAACAACAGCGTTGTCGCGGCGTCTCTCGGAGTTGTCGGCTCAATGGCTTCGAGCCATTGCTGATGAATCAATGGCAGCGTTGCAGGTAGATCGAAGCTGCTTGATGCGGCGCGCAAGATCCGTCGGGAAACTTGGCAGGCACTACGTGCTCCCACATCACTACGAGCTCGAGATCCCAATCCGTCAGCTACGGCTGCAATCCAGCCACCCCGGCAGCCCGTCAAAGCCATAGCGTCCTGGTTAGGCTCGCCGAGGTCTAGGTGTCGGGGGCCCATGACGCTCGCGCCGCAGGCAATAAACCTCATTGGAAGTCGAGGTCCAGTGCGTCGTCATCCGGCGGCGGGACAACAAAGGCGGTTGAGAGATCTGGATTTTGGCTTGCTGTGCGAATGGCAACGCTCATGGTCACGGCACGGAAGAAACGATGGATGTCCCGGGCGTTGTGTGCTTTGAAAATGGGCGCTTCTGCGTCGTTTGCAAAATTCTTCAGCATCGCTTCGTCGGCATCTGGACCAATTGCCATTGCAAGTCGGGTTGCTTTCTGTGCCCGCTCGGAATCGCAAAGAGCCTGGAAAGGAGCCTCCCAGTCGTCGGTCGGTTGTCCATCAGACAAGAGAATCAAAACGGGGCGATAGGCTCGGGAGGGGATGCGATCCTTGTCCTCCAGCAACTTACGGGCGAGGTCAAATGCAGCACCCATCGGCGTGACACCTTCAGCCTTCAATTCCGCGAATCCGGCGACGCTGTGTGCCGCAACCAACGGTAGGTGCATCTGTGCCTTGCCGCCGAAGGTGATCAAGCCCACCTGGATCTCGGCGCGCAGGCGACCTTCCTTGGAGAAAGTCGAGACCATGTCCTTCATCGCAGCGTTGAGCGCCTCGATCTTGCCGTTCTCCCCCATGCTGCCACTCGCGTCAGCCAAGATGATCACAGGTATAGGCCGGGGCGTGGCGACAGCAAATTTTTTGAGACTGCTCATTTTCTTTGTCCTTTGATCAGATTGATTTTTCGTATTCGGGGTGGCGGCTTTGGGTGGCGAAACTGGCGACTGAGTCGAACGCATCGCGAAATCGCCTATGCACCGGCTCACGATGTCTTCTTGGTATTTTGCAAACCCCATAAACCAGTCTCCAATTCATAAAAGTTCTTATTCTTAAGCACCATCCGTGCCAGAGGTCTTTGACTGGTACTTGAGCAGCCAATTCGTCAATGTTTGGTAGCTGCCAAGGCCCAACAGCTTCGCCGCCCCAGTCTTGTTTCCGTGACTCTGTTCCATGGCCCTCTCGAGGTAGTGCCGAGCCACATCTGCCATCAAATCAGGCAGAGAGAACCACTCGCCAAGTGCGGCCCCAAGGATGGTGTCGTCTGCGCCACTGGATGTAAGCGAGAGAACCTCAGCGACATCCTCGGCTGCTATTTCCTCTCCTGGCACCCAGATGGAGGCCCTCAAAAGAGCGTTGTGCAACTCCCTCACATTACCTGGCCAGGCGTGGCGGAGAAGAATATTTCTTGCACCTACAGACAATTTCTTATGTTTAAAGCCGGGCTGCGATGTCGCTTCGCGGTTGACCTGCTCAAGCAAAGCATCGATCAACAGAGTGAGGTCTCCTTCGCGAGCGCGCAGTGGAGGCAACGACAAGATGCCAACCGCGATTCGATGAAACACATCCTCTCTGAATCGACCCGCCCGAACCTCTTCCGGCAGGACTCGGTTGGTAGCAGTAACGATGCGCACATCGACTTTTCGAGATTTGCTGGCCCCCAGGCGGGTCACCTCATGCTCCTGAAGCACACGAAGCAGCCGAACTTGTGACGACAGCGGCAGCTCACCGATTTCGTCTAGAAAAAGCGTCCCGCCATCGGCCGCCTCGAAGTGACCAACGCGACCGGCATGAGCGCCGGTGAACGCACCCTTTTCGTGCCCAAAAAGCTCCGAATCAATGAGTTCGAGAGGTATCGCGCCGCAATTGACCGCAATGAATGGCGCGTCCTTTCGCCTGCTTGAGGCATGGATCGCCCGCGCGAAGAGTTCCTTGCCGGTCCCAGACTCACCCTGGATCAACACCGGCAGATCCCGTTGCGCCAGTCTCTGCGCCATCGCGACTACCCGTTTCATTGCGCCGCAGCGATGAATGATGCAAGCGAACTCCGGTGCGGCGGGAGGCAATCCTTGAACAAGGTGCGCGAGAGCCTCGTCAGCTTGCTTGCTTGCAACTGGAAGAAATTCAGCAGTTAAGTCGAATGGAACGACGACCGCACGCACGCCATGCTCGCGAGAGGACTCAATGAGGCTGGCCCCGTACTTAGCTTTCGCCAACAGCACCCACACAGCTGCCATGGCAGGGGTGCCCGGGCTTACATGGAAAGTGACTGGCAGCTCAGGTGAAGAAGTGAGCGTCGCAGACACCGCTCCGTTGGCTGCAACGTATATGTCTTCAAAATCGGTGGGGCTGCGCAGTTGTGCGTACCGCACATCTGTAGCGCCGGCAAATTTGCCACTCAGCCATGCCACGAAGTTCTGAGTTTTCTGCTGCCCGTGATCTGACAGGAGCACCAGGCGCTCATACGCCCCCGTCTCAAGCGCCATCAAGATGGGGCCGAAGTCCGCGCCCGGTGCACCCTCAGAGGCGCGGAGGTCTGAATTACCAAGCCAGGCAAAAAGTGTGGGCATCGGGCATAAGAAATTATGTGGTTACATAAATTTCATTCTATTGTGCGCAGTATGCAAATGGAAAGCGTCCCAAGAGTGGACCGGTGTCGAGCCATGATTGAAAAGTGTGCTGACGCCAGAGCCCCTTGCGCCACCCGTGTACAGCACCGTTAGTGCAACATCCTTCTTTCTGTAATTTCATTCCGACAAGCTGCGGCGGTTCCCTCGGTGGCGCCATTGCCCCGAACCGAGAGAACTCAAATCATGGCACAGCGAGTTGAACACAATCCAATGGAAGCAGTGATGGCTGCGCTACTGTCACAAGGCCTGGATGGCGCAGGCGAGACTTTGCGTATCCTGGTGAACCAAGCCAGCAAGATCGAACGGAGTCATCACCTCAATGCCCAGCCCTTTGAACGTAGCGATGGCCGACGCGACTATGCCAATGGCTTCAAGCCCAAGACGATCATGATCCGGGTGGGCGAGATCACTTTCGCGGTGCCGTATGTCCGCGCCAGCGGCTTCTATCCCAGCGCGTTGGAGAAGGGGTCGCGTACCGAGCAGGCGCTCAATCTGGCCCTGGCGGAGATGTACGTGCAAGGCGTGTCCACGCGCAAAGTCATTGAAGTGCGCAGCGCCTGCTGGGGCCGGAGGTGGCGATCTCCTCGACGCAGGTGAGCCGCTGCGTGGAGAAGCTCGACGTGGGCTTGGCAGCGCGGCGTGTGCGGCCATTGCGGGAGACGCCCTACGTACTGCTGGACGCGCGCTACGAGCGCGTGCGAGAAGGCGGGCAACTGATCGATTGCGCGGTGCTGGTGGCCGTGGGCATCGATGCCAGCGGGCGGCGCCGGGTACTGGGCGTTTCGGTCGCGCTATCGGAGGCCGAAGTACATTGGCGCGCTTTCCTCGACAGCCTGATCCAGCGTGGTCTGCGCGGAGTGGCCCTGATCGTCTCGGACGATCACGCCGGACTAAAGGCCGCGCGCCGCGCCACCCTGCCCAGTCTGCCTTGGCAGCGCTGCCAGTTTCATCTACAGCAAAACGCGCGTGCTTATGTCGCCCGGCTCGACCAGCGTGAACCCATCGGCAGACGCATCCGCGCCATCTTCAACGCACCCGATCAGGCCGAGGCACGGCGCTTGCTCGCGCAGGCGATCGAACTGTGGCGCAAGGACGCCTCGCGGCTGGCGGACTGGGCTGAGTGCAGCCTGACCGAGGGCTTCGCCGTGTTCGACTATCCTCAGGCGCATCGCGTGCGCCTGCGCACGACCAATGGACTGGAGCGCATCAATCGCGAGCTCAAACGCCGCACCAGAGTGGCTTCGATCTTCCCCAACAGCGCTTCATGCCTGCGACTGGTCTCGGCCCTGCTGGCCGAATTCGACGAAGAGTGGATGACTGGAAATATCTACCGAACACTCAAACCGTAAAATCCGTCATCCGTGTGAAACCGCTTTGCAGGGTTTTACAGAAAAGATTTTGCACAACCCCGACAAAGCGCACCGCAGATCCACGCTTTCTTTACGACTCTTTAACTTGGAGCGCGAATTCAATGAGCATCGTCACACTTGTCAATCGAAATATTCGCTGCCGCAGAGTCGACGGTTCACGATTTCAGCGCGATGCACGCCGCAGGCCAACGCATCGCGTGATCGCGTTGGATCGCCAGTTGGGTAGGCATTGACCCCATAAAACCGCTCTCCCGAGACCACACGTAACGTGTTGATCTGAAAGAAAATACGGAAATCATCGTGTGGACTTGACAATCAAGAAGTCCACAGGGACAGAGAACAGAGAGCGAATTGTGGCGAAATTTTCGCCAAACATGACGGCATTGCGCGAGGGCGAAGTCCACAACCAAAAAGAAAAACCCCCTGAAATTCAGGGGGTTTTCGTCACCGCTGAGAGCGGTTGGATTCGATAAATTGGTCGGGGTAGCCGGATTCGAACCGACGACCACCAGTCCCCCAGACTGGTGCGCTACCAGGCTGCGCTATACCCCGGGTAGTCGGACATTGTACCCTTTTGGATACGGGCTGGGCCAGCGGTCAGCGTTTCAGAAGCTGGAGAACTTCTTCCAGCTCCATCCGCACCTGGCGGATGATCTGCGAGCTCATCGCCGATTCCTGCTTGGCGCCGTCACCGTCCAGACGCAGACGCGCGCCGCCGATGGTGTAGCCCTGTTCGTACAGCAGGCTGCGGATCTGGCGGACCATCAGCACGTCGTGGCGCTGGTAATAGCGGCGGTTGCCGCGACGCTTCACCGGCTTGAGGCTGGGAAACTCGGTTTCCCAGTAGCGCAGCACGTGCGGTTTCACGTCGCACAGCTCGCTGACCTCACCGATGGTGAAATAGCGCTTCGCCGGGATCGGCGGAAGCTCTCGGTTACTGCCGGGATCAAGCATCGGAGCCTCCGGAGAAGGCTTCGACGCGTTCCTTCAGCTTCTGGCCCGGGCGGAAGGTCACCACGGTGCGGGCCGAGATCGGAATCTCTTCGCCGGTCTTGGGATTGCGGCCGGGGCGCTGGTTCTTGCGCCGCAGGTCGAAATTGCCGAACCCGGAAAGCTTGACCTGGCGTCCCTGCTCCAACGCCTCGCGGAGCACGTCGAAGAACGCGTCCACGAATTCCTTTGCCTCGCGCTTGTTCAGTCCGACTTCGTCGAACAGTCGCTCGGCCATTTCAGCCTTGGTCAATGCCATCCGTTTCCCCCAAAACGAGCCCAGATCACGCCCGGTCAGGCCGACGATGTCGACCAACACCCGGGTTCACGAGCGGATTTCCGCCCCGTGTTCCCCGCGTAGCGCAGCGATGACCTGAGCCACCACCTGATCGATATCGCGGTCGTTCAGAGTGCGTGATTCTTCTTGGAGAATCAAGCCCATAGCGAGGCTCTTGCATCCGGTTTCGACCCCTTTGCCGACGTAGCGGTCGAACAGCCGGAGGTCCCGTAACGACGGGCCTGCGGCACGTTCCACGGTGTCCGCCAGAGCCGCCCAGGAGACGGCTTCCGGGACGACGAACGCGAGATCCCGGCGGACGGACGGATAGCGGCTGAGCGTCGCCGAACGGGCCAACGGACGCTGCTGCAGCGCCGAAAGATCGACCTCCATCGCTACTGCTACGGTATCCAGATCCAGAGCCTTCTGCAGCCGTGGGTGGAGCTGGCCGATCCAGCCGATCTTGACGGCGACCCCGCCTTCATCGATGCGGAACACGTCGGCCGAGCGGCCCGGGTGGCCCCAGGCTGCCTGCGACGGACGGTATTGGAGTTCGGCACCGACCGCAATGGCCAAGCTGCCGAGGTCGCCCTTCAGATCATGAAAATCGGCCGGACGGCCCTGCGCCCCCCACTGCTCGGGCTGTGCATCGCCGCAGATCACGGCGGCAAGGCGGCGGGTCTCCAGCGGCGCCTCGGCAGTACGGGCTGCGAACACCTTGCCGATCTCGAACAGCCGCACTCTCGACTGCTGACGCGCGACGTTGCGGCCCAGCGCGGCGACCAGCCCGGGCAGCAGCATCGTGCGCATCGTGCTCAGCTCGGCGCTCAGCGGATTGGCCAGCGGCACGCCGCCGTCGGCGGCCTGCCACTTCGCCAACAGTTCGCCGTCGACGAAGGCGTAGTTGATCGCTTCGAGGAAATCGCGCGCCACCAGTTGCCGGCGCACCGTGGCTTCATCCAGCACGGTCTCGCTGGGCGGCACCACCCGCGTGGCGCCGCCGGGCAGCGTGGTCGGGATGGCGTTGTAGCCGTGGATGCGGGCGATCTCTTCGATCAGATCCTCTTCGATCGCGATGTCGAAGCGACGGGTCGGCGCAGTCACGCGCCAGCCGTCTACGGTCGCGTGCACGCCCAGGCCCAGCGCACGGAGGATGCGTTCGACCTCGGCATCGGCCACGCGCACACCGAGCACGCGCGCCAGACGCTCGCGGCGCAGGCCAACGACCTGCGGCTGCGGCAGATCGGCCTCGCGCACGGCTTCGATCACCGGACCCGGTACGCCGCCGGCAATGTCGAGAATGAGCTTCGTCGCGTATTCGACGGCGATCCGCGGCAGTTCCGGATCCACGCCGCGCTCGAAGCGGTGGCCGGCGTCGGTATGCAGGCCGAGTTTGCGGCTGCGGCCGATGATCGCGGAGGGAATCCAGTGCGCGGCTTCGAGAAACACGCTGCTCGTCGTATCGGTGACGCGCGTGTCGTGGCCGCCCATGATCCCGCCCAGCGCGACCGCGCGCGCGGCCTTGCCGCCCTGGCTGTCGGACACCACCAGCAGATCGTCGTCGAGCGACACCGTACGGCCGTCGAGCAGCTTCACCTGCTCGCCCGCGTTGGCATGACGCACCACGATCGGCCCCTGCAGCGTGTCTTTGTCGAAAGCGTGCATCGGCTGGCCGAGTTCCAGCATCACGTACTGGGTCACATCGACCAGGAAACTGATCGGGCGCACGCCGCTGCGGCGCAGGCGTTCGGCCATCCACGGCGGCGACGGTGCGGTCGCGTCCACGCCGTCGATCACCCGGCCGACGAAGCGCGGCACTTTTTCGCCGGCATCGAGTTCGACTACGAGCGTCGCATCGCTGCCCGCCGGGACAGGCTCGGCGTCGAGCGGCACGACTTCGCTGTTGCAGGCCGCGGCGACATCGAATGCGATGCCGCGCACGCTGAAACAATCGGCGCGGTTCGGGGTGAGTTTCAGTTCGATGCTGGCGTCGGGCAGGCCGAGATACTCGGCCAGCGGCGTACCGACCGGCGCGTCGGTCGGCAGTTCCAGCAAACCGGAGGCGTCGGCGTCGATGCCGAGTTCCTTCGCCGAACAGAGCATGCCGTTGGATTCGACGTTGCGCAGTTTCGCGGCCTTGATCGTGAGGTCGCCGACCCTGGTGCCGATGGTGGCGAGCGGCGCGACCAGGCCCGGACGCGCGTTAGGCGCGCCGCAGACGATCTGCTGCAAGGTGCCCATGCCGGCGTCGACCTGACAGACCTGCAACCGATCGGCTTCCGGATGCTTCGCGCATTCGACGATCCGCGCCACGATCACGCCGTCGAGCGATGCGCCGAGCACCGTCAGTTCTTCGACTTCGAGGCCGATGGCGGTGAGCGTCGCCGCGAGTTCATCGCGCGAGGCATCGGTCTTGACGTGTTGGCGCAGCCAGTTTTCGGAGAATTTCATGCTGTGACCCTATGTTGTCGCCGTAGGGCGGGCCTTGGCCCGCCGTCTTGATCTTTCCGACACATCAACAACGATCAAACCATTTCGATCATCGTTGGACATCAGCGGATACGCCGCAATGGCGGGCCTGGGCCCGCCCTACGCGAACTGCCGCAGGAAGCGCACGTCGTTGTCGAAGAAATCGCGCAGGTCGCTCACGCCGTAGCGCAGCATCGCGAAACGCTCGACGCCGAGACCGAAGGCGAAGCCGGTGTAGCGCTCCGGATCGATGCCGACATTGCGCAGCACGTTCGGATGGACCATGCCGCAGCCCAGCACTTCGAGCCAGCGCGTGGAACCGTCCGGCTGCTGCCAAGCGATATCGACTTCGGCGGACGGCTCGGTGAACGGAAAGTAGCTCGGGCGGAAACGCATCTCGAAGTCGCGCTCGAAGAACGCGCGCACGAATTCGGCGAGCGTGCCCTTGAGATCGGCGAAGCTGGCGTGTTCGTCCACCAGCAGGCCTTCGACCTGATGGAACATCGGCGTATGCGTCTGGTCGCTGTCGCTGCGATAGACCTTGCCGGCGGCGATCATGCGCAGCGGCGGCTTCTGGTCCAGCATGTAGCGCACCTGACAGCCGGAGGTGTGCGTGCGCAGCAGGCGGGCTTCACCGCGGCTGTCGGGCGGAAAATAGAAGGTGTCATGCATCGCACGCGCCGGATGGTGCGGCGGGAAATTCAGCGCTTCGAAGTTGTGCCAGTCGTCCTCGATCTCGGGGCCATCGGCGAGTTCGTAACCGAGACGACCGAAGATCTCGGAGATGCGCTCCAGCGTGCGGCTGACCGGATGCAGGCCGCCGCGCGCGGCGTCGCGGCCCGGCAACGTGACGTCGATGGTTTCGCCGGCGAGGCGCGCGTCGAGCACGGCATCGTCGAGCGCGATCTTGCGCGCGGACAGCGCCTCGCCGATGGCGTCGCGGGCGCGGTTGATGGCTTCGCCGGCCGCCTTGCGCTGGTCTGCAGGCAATGCGCCGAGCGCCTTGAGGTGCGAGGTGATGCTGCCGCTCTTGCCGAGCAGCGCGACCCGCAGCGCTTCCAGCGCGTCGGGCGTCTCCGCAGCTGCGATGTCGGCGAGGGCCTGCGCCGATAGGGGTTCGATATCGCTCATGTGCTCACGGCCTTTTCGTTGCCATCCCGAACGCGACGTGCCTCGACTTCACGGAAGCGGGAGTGACGTGTTGTTGCATTCAAACCGCCTGAAAAGCAGATCCCTCGCTTCGCTCGGGATGACAGCGGTAGAAGGCCAAATTCGGTTTCGGTTCCCAAAACGAACATGGGGAAGAACTTGCGCCCTTCCCCATGCATGGTTCGGTGATTCCGCCGCAAACACCGCGCGTGTAGCGCGAGTGCGGGGGAATTCCTCGTGCCTTATGCCGCGAGCGCGTCTTTCGCTTTCTCAGCCAACGCGGTAAAGCCCTTCGCGTCGTGCACGGCGATGTCGGCCAGCACCTTGCGGTCGAGGGTGATACCGGCTTTCAGCAGGCCGTTGATGAAACGGCTGTAGCTGATGCCGTTGGCGCGCGAAGCGGCGTTGATGCGCGCGATCCACAGGGTGCGGAAATTGCGCTTCTTCTGCTTGCGGCCAATGTAGGCATACTGCAGCGCCTTCGTGACCGCCTGCTTGGCGGCGCGGAAGACTTTGCGGCGGGCGTTGTAGTAGCCCTTGGCCTGCTTCAGGATTTTCTTGTGGCGGCGACGCGCCGTTACACCACGTTTAACTCGTGCCATTGTTCAGTCTCCTCACAAATACGGAAGCATGCGGTCGAGACGGCCTGCGTCTTCGGCGCGAACGTGGTTCGTCTGCCTCAGGTTGCGCTTCCGCTTGGTCGCTTTCTTGGTGAGGATGTGGCTCTTGTTGGCGTGGCCGCATTTGTACTTGCCGGAAGCTGTCTTCCGGAAGCGCTTGGCCGCCGCCCGATTGGTCTTGATCTTGGGCATTGCAAGGATCCTTGGGGTCGTTTCGAGTACTGGCTTGGGCGGTGGGTGCCGAAGCAACCACACTTTCCGTCCTGCCCTGCCGGTTGATAGGTCATTGATCCGAAAGAAGAATCCCTCGAAACCAAGACGGGTCCACAGTCGCATTGACGCACCCCCGGCGAACCGGGACGGCCATTATGCCTGCGCGCGGTTTCCCATGCAAATCAAAGCGTTGAACTCAGCGCCCGCGCCCGGCGCTGGCCTGACCCGGGGTCGATGGCTGGGCCGGATCCTGCGCCTGCTGCGGGTTGAAGCCGGCTGCGATTGCGGCGCCTGCAGACCCAGCGACTGCCGGCTGCTTTCCGCCAGCGGGGTCTGCATGCCGACCTGTTGATCGATCTGGGCGTAACGCTGGGTTTCCGGAGTCGCGCCCTGGATCGCGAACGCGCGGCCGTTGTCGCCGAAGGCCACCCGATCGACGACGATCCCGGCTTTCTCCGACTCCAGCGCCAGCGCGCCCGAAAGGTTCTGGGTCTGTGCTTCGAACGGCTTGCCGACCGCGCGTTCAGCAACCTGCACCTGTTCGAGCGAGCGTTGGTACTGGGCGTAGAGCGGGTGACGCTTGTCCGACATCAGCGTGTCCGCATTGGCGATACGGTTGCCGGTCGTCATCTCCATCGCGTCGATCACCGCATCGATGTAATGCATATCGACCGCGTGCTTCGTCGACTTCACGGGATTGAACTTCTGCCAGAAGCTCAACGGATCGGGGTCCGGCAGTTCGATCTTGTGGCTAAGCGCATCGGGCATCAGGCTGCGCATGATCGGCGTGCGCTCCTGCAGATCGGGAGGATCTGGTTCTTCACCGCGTAGCGACGGATCAGGCCGTTCTCAGCCTCCTGTGCGCGGCCGCGTCGGGATCGAGGCCGATCCGCGACATGGTTTTAGCGTCTTGCGCAATGGCATAGTCCATCCAACGGTGGATTGCGACGCGAAACCCGACTCAGCGGGCGCCGCGGGTGGGAGCCGCCTGATCCTGGTTCGGTTCCGCCTGCGGAGTGGCCTGCTGCGGCGCATTCTGCTGCGGTGCGGTGGGCGTCTGGGTCTGGCCGAGTTCGACGGCCTGACGGCTGCTCTCGACGAGCGGGGTCTGCATGCTGACGTTGACCTCGACATGCGAATAGCGCTGCGTTTCCGGCTGCTGTCCCTGCACCGCGAACGCGCGACCGCCGTCGTTGCTCAGGCTGACGGTTTCCGGATTGACGCCTTCACGGTGCGCGGCGAGGGTCAGCGCGCCGGCCACGTTCTGGCTCTGGCGCATATCGAGGCCCTGCTGCTGCAGCGCTGGCTGCAACTGATCGAAGTTGCGCTGGAACTGGGCGTGGAAGGGATGATCCTGATGGGTCATGGTCGCATCGGCGCGCAGGCCGTAGCCGAAGAATTTCTCCTGTGCCGTGATCACTGAATCCATCGAATGCATCTGCACACTGTGCTTGACCGACTGGATCGGGTTCACGCGCTGCCAGAAGCCCTGCGGATCGGGATCTGGCAGTTCGATCTTGTGGCCCATCGCATCGGGCATCAGGTAGCGGGTCGCGATGTTGCGTTCCTGCAGACCGGTCAGGATTTCGTTGTCCACCGCATAGCGGCGGATCTGGCCATGAGTCGCTTCTTCCTTCACTGCCGAAGCGTCCAGACCGATGCGTTCCAGCGTCTTGTCCTTCACGCCGGCCGCGTTGAAAGTGACCGCTGGGGTATCGGTAGCTGCCGCGCCGACCGCGGCGAGACCGCCGCCGAGCGAGTGGCCGGTGATCACCAGTTCGTCGCCGAACGCGACCTTGGCTTGGCGGGACAACATGACCGCCTGGTTGTACTGGGCGGTCTCGAAGCCGAGCCCCTGCCCGAGGTTGGTGCCCCAATCCTTGCCGGCATCGGTGCCGCGGAATGCCAGCACGTAGCGGCCCTGCCCGTCGCCGTAGATGTCGGCGTCGAAGCCGCTGGCGTTGTTGCTGCGCAGCGCCGGATCGATGCCGACCTGACGGAACTGTTCGTCGGTCAGCGGGCGGAACTGCGCGGTGTCCCCACGCTGGCGGTCGTCGGAGGTATAGACGTCGCGCGCGAGGTGGGCGAGCGTGATGTCGATGTCCTTCGGCGCGGTACCGCGCACTTCGTCGGCGAACGACGGACGATTGAAGGTCTGCCCGCTCAACGGATCGAACACCTGGCGGGCCTCATGACGATCTGGATCGAATTGCGCGTTCATCTTTTACCACTCCCCCAAACAGGAATATTCGGACCGGGCCGCGTCCGGTCGACGGATCGTGCTGACTGCGCTCAGCGCGCGCCTTCGAGCGGGATGCCGTGCGAGGTGAGCCACGCCTCGACCGCCTCGCGGTGCTTGCGGGTCTCGGCATTCAACAGCGCGGCGCGGGTCATGAAGAGGTAGCGCTGGAAGGTCACGCCCTGGGCGTTGCGGGCCATCGGATCGGCCCCGGCGTTCAACAGGTCCAGCGCGCGCGCGGGTTCGTTGATCTGGCCGGTGACGTGCAGTGGCGTGTTGCCCATGCGATCGGCCATGTCCGGGTCGGCGCCCGCTGCCAGCAGGGCGCGGAACTGTTCTTCGCGTTCGCCCATCAGCGCGGAACGCAGCGGGCCGGCGCCGGAGACGGGATTGGCGACGTTCGGATTCACCTTGCGGGCGAGCAGTTCGGACAGGTAAGCACCGTCGTTGGCCATCGCGGCCATGTGCACGACGGTGTCGCTGTCCATGCCCGGTTGCAGCGGGTCGGCACCGGCATCGAGAAGGGCTTTCATGCTGTCGAGACGTTTGTTGAACAGCGCCCACTGCAGCAGGGTGACGTTTTTGTCGCCCTTCGTCGAAAGATCGATGCCGGCGGCAAGAGTGCGGATCTGAGCGACATCGCCCCTGGCGATCGCCTCAGCCAATTCGGCCAGGCGCGGATCGGCGAATACTTCGCGTGCGTCCACCGCACGGACTTCAGCTGTTGCGGACATCTGTTTCTCCATTGCAGAGGCGGGAACGAGCACGCATAGGGCCATGATAAGCGATACGGCGAGGGCGCAAGCGCGGGTCGAAACGTTGGACATGACACTCCTGGATTGGGTTCGGCCGGCCGCTTTCGCGGACGGCCAGCTGATCCTACACGACTGGTTCTAGACGGCTGGTTCTAGACGACTGGTTCTAGACGACCAGCTCCAGGCAACCGGCTCTGCACGCCATGCGGGCACTGGACGCGATCACTCCCGGTGCATCACCCGTTGCTGGGTCGCCGCTTCCTGCACCGGCGGCGGCTGGCGGAGCTGATCCATCGATTCGCGGCTGCTCTGGCTCAAAGGCGTCTGTTTCGCCTGCTCCACATCGACCGCGGCGTTACGGCCGGCCGGGGAACCCAACTCGCCTTGGCTCGCGAAACAGGTGCTTCCGTCGCGACTGGCCACGACATGATCGATCTGGCTCAGACCGTTCTTCTGCGCCGCCACAGTCAATGCGCCGGCGATCCGCGCGGCATCCTGCCCGGACTCGCCCCGCGCTTCGACCTTGCCCAGCGCCTGCTGATAAAGACCATTGGCGGGATGCGCGTCCTTCGAGAGATTCGGAACCTGCGCTTCTTGCTGTATGCGCTGCAGCGCTTCGCCGAAGCCGCCGTGGAGCGGGAAGCGAAACGGATCGCTCATGCCGCCGATGCCCAGGCCGCCATGCGCGAACATCGACGGCCGGAACAGCGAGGGCGTTTCGGAAGGCGCTTGCCGCGGCAGCTCGATGTGCCGGCCCTGCAGTTGATCGAGATACGGAAGCACGCCCGGCGTCATCAGATGTCTGGACACCTTGCCGAGGGATTCGTCTGTGGGAACGATGTCGACGCGCTGCCCCAGCGCAACCGGCGTCTTCAGACCCATGAATTCGCGGCCTTGGATGAAGTCGACGGCCTCGCCCCGGGTGACGACACTGGTGATGCGTTCCTGCGCGAATTCGCGCGCGCGTTCGGGATCAATGCCGAACCTGCGCATGGTCTCGTCATGCACACCGGCGGGATTGAAGGTCATGGCCGGTCTGTTGAGCACCACGCTCGCCAGTTCGGCCTGGCCGCCGCCCTTGGAATGCCCGGTCAACACCAGCCTGTCGCCGAAAGCGACATCGCACTGCTTCGCCAGCGCCACGGTGTCGTTGTGCTGCTGCGTCTCGTAGCCCAATCCCTGACGGAGATTGGTTTTCCAGTCCTGGGCGGATTGGCCGACCCCGGAGAACCGCAAGGACTGCTCGCTGCCGCGCAGCGCATTCATCATGTCCATTTCCGGATCCAGGCCCGAAGGCCCCTCGAACGGCCGGCTGACGACATCCACCCGGGGGTTGTCGGTGCCGCGATAGGACAGCACGGTGCGACCGCTGCGTTCGTCCTGGAAGACATCGGCATGCAGGCCGCTGGGCGTGTGCAGCAGGGCCGGGTCGACGCCTTTCTCGCGCAATGCCTGGTCGCTCATGCGGGTGAAGCCGTCGATCTGGTCCTGGCGGTCGGCGCCCCGGTCGTATGCGCCATCGGCGATTTTCGCCAGCGTGTCCGCACGGATCGGCTCGCTTTGCGGCGCCTGCTGGTGCGGAAACGCGTGAGGCCTCAACAGGCCGCGAAAATATTCCATGACGGTGCTCCTGCAATGCTGCGGTGATGGATGCAAGGCCGCGCGAAACGACGCGCGCCTTCGATACGGGGCATCAGACCGGCGCGGTGTCCAGCGGGATATCGTGTTCGAGCAGCCAGGTCAGTACCGCTTCCCATGTCTCGCTGGTATCGGCATCGAGCAGATCGGGCCGGGTCATGAACAGATATCGCTGGAAAGTCACGTCCTGGGCGTTGCGGCGCATCGGATCGGCGCCCGCCTTGAGCAGATCCAGGGCGCGCTGCGGCTCGTTGATGAGGCCCGCGATATGCAGCGGGGTATTGCCCATATCGTCCGCATGATCGGGATTGGCGCCGGCGGCGAGCAGCATGCGGAACTGCTCTTCCCGCTCGGTCATCAGCGCGGCGCGCAGCGGCGCGGCGCCGGTCTCGGCATTGGCCGCATTGGGGTCGGCGCCATGCGCCAGCACCGCCTCCAGGAACTGCGGCTCTTCGAGCATGCAGGCGAAATGGACGGCGGTGTCGCCGTCCATGCCCGGCTGGGTGGGATCGGCGCCGGCATCAAGCAGAACCTGCACACCGTCGAGACTGCGGGTGAAAAGCGCCCATTGCAGCAGAGTGACGCGTTTGTCGCCGATCGCAGCGAGATCGGCGGTGGCGGCCAATGCGCGGACCTTGCCGATGTCGCCCTCGACGAGGGCCTCTGCGATCGCAGCGGCCGCAGGGTCGGAAAAGATTTCGTAGGGCGACACGGGGCTTTCGACGTCGGACATCCTGCATTTCCTTATGCCCGGGCCAGCGACCCAAGCTTCATCCGTTAATAGCATGGCGATTCGCGGCCTGTAAACCGCAGCGCGCCGCGAAACGCAGCGCTGGAATGCCCGAAGCGCAGCAAAGACGAAGGGCGCCATCGGCGCCCTTCGGATCGCCGTCTCCCGTCATCGAAACAGGAGACGACTCGTTCATTGCATGACGCTTATTTCTTCTTCGGCGCGATCATCATCACCATCTGCCGGCCTTCGAGGCGCGGACGGGATTCGATGACGATGTCTTCGCCGAGGTCGGCCTCGATGCGCTGGGCCATCTGCCGGCCAAGCTCCATGTGGCTCATCTCGCGGCCGCGGAAGCGGATGTTGACCTTGATCTTGTCGCCCTCTTCCAGGAACTCGCGCATCTTGCGCAGCTTGATCGCGTAATCGCCTTCGTCGGTGACCGGACGGAATTTGACTTCCTTGATCTCGACGATCTTCTGCTTCTTTTTCGCAGCGGCGGCTTTCTTCTGCGTTTCGAATTTGAACTTGCCGAAATCCATGATGCGGCAGACCGGCGGATCGGCGTTCGGCTGGATCTCGACGAGATCCATGCCTTCGTCTTCGGCCTTGGCCAACGCTTCATCGCGCGACAGAACGCCGATCATTTCGCCATCGCTGCCGATCACGCGCACGCGCGGCACGCGAATCTCCTGATTCTTGCGGTTCTGCTTTTCCTGGGGGGTACTGATATCTGGATCTCCGAAGGGTGTGGTTCCGTCCGGCGATCGCGCCGGACGGCATTTACATCACGCTGCGCTGGGCGCGTTGCGGAGGCGGTGGACGAAATCGGCGACGGACATCGAACCGAGATCTTCCCCTCCCCGCGTGCGCACCGCAACGAGTCCGTTTTCCTTCTCGCGATCACCGACCACCAGCAGGAACGGCACCCTTTGCAGCGTGTGCTCGCGAATCTTATAGCCGATTTTCTCGTTCCGCAAATCGGCCGAAACCCGGAGGCCTTGATTCATAAGGGTTTTCCGGATTTCGTCCACGTAATCGGCTTGCGCATCCGTGATATTCATCACCACCGCCTGGATCGGAGCCAGCCAAGCCGGGAATTGGCCGGCGTGGTGTTCAATCAGGATGCCGATGAAACGCTCCATCGACCCGACGATGGCGCGGTGCAGCATGACCGGGTGGCGGCGCTGGCTGTGCTCGTCCACGTACTCGGCGCCGAGGCGGCCGGGCATCATGAAATCGACCTGCATGGTGCCCAGCTGCCAGGTCCGGCCGATGGCGTCCTTGAGGTGATATTCGATCTTGGGGCCGTAGAAGGCGCCCTCGCCCGGCAGTTCTTCCCACTCCACGCCGGCCGAACGCAGGGCCGAACGCAGGGCGTCTTCGGCCTTGTCCCAGGTGCTGTCGTCGCCGAGGCGGGACTCCGGACGCAGCGCGATCTTGATCTGGATGTCTGTGAAACCGAAGTGGGTGTAGACCGCCAGCGCCTGCAGATGGAACGCCCGGACCTCCTCCTCGATCTGGCCTTCGGTGCAGAACACGTGGCCGTCGTCCTGGGTGAAGCCGCGCACGCGCAGGATGCCGTGCAGCGCGCCCGAGGGTTCGTTGCGGTGGCAGGCACCAAACTCGCCGTAGCGGATCGGCAGGTCGCGGTAGCTGTGCAGGCCCTGGTTGAACACCTGGACGTGCCCCGGGCAGTTCATCGGCTTCAGCGCGTAGGTGCGTTTCTCCGACTCGGTGAAGAACATGTTGTCCTTGTAGTTGTCCCAGTGGCCGGACTTCTGCCACAGGGTCACGTCGAGGATCTGCGGGCAGCGCACTTCCTGATAGCCACTATCGCGATAGACCTGGCGCATGTACTGCTCGACCACCTGCCAGATCGCCCAGCCCTTCGGATGCCAGAAGATCAGGCCCGGGCCTTCTTCCTGCAGATGGAACAGATCCTGCTGCTTGGCGATCTTGCGGTGGTCGCGCTTCTCGGCTTCCTCGACGCGCAGGATGTAGGCGGCGAGCTGCTTCTTGTCGGCCCAGGCGGTGCCGTAGATGCGCTGCAACTGCTCGTTCTTGGAATCGCCACGCCAGTAGGCGCCGGAAATGCGCGTCAGCTTGAACGCCTTCAGGAAGCGCGTATTCGGCACGTGCGGCCCGCGGCACATGTCGACATATTCCTCGTGGTAGTACAGGCCCATGGCTGTCTCGTCAGGCATGTCCTCGACCAGCCGCAGCTTGTAATCCTCGCCGCGCGACTGGAACACCGCGA
The DNA here is from genome assembly GCA_031364125.1 of Lysobacterales bacterium. Lineage (GTDB taxonomy): Bacteria > Pseudomonadota > Gammaproteobacteria > Xanthomonadales > Xanthomonadaceae > Lysobacter_I. Next base: position 6,533 of record JANLVT010000090.1, on the reverse strand, counting down.
CCACCTCGTCGCGCGGCGTGACCTTCTTGATCACGTCGTAGTCCCTGTCGATCAGCTGGATCATGCGCTGCTCGATCGCGGCCAGATCTTCCGGCGTGAACGGGCGCTCGTGCCAGATGTCGTAATAGAAACCTTCCTCGATCACCGGGCCGATCACCATCTTCGCGGCCGGGTACAACTGCTTGACCGCGTGGCCGACGAGATGCGCGCAGGAGTGGCGGATGATCTCCAGTCCTTCGGGATCCTTGGGCGTGATGATGCGCAGTCTGGCGTCATGGTCGATGCGGTCGCTGGCGTCGACGAGGCGGCCGTCGACCTCACCGGCGACGGTGGCCTTGGCGAGGCCAGCGCCGATCGATGCGGCGACGTCCATGACGGACACGGGATGGTCGAATTCGCGGCGGCTGCCGTCAGGGAGCGTGATTGCGATCATGGGAGTGGTGTCTGTCTCGATGGTCTGTAGGGGGGGCTTCAGCCCCGATCCGGTCATGGCGTGCGGTCGTGAGGAATCGGAGCTGAAGCCCCTCCTACGATTGCGACAAGAAAAAAGCGCCTCGAAGGCGCTTCGCGTGGTCGCGGGCCTCGGGCGTCGTCATCAGGGGCGGGTGGTAGTGCTCATGTCGCACGCTCGGCGCCGGTTTCCCGGGGCCACCTTAGTTCAATCGCTGAGGTCGCAAAGTTAGGCGCCACAGGCCCGGAAGTCAATGAATCCAAGGCTTTCCGGCGACATCCGCCGCAGCCGCGCAGCGTCCCCGCACCGGCCTTGCCTGCCCCCGCGGCCCGTTGGCGCGTTCTACACTCGCCCATCCCCGACGAGAATCACCGATGGCGCTGAGCATCCACGACTTCCACGACGACCCGCGCAACGCGGAGATCCGGATCTGGATCAACGGCGCGCTGAAGCCGCGGGCCGAAGCCACGGTGTCGGTCTTCGACAGCGGTTTCGTGTTGGGCGACGGCGTCTGGGCGCCCTACTGGTACGACGCGGTGTGGCGCTCCACTGGCTTCGAGCCCTGGCGCGCGCGCGAAGACACGCTCAGCGGCGATGCGCTGGCGGTGGCCGAGACGTGTCGGCCGGTGTACGAGCGGCTGCGTAGCCATCGAATAGCCGTGGGTTGAAACAGGGGGCAACCAGCTTGGTTTCATTTATGTAAAAACACGTGCTTGTAGACGCCCGTGCTTCGCTCCCCTCTCCCGTCGGGAGAGGGGCAGGGGAAGAGGGTACGGCGCAGCGACGTGCATCATCGGCGCACGAAGCCTCACAACGGCGGCAACACCACCGCACTGGCGATGTGCCCGTCGGCAACCCGATAACGACCGTGGATGCGCGTATGCCCCGGCAGACTCGCGCCCGGCACCAGCACTTCGGCGACGAAACCGTCCTCGCCCGCGAACTCGATCTCGACCTGCTGGAAATCCAGAAATATCCGGCGCTCCGGATAGATCGCCTTGTAGACCGCTTCCTTGATGGAAAACACCAGGATGCCGCCGAGCGGGCTGAGTGCCGACGGCAGCGCGTCGATGCGGCCACGTTCGGCCGGACGCAGGATATGCGCATAGAGGCCTTCGTCGAGCGCCCGCGCGGGCTCGACGTCGATGCCGATACCGGCGCTGACCGCGCGCGGCGCGAGCGCCACGGCGCACAGCGAACGGCAATGGGTGATTGAGCCGACGACCGCTTGCGGCCAGGTCGGCACGCGATCCTTGTCGCGCAGCAGGGCATCGGTGCCGGCGCCGGCACGATGCAACAGCGTGCGCGCCAGCTCGCGGCCGGCGGCGAATTCCAGCCGCCGCGATTCCACCGCACGTTCGATCAGGCTCTGTTCGGACGCGGGCAGACGCTCAGGCACCGCATCGACTGGCGCCATTTCGGCGACCAGCACGGCATCCGGCAGCAGCGCGCGGAACAATTTCGATTCGACAGCGTCCATGCTCGCGCGACTCAATGCCGCATGACCCACCACAGGCCGCCGCCGAGCATCGCCAGCAGCGCGGCTGCGGCGGCGCCGAGCATGCGATCCTCCCTGAGCGCGCGCGCCCGGGCGTCGGCGTAGGGCATGGTGGTGTGCCAGACCATGGTGGGAACCAGCAGCGAGGGCTGAGCGGATTGGGCTGGTGTAGCGGTCATGTCCGCTCCTGAAAGTTCTTACAGCGGGCCATCACGTCGTTCGCCATGCTTTTCACCGGTTGTGGCGCCGTCTTCCAAGCATAGCTTCGCTTTCAGATGGCGGAAAGGCGATTGCCCACCTCCGACGGAAGAAAAAAAAGCCACCCTTTTCAGGGCGGCTTTTCCATACTTTTTGTGCTACCACTCAATGTTTGCCAATAACTTGATTCTAGGTCATTGATTTAATTGGTGGGCGGTACAGGGTTCGAACCTGTGACCCCTACCATGTCAAGGTAGTGCTCTACCGCTGAGCTAACCGCCCGTCGAGTCTTTACCGCCAACCCGAAACGGCCGCTATCGTAACACTTGATGACGAGGGACGGAACCATGTTTCGCTGCTGCGTCGCCAGCCCCTGCAGGAAACACCCGTCGCAGCATCCAATGGGTGGCGCCGTAGGCGATGCCGCACAGCAACGCCCAGCAAAACGCCAGGTGCAGCGCGACAGGACCGAACTGGCGGCCGAAAAACGGGTCGATCCAGGCGAAGTTGATGTTTTCCGCAGCAGGCGCCAGCAGCCGGCCGGCGACGAGGGCCAGCGCCGCGATGCCGGCCTGCAGCGGCCAGCCGCGCGGGTCGTAGCCGATGCGCCGCAGTACGTACCACAGCAGCAGCGGCCAGGCGACGTGATACAGCGACAGCAGCCGCGCGAACAGCGGATAGGCGGCGTCCCACATATAGGACGCGCCGCCGAACAGGAAATCGCCGGTGGCGAGCTTCCAGCCGACGTCCAGCGCCCAGACCAGCGCGATGATCGGCGCGGCGACGGCCTGGCTGGACAGCAGCAGCCGGCTGCGCGTGATCAGCCCGATCGCGGTCAGGATCACGCCGATATTGCACAGGAACAGGAAGTTGCGCGTGCCATAGGCGGACTGGTACGCCGGCAGGTACACCAGCAGCCACAGCACGCCCAGCCAGCCGAGGCGCGGAAACCCTGAAGCCGGCGTCGCGGCGCTCATCCCAGGCTCGCTTCCTTGAGTTTGCGGATTTCGTCGCGCACCTGCGCGGCGTCCTCGAACTCCAGATCGCGCGCGTGCTGGTACATCTTCTGCTCCAGCGCCGCGAGCTTCGCCGTCAGTTTTGCCGGCGGCATCGCGGCATAGTCTTCGACCGGTTCGGCCACGCGCTGGGTCTTGCCGCGCCCACGTCGCTCGCCCGGCGCCTGCTCGCTGCGTGCGCCCTCCATCACGTCCATGATCTGGCGCACGATCGAGGTCGGCACGATGCCGTGTTCGGCGTTGTATTCCAGCTGCTTCTCGCGGCGGCGCGCGGTCTCGTCCAGCGCTGCCTTCATCGAACGCGTCACCACGTCCGCGTACAGGATCGCCTTGCCTCGCACGTTGCGCGCGGCGCGACCGATAGTCTGGATCAGCGAGCCGGCCGAACGCAGGAAACCTTCCTTGTCGGCATCGAGGATCGCCACCAGCGACACCTCCGGCATGTCCAGGCCTTCGCGCAGCAGATTGATGCCCACCAGCACGTCGAACACGCCCAAGCGCAGGTCGCGGATGATCTCGACGCGCTCGACGGTCTCGATGTCGGAATGCAGATAACGCACGCGGACGCCGTGGTCGCCAAGGTATTCGGTGAGGTTCTCGGCCATGCGCTTGGTTAGCGTGGTGACCAGCACACGGTCGCCCATCGCCACGCGTTCGGTGATTTCGCCCAGCAGATCGTCAACCTGGGTGCCGACCGGACGGATCTCCACTTCCGGATCGATCAGGCCGGTCGGACGCACGACCAGTTCCACCACCTGCCCCTGCGACTTCTCGATCTCGTAATCGCGCGGCGTGGCCGACACGAAAATGGTGCGCGGCGAACGCGCTTCCCATTCCTCGAACCGCAGCGGCCGGTTGTCCAGTGCCGACGGCAGCCGGAACCCGAACTCCACCAGGGTTTCCTTGCGCGCGCGGTCGCCTTTGTACATCGCGCCGATCTGCGGCACGGTGACGTGCGACTCGTCGATCACCAGCAGCGCGTCCGGCGGCAGATAGTCGTACAGGCACGGCGGCGCTTCGTTGGGCATGCGCCCGGTGAGATGCCGCGAGTAATTCTCGATGCCGGTGCAAAAGCCGACCTCGGCCATCATTTCGATGTCGTACTGCACGCGCTGCGCCAGCCGCTGGGCTTCGACCAGTTTGTTCTGGCTGTAGAACTGCTCCAGCCGCTCGGGCAATTCCAGCTTGATCGCCGCGATCGCATCCAGCACCGTGCGCCGCGTGGTGACGTAATGCGATTTCGGATAGATGGTGTAGCGCGACAGCTTGCGGATGCTTTCCCCGGTCAGCGGATCGAATACCGTCAGCTGTTCGATCTCGCCGTCGAACAGCTCGATGCGCAGCGCTTCGACGTCGGATTCCGCCGGATGCACGTCGATCACTTCGCCGCGGACGCGGTAGGTGCCGCGCCGCAGTTCGGTGTCGTTGCGCTGGTACTGCATATTGGTGAGGCGGGTGATCAATTCGCGCTGGTCGATGCGCTCGCCGCGCACCATGTGCAGCACCATCTTGAAGTATTCGTTCGGGTCGCCCAGGCCGTAGATCGCCGACACCGTGCAGACGATGATCGCGTCGCGGCGCTCCAGCAGCGCCTTGGTCGCCGACAGACGCATCTGCTCGATGTGCTCGTTGATCGAGCTGTCCTTCTCGATGAAGGTGTCGCTGGAGGGGATGTAGGCCTCCGGCTGGTAATAGTCGTAATAGCTGACGAAATATTCGACCGCGTTATTCGGGAAGAACGCCTTGAACTCGCCGTACAGCTGCGCCGCCAGGGTCTTGTTGTGCGCCATCACCAGGGTCGGCTTCTGCACCGCCTGGATCACGTTGGCGATGGTGTAGGTCTTGCCTGAACCAGTCACGCCCAGCAGGGTCTGCTTCGCCAACCCGCTCTCGAAGCCTTCGATCAGCGCCGCGATCGCCTTCGGCTGATCGCCTGCGGGCTCGTAGGGCGCGACCAGTTGGAAAAGGTTGTCGGCGTGTTCGTTCATTGCGGGCGTCGTGGTGCGAAGTCAGGAAGTCTAGCGGGTCGCCATGAATCGGAGCGGGTTTTTCCTACCCCCGCACGCGGGAAGCGCCGATGCCGCGGCCGCATCCGCCTGACGACACTGAACTCCCGTTCATGCTCATCGGAGCCGCCATGTCCCGCCAGCGTTCACCTGCCGCCAGTCACTACGCCGGCGGCTTCACCCTGCTCGACCTCGTCATCGCGATGACGATCCTCGGCGTCCTCATGGGAATCGTCATTCCCACCCTGAAGGATGCCGTGGCCCGGACCCATGCCGCCTCGGCGCGCAGCGCAATCACCACAACCCTGTTCGACGCCCTGCGCCACGCCACTGTGCTTGGCCGCGAGATCGTGGTCTGCCCGGCCAGCGCCAGCCAATGCGCCGGCGGCACCGACTGGAGCCCGGGCTGGATCGCGTTCATCGACACCGACGGCAACCGCCTGCACAGCCCGGACGAGCCGATCATCCGCCAGCAGGAGAAACTGCCCGCCGGGGTCCGCCTGCACGGCACCATCGGCCGCCAGCGCATCGTCTACCAGCCGAACGGCGGCAACGGCGGCTCCAACATCACGTTCACGCTCTGCGACCGGCGCGGCCCGAAGCACGCCCAGGCCCTGATCCTGTCCAACGGCGGCCGCCTGCGCCGCGACCGTGCCGCGCCCGCCGCCGCCGCGACCTGCGCCAGCGGCCTGTGACGCCGGTCGCCTCCGCGCATTCGGGCGAACAACACGCTTGATCGTGCGGGGCCGGACCATTACGATATGCAGCCCCGCCCGAATAGCTCAGCCGGTTAGAGCACTTGACTGTTAATCAGGGGGTCGTTGGTTCGAGTCCAACTTCGGGCGCCAAGATTCGGCGATATGCCACGAAAGCCCGCGATGCGAATCGCGGGCTTTTTTTGTTGTCGATGGCTCTAAGCCGCCGCGTTTCAAGGCCATCACGCGCTGCGGCGCGATGATTCTCGCCGTGGTTGACTTCGTCGTGGCGCGGTTCGAGTCCACAACGGGCGCCAAGATTCGGCGATATGTCACGAAAGCCCGCGATGCGAATCGCGGGCTTTTTTGTTGTCGATGGCTCGAAGCCGCCGCGTTCGTCCTCGGTTGGGCTCGTCGAATCACGACCCGAACGAAAAAGCCCGCTCATCAAGCCAATGCCGGTCAGTTAAGCCATCTCTGCCGTCGGTAGAGCGGCCTTCAGGCCGGCCCAGGCAGAACCCGGTCGGTGACGACATCAGGGCCGTGCCCACGGCTGATGAAAAAGAAACGGTTGCGTATCGGAAATCAGCGGCCTGAAGGCCGCTCTACAAAAACAGAATCCCGCGAATACAAAAAAGCCAGTCAGCATTAACTGACTGGCTTTAGCTC
>JANLVT010000050.1:0-23367 GCA_031364125.1 Lysobacterales bacterium | reverse complement strand
TGGCTCTTCTTGAAAGAGCGTGGGTCAAACCGACCTGATTTCGCATGAAATGTCATTCCTGATCAGCTGGTTACCCCCCTCTTTGGCGGCCATTTTTCGCGCATCATTGCCTGATGCAGCCACCTGACCAACCCCAAGCCCGCCTGATCGACGCCTACGCCTTTCCCGGTTTCCGTCCGCTGTCTCGCGTCGGGCGTGTGCCGGATGACCCGCAAGCGCGGGGGGTGACGCTGCGACGGCGCTCAAAAAAACGACCTGCGGCGTCCGCGGCCATGTCCACAGTCGCTGGTACGACCATAAACATCGCCGGGTGCGGAATCTCTCCTGCGGCGACACCCGCGTCTATCTTCAATTCGAAGTTCGGCGTGTCGACTGCGCGCAGTGCGGCAAGGTGAAGACCGAGACGATTCCGTTTCTGGCGAACAATCCGTTCTACACCGAACGGTTCGGGCAGTACGTGGGCGAGCGCTGCCGGACGTCGTCGATCCAGGCGGTGGCCAAGGAGCTGAAGCTGGACTGGCAGACGGTGAAGTCGCTGGAGATGGAATACATGCAGGCGCAGTTGGAGCGCGCCGGTCCGCCGGCACCGCGGGCGATCGGTGTCGACGAAATCTCGATCCGCAAGGGACACACCTACCGAATCGTGGTGAGCGATCTGGAGCAGGGGCGTGCGATCTGGTTCGGAGGCGAAGGCCGCAAGGAAGCGGACATGGCGAAGTTCTATGAAACCATTGGAAAACAGGCCTCGTCGAAAATCGAGGTCGCGGTGATGGATATGTGGAAGCCGTTCCGCAATGCGGCTAAAGCGCACACCCCGCAGGCGCAGATCGTGTTCGACAAGTTCCCCATCATGCGCCACCTGAGCAAGGCGATGGATGCGGTGCGCAAAGCCGAGTACGCGCGGCTGAGCGGCGAGGATCGTCGCTACATCAAAGGTCAGAAGTACACCCTGCTGTCGCACCGCGAGAATCTCAGCCTGGAAGGCCGCAAGGCGCTGAAGCAGCTCCTGGCAGCGAACAAGCGCTTGAACACGGCCTACCTGTTGAAGGAGCAGTTCGGGCAATTGTGGAGCTACCGTTCACCGGCCGGAGCACGGAAGTTGTTCGAACGCTGGCGCGAGGCGTTGATGTGGCAGCGGCTCAAACCGTACGAAGCCTTCGCCGAGATGATCAAGCGGCGCTGGGACGGCATCGTGTTGTACTGCACCCCGGCGAACAAAGTCTCACTGGGCTTTGTGGAGGGATTGAACAACAAGATCCGGGTGATCCCGCGTCGAGCCTATGGCCTGCGCGACGAAGAGTATCTGCGACTGAAGATTCCCACCTGCCAGCTTCCAGAGCTGTGATCTAGGCGGAGTTTACCCACACGAGTTCACGAAGAGCCTTTTAAGAGAACGCTTTGGCTAGGCGAAGGTTGCTGGACCATGGTCCCCTCGGAGTGGCTGCTTCGACGAAGGGCTCTGCTAGGACCGCAGACTTTTAGGGTGAGCGCGCGCCCTTTCCGGCCTGATATCGTATGGAATGAGGACACCCCCGTTGACTCGCGAAATGGGGCCCATCACGCATGGTGGAGTTGGGCTTCGCTTACTCCACCATGCGCTTCAAAGATCACTATCCACGAATGAGGCGTAGGCCGGTGGCAATGATCCAGATTATCCACAGAAACAACCCCAAAACCCCGACATAAATCAGCGGCGACCCATCCGAGACGGCAAGGTTTCCGGGCCCAGCAAAAATGAGTGCTCCGCCGCCTACCAAGCCTAGCACCCGCTGCCAAGGCCGCGTTAAACCACTATAGTGAGTTGCCAACGCCGCGCCGATGAAGGTTGCCCCGAGCGCAGGCATCACAAGCGCGAAGACCGCAGCATGGAACCGCCAGATCAGAGCAAAGGTAGGAGTCGACTCGGCCAAGCCATCTGCGGTGATTACGGTCGTGATGCTTGTGGCGAACATGATGGCAAATAACGCCGAGGCAGTCGCTCCGGCCGCTACCGCAAGCCGCGACCAGTCCGCTCCTGCACCTCCTCGGCGTTGCACAAGCCCGTAAAGCGCCGTGACAAACAACAGGAGCAGGGGTAGGTTCACAGCCTCCAAACCGGTGGTGATACCCGTTTCAAACGCATAGTCGGCGTGGTAGACGAGAACTACATCAAGAGGATCTCTGAAGTCTGGCGCTCCCGTCACCACATACACAACGTTCTGAGCGATCATTGAGGCGGCGTAGGCGAGTGCAACGAAGCCGACGACTCGCTTCGTAGAAACCCGGCTCTCGCTAACAACTGCCGGTGTTGCTACCTTGTTCATTTCGACAGTTGTGTGTTGTTGTTCATCCATACTTATATCTCCCTTGTGGTCTTGATCACTTACCTACAGTTATTGGCGCGTCAATCGCCATTGTCACCTAAGCACTTAGCCGAAACGAAAGTGCTGTCCTCATTTTTGAACGAGGATGGATGAGTAGCTAACGCATGCTGATCCTAAAAGTTACAAACCTAACGTACGCGCTAACCGGCGGCTGACAAATGCTGCGAGCACGATACCACAAGCAAGCGAAAGTGCATTCACGGCCGTCCTCTTGAGCGCAGGGTTGGGGCAATGATCTTGCCCCGGAATCACGGACACTCGGTTAAGCAGTTTTTGCCAGCTCGAACTCTGCAGGACTGAGGTAGCCGAAGCTTGACGTGGAGCCGATGTCGATTGTAGTAGACCTCGATCTAATCGAACAAGTGCGCCTTGGCGTACTCGCGGGTGGGCAGCTTCTCGCCGTGGATCGCCTCGACCTTTAAGCTGTGGTTCCAGCTCTCCATGGCGGGTCGTTGTCGTAACCGTTGCCCTTCGCGCTCATGCTGCACAGCAGGCCGTTGTCGGCGAGCAATTTGCGGTGTTCCTTCGAGCAGTACTGGCTGCCGCGGTCTGAGTGCACGATCACGCCACGCGGCCGCTGGCGGCGGAACAGCGCCATCTGCAGCGCATCGCAGACCAGAGTTGAGGTCATGCGTTCGGACATCGACCAGCCCACCACCAGCCGCGAGTACAGATCCACCACCGCGAGATACAGCCAGCCTTCGTCAGTGACGATGTAGGTGATGTCGCTGACCCATTTCTGGTTCGGCCGCTCGGCGCTGAAGTCCTGCTCAAGCAGGTTGGGCGCGATTGGCAGCGAGTGCTTCGTCTGCTTGGTCATTGCTCCATCCTCTCAAGAGTTGGAGCCTCCGGGAAAGACCGGGCGGTTCAGTCGACGCTTTGTACCGAATCCACGAAGTGGAACGCATCCTGTGCATAGTTCACATTGAAATCGTCATAGCTACCGCCGGCGATACAGACCATGCGCGAGTGATTGCCAATGTCATCGGAGTAAAGTTCGTCCGCCTTCACAACCGGCGCGGTGAACGCGCGCTCGATGCGGGGATCGGAGGCGAAGGCTTTCAGGAAAACGTCGAAATCGCGCGAGGGACAGGCGGGCAGCGCCTTCGATCGACTTCGCGACCGGTTCCAGCGCCGAGACGTCCCATGAGTTCACCGCGAATGCGGCTTCATCGCCGGGCACGTTCCAGCGCTCCGAAGGTCCGTACGTGCTCACACGCATGCGTTTGCCTTGATCGGCATTGGCGAAATACATGACGCAATGGCCGTCGCCGCTGCAGCTTTCGACCTCGGGCAGTTCGCCGCAGACGCGGGCTTCGCCGCCGATGTTCTCCCGGCACATCGGGTCGCGCAGCGGCAGCCAACCGGCATCGGTCAATCGCTTGCGCAGGTCGGCGTAGGCCATGCCCACGGTGAATGCGGACTCCAGCGCAGGCGCTGTCGCTTCGACGGGCGTTGTCGCGGGTTCGGCCGCCGCCGGCGGCGCAGCGGGTGCGGCTTCCACGGCGGGCGCAGTCGGCTTGCATGCGGCCGCCAGCACTGCCAGGGCGAGGATTCAGACGTTTCGATCACGCATTGTGCTGTCTCTTCTGATGCGGAATGTCCGGGGAGGAACCCGGGAATGCGGCGGTGCGCGAACCGTCAGACACCCCGCGCGCGCTCCTGTCGCTGGCCGTCGCCGGCCTGATCGGGCTGGACGCTGAGCGCGGCCAGTTGCGACGTGGATGTTTCCAGCGGCTGTGCGGCGAGTTCGGCGAGCTTGAGCGGAACCAGGCGGTGCGAGGGATCGCGCAGATCGCCCTGGACCGCGAACACTGTGCCGGCTGGGCCGGGCACCAGATGATCGACGCGCTGCATGTCCGCGGCCTTGGTCGCGACCAGAATCGAGGCGGCCGCCTGCTGACGTTCGTGGTCGCTGTTCAAGCCCGGCACATTGCCCAGAGCGGCATACATGTCGCGATAGCGGCCGTGCTCGGGGTGATCGACCTGGGCCACCGAGAGCTGCGCCGCACCGTCCGGCTGCATGCGCAAGCCCCGATTGACCGCCATCACCGCATCCAGACCATCGCCGTTGCGGCTGATGTCGTGGATATGGTCGTAATTGCTGACGCCCTTGAAGTCGCGATATGCGCGGCCGCCGATCATCGCCTCGCGTGCGCTGTTGAAGCCGACGATGTGCGCGGCCTTCAGGAAACCGGCGACCCGGCCCGGCTTCTCGTCCTCACCGATGAAGCCCTGTTCGCGGGCGCGACCGTAGTCGTTTTCGGCATTGAGTTTGAACGCCAGATCCTGGCGGTCGGGAGACAGCTTGTAGGCTTCGAGCGCCAATCCGCCTTTCCAGTTGGAAGCGTCTTCCAGGAAAGTCGCCATCCCGCCGGTTTTCGCCCACGCCGATTCCGAGCGGTGGCCGCGCATGGCCTGGTCGAATTTGTCTTTGTCGACGTAACCGGCTTCGGCGAGGAATTCCGCCCCGGCCCGGTAGCGCCCCACGAATCCAAGGCGATCAGAAGCGGCCGGATCGCCGCCGCGACTGACAGTCAACACGGTGGAGGCGATCAGCCTGCGGGTCATCGCGTCGTCCAGTGTCGCGATATTCCCTTGTGTGTACGCATCGGCAGTGGCCACTGCCTGTTGTCGAATATCAGCCAATCGCTGACTCCCAATGGATATTCAACCGACGCCGCGCAGTGCCTTTCGGCCCTCTCGACCTCCCAGATTGTCGCAGCAGGGGCAAATGTCACCCCCGCAGCCGCCTGAGCATACCTGCCCCGGAGGCGTTCCGGTACACACCGGAGCACATCGGTGAACCTGCAGGCTCGATCCAACCCGTCGGTGGACGCAGCGGCAAACCGGGCGCACCGCCCATTCCGGCCGATGAATCCGTGGTCCGGGGGCGACTCGGGGACAACGGTTGCACCGCATTGCGTTCCAGTGCCCGGAGCTTTGCTGCGATCATGTGCGCGCATTCATTCCGATCCAGCCCATGACCACCCTGCGTTGCCTGCTGCTCGCCTTCGCCTTGACCCTGCTCGCCGGCTGCGGCGGCGATTCGGTCAAACCCGCACCCCCCGTAACGGCCGTCAAGGTCGTGCCGCCCGCGCCACCGGTGAAGATCCGCATCGGCATCGCCCTCGGCGGCGGCGCGGCCAAGGGTTTCGCCCACATCGGCGTGATCAAGATGCTTGAAGCCAACGGTTTCAAGCCCGAGGTGGTCTCCGGCACCAGCGCCGGCAGCGTGGTCGGGGCGTTCTACGCCAGCGGCATGGATGCCTTCCAGATGCAGCAACACGCAGTGGCGCTGGACGAAGCCAGCATCCGCGACGTCACCCTCTTCAACGGCGGCATGCTCCGCGGGCAGAAGCTGCAGGACTACGTGAACCGCATGGTCGGCAACCGTGCCTTCGACAAGATGAAGAAGCCGTTCGCAGTGGTGTCCACCCAACTCGAAACCGGCCAGCGCACGGTGTTCGTCAACGGCAACATCGGTCAGGCGGTGCGCGCCTCGTGCAGCATCCCCGGCGTGTTCGAGCCTGTGAAGATCGGCAAGTTCTATTACGTCGACGGTGGCGTGGTCAGCCCGGTGCCGGTGGACGCCGCGCGCCAACTGGGCGCCGATTTCGTCATCGCGGTGGACATCTCCACCCGGATCACCGGCAAGACGCCGGAAAACCTGTTGGGCGTGGTCAATCAGTCGATCACGATCATGGGCCAGAAACTCGGCGAGCGGGAAATCGCACGCGCCGATGTGGTGATCCGCCCGAAGGTCAACGACATCGGTCCGGCTGATTTCGAGCAGCGCGCCCGCGCCATCGTCGAAGGCGAGAAAGCCGCGCTGGCCGCGATGCCGCAGATCCGCGCCAAGCTGGCGCAGATGCAGCAGGCGCGCGTCGCTGCGCAGGCCGCACAGCGCGCTGCTGCAGCGGCAGCGCCTCAGCCGGTGAAATGCGAAGAGCCCGGCTTTTTCGGGGGGTTACTGGGCAAGGAAGCGGAGTGCGGGCCGAAGGCCGAACGCTGACGCATCCTCGGGATATTCGAACAAAAAAAAGGCCGGCAATGCCGGCCCTTTCTGTCATCTCATGATCGAAACCGATCGACAAGAAAGATCACGTTCGCGAAAGAATCACGCCCGCGAATCGCGCCTAGCTGCGCCTGGCCTGGCCGCACCGCTGCGATGCGGCTTCTGGCCCGCATGCGCGTGCGCGCTGCGGTCGGCCGGCTTGCCGTGCGGACGATGCGCCGGTTTGCGCGGCGCCTGACTGCCGCCCGGGCGCTGGTTGCCGCCACGGTTGATCGGCGGCATCGGGCCATCCATGCGGAGCGGGCGGTTCGGTGCGAAGCCTTCGACCACGTCCATCACCACGTCGGTCTTGAGCAGACGCTGGATCTGGCGCAGCAGGCCGGCTTCTTCCGACGACACCAGCGACAGCGCCTCGCCCTGCATGCCGTTGCGGCCGGTGCGGCCGATGCGATGCACGTAGTCCTCGGCAACCATCGGCAGGTCGTGATTGATGACCAGCGGCAGGTTCGGGATATCGAGTCCGCGTGCGGCGACATCGGTCGCGACCAGGATGCGGGCCTTGCCGGACTTGAACTGGTTCAGGGCCTTCTGGCGCGCGGCCTGGCTCTTGTTGCCGTGGATCGCGACCGCGGGCAGACCAGCGGCTTCGAGCTGTTCGGCCAGACGGTTGCAGCCGTGCTTGGTCTTGCCGAAGATCAACACCTGATCGGTGTGACGACGGGTCAGGATGTCGATCAGCAGATCGCGCTTGCGCGAGCCGTCGACCGGATGCACGCGATGGGTGATGGTCGCGGCGATGGCGTTCTGCGCCGCCACCTGCACCTGCTGCGGGTTGTGCATGAATTCCATCGCCAGCTGCTTGAGCTGGGCTTCGAACGTGGCCGAGAACAGCAGGGTCTGGCGCTGCGACGGCACGCGGCCGAGGATGCGCTTGATCGCCGGCAGGAAACCCATGTCGAGCATGCGGTCGGCTTCGTCGAGGATCAGGATTTCGACCGCATCGAGCTTGGCCGAACCGCGCTCCATGTGGTCGATCAGACGACCGGGCGTGGCGACGAGAATGTCGACGCCGCGACGGAAGCTGTCGATCTGCGGCTGCATGCCGGCGCCGCCGAAAATGGTGGTGACGTTCAAACGCATGTGCTTGCCGTAGCTGCGGATGCTGTCGGCGACTTGCACCGCGAGCTCACGGGTCGGCACCAGGATCAGCGCGCGCGGCTTGCGCGGGCCGGTCGCGGGCTTGTTGCCTTCGGCCAGACGCTGCAGCAGCGGCAGGCCGAACGCGGCGGTCTTGCCGGTGCCGGTCTGGGCGCCGCCCAGCAGGTCGTGGCCGGCCAGCGCCAGCGGGATCGCCTGGACCTGGATCGGGGTCGGCGTGGTGTAGTTGTTTTCCGCGAGTGCGCGCAGAAGCGCAGGCGCAAGCCCGAGCGATTCGAAAGTCATGTTGGAACTCCAAGGTGGTTTTCGCACCGCAAGCGAATGCGGGGCGTCACTCGGAGCTTTCCAAAACCGCGCTGCGAGCAAAATGAAACGGCCAGCCACATGGCGGGTCGTGTTCGGCGCGACGAAAGACGTGCGGGAGAGTGCTGCGAGGTCGGGTGCCGTACGGATGTACCGGCGCTGGAGCTGCAGCGGGCTGCCTAAGGAAAACGGGCCAGCCGTGCGCGAAACGAGGCGAACTGTACGTTAAAAGTGCCTGATACGCCAGAGAAAATTCCCGGACAGGCGCCGCGAACCATTCCGTTACGGCATCAGAGCTCGATCTCCAGACCCGGCCGCGCCAGGGTTGCGGTAATGCCGTAGGCCTCGCCCAGCTCACCGGCCAGGGCTTCCCGGGCCTTGTCCTCGCCGTGTACGAGGGCCAGCGGCGGATGGCCGGCGAAGCCGTTGTACCAGTCCATCAGACCGCGCTGATCGGTATGCGCCGACAGCCCGCCCACGGTGTGGCGCTGGGCGTTCACGCGCACGTCGTGTCCATGGATGCGCACCCACTTGGCGCCGTCCACCAGCCGTCGTCCCGTCGTGCCTTCGGCCTGATAACCGACGAACACGACATGGGTCTGCCTGCGATGCAGGCGGTGCTTGAAGTGATGCAGGATGCGCCCGGCGTTGGCCATGCCGGAGCCCGCGATCACAATCGCGCCGCGTTCGATGCGGTTGATCGCCATCGATTCGTCTACGGTCTCGGTGATGTGCAGGTTGGGCAACTTGAACGGGTTGGGACGCCCGCGCCAGACCGCTTTCGCGTCGTCGTCGAACAATTCCTGGTGGCGGCCGTAGACCTCCACCACCTTCGACGCCATCGGGCTGTCGAGGAATATCTGCCAGCGCGACATCTTCCAGTCGTCCCAGTGTTTGGCGAACCAGTACAACAACTCCTGGGTGCGGCCGACCGCGAACGCCGGAATCAGCACGCAGCCGCCGGAACGCCAGGCGTCGTCGAGGATTTCTTCGAGCTCATGGATGGTTTCGGCCCGATCACGATGCAGACGGTCGCCGTAGGTCGATTCCATCAGCACCAGATCGGCGTCGGTGATCTCCGCCGGATCGCGCAGGATCGGCGTGCCCTTGGGGCCCAGATCGCCGGAAAACACCAGCTTCCTGCCATCGCCCCACAGCTCGATGCTGCACGAACCGAGAATGTGCCCGGCATCGCGGAAAGTCATCTCGACGCCCGGAAACAGTTCGGTGCGGACGTCGTAAGGCACCCGCTCGACGTACTGCATCGCCTTGCGCGCATCGTCCTTGGTGTACAGCGGCACCGCTTCGGGCTCACCTTTCCGGCGATGGCGATTGGCGCGCATCGCCTCGCCTTCAGCGATCCCGGCGGCGTCTTGCAGCATGATCGGCATCAGGTCGGCGGTGGCGTTCTGGGCGTAGATCGGACCGCTGAAACCGCGCTGGACAAGCAGCGGGATCCGGCCGATGTGATCGATATGCGCATGGCTGACGATCAGGGCATCGAGCTCGCTGGGCTCGAACGGAAACGCTTGTGCGTTGCGGGCTTCGGCCTCGGGACTGCCCTGGATCATGCCGCAGTCCATCAGCAGGCGCTTGCCGCCGGTTTCGACTTCGTGCAACGAACCGGTGACTTCACCGGCGGCGCCGTGAAAGAGAACGCGCATGGGTCGTGCCTCGTCTTGCGGTTACGTGAGCATCCCGCAAATGGGGCAGCATGACAATCGGTGAGAGTGAGATCGGTGAGATCGGTGAGATCGGGGTCAGGTTCACTTCTCTCCAAGTGAACCTGACCCCGCTTGCTGACCCCACTTGCTGATTCCGCTGTTTGCAGTATGGGGATATTCACAATCACTGCGCGGGGATACGACAACAACGCACTTGGACACTGAAGGAACGTGTAGGCGAATAATTGTTGAAATATGTGCAGGTATGCGAGGTATTCCCCGTATGACTGCTTACTTGATAAAGTATCTCATTGGCGAGGCAAGAGCCGGAAAGTGCAGTGTATCCGGCCGGACAGTTGGGACTGCTCTGGGCGCTGCCCCCCCCTCCCCCCACGTAGTAAACCGGACTAGACAGGTTTATGCACTCCAATGCAGCGGGCTTAGGTGCCGCGAAATACCCCACCACATCCGCCACCAAATGCGTCTGCGCAAAACTATAGACGCTGAACTCGTAGGTGGCGGCGCTCTGGTCCAAACGTGTGATCGCCAAACCATTGCGGATGTCGCCCGCCACGTAATTGATCGTTGCTGCCGTTGGTTGGCTGGAAAGATACGGAAATGCGGTGATGTAACCCGCAGTATTCGGGCTGACCACAGTGAAATTGATCGCCGCCGCCGCAAACGAGCCCTTGTCGCCGACATTGCAGTTGCTGGTATCGCCGCCCTGCGGTGCGTAGCGGATCACATCGGTCAAATCGAAATCGCGGAAACTGTTGGCGGGGATCGGCCCACCGGCGATACGCGTGTCCAAGATGCGGCACGGCGTGACTGGCACGTACACCAGATCCCGGTCCGGGTCTCCCAAGCTGCGCGCAGCGATACGCTTTGAGCCGACGCCGTTTGACGCCGACGCTGTGGTGGGCTGCAACGCAGCCGGATTGGTCCCGGCCAACAATGCATCGTTCATCGCCGCGAATGTCCGCGCTTCCGCCGCGCGCTGCAGCGCATCGGGGCTCGCTTTCGCGAATACCTGCGACATAGAGTCGGCCCAGCGGCGTGGGTCAGTACGATAGGCCTCCTGCACATGACCGCCCCACTTCGCAACGATTCGGTACACCCACTGTGCGCGCAGCGAGCGCGGATTGCCGGCTCGATCGACCATAGCCCTGTCAGTTGCCGTCGTTTGTCGTGCAGTGTCCGGCGTCGAATCGCGTGCCCATGCCGTCGCCGCAGCCACCATCGCAAATGAAATCAATGCGCTCTTCAATAAGGCGTGTTTCATAAGACCTCCTGTCTGGATGATTGAGAGGCCCAGCCGGGGCGATGCCCGGGGGCACAGCCGGCACCACCGAAGCATCGTGGCTACGGATCGGCAAACGGCACATCCCCTGTGCTGAGCTGCGCGCGTGGAAGCGAATCGAATCCCCACCGCTTCGCGAGCGCACAGCGAGATTAGTCCATGATTTTGAATGTAACAACCGCATTGACGCGTAACACGGGCAAGATCCGTACCTCGGGCCAGCAAGCGGGGTCAGGTTCACTTGTCTCGAAGTGAGCCTGACCCCGCTTGCTGTCACCCCGCTTGCTGCGATTGCTGCTGTCACCCCGATTGCGGCGACACGAAAATCAACGCCCGCTCGGCAGCTTGCAGCAGCGGCCGTAGACGACGCCGAGATTCGACGCACTTGCGTTTTCGTTGCGGAATGCGCAGAAGTGGGTATTGCTGTTCGGGAAGCTGCGGCTGGAGACGACGCGGCCGTCGAACGTGGACATGGTGCAGCCGCCGCTGACGATGGTGTACCCGGCTGCGCAGGCCGGCGACGAGCCGGTGCCGGTGGAGTTGGCATTGACGGTGATGTTGCTGGAAAAAGTCTCCTGGCAATCCAGATCGCCGAGCACCGGGTTGATGAAATAACCGACGAGGTCGGCGACCAGATGGGTCTGCGCGAACGAAAAGACGCTCAGCTCATTGGCAGACGCGCCCTGGTCGAGTTTGACCACGGTGTAATTGCCGACGATGCTGCCCGTCGTATAGTTGACCGTCGACGCCAGCGGCTGGGTGCCGAGGAACGGGAATGCGGTGATAAAGCCGGCCGCAGCGGGCGTCACCACGGTGAAATTGATCGCCGCCGCCGCGAACGAACCGGCGGCACCGGCACCGCCGCAGTTGCTGGCTTCGCCGCCCTGGAAGCCGTAGTCGGACACGGCGGTGACATCGAAGCTGCGCACGGTGTTGGCGGCGATCTGGCCGCCGGCAACGCGGGTGTCGATGATCCGGCACGGGGTGATCGGCACGAACACCAGATCATTGTTGATCTCGCCGAGCAGTTTTGTCGGCACTTTGACGGCGCCTGTATTAATGGCGTTCAACAGGTTGGTGTGTGCGGTATTGCCACGGTCGTCGACCAGAAACGCATCGTTCATCAGCTCGAAAGTCGGCGAATTCGCTGCGCGTTTCAGCGTATCGAGCGAGGCCTTCGAGAACAACGGCGCCATGTCGGACGCCCACTCGCGGACATCGGCGCGATACGCCTCCTGGACATGATTGCCCCACTTCATGACGATCCGGTGGACCAGTTCGCCGCGGGGGCTGCGCTGACCTTTCCCCGCTGCCTCGGCATCCATGCCCATGGTCAACATAGGCAGCGCCAAGGCCAGACAAGTAGCGATCAAGTATGAATTCTTCACGTAGTTATCCTCGGAGTTGGATTCTTTATCGGTTTGGACGTCGGCTGGGCGGTGTCCGCCTGCGTCTGTGTAAGGAACGGTGAACTTGTGGAATCAAGGACAGGCCGACCTTAAGCTGGGCCAGCGTCGTGCCTCTATGACCTTCGACACCGGCCGCCGACCTTTCCACGCGTTACAGTCGTGCGCCGCTTGACGTCGCGGTCCCATGACGCCGCCTTCCCGTACGCCCTCTGGGCCGGAGACTTCCGTGAAACCCCAATCGAATCCGCTTATGCGACCCCGCACCCTGTTGCTGTCTGCCGCAGTGGCGGCTGTCGTTTCGGGCCTTTCGCTGATGAATGCCGAACCGGCGATGGCAGCCAGGGACGGCGGCCTGATGCTCGACCAGAGCAAGCTGCCGCCCTTCAACCAGTTCAAGGCGACCGATCTCGACGCCGCCAGGAACGCGTGCACCGACTTCAACGGCTTCGTCAACGGCCGATGGCTGGCGGCCAACGCCATTCCGGGCGACCGCACCTCCTGGGGCGCTTTCGAAATGCTCGGCGAACGTTCGCTCGCAGTGCAGCAGCAACTGGCCGAACAGGCCGCCGCAATGAAGGGCGCCAGCGGCGTCGAGAAGATCGTCGGCGATTTCTGGTCGACCGGCATGGACGAGGCCAAAATCGAAGCCGCAGGCATCGCGCCGCTGAAGAGCCGGCTCGACGCCATCGACGCGCTGAAGAACGGCCCCAGGGTCGCCGAATATCTGCGCCAATCGTTCGCCAAGGGCGAACAAGCGGTCTTCGGTTTCGGCCCGAGCCCCGATTTCAAGAATTCCTCGATGAACATCGCTTACGCATTCCAAGGCGGCCTCGGACTGCCGGATCCCGGTTACTACACCGACAAGAAGGACATCGTGGCGGAGTACGAAAAGCACATCGCCAAGGTGCTGGAACTGTCCGGCATCGGCGCCGCAGATGCCGCAAAGCAGGCCAAGGACGTGATCGCCTTCGAAACGCGCCTGGCGAAAGTGTCGAAGTCGAGCGAAGAGCTCTCGCGCGATGCCGGGTTGTCGTACAACCCGGTCAGCCTCGCCGAGGCCGACAAGCTGGCGCCGAACTTCCCCTGGACCCGGTTTTTCGAGTCGCAAGGCGTGGAAGCGCCGAAGATGTTCTCGCTGGCGATTCCGGCCTTCCACGCCGAAGTGAGCAAGATGCTGGCCGACACCCCCGTGCCTGTGTGGAAAAGCTATCTCCGTTTCCACACGGTGGACGGCGCCTCGCCTTTCCTGAGCAAGGCGTTCGTCCAGGAAAATTTCAACTTCTACAACCAGACCCTGCGTGGCCAGAAGGAAATGCGGCCGCGCTCGAAGCGCGTGCTGGGCACCATCGAAGGCCAGGCCGGCGAGGCGCTCGGCCAGATGTACGTGCAGGTGGCGTTCCCCGCCGAGTCCAAGGCGCGCATGGAAGAACTGGTGAAGAATCTCAGCGTGGCGCTGAAGGGCCGCATCGAGAATCTCGCCTGGATGAGCCCCGAGACGAAGAAGAAGGCGCTGGAGAAATGGGCCACGTTCACGCCGAAGATCGGCTATCCCGATCGGTGGCGCGAGTGGAACGGCCTGCAGACATCGCGCAACAGCTATATCGAGAACGTGCTGGCGGCGAACGCATTCAATTACCAGTGGAACCTGTCGAAGATCGGCAAGCCGGTGGACAAGACCGAATGGGGCATGAGCCCGCAGACGGTCAATGCCTATTACAACCCGCTGCAGAACGAGATCGTGTTTCCCGCCGCGATCCTGCAGCCGCCGTTCTTCGACGCGAAGGCGGACGACGCGCTGAACTATGGCGGCATCGGCGCCGTGATCGGCCACGAAATGATCCATGGCTACGACGATCAGGGCAGCCGTTTCGGACCGACCGGCAACTTCGAGAACTGGTGGACGGAGGCCGACTCCAAGGGGTTCTCCGCGCTCACCAGCAAACTGATCGCACAGTTCGACGGTTATGAAGCCGCGCCGGGCAAGATGGTCAACGGCAATCTGACCCTGGGCGAGAACATCGCCGATCTCGGCGGACTGGCAGTGGCGTACGATGCTTTCCAGCGCGCGAGCGCAGGCAAGCCCGACCCCAAGGTTGACGGTCTTGACCGCGATCAGCGCTTCTTCCTGAACTGGGGCACCGTGTGGCGCCGCAACTTCACGCCGAAGGAACTCGAAGTGCGTCTGGTCACCGACCCGCACGCACCGGCGAACTTCCGCGCGGTGGGCTCGCCCTCGAACCATCCTTCGTTCGCGAAGGCGTTCTCGTGCAAAGCCGGCGATCCGATGTTCCGCGATGGCGAGAAGCGCATCGTGATCTGGTAAAGGATCCGCGGCAGGCATGTGAAATGCACGACAAGGCCCGGCACGTCCCTGGCCTTGTCGTTGCGGGCGGCGCCGCACCTGCATCCGTCGTGCGATGCGCCCCGTATCCAACGGCATGTACGCATTTCTGCACGATTTTCCAGCATCGCCCCGTTCCGCCGCCCCGCGCGGCCGCCGTCGACGCGCGTCCGCGACAAGGCGGGCATCGATCCATGCATACTTGCCGCCGGGCGCCTTGTCCGGGAACATGGCGCCACGCCTGTTCACCACGCAAGGACTCCGGATGCCCGAGATGCGCCCACACGATGCAGTACACAACGCAGCACAGGACATCCCCGGGCTCGACACGTTGCTCGTCGAGATCGCCGCGGGCAGCCGCAACGCGTTCGAATCGTTGTATCGCGCCACGTCGTCCAAACTGTTCAGCGTCTGCCTGCGGGTGATTCCGGACCGGGCCGAGGCCGAAGACGTGCTGCAGGAAGTGTTCACCACCATCTGGCACAAGGCGCACCAGTTCGATCCGGGCCGCGCCAGCCCGATCTCATGGCTGGCGATGATCGCCCGCAACAAGGCCATCGACCGGATCCGCTCGCAGCCTGCACGCGGCACGCTGTCGCCGATCGAATTCGCCGACGACATCGCCGACGGCGGCGCGTCGCCGCTGCAGTCCGCGGTGTCCGCCGACGAGCGCGAACGTCTGGAAGCCTGCATGGACCAGCTCGATGCGCGCCGCAAATCGCTGATCCGCGCGGCCTTCTTCGAGGGTTCGACCTACGAGGAACTGGCCCAGCGCATCGCCTCGCCGCTGGGTTCGGTCAAGAGCTGGATCCGCCGCGGCCTGCTGCAACTGCGTGGGTGCCTCGAAGCATGAACGTGCGACTCTCATGAATATCCGCGACCTCCATCATCAGGAATTCGACGGCCACGAGCCGCCATCGGCCGATCTGCTTGCAGGCGAATACGTGCTGGGCGTACTCGACGCCGACCAGCGCCGCGAAGCCCAGGCGCGTATTGCCAGCGACAGCGGCTTCGCGCGTCTGGTCGCCGACTGGGAGCAGCGTCTGGCGCCCCTGCTCGCCGAATTCGGCGATGCCGAAGTGCCGCCGCATCTGTGGCCGCGCATCCGCACCCAGCTCGGCTGGCCCGCGGTCGCAACCACGGATTCGACTTCGACGAAGTCGGGCCTGTGGCAAAGCGCCGGATTCTGGCGTGCGGCCGCCGGCCTTGCGGCTGCGGCCGCGCTGGCCGCCGTCGCGATCGGGCCTCCCGGTCTGTTGCGCGATGATGCCGATGTCGGCCCCGGGCCGATCGCGGTCGACCCCGGCCCCACGCCACCGCAACCGCCGGTCGAAGATCCTTCCGCGCCCAAGCCGGTCACCACCCTCGCCCGCGACGATGGCAGCCCCGGCTGGCTGGCATCGGTCGATCGCAAGGACAGCACGGTGCTGATGGTGCCGGTGCCGACCGCAGCCGACGCCGATGGTCGCGTGCCCGAACTGTGGCTGATTCCGCCGGGCGAAAGTCCGAAGTCGCTGGGCGTCGTGTCGATCGATCGTTCGCATACGGTGAAGGTGCCGGATACGCTGCGCGACGCGCTCGCGAAGGGCGCACTGCTGGCGATCACGCTCGAACCGGACGGCGGCGCGCCGCAGGGTATTCCCACTGGTCCGATCGTGGCGAAGGGCGATATCGTGACCCTGTAATGACGGGTTACATGATGGAACCTGTGTTCGGATAAAGCCGCATCCCGACTGCATCCGGATCCCGGGTATCGACGTAATCAAGGTCGATACCCGAGGAGTCGAACATGCCGGTCCCCGCCCCACTCGATCCGCCGCAACCACCGGCGGACCCTTCCGCCACGAAGCGGATCGGCATCGCCGTCGCGCGCTGGTTCGACACGGCGTCGGCCGAAACCGACGTCACCGACATCACTGACAGCGACCGCATCGACTGGCTGCGCGCGCTGCCATTCCTGGCAATGCACGTCGCCTGCCTCGCGGTGTTCTGGGTGGGCGTGTCGCCGATCGCGGTCGCGGTGGCGGTCGCGTTGTACGCGGTGCGGATGTTCGCGATCACCGGCTTCTATCACCGCTATTTCTCGCACAAGACCTTCCGTACCTCGCGCGCGGTGCAGTTCGCCTTCGCGGCGATCGGCGCGTCCTGCGTGCAGCGGGGCCCGCTGTGGTGGGCGTCGCATCACCGCAATCATCATCGTCATGCCGACACCGCGAACGATGTGCATTCGCCGGTCGTTCACGGTTTCTGGCGCAGCCATGTCGGCTGGTTCCTCACGCGCGGCGGTTTTCGCACCGACTGGGGACGCATCCGCGACCTCGCCCGTTTCCCCGAACTGCGCTGGCTGGATCGCTACGACATCCTGATGCCTGTGCTGCTCGCGGTCGCGCTGTTCCTGCTCGGCGCCTGGCTGGAAAACGCAGCGCCCGGGCTCGGCACAAACGGTTGGCAGATGCTGGTCTGGGGCTTCTTCGTGTCCACCATCGTCCTCTTCCACGCCACCGTCACCATCAATTCGCTGGCGCACCGGTTTGGCAAACGCCGGTTCCAGACCCGCGACGACAGCCGCAACAATCTGTGGCTGGCGCTGATCACGTTCGGCGAAGGCTGGCACAACAACCATCATTTTTTCCCGGGCTCCGCGCGCCAAGGATTCCGCTGGTGGGAAATCGATCTGACCTACTACGGCCTGCGCACGATGGCCATGCTGCGCCTGGTCCACGATCTCAAGCCGGTTCCGGCGTGGGTGGCGGCGAAAGCGAGGGCCGGCTGATGCGCATCGCCGTCGTCGGATCGGGCATCGCGGGTCTCGCTTCGGCGTGGCTGCTGTCCAGGAACAATGAAGTCGTGCTGTTCGAAGCGAACGATTATCCGGGCGGCCACACGCACACCCACGATATCGAGCTTCACGGCCGCCGTTATCCGGTCGATACCGGCTTCATCGTCCATAACCCGGAGCACTATCCGCTGCTGAACGCGCTGTTCGCTGAACTCGGCGTGGCGTCGCAGCCGACCACGATGAGTTTCTCCGTGCGCAACGAGGCCAGCGGCCTGGAGTACAACGCCACCGATCTCGATGGTCTGTTCTGTCAGCGGCGCAATCTGGTTTCGCCGCGATTCTGGGGCATGCTGCGCGACCTGTTCCGGTTCTATCGCCAAGCGCCGGCCTTGCTGGCCCTGCCCGGCGAAGGTCCGACACTGGGCGATTATCTTGCTGACGGCGGCTACGGCGCGATGTTCCGCGACGAGCATCTGGTCCCGATGGCATCGGCGTTGTGGTCGTCGCCCTCGGCGAAGATCCTCGCTTTTCCGGCGAAATACCTGGTGCAGTTCATGGCCAATCACCAGATGCTGCAGGTCACCGACCGCCCGCAGTGGCGTGTGGTCCGTGGCGGCTCGAACACCTATGTACACGCGCTGCGCGGCCGCTGGCGCGTGCAGGAACGATTGAACACGCCCGTCCGCAAGGTGCGGCGAAGCGACGATGGCGTGACCGTCTTCACCGACGCCTGCGTGGAACGCTTCGACCAGATCGTGATCGCCTGTCACAGCGATCAGGCATTGCGACTATTGAGCGATGCCAGCGACGCCGAGCGTTCGATCCTTGGCGACCTGCCGTATCAGACCAACGACACCGTGCTGCACACCGATGCATCGCTGCTGCCGCGGCAGCGCAAGGCGTGGGCCGCCTGGAACGCGACGATTCCGCGCGACCCGACCGATGTCTGCACGGTGAGCTACTGCATGAACCTGCTGCAGGGCATCGACTCGCCCGAGCCCTTCATCGTCACCCTCAACCGCACCGACGCGATCGATCCCGCGAAGATCCTGCGTCGCATGCGTTACGAACACCCGGTCTACAGCCACGCCTCGGTCGCCGCGCAGGCGCGCAAGGCCGAAATCCAGGGCCAGCGGCACACCTGGTTCGCCGGCGCCTACTGGGGTTGGGGTTTCCACGAGGACGGCATGCGCAGCGCAGTCGAAGTCGCGAACGCGCTGGGCGTGCGCTGGGATTCGACAACGCATGCCGGTCGCGCATCGCCGGACATCGTCATGCCGGAAAAGGTCGCGGCATGAGCGGCCCCTTGACCAGCGCTAGCGGCCCCTTGACCAGCGCGGTCTACGAGGGCGTGGTGCGGCATCGGCGTCACGCGCCGCATCCGCATGCGTTCCGTTATCGCATCGCGCAGCTGTATCTGGATCTCGATGAAGTCGATTCGGTCTTCGATCGTCGCTGGCTATGGTCGTCTGACCGGCGCAATCTCGCCGAATTCCGTCGCAGCGACTATCTGGGCGATCCGGAAATACCGCTGTCGGAAGCCGTTCGCGAACGCGCAGCCGCCGCACTCGGCCGTCGGCCGCAAGGCCCCATCCGCCTGTTGACCCACCTGCGCTACGCCGGACTGTCCTTCAACCCGGTGAGTTTCTATTACTGCTATGCCGGAGATGGCATCACGCTCGACTGCATCGTCGCCGAAATCACCAACACGCCGTGGAAAGAACGCCACGCCTATGTGCTGCCGGTCGACGGCGCCGACCTGCACGGCCGCGCGATGCACTGGTCATTCGCGAAAGCCTTCCACGTCTCGCCGTTCGTCGGCATGGCGCGCGACTACGGCTGGCGTTTCACAGCGCCCGGCGACGATCTGCACGTGCACATGGAGGTGACGCACGATGGCGAGCGCGAATTCGACGCGACCCTGCGCCTGGAACGTCGGCCGTTGAATGCGGTGTCGCTGCGACGCGTGCTCTGGCGCTATCCGCTGATGACCGCGCAGGTCGTCGGCGCCATCCACTGGCAGGCGCTGCGCCTGTGGCTGAAACGCAATCCGGTCCACGACCACCCCGCAAAAGACCTGTCCCTCCGAGGCTCACGATGAACGAGATCGCCAAGCACGCCGCCGGCGACACGACTGCCGACTTCAGCAGCTTCGAACGCTTCCTGCGCCAGCGCCTGATCGCGCAGATGGCCCAGCTGCGTCACGGCAGGCTGGTACTGCACGACGCCCTGGGCACCGTGGAACTGGGCGAACCCGCGCACGTCGTTACCGACCTGCAGGTCCGTATCGAGGTGGATTCACCGGGTTTCTATCGCGCAATCGCCGCGAACGGCAGCGTCGGCGCCGGCGAGTCGTACATGGAGGGCCAGTGGCGCTGCGACAACCTGGTGGCGCTGGTGCGGCTGCTGGTGCGCAATCGCGACCTGCTCGACGGCATGGAGACCGGCCTGGCCCGGCTCGGCGGCATCGCGATGCGCGCATTGCACGCGTTCCGTCGCAACACCCGCACCGGCAGTCGCCGCAACATCGCCGCGCACTACGACCTCGGCAACGAATTCTTCAGCCTGTTCCTGTCGCCGGACCTGATGTACTCCTCGGGCATCTGGGCCGGCGACGGCGACGCCTTGGACAGCGACAGCCTCGAAGTGGCGTCCACCCGCAAGCTCGACCGCATCTGTCGCAAGCTCGATCTGAAGCCCGGCGATCATGTCGTCGAGATCGGCACCGGCTGGGGCGGCTTCGCGGTGCACGCCGCGCAGCGCTACGGCTGCCGCGTCACCACCACCACGATCTCGAAGGAACAGCATGCGCTGGCCGCGCAGCGGGTTGCCGAAGCGGGCCTCGAAGACCGGGTGACGCTGCTGCTGGAAGACTATCGCGACCTCACCGGCACTTACGACAAGCTGGTGTCGATCGAGATGATCGAAGCCATCGGCGCGCAGTATCTGGACACTTATTTCGCCAAGATCGGCTCACTGTTGAAGCCCGACGGGCTCGCGCTGATCCAGGCGATCACCATCGAGGATCACCGCTACGAGCAGGCGCTCAATTCGGTGGATTTCATCAAGCGCCACGTCTTTCCCGGCAGTTTCATCCCGTCGATCGCAGCAATGGTCGCCGCCAAGGGCCGCGCCAGCGATCTCGCCCTCACCCAGCTCGAAGACTTCGGACTGTCCTACGCGCGCACCCTCGAAGCCTGGCGCCACCGTTTCATCGCCGCACTACCGCAGGTGCGGGCGCAGGGATTCGACGACCGCTTCATCGCAATGTGGCAGTTCTATCTCGCCTACTGCGAGGGCGGTTTCCGCGAGCGTTCGATCGGCGTCGCACAGCTCTTGATGGCGAAACCCGGCCATCGCGCGCCCGCACCGATGCCTGAACTTGCGGCGCGCAGCGAACTCCAGGCATGAGTTTCTGGGCCAACGCCATCGGTTACCAGATCGTCTGGTTCAGCGCGGTGATCGGCGCGGGCCGCGGGCTGTGGTGGCCGGGCGTTTCCGCCGCAGTCGTGTTCGTGCTGCTGCATCTCGCACTGTGCCGACAGACGCCGGCGCAGCGCGCGGTCGATGTCCGGCTGATGCTGGTCGCGCTGCTCTGCGGTTTGATCATGGACGGCGGATTGGCCCGATCCGGGCTGGCCGACTACGCCGCCGATCCGCTCGCGCTGTCGTCCGGCGGGCCGCCGCTGTGGATCCTGGCGATCTGGGCATCGTTCGCACTGACGCTGCGGCATTCGATGACGTTCCTGCTCGGCCGTCCGCTGGTCGGGCTTCTACTCGGCGCTATCGGCGGCCCGCTCGCCTATCTGGGCGCGGCGCGCGGCTGGGGCGCCATCGCCTTCGCGGAACCCCGCTGGATGGCGATCGTTGCCCTCATCGTCGGCTGGGCGATCGCCATTCCGCTGCTGACGACGCTGGCGTCGCGATGGTCGTCGGGCGTCGTCTCGCCGGCCACCTTCCGCGCTGGCCATGCCCGATGAATTCCCAACCCTTTCCGAGCGACGCACCATGAACGAGACCACCGCCATGCCGCACGAACTTCCCCAGGACACCGCCGCCCCCGGATTGCTCGGGCTCGCCGAGCGCGGCCTGCTGCCGGATGCACTGCTGCGTTATGGCATCCGCAGGCAGTGCGAAGACCGGCTGCGCAGCGAACTCGACGGCGGTCTGGAGGCGCAGGCAAGGCGTTTCCACGAACTTATCGCACTGCTGCGTAACAGCCCGGTGGCGATCCATACCGACGCCGCCAATGCGCAGCATTACGAACTGCCCCCGGCCTTCTTCAAGCTCTGCCTAGGCAATCGCCTGAAGTATTCATCCGCCTATTACCCGCGAGGCGACGAAACGCTGGATCAGGCGGAAGAGGCCATGCTCGCGCTGTATTCCGAACGCGCCGAACTTGCCGACGGCCAGCATATCCTCGAACTCGGCTGCGGCTGGGGCTCGCTCACGCTGTGGATGGCGGAGCATTATCCGAACGCGAAAATCACCGCCGTATCGAATTCGCGACCGCAGCGCGAACACATCGAAACGCAGTGCCGCATCCGCGGCTTCGGCAACGTGCGGGTGATTACCTGCGACGTGAACCAGCTGCTGCTGAGCGAAGACCAGTTCGATCGCTGCGTGTCGATCGAGATGTTCGAGCACATGCGCAACTACGAGATCCTGCTCGGCAACATCGCCGGCTGGCTGAAACCCGGCGGCAAGCTGTTCGTGCACATCTTCGCCCACAAGACCCTGATGTATCCCTTCGAGACAGATGGCGACGACAACTGGATGGGCCGGCATTTCTTCACCGGCGGACTGATGCCGGCTTCCGACACGCTGCTCTGGTTCCAGCGCGATCTGAAGATCGAACGGCGCTGGCACGTCGACGGCACCCACTACCAGCGCACCGCCGACCACTGGCTGCAGAATCAGGATGCCGCCCGCGAAAAGGTCATGGCCGTGCTTCGGGAAGCCTATGATGACGCGACCGCCGCACTGTGGTTCCAGCGTTGGCGGATGTTCTGGATGGCCTGCGCCGAATTGTTCGGGTACGCCCATGGCCAGGAATGGCTGGTCGCCCATTACCGCTTCGCCCGGCCCGAAGCCGCCCCCTTATCCGCTGGAGCGACCCCATGAAGAAAGCCCTCATCGCTACCCTGCTGATCGCCTTGGGAGCCACCGCATTGTTCGCCTTCAACGCCAATGGCAAAACCCCGATCCCGCCCGTCGACAACGTCGACCTGCCCCGCTTCATGGGCGACTGGTACGTGATCGCCAACATCCCGACCTTCCTCGAACGCGAATCCTACGACGCAGTCGAAACCTACGAACTGCGCGACGACGGCAAGATCCAGACCACGTTCCGCCAGCGCAAGGGCAGCTTCGATGCCAAGGTCGACACCATGCGTCCGGTCGGCACGGTGCGCGAAGGCACCAACAACGCGGTCTGGGGCATGCAGTTCGTCTGGCCGATCAAGGCCGAGTACGTCATCGTGTATGTCGACGAGGAATACGCGCAGACCATCATCGGCCGCAGCGCCCGCGACTACGCCTGGATCATGGCCCGCACCCCGCAGATCTCCGACGCCGACTACGCTGCGCACGTCGAGCGCCTGAAAACGCTCGGCTACGACACCTCGAAACTGCGGCGGGTGCCGCAGCGGGCGGTTGATTCGGGGAATTGAGCGGACTACGCGCCGATCGGTCCGATCGAATGCCGGTTCCGTGCATGAAGGACGTGCATGCGGGACGTACACGGAGGACCAGAGCCTCGAACATCATCTGAACGGTATTCACGACCGACAGACCATACGGAGGGACCGAGCCGTCAATCGCGGGCGTGACGCGAATCACGTTCGCAGGCGCCCTTAACAGGCTGCTGAAATACCTGCGGTAGCAGGTTTTCAGTGGCCTGTTAACGCAACCATGGATGGCTGCGCCGGCGAAACAAGCGCGTAAGCGATTGATTCGCCGTGAGCACGTCCGGACATGTGCCGGACGTGCGAACTGAAATACCTCCTGGACGGAGGTATTTCAGCAACCTG
>JANLVT010000086.1:0-1201 GCA_031364125.1 Lysobacterales bacterium | reverse complement strand
GGCTGCTGTTGTTCACCCTGCCCTGCTTCGGCCAGGGCGTGCGCCCAACAATTCGTTCAAGCCGACCCCGTGTCGTGGCGTCAGCCATGTGCTTTACGCTACGCTTGCACATGTCCGCCGCCCCGCCACGGGTCGGCTTAACTCAGGCGTTAGGCCCCATGAACAAGCAATCAATCGATCTCGAAAAAAGGCTTTTGGCGGCTGCTGTTTTTGAGCTAAGAGTTCTGCTCGCAAGCCATGTCGATCCACTGGATAAGAGCCCGGCCGCATTGGCGGCTAACTTTGCCTACTCACTACATAACCAAGCCTTGGCCGTCCTCTCGGACCAGCCGTTTGACGTGATTCATGCCTTAGACAGTCTTTCAAAATTTGAGTCTCAACTTGGTCGCGAGCACCTGCAGCAGTTCAGACGGACCGTCCTCAATGTGGCCTAACAATTCGTTCAAGCCGACCCCGCACCGTGGCAGCGGCCGCGTGCATACGCTACGCTAGCACGCGTCCGCCGCCCCGCTGCGGGGCGGCTTAACTCACGCGTTGGGCTGCAAAAAGCATCTGTAGCTGATGCGCTGGCAATCGTCTTGTTCGCGGTCTCGCTCAGCTTTTCTTCTTCCGCTCGTTTCGGTCGTCGCTTCGGTCATTTCAGTTGGCCGGTTGCGGGAGTGCGCTCATGGCGCTGCGTGCTTTGCTTCGGTTTCGTATGCGGGGATGCGCGCATGCATGCACGTGTGTCTATGCGTCACGTGCGGGCGCTCGCGGGGCCGGGCTTCGGGTTGTCGGCAGTTCGTCGGGGTACGCGTTGAGGGTTCGGCTTTCGGGCCGTTATTCGGGTCGGGCTGCTGTTGTTCACCCTGCCCTGCTTCGGCCAAGGCGTGCGCCCAACAATTCGTTCAAGCCGACCCCGTGTCGTGGCGTCGGCCATGTGCTTTACGCTACGCTTGCACATGTCCGCCGCCCCGTCACGGGTCGGCTTAACTCAGGCGTTAGGCCCCTAGAATGAACTCACCGCAGACCAAACGATCAATCCTGCTTGGTGCGTTTATCGCTCCGCTTGGAGCGCCGATTGAACCTGCCCCCCATTACCGGACGCCAAGAAGCACGGGGTCAAGCGGCTTGCCTCAGTTTCCTTGCGTAGTCGTTGGGTGACAAGTATCCGAGTGTGGAGTGCAGCCGTGTTGGATTGTAGAAGCCGTGGATGTAGTTG
>JANLVT010000076.1:0-10766 GCA_031364125.1 Lysobacterales bacterium | reverse complement strand
GGGCCGAGCGACTCGGCCAACAGGATTGCCTGAGCTTTGAAATCGTCTGTGTAGCGACGACGGGTAATGCCTTGCATAAGAACCTCCAGGGTGCGATGAAAGTATCGCTTCCTGGCGTCCGGTTTGAGGGGGCAGGTTCATACTTTGCTAAGTGCAACACAAGGAAGTTCTTATGGCTTATGAGCAGACATCGCTGAAGACCACCGAGGCGGCAGCGCTGGTGGCTGCTACCGATCAAAACGGGCGTATCGATCCAGTCGCGTATGAAGCTCAGCGCCTCATCCTCGAAAATCGGCGAATGGGCACCATCGACGCGACCACGTTGGTGCGTGACATGCAGCGTTCTCCCGGCTTCGAACGATTCGATAGGGCTGAGTTCCTGGCAGCGATCGACACGCGGCTGAACTCACCAGCAGCGAAGGCGCGGTTTGCGGAAGCATTGGATGCGGCGAACATCACCGACACGGGATTGGAGCGCTTTGGCGAGCATGTAGCGGGCGTGATCGGCGGGGCCATTCACTACGTCAAAGGGAAAGCCGAATGGATTGATGAGTATGCAAGTAACGACTTGTCATCCGCTTTCAGACGTGTAAACGATCTCCAAAACGATCCGAATGCGACGGACTTGCAGCGCAGGACGGCAGAGCTCGCCCGGGATGTGGTTGGCCAGGCGCAGCAGCTTTACGGCCAAGCTTCTGGCACGGTCATGCACAGCTTCAACATGATGAATGATGTCGTCGATACGGCCCAGATGGCGTGGCGCTTCACGACCGACGAGAACTACCGAGACGTCCTCATCGCGACCGCTAAGCTTTACGCTGCGGAGACGCTGGACGACCCGCTCAAGCCCGGGCGCGATTTGCGCGATGCAACGACGCAAGCCCTAGAGAACTGGGAACGCGATTACGCGCAGGCGAAGGCGGAGGGGCGCGAGCGGTTGTTCATGGGCCAGACGGAAGGTGCCGTGGGCGTCGAGCTGGTGGCGACCTTGGTTCCGGTCGGCAAGCTCACGAAGTTCGGCCAGATCGCCAATGCGCTGGACGCCGCAACGCCCGATGCGCTGGATGAGGTAGCCGAATCAATCGGTTCCGCAAACCGAACCCTTCGCGACCCTGATGGAGATGCCCGCACGCCGCATCCGGGTGAAGCCCCTGGCGAGCTTGCTGCCCGCAGTGCGCGCGCCGAGCAGGCCGCCGACGAGCTTCTCGACGCCCACGTCAGATTGTTCCGGGACGCAGGCAAGCTGGATAAATTGATTGAGGCCGCGCACAGGACAGGCAACGTCGAAGGCCTGCTGCGCAGCGGCGAGCTTCGCCCGACGGAGCTGGCGGATGTTCTGAAGCGAGACCCGGCGGTGTTCGACGGCAAGGTCAGCTACATGGAAGCCGTCGGGATCAGCACGCACGGTGTCGATCTGGCGCGGCTGACGGCCAGACAGCTGGGCGACATCGGCGAGGCGATCCACACCTACGACCTCGTGCGCGAAGGTCATACCGACATCATTGCGATCAAGAACAATTCCGGTCACGGCATCGACCTGGTGAGCCGCAATCGTGCGGGCGAACTCGAATTCAGTGAAATCAAGACATCGGCGGTCGGCCAGGCGAGGGGGCAACGCGGCAACCCGGAGGAATTCATTCCGGAACGGCTTCAGCGTGCCATGGACCAGGAAGGGCATTGGGCGGCACGTAACACCTTGCCTGGACTGGACGAGGCGGCGCGCAATCTGCGCAGCGAGATCGTCGACCCGGACACCGGGCGCGTGACGAACCTGAATGCGAAATGGGTCCAGCTCAATGTTAGCCACACACCTGACTCTCCGCGTTTGCATATTGAAAAAGAGCCCGGCGAGTGGACGGCACCTCGACAGAATCAACAGAGCCAATTGGATTCGCTTTCGCTTTCAGACCAGGTGACCCATGAGCGCATGCGCACGGCGAGCCTTTCCTCGGGACTGGATGAGGAGCGCGCCGGAAACCTGGCGGCCTTGGGCCTGCTGGCGCTCAAGCAGGAAAAACTGGCGCAAAAGCCCGATGATATCGGCCTCTACGGCGAACGATTGTTTGCTAGTTATTTTCCGCACGGGCGCGACCGCGAGCCATACTTCCACGTGAGCGTCGAAGTCGGCATGGCGTCGGAAAAGTCCGCCCAGGAGACGTTGCAACAAGTCGCGCAGCTGGACCAGCAACGCGCGCAGGAACAGTCGATGCAATCCCAGCAGATCCAGCAACAGAGCGAGCCCTCCGGCCCCACCATCGGCGCAAGGACGGTGTGATGGCGTCCCTATCGACCTGGCACCCTTCGCTGAAGAAGACATTCAAGGGATGCGAGCAATGGTGGGAGTCCTCGATGGTCCAGCGCGACAAGCTCGGGACGGAGCTCGCGCGCCTGGAAAAGGATCTGCAGCAGGCAGGCCGGTTCCGCACCGACGCATCCACCCTGCACCTGATCGCGCAGGCCTACGCGATGCGGGCGTGCCTGCTGAGCGAAGGGGGCGAAACGGAACGCTTGGCGGAACCGCTGCGCTGGAGCGTCGCCTTCCGGGCGCTGGACTTCCTGAAGACGGCGTCGCGCTCGCTGCCGATCCCCGACGCCCAACCGCTGATCGCGCTGTGGTCGAGCATGGCGGCCGTGGGGCCGACGATGCTATCCGACTGGGAACGCGGGCGCGCCTGCGCGTCGTATCTGATCGATGTCGCGCACAAGGACATGCTTCTCCATACGCCCGAAACGCGACGGACCGCGTGGGGCAAGGGCACCAACGATGCCTTCCTGATCGGATTGTTCTCCGATGCCTACGCGGTTCCCACCCACTACCAGTCCGTGGAGCCAATGGTCGAACCGCTGGCGCGGCTTCTGGCTGTGTGGCGCACCGTCGAGATGGAAGAGTTCCAGCAGGCGATGTTCGCCGCCGCGGATTACCACGTCAGCCGAAGCAAGGACGGCACTGATCGCAACAAATACGAGTTCGAGAAAAGCATCGACCGCGTATATCCAGGCGAACTGCTGGCGGTCCAGGCGCTGCGTCGCCGCGACGGGCTGCCGGAGTTCCAAGCCGGCCACCTGCTTGTAGACACGCCGTGGTCCATCGTCCGCGACCTCCGCAAAATTGAGCCGCATCCCTTCGAGCTGGCGGTGGAGGAACGCCTGCGCCGGGATGCCCCGGACTTCCGCGGATGACCTAAGCACCGGAGTTCCCAAATCCCGAAGATGGAGATAGGTCTGTGGTCTACGAGGCCGCGTTCAATCAGGGCCTAGAGCATTATGGCTTGCTCCATGAAATGCGCGAACGCACCATAGCTGGGGATCGCCGCCAGCATGTATCACCACTTCGAAAAAAGTTTCCGGGTGCGAGTGCCCCGAGAGCGACGTCACCGTCGGGCGCACGATCGACGGGCTGAGTTTCACGGTCGGCCGTAGCTTCAAGAACAAGAACGGCCACGTCACGCTCAATCGTTGAAGCGATCGGAAAGACCGCCCCTCGAAAGCAGCGGTCTTTTGTTTGCGCTGCAGTCTCAGTTCAACGCGGGCAGCAGGAACGCGAATACCGCCCCGACGACGGTGCAAAGCAAGGCGAAGGCCCAGAGGACGATGCTGGCTCTGCGCAATCGGGCGCAGGTCTGCGCAAGTACGGGGTCGGCTGGACACGGAAGCGATCGGGCGCGCCACAGCAGCACGCCCGATACCCCCAGCATCGCGAAGGCGACACCGAATACGCCTGCCTTGTGCTCCGAAAGCCATATCAGCTGCGGCACCGCAGTCACCAGCCCGGCGAGGGCTGCGCCCGCGCCGAGTGCGACCATCACCGCGGGCAACACGCAGCAGATCAAGGTCCCGCTGCTCGCGATCAGGGCCAGGGTCGCCAGTCCGAAGTTGCGTCGCAGCGGTGCGCCTGCGTCGCCAAACTCATTCACGGCGGGATACCCGCGTACGGATCGATTCCAGCGAATTTTCGGTCCGGCGGATCGCCACGACAGCGTAGCCGGCATCGACGATCGCCTTGCGCAGCGTGGCGTCGTCGATATCGGCATCGTCCTTGAGTTTTATCGCGACGATGCGATGTTCCAGGCTGACGAATACCGATTCCGTTGCAGGAAACGCCTTCAGCGTCTTTTCGATGCCTTGGGCGCAGAAGGCGCAGACCAATCCGTTGACATCCATTTCGATGGTTTCTGCCGAAGCGATGGAAGAGAAGCCCAGCAGCAGGGCGAACACGATTTGATGGAGCGATTTCATTGGGATTTTCATTCGGAATTCCTCGGGATCAGAAGTTGACCATGGCCATGGCTTGCAGGTTGCCGTCGGCGGTAGCGCCGAACTCGACCCAGGTCCGGCCCTTGAAAAGTCGCACCAGCAATGCGACCTCGGTTCCCCTGTACAAACCGCCGGTGTAATCGCGGCCTTGGACGACGACCCAGGTGGCGAGGTCGTCGTAGTCGTGGGCATAGGGCGCCCATCCGACTTGGATGGTATCGATGCGATGCGAGAATTCTTCGCTCTCATGCAGATCCGACCGCAACGAGCTGTAGACCCGACGAGTTTCGTAATCGGCCTGGAAACCCGCGTTGCGGGACGAGGTACTGCCCGAAAAATCGTTTCCCGTTGCCTGACCCAGGCCGCCCCAGACGAAAATGTTCGCCTGCGCCCCGGGAAGGTTCCATCGTTTCGCCAGCAGATTGCCGCGCACATAGGTAATGCGGCGCTGCTTCGTGCCTTCTTCGCTTTCCAGTTCCAGCCAGCCACCGCCTAGCGAGTACCAATAGCGGGGAGCATAGAAAAGCTGGGCCTCGTTCATCGTGCCTGCGCCGTATTCGGCCATGACGGTTGTGCCTTTGGCGAACGCGATAGGCTTCGCCGTTGCGGCCACAGGCAGCGTTCCGAGCAGCGCGACGGCTGCCCAGTGTTTGTAGGAATACATGATTCGTCTCCGTGGATTGCCACATGCGTGGCGAGGGAGCGGCCCTCAGGCGCGCTCGATCACATCGGACGGATTCAGACGATCGGAGGTCGGAGCGGTGTATCCAATCGCCATGACGGCGGTTCGGCCGAATACCATGCAAACGCCACGGACGCAGCGGGAAGCGCCAGGAACGGTTGAGCGAAAGAAGGCAGTACGCCAGTCGCCAGACAGGCCGAGAAATCGCATAACGATTGCGGGCAGCATCCTTCTTTGCAGGCGCCGCCGTGCTCGTCGCCAGACGGTGGCATGGGCATAGCTTCATCGCATGGCATGTCGCCCATCGCCATTGCCGCAGGCTCGACGTCGCTCGCGTGAGCGGTCATGCGAAGAATCCGATTGTTGCCGGGCAACACCAAGGCTGCGATCAGCAGCATCAGGAAAGCTCGGCGGACAATGGGTAAACACGATGGCATTGGGCATTCTAGCCCCGATGACGACCGTAGCTGCAAATCCACCGGGCTCGCGAAATGAAACGGCCAGAAAGCGGGTTCATCGTCCTTCGATATCCGAATTCGGGCGACATCCCTGACGCCCGCCTGAGTCTTATCGCAGGCTCTCCCGCTAGAATGTCGGATGCCCATCCGCCCCAACGCCGCCCCAACCCCCGCCCTGACCCTCATCCGCAACGCCTCGGTGTTTGCGCCGGAGGCCTTGGGCCTGCGCCAATTGCTGGTCGGCGGCGGCAAGATCCTGTGGATCGGCGGCGCCGATGCGCCCGCGCCGGTCGTGCCCGGTTTGGATGTGATCGACCTGGGCGGCAAACGCCTGATCCCCGGTCTGATCGACGGCCACGCCCACGTGACCGGTGGCGGCGGCGAGGGCGGGTTCGCGACGCGGGTGCCGCCGGTGCCGCTGTCGCGGTTCACCACCGCCGGGGTGACGACGGTGATCGGGGTGCTGGGCACCGACGATCTGGCGCGGACGCCGGGCGAGCTGCTGGCGTCAGTGCATGCGCTGCGCGAGCAGGGGCTGGGCGCGTTCGCGTGGTGCGGCGGCTACCACCTGCCGCCGGTCACGCTGACCGGCAGCGTCCGCGGCGACATCGTCTTCCTCGATCCGGTGATCGGCGTCGGCGAACTGGCGATCAGCGACCACCGCTCCAGCCAGCCGACCTTCGATGAATTCGTGCGCGTCGCGTCCGAGGCGCACGTCGCCGGGCTGATGACCGGCAAGGCCGGGGTGCTGCATCTGCATCTGGGCGACGGCGTGCGCGGGCTGCAACTGGTGCGCCGCGCGCTGGACGAAACCGAACTGCCGGCGAGTGTCTTCCATCCCACGCATATCAACCGGCGCCGGGCGCTGTTCGAGGAGGCGCTGGCGCTGGCGACGCGCGGCTGCACGGTCGACATCACAGCGTTCCCGGTCGGCGAGGGCGAGGACGCCTGGTCCGCTGCCGAGGCCTTGGAGCGCTACCACGCGTCCGGCGCGCCCGCGGAGCGCCTGACCATCAGTTCCGATGCCGGCGGCTGTCTGCCCACCTTCGATCACGACGGCCGCCTGTGCCGGATGGACGTCGGCAGCGCGCACGCGCTGCTCGACACGATCCGCGCGCTGCTCGCCCGCGGCCATGCGCTGGACGCGGTGCTGCCGGCGTTCACCCGCAACATTGCGCGTCATCTGCGGCTGGCGGGCAAGGGTGAGATCGCGACCGGCGCCGATGCCGATCTGGTCGCGCTGGATGCCGACGGCCACGTCGCCGATGTGATGGCGCAGGGCGTGTGGCATGTGCGCGATGGCGAAACGCTGCGCATGGGCTTGTTTGAAACGCCGCAGGCAGATCGCGCTTGAAGCTCATTACGATCTTGTCGTCCCGAACCACAGGCTGGGCTGCGCGCAGAGTCGTAGGCTGGGCTGAGCGCAGCGAAGCCCGGCATGTGGTGACGGCTACGATTTGGCTTGATGCGATGCTGGGCTTCGCTGCGCTCAGCCCAGCCTACGAATTTCTCCGCCCGCTTTCGCAAGCGTCGGGATGACAGTTTTCGTCATCGCGAATCCATGACCGCAGTTGTCGTCACCAAGATTTTCATCATTACTTCCAGGATGTCAGATGTGTCCCAGTAAAATCCCCGACGGGGAAGCGCGCGGTTGGATCATTCCCATCGGCGGCGCCGAGGAAAAAGAGAACGACCGCGCGATCCTCGCCCGTTTCGTCGAACTCTGCGGCGGCGCCGACGCCGATATCGTGGTGATCCCGACCGCGAGCCGGCTCAATGCGACCGGCCCGCGCTACGTCGACATCTTCAACAGCCTCGGCGTGAAGACCGTCGAGGTGATGGATTTCGATACCCGCCGCGATGCCGATGAGCCGCGTCGGGTGGAACGCATCCACGAAGCGACAGGGGTGTTCTTCACCGGCGGCAATCAGCTGCGGCTGTGCACGCTGCTGGGCGGCACCGCGGTGGCAAAGGCGATCCGCATCTGCAACGCGCGCGGCATGCACGTGGCCGGCACCAGCGCGGGCGCGGCGTTCCTCAGCGAACACATGATCGCGTTCGGCGAAGAAGGCCCGACCCCGATCGCGGGCATGGTGCGGTTGGCGCCGGGTCTGGGGCTGACGAATCGTTTCGTGATCGACCAGCATTTCCGCCAGCGCGATCGCCTTGGCCGGCTGACCGCGGCGCTGGCCTTCAATCCGTTCGCGATCGGCATCGGTCTGGACGAAGACACCGCGGCGCTGATTTCGCCGGACAACGTGGTGGAGGTGCTGGGCAGCGGCGGGGTGACCGTGGTCGATGCCGCGGGCCTGCAGTTTTCGTCGATGGCGCAGGTCGACGAGGGCGAGCCGGTCTGCCTGCTGGGCTTGAGCTTCCACATCCTCGTCGCCGGTGCTACGTTCAACCTGCATACGCGCAAGGCTTCGGCCGGCGCGCTGCTCGTACCCAAGCAATAGCGGGCTGTCGGAAACAGCCTGCTGTCGCGGCCACGGAAGGCTGCGACGGCGAAGCGGGCGCGTAGGCGTTCGCTTCGCCGGGAGCCAGTCCGGCGGTGCCGGACCCGCGACTTGAAAAACGCACAGGAGTACGTTTTCAATCACTCGACAAACAGGAGTCGGTTCACGTCATGCGCATTCTCGATCGTTCGGTGTTCGTTGGTCCCTCGCTGTATGCGCATTTCCCGGTGATCCGGCTGGAGCTGGATCTGGGCAAGCTGGAAGCCTGGCCCACCGGCCGGCTTGGTGCCGGTTTCGTTGATGCATTGGTCGAAGCCGTGCCCGGTCTGGCCGAACACGGCTGCTCCTACCGCGAGCCCGGCGGGCTGATCCGGCGGATGAAGGAAGGCGAGGGCACTTGGCTGGGCCATGTGCTGGAACACGTCGCCATCGAACTGCAGAACATGGCCGGCGAAGACGTGACCTTCGGAAAAACGCGCAGCATCGACGGCCGCCTCGGCGTGTATTCGGTGGTCTACGAATACGCGCAGCGCGAGGAAGGCATCGAGGCCGGCGAACTGGCGCTGAAACTGCTGCGTTCGCTGCTGCCGGAAGACCTGCGTTCGGCCGATGCCGTGCCGGAGGACTGGAACTGGCCGGAAGCGCGCGACACCTTCATCCGCTACGCGCAGCGCCGCGCTCTGGGACCGTCGACGATGTCGCTGGTCAAGGCCGCCGAAGACCGCAACATCCCGTGGCTGCGCTTGAACGAACAATCGCTGGTCCAGCTGGGCCACGGCAAGTATCAACAGCGCATCCAGGCGACGGTGACCGGGAAGACCTCGCACATCGCGGTGGAACTGGCCAGCGACAAGGAAGAAACCAACAAGATCCTCGGTTCGCTGGGCCTGCCGGTGCCGCGCCAGGAACTGGTGCAGAGCGAAGGCGCCGCGCGCCGCGCCGCACGCAAGATCGGCTTTCCGGTGGTGACCAAACCGTACAACGGCAACCACGGCCGCGGTATTTCGATCAAACTCGGCAGCGACGAGGAAGTGGTCGAAGGGTTTCTCAAGGCGCAGGCGATCTCGCGCTCGGTCATCGTCGAGACCTATCTGGAAGGCGATGATCACCGCCTGCTGGTGGTGAACGGCGAACTGGTCGCGGCGACGCGGCGCACGCCCGGCCATGTCATCGGCGATGGCACGCACACCATCCGCGAACTGGTCGAGATCGTGAATCAGGACCCGCGCCGCGGCGTGGGGCACGAGAAAGTGCTGACCCGGATCGAACTCGACGCGCAGGCCGAAATGATGATGGCGCGCGTCGAAGTGACCGCCGACACCGTGCCCGAAGCCGGCCGCGCGATCTTTCTGCGTTCCACCGCGAATCTGTCCACAGGCGGCACCGCCACCGACGTGACCGACATCATCCATCCCGACAACCGCGAAATGGCGGTGCGCGCGATCAAGGCCATCGGCCTGGACGTGGGCGGCGTCGATTTCCTCAGCACCAATATCGCCGAAAGCTACAAAACCATCGGCGGCGGCATCTGCGAAGTCAACGCCGCGCCCGGGTTCCGCATGCACGTGGCGCCCAGCGAAGGAACGCCGCGCGATGTTGCCGGCCCGGTCATCGACATGTTGTTTCCGCCGGGCTCGCCTTCGCGCGTGCCGATCGCCGCGGTCACCGGCACCAATGGCAAGACCACCACCGCGCGAATGCTCGCGCACATCACCAAGATGGCCGGCTTCACGCCGGGCCTGACCACCACCGACGGCGTGTATATCGACGGCCAGCGCACGGTGGAAGGCGACAAGACCGGCCCGATGGCCACGCGCATGGTACTGGCCGACCCGCAGATCGACATCGCCATCCTTGAAACCGCCCGCGGCGGCCTGTTGCGCGCCGGCATGGGCGTGCCATTCGTCAACGTGGGCGCGGTGCTGAACATCGCCGCCGACCACCTGGGCATGAAGGGCATCGACACGCTGGAACAACTGGCGGAAGTAAAGCGCATCGTCGTGGAAGTGGCGCGCGATTGCGCGGTGCTGAACGCGGATGATCCGCTGGTGCTGAAGATGGCGGCGTACACCGACGCCAAGACCATCTGCTACGTCACCATGAACCCGCAACACGCGCTGGTGCGCGAACACATCCGCGCCGGCGGCCGCGCCTGCGCACTGGAAGCGGGAATCAACGGCCAGATGATTACGCTGTACGACAAGGGCAGCCACATACCTTTGCTATGGACGCACCTGGTGCCGGCGACGCTGGAAGGTCGCGCCCTGCACAACGTGCAGAACGCGATGTTCGCCACCGCGATGGCGTTTTCGATGGGCATCAAGCTCGACGCCATCCGCCAAGGCTTGCGCACCTTCGGCAGCACCTTCTTCCAGGCCCCGGGCCGAATGAACGTGTTCGACGAGCATCAGTTCAAGGTGATCTTCGACTACGCCCACAACGCGCACGCCGTTGGCGTGATGGCCGACCTGGCGCAGCGACTGGATGTGCAGGGCCGCCGCATCATCGTGATGGCGGGCCCCGGTGATCGTCGTGACGAAGACATCCGCGCGATTGCCGAGGCCGTTGCCGGGCGATTCGATCATTACATCTGTCGCCGCGACGACGGCCTGCGTGGCCGCGATGGCGACGAAGTGCCACTCATCCTGTCGCGCAGCTTGAAAGCGCAGGGCGTGGACGAGTCGCAGATCAGCATCATCCCCGACGAACAGGAAGCCATTGATGCGGCCTTGCGCATGGGCCAGCCCGGCGACCTCGTATTGATATTTGCCGATGCGCTGACCCGGTCTTGGAAACAGGTGATCAAGTTCCGCGCCGAGGGCGCCGCGCCGCTGCGCAAGGCCGAAACGACCGTGCCGGCAACGGTGTTGAGTGCGGATGCCTGCGAACCGCAGACTGCGCCGCGGGCGATCGACG
>JANLVT010000041.1:0-1358 GCA_031364125.1 Lysobacterales bacterium | reverse complement strand
CACAGCTTTATCCTCGTCGGCATCCGTCCCGCCTAACAAGTCGTTCAAGCCGACCCCACATCGTGGCGTCAACAGCGTGCTTTACGCTACGCTGCACGCTGTTGCCACCCCGCTGTGGGGCGGCTTAACTCCGGCGTTAGGGCCCGCACCAAATGTCAATGCCAGACTGGAAGAAGCTCGAACAACTAGCGGCTGAAATTCAGGCGCAGCTCTCGCCAACAAGCAAAATTTCTCACAACATTAAGGTGCCCGGAAGACACTCACACATCGACCGACAGATCGATGTGCTGATCGAGGACCAAGTTGGGCAATTTCCCATCCGCATTGCTATCGAATGCAAAGATCACAGTGCGCCTTTAGATGTAAATGTCGTTGGTGAGTTTCAATCTTTACTTCAAGATACAGGAATCTCTAAAGGAGTATTAGTTGCGCCTAGCGGCTTCACTAAGGCAGCCTTGCAACTCGCTGCAACATATGGAATAGAAGCATATCGACCGGTTGATACTGATCCACACAAATGGAAGTGTGCAGTCTCACTTCCAACAATCTGCGAGATCAGAAGCGCAAGAATCGCATTACGGCTTTCATTCTCACTCCCATTCCCCCTGATGATTCCTAGCGATCCCGCAAAAGTATTACTTTATGATGAAGAAGAAAAACCGATTAAATCCATCGGAGAGATGGCAGCTCACCGCTGGGATACCGGTATGTACCCTCGCGAAGAAGGGCTTCACGAGGTCCCACTCTGCGGGGAGCATGTCGCTAGAATCGAGAACGGCTACGGTCAGATCGTTAATGTTGAATTGACCGCTCTGGTAGAAGTATCTTTGAAGCGCTTCTTTGGGCAAACTCCTATATCAAAAATTAAGGGCTTCGAGAACTTTCAGACTGGCAAAGTCATTACAAACGCTTTTGATCTCAAGCTACTTGATCTTGACGAGATTGAGCAAACTTGGATAGAAATTGGGGCTTCTGAACCCCCAATACCCGCAGCACTGATTGTTCACGGCCTCTATTGCCTGAGTGTCAGCGGGCCCTAACAATTCGTTCAAGCCGACCCCGCATCGTGGCGTCGGCCACGTGCCTGCGCTACGCTAGCACGCGTCCGCCACCCCGCTGCGGGGCGGCTTAACTCAGGCGTTAGGCTGCAAAAAGCACCTGTAGCTGATGCGCTGGCAATCGTCTTGTTCGCGGTCTCGCTCAGCTTTTCTTCTTCAGCTCGTTTCGGTCGTTGCTTCGGTCATTTCAGTTGGCCTGTTGCGGGAGTGCGCTCATGGCGCTGCGTGCTTTGCTTCGGTTGCGTGTGCGGGGATGCGCGCATGCATGCACGGGTGTCTATGCGTCACGTGCGGGCGCTC
>JANLVT010000013.1:0-134668 GCA_031364125.1 Lysobacterales bacterium | reverse complement strand
GCGCCGCTGGCCTTGTCGACTTCGTACTTGATCGGGTCGGCGTTCATCGGAATCTCGATGATCACGTTGAACTGTTCGGGCGCGTTCGCGCCGGGGGTCACGTTGTGAAGGCTCATGGAATCCTCGATAAGGCCCGAGCGACGGCGCAAGGGATTACCCCCGATGTTAGCGGCTGCGGCCTGCAATGCTGCGGCGCGATTCGGTCAAAGCTGTACCGATGGAAAACACCATGCCGGTGTCGTTGCCTTGTCACAGCCCTTCCCTTAGCATCCCGGGCGGATTCAAACGCGCAGAACCAGCAGCACCGCGCGCGCCTGCATCCATTCATTCCATCCAAGAAAGAACGAGGAGATCCCGTTGATTTCAACTCAAGTGGCGCTGTACTTTGCAATCGCCTGCGGCCTCGCCGCAGTCATCTACGGCTTCGTTCAGCGAAGCTGGATCCTCAGCCAAGACGCAGGCAACGCGCGCATGCAGGAAATCGCCAGTGCGATTCAGCAAGGTGCATCCGCCTACCTGGCGCGGCAGTACAAGACCATCGCCATGGTCG
Organism: Lysobacterales bacterium; assembly: GCA_031364125.1. Classification (GTDB taxonomy): domain Bacteria; phylum Pseudomonadota; class Gammaproteobacteria; order Xanthomonadales; family Xanthomonadaceae; genus Lysobacter_I. The sequence continues at coordinate 134,118 of JANLVT010000013.1, read as the reverse complement.
GCGTGATCCTGGCCATCCTGATCGGCATCTTTCTCGACGGCACCACGGCGGTGGGTTTCGTGTTCGGTGCCCTGCTGTCGGGTGCCTGCGGCTTCATCGGCATGAACGTGTCGGTCAAGGCCAACGTGCGCACCGCGCAGGCGGCCACCAAGGGCATCGGGCCGGCGCTGGATGTCGCGTTCAAGGGCGGGGCCATCACCGGCATGCTGGTGGTCGGGCTGGGCTTGCTCGGCGTGACGATCTTCTTTCTGTTCCTCACCGGCAACGGCAACGCAACACCCGACAAGAGCTTGGCGTCCCTGCTCAAACCCTTGCTCGGCTTTGCCTTCGGCGCGTCGCTGATCTCCATCTTCGCGCGGCTGGGCGGCGGCATTTTCACCAAGGGTGCCGATGTCGGTGCCGACCTGGTGGGCAAGGTCGAGGTCGGCATTCCGGAAGACGATCCGCGCAACCCGGCGGTGATCGCCGACAACGTGGGCGACAACGTGGGCGACTGCGCCGGCATGGCCGCGGATCTGTTCGAGACCTACGCGGTCACGGTCATCGCAACGATGCTGCTGGGCGGGCTGATGATGGCCGAAGCCGGCAAGAATGCCGTGCTGTACCCGCTGGTGCTGGGCGGTGTGTCGATCATCGCCTCGATCATCGGCGCGTTCTTCGTCAAGGTGAAGGAAGGCGGCTCGATCATGGGCGCGCTGTACAAAGGCGTGATCGTCTCCGGCGTGTTGGCGGCCATCGCGTTCTATCCCATCACCATGCAGCTGATGGCCGACAACAGCTACGGCGCGATGAATCTCTTCTATTGCGCGCTGATCGGCCTGGTGCTGACCGGCGTGATCGTGTGGATCACCGAGTACTACACCGGCACCCAGTTCAAGCCGGTGCAGCACGTCGCAGCGGCCTCCACCACCGGCCACGGCACCAACATCATCGCCGGCCTCGGCGTGTCGATGAAGTCCACCGCGCTGCCGGTGATCGCGGTATGCATCGCGATCTGGGGCGCGCATGCGCTGGGCGGCCTGTACGGCATCGCGATCGCCGCAACGGCCATGCTGTCGATGGCCGGCATGATCGTGGCGCTGGACGCCTACGGCCCGATCACCGACAACGCCGGCGGCATCGCCGAAATGGCCGAGCTACCGCCGGAAGTGCGCGCCGTGACCGATCCGCTGGACGCCGTGGGCAATACCACCAAGGCCGTGACCAAGGGCTACGCCATCGGTTCGGCCGCGCTGGCCGCGCTGGTGCTGTTCGCCGACTACACCCACAACCTGCAGGCCGCCAATCCGGGCGTGGTGTTCGCGTTCGATCTGTCCGATCACAAGGTCATCATCGGCCTGCTGATCGGCGGCCTGATTCCCTACCTGTTCGGTGCGATGGCGATGGAGGCCGTGGGCCGCGCCGCCGGCAGCGTGGTGGAAGAAGTGCGCCGCCAGTTCCGCGACATCCCGGGGATCATGGACGGGACCGCGAAACCCGACTACAGCAAAGCCGTGGACATGCTGACCAAGTCGGCGATCAAGGAAATGATCGTGCCGTCGCTGTTGCCGGTGGCGGTGCCGATCGTGGTCGGCCTGCTGCTGGGCGCCGAAGCGCTGGGCGGCCTGTTGATCGGCACGATCGTCACCGGCCTGTTCGTGGCGATCTCGATGACCACCGGCGGCGGCGCCTGGGATAACGCCAAGAAGTACATCGAAGACGGTCATCACGGCGGCAAGGGCAGCGAGGCCCACAAGGCCGCGGTGACCGGCGACACCGTCGGCGACCCGTACAAGGACACCGCCGGCCCGGCGATCAATCCGCTGATCAAGATCATCAACATCGTGGCCCTGCTGATGGTGCCGCTGCTGCCGGTGAACAAGGTCGAAGGCGGCATGCCCGCCGGCCACCAGGCCGCCGTGGCCGAAGCGACCGCGGCTGCCGAAGCCGCTGCGGCCTCTGCGGCCGCGGCCGCCAACGCGGCGCAAGGTTCGGGCCTGTCCACGGCGGCGGAGGTGCAGGCCGCCGCAGCGGATGCCGGGATCGACCTGGCGCGGACCGCCCGGATCTACTTCGCCACCGGCACCGCCGATCTGCCCGCCGACGCCGCGGCCACCCTCGACCGCGTGCTGATGACGCTCAAGGGCAGCCAGGAGTCGAAAGCTACGATCTCCGGCTATCACGACCTGAGCGGCGACCCGGCCAAGAACGCCGAACTGTCCAGAGAACGCGCGCAGGCCGTGCAGAAAGTCCTGGTGGCCGGCGGCATCTCCGAGGACCGGATCGAGCTGAAGAAACCCCAGGCCACCAGCGGCGGCAATACCGACGAAGGCCGCCGGGTGGAAGTGATGGTTCAGTAACAGATTGGCGCCGACTCCGGGGGCATCCCCGGACGCATCCACGAACGGCGGCCTCAGGGCCGCCGTTCGCATGTGCAGCCGCTGCAGGCCGGAGATACCTGCTGCGACGCAACATCCGGCGGCGTAGAATGCGCGCCTCTCCGTAGCGATTGGAACCCCGACATGGGCCTGGACCTCGTCCCCACCGGCAATCATCCGCCGGACGAAATCAACGTCATCATCGAAATCCCCAAGGATGCCGAGCCGGTCAAATACGAAGTCGACAAGGCCTCGGGGGCGATCTTCGTCGACCGCATCCTGTCCACGCCGATGCGCTACCCCTGCAACTACGGCTACATCCCGCACACCCTGTGCGGCGACGGCGACCCCGCCGACGTGCTGGTCATCCTGCCGCTGCCGCTGATCCCGGGTTCGGTGATCCGCGTGCGCCCGGTCGGCGTGCTGCGCATGAAGGACGAAGCCGGCAGCGACGAGAAACTGCTGGCGGTCCCGGTGGACAAGGTGTTCTCCGGCTACAGGCACATCGCCGACATCGATCAGGTCAGCGAACACTGGCTGGAGCGCATCGGCCACTTCTTCGAGCACTACAAGGATCTGGAGAAGGGCAAGTGGGTGAAGCTGGACGGCTGGGGCGGCGCCGAAGAAGCCAAGCGCCTGATCATGGAATCCATCGTCCGCTACAACGAGACGCCGGAAGCGGAAAAGCCGCACTTCTGAGGGTTCCACGTCCGCTGTCCGCATCACCACCGGGAACCCGCGCACTGCGCGGGTTCTTCGGTTCTGGCCTCCGCTGGGCCGCCCGGTGCTTGACACCGCACCGGGCGCTCCGGATATAGAAGGTTGCAAGCCTGCCTATCGCCAGCCGGAGAACCATAAATGTTCCGTATCGAAGAATTCATCACCAGCGCCGAACAGGAGGCGATGGAAGCCGCGGTGCGCCGCGCATGCGACGCGGCCGTGCGCGACCCGCTGGCGCAGTTCGTCTTCGTCGACCGCTACACCCGCTGGAACGGCTACGCCGGCGCGCTGGTCGCCAAACTGTCGGGCAATATCGGCGAATCGCAGGATCTGTTCCTCGACGCCAATGAACCGGACCGCGCGCAGGCGGTGCGCGGCATGGATGTCGCCGGGCATGTGCTGGACGCCACCGTCGACGAACATCTCGACAAGGGCCACCGGGTGCCGCACCGCACCCTGGCCCAGGCGATGCGCAAGGCCGCCGCCGATTACGCCGGGCTGCCTCTGGCCGAACGCAACGCGCTGTCGGAACCACCGGCGTGGCTGCAGGACGTCGTGGCGCGCACCTTCGTCTGCTACGGCAGCGTGCCGCACGACGCCGAAGCGTTGATCCGCTCGATCGGCACACACATCGCCTCCGAATCCATGGCCGACCGCGAGTACGCGATCATCGACCGCGTATTCCGCGGCGAGCGCCACTACGAAGGCTTCTATCAATATCTGCGCGACCGCGACTTCCGGGTCGAACTGGGCGGCAAACTGGTGCACGCCTACGCCTGGATCACGATCCACGCGACGTTCGAATCGCAAGGGGTTGAAGCCGACCACCTGGCCGAAGCGATGAAAGCGCTGGAACTGGCCGCGCGCTTCCGCCCCGAATCCCGCGAACGCATCCTGGAACTGGCGCGCGAGGGCTACCGCAATTTCGCGGAGATCCAGCGCGATTTCTTCGTGCATGCCGAACGCGAGTGCGCGGCTGCGGCGGATGGGCGGCGACAGGCGGCTTGAAGGACTGCACGGGCGAAGGCGCGCGGAACGAATCCTTACGCGTATTCGCCCGCCGCTTTCCCCGCCGCTTTTGCATCCGCAGGCGCCACCGCCACGCGGTGGATCATCACCATCATCACCTGGAACCACGGCATCTCGTTGCGCAGGGTCACGCCCTGCGCCAGGGGGCGCGCCGACGCGGCGAAGGCGTCGAACGCGGCGCGGAATGTCGCGCGGCCCTCGACGGCGTCGCCGTATTGCGCCCACAGCCCTTTCCACAGTTGGATCAGGCGGTCGGCGCGCTGGCTCAGCGCCGGCAACTGCGGATGCGGCAGCGCTTCGCCGAGCAGGAAGGACAGATGCTGGCTCAGCTCCCAGGGGCTCATCACCGGGGGCACGTTCACCGCTTCGCAGGCGAAATCGGCGGGCGCCATCGAATCGGGGACGACGTGCTTCGGCATCCAGCCCTCGCGCGGGGCGTCGTGCGCGCGGCCCTGCGCGACCTTGTCCCAGAACGCGCCGCCGCCGACGGTGTCGCAGACCAGATGGATGCGCGACTGCACCGCGTCGTTGAGCACGCGATGCTGGCGCCAGGTGTCGAAGATCCAGCATTCGCCCGCGGCCATGTTGATGGTGTGGCCGTCGCATTCGAACTGCACCGTGGGCTGGGTCACGATCGGCACGTGTACGCGCACGCGTTCGGTCCAGTAATAGCCCTGATCGGCGTGGCGGGTCACTTCCGCCTGGCCCGCGAGACGCATCAGCCGGGTGCGGCCGACGGTGGCGCCCAGGCTGGCCAGCGTCTGCCGCAGATAGGGGCAGCGCTGGAGGTGCGGGGTGGGACGCATGACGCCGGAGAACGCTTCGTTGTCGGGGTCGCCATCCACCGCCAGCAGCGGCAGCATGGAATTGCCCGGAAAGCCCTGCGGATGCGGCTTCCAGACCGACTCGCCGAGGGCTTCGATTTCCTGCGCGAGCACGGTTGCATCGAACAGCAGCGGCAACTGGATGAAGGGCACCTGGAGTTTCAAGGCTCGGACCTGTGTGACCGGTGTGTGGCGGAATTGTAGGCGGTCGGGCCGCTCCGGGTTTGATCGGGGTCAGGCCGGACGAAAAAACTCGGCGTCTGAGGGCGAAAGCAACAGCACATCGCCCCCTTTGAAAAATGGGGCTACGGGGGATTTGCTCCTGGGCTGTCGCTGCGCCACACAACGCGCTGGCGACCTCGCGCCCGCGTCGGTACGCGCATCAACCTGCGCGCACGCGAGCCGCCGACAATCCGATCAGCCGCGAGACCACGATCGCGATGAACATCACGCCCGCGAACATCTCCAGCATCACCAGCGCACGCGCCGGCGGCGTCACCGGCACGATGTCGCTCAGGCCGACGCCGGACAGCACGCTGAAACTCATGAACAGCAGTTCCATCCAGGTGCGCGCGGCTTCCGGCGACGTCGGCGCGGAAAAACTGCCCGGGTACCACGTCTGGCAGACCGAGAACGCGAACGCCCAGGACCAGGCCAGCAGGGTGAACGTGGCGCCCACCGCCAGCAGTTCGTCCAGGGTGACGCGATGGTCGCCCAGCATATAAATAATGAGTCCGATGGCGGCGTAGAAATACAGCGCCGCTTCCAGCATATGGGCCACCGGCAACAGCGCGCGGTAGCCGGCAAAGTCCGCCAGCAGCAACATGGTCACCGCCGGCACCGCCATCATCCAAGCCACCCAGTTGATCGTCGGGCTGCGGTTGACCACCCACAGCACCAGCGCCAGCACCACGATGCCGAACGCCCCGAACACCGCGCGGCCGGTGCCGGATTCGTCCAGTACCGGATACAGCACCACCGCCAGCAGCTGCGCCGCCAGCAGCAGACCGGCCGGATGCCGGCGCAGCTGCGCTATCGTCTTCAACATCGCTTTGTTCATCGCGCTGCCGCGCTCCATTCGCGTTCCACGTCGAGGACCGCACGCGCCCATGCTGCCATGAACGGAATACCAACGGTGTCGTACTCGTAGCGATCGTCGTTGTAGATGCCATCCGCGTTGACCTGGATGCTGGCGGCCAGCATGCATTCCACGCCGGAATCGCGATCGACCACGTACGCCACCTCGCTGAGCGATCCATACGCCATCCCGGATTTGCCGGACACGCTCAAGCCATCCGGATAACGCGCGTGGCCGTCGCCGACGAAGAACCAGCGCGCGTGGCCGTCGGGATACGCGCTTTCCACGTAGACCGGCGACACGCTCTCGCGCGGACGCAGCGCCAGCGCCCGCAGCAGGCGCGCGCGCAGGGCGCCGTCGATCCGCCAGCGCTGCGCGGCCGGCACCGATTCGGGTGCCACGAAGGCCTGCAGCATGCGCAGGCTGTCGGCCAGCGGCAGGAAGTTGGCGTGCGAGAAATCATGCGGCCCCGGGGTCGTGCTGCCGTCGTCGTTCCGCCAGCCTTCGCCCTGCAGCACGCGGCCGAACGGGAACCGCCGCGCTGTCGCGATGCCCGCCGGGAAACGGCGCAACGCGCCACCATCGGCGGACAGCAGTTCACCGCCGCCGCTGCGCCGGTTCGCTTCGATGTCGGACGAGCCCAGCCGCGCGATCAGGCGCACATGCGGATAACCCAACTGCGCAAGCCGCCGGTGAATGGTGTCGCCGCCCAGCAGGTCGTACCAGCGATTGAACGGGCGGTTGTCGCTGACCGCGAAGGTGCGGTCGATACCGCGCGCGAACGTGTCGTCCAGGGGCTCGTCGCCCCATTCGCCGCTCGCGGGTGCGCCATGCAGGCGCAGCACGCTGTCCGCATCGCCGCCCGCGGCCTGCACCGCTTCGGCCATCAGCAGCGCCATCGGCAACTTCGCCACGCTGGCGGCGGGAAACCAGCGCCGCGGCATCAGGCCGCGATCGTGCACGACATGAAGGCGCGCGCCGTCGGCATCGCGCAGGATCCGCACCCAGCGCAATTGCAGCGCGTGCCGCGGATCGTCGACCACAGCGGCCAGAGCGTCGGGCATGCGCGCGAAGACCGCGGACCACACGTCCTCCGATCGCAGCGCATCCGACCGCAGCGAAGCGTCGCCGATCGACGCCGATCCATGCGGCAGCGCAGCGGCTCCAAGGCCCAGCGCGGACAGCGCCAGGAAGCGACGTCGATCCATCGCGCTCTACGCATCACGCAGTTTTCGACGCGGACATCATGTTGCGTTGCCGCATCGCGTGGATATCGCATGCGCGCGTCTTCCCATTGATCTGTTGGATCGAACATAACCCGGATCCTGGACAAGAATCCTCGACGACAATCCGCGACGACATGCTGCCGCGCAGACCGAGCCCTGCGGACACGCGCGGGCGGCGCCGTGCAGGGGCGTGAAAACGAATGCACGCCGACGGCGGCCCCGTCCGGACTGACGTCGGGCGTGAATACGATTACAGCGGGCTCGCTCTGGGTCGATGCGGCTCCTAAGCTCCGTTGGTTCAGGCGCCGGCCGAACCCGGCTGCGCCGGCCATCTGTACCGTTCCGAGGAGTCGAGTCACGCATGACAGTCACCGACCACACTGCCCGCGCCACGACGGACGGCTCCACATCCGCGAGTTCCGTACTCGCAGGTTCCACGACGGCCGGGTTACTTCCGGCCTTCCGCAACGCGCTGGCGATGACCCGCAGCGATATCCAGGCCGTGCCGGCGGCTCGCGCCGCACTGCGCGCCGCCGCCGACGTCTGCCGCGACGCGCTGGCGCAGCGCTGGGCCGCAACCCAGGCCGAAGACGCCCGCCGTGCGCCGTCGAGCCGCCGCGTGCATTACCTGTCGATGGAATTCCTGATGGGCCGCGCCCTGCGCAACGCGCTGGCGGCGCTGCGCCTGGAGCCCGCGCTGGCGGAAGAACTGTCCGCGCGCGGGCTGTCGCTGGCCGACGTGCTGGAAACCGAGCCCGATGCCGCGCTGGGCAACGGCGGTCTCGGCCGGCTCGCCGCGTGCTTCCTCGACTCCTTCGCCGAAACCGGCCTGCCCTCGTTCGGCTATGGCCTGCGCTACCGCTACGGCATGTTCGCGCAGGGCACCCAGGACGGCCGCCAGATCGAACGTCCGGACGACTGGCTGCGCCACGGCGCGCTGTGGGACATTGAACGCCCCGATGTCGAATACGTCGTCGGCTTCGGCGGACAGGTCGAATCCGACGGCATCGGCGGCCGCCGCTGGCAGCCGGCCGAACGCGTGCTCGCCCGCGCCTACGATTTCATCGTGCCCGCGCACCACGGCGAGCGCGTGTCGACCCTGCGCCAGTGGCAGGCCAGCGCCGAGGACGAGATCGACTTCGCCGCGTTCTGCCGCGGCGATCACGCCGCCGCCGCGCGCCATCTGGTCGCCGCCGACGCGCTGAACTGGGTGCTCTACCCCGACGACAGCACCGATGCCGGCCGCGAGCTGCGGCTGAAGCAGGAAGCGCTGCTGGTCAGCGCATCGCTGCAGGATCTGATCGCCCGGCATCTCGCCGAAGGCCGCCCGCTGGATGCCCTGGGCCAGGGCAACGCGATCCATCTCAACGACACCCACCCGGCGCTGGCGCCGGCTGAACTGATGCGCCTGCTGATCGACGATCACGGCCTGGGCTGGGACGAGGCCTGGGCGATCACCCGCCAAGCCGTGTCGTACACCAATCACACATTGATGCCCGAAGCGCTGGAAACCTGGCCGGTGCGGATGTTCGAGGCGCTGCTGCCGCGCCATCTGGAGATCATCTATCGCATCAATCACGAATTCCTCGGCGACGTGCGCGCGCGTCATCCGGGCGACCACGCGCTGGTGGAGAGCGTGTCGCTGATCGACGAAACCCGCGGCCGCCGTGTAAAGATGGCCGCGCTGGCGGTGCTGGCCTCGCACAAGGTCAACGGCGTGGCGAAACTGCATTCGGAACTGATGGTCGACACCATCTTCGCCGACTTCGCGAAGCTTTTTCCCGAGCGCTTCATCAACGTCACCAACGGCGTCACGCCGCGCCGCTGGCTGCAGCAGGCAAACCCGGGCTTGTCGTCGCTGCTGGACGACACCATCGGCAGCGGCTGGCGTCGCGATCTCGCTGGATTGGCGCAGCTGCGCGAGCATGCCGACGACCGCGCGATCGGCCAGCGTCTCGCCGACGTGAAACAAGCGAACAAACAGCGACTCGCCGCGCTGATCCGCCATGAGCTGGGGATCGAAGTCGATCCGGCCTCACTGTTCGACGTGCAGATCAAGCGCATCCACGAATACAAGCGCCAGCTGCTGAATCTGCTGCATGTGGTGGCGCGCTATCAGGCGATGCTGGCGCAGCCCGACGGTCCCGATGGACAAGGCTGGACGCCGCGCACGGTGATCCTCGCCGGCAAGGCCGCATCGGCCTATCACACCGCGAAACAGATCATCCGCCTTGCCCACGACATCGGCCGCACCATCAACAGCGACCCGCGGCTCGGCGGCAAACTCAAACTGGTGTTCATGCCGAACTACGGCGTGAGCCTCGCCGAAACCATCATCCCCGCCGCCGATCTGTCCGAACAGATTTCCACCGCCGGCACCGAGGCCTCCGGCACCGGCAACATGAAGTTCGCGATGAACGGCGCGCTGACCATCGGTACCTGGGACGGCGCCAACATCGAAATGGCCGAAGCCATCGGCGAATCCGACCTGTTCGTGTTCGGCCTGCGCACCGGCGACGTCGCGAAAGTGCGCGCGGTCGGATACGACCCGCGCTGGATCGCCAGCCAGCACCCGCAGCTGCAACAGGTGCTGGACGCGATCGGCAACGGCGTCTTCAGCCCGGGCGAACCGAAGCGCTATCGCGCGCTGATCGACGGCCTGCTTGGCGCCGATCCCTACCTGCTGCTCGCCGACTTCGCCGACTACGTCGCCGCTCAGGCGCGCGTCGATGCGCTGTATCGCGACCAGGACGCATGGAACGCCTGCGCGCTGCGCAACATCGCCGGCATGGGATTCTTCTCTACCGACCGCACCGTCGGGGAATACGCAGAACACGTATGGGCCGTACCGAAGCACAGCGGCCGACGCGGCTGAGCATGCTCGCACAGGGGGACATCGACGCACTGCTGGCTGCGCGACACGCCGATCCGTTCGCGGTCCTCGGCCTGCACGCCGATGCCGCCGGCAAACTGTGGATCCGCGCGCTGCTGCCGGGCGCGGATGCGGTCGAACTGCTCGATGCCGTCAGCGGCACATCGCTGACCGATCTGCTGCACCACCGCGATGGTTTCTTCGAAGCGCGCGTGCCGATGCGTCACAAACGCTTCGATTACCGATTGAAGGTCCGCTGGCACGATGGCCATGAAGCCGTGTATGCGGACACGTTCGCCTTCGGCCCGCAGATCGGCGAAGACACACTGCTCGCGTTCCGCGAAGGTCGCGAGCTGCGGCCGCAAACCTTCCTCGGCGCGCATCCCTGCACGATCGGCATCGACGGCGTGCGCTTCGCGGTCTGGGCACCGAATGCGCGCAGGGTCAGCGTAGTCGGCGACTTCAACGCCTGGGACGGGCGCCGACATCCGATGCGGCTGCGCCACACCGCCGGCGTGTGGGAGATCTTCGTCCCGCACGCCGCCGTCGGCGATCTCTACAAGTTCGAACTGGTCGCCGCCGATGGCGCGCTGCTGCCGACGAAGGCCGACCCGTTCGCGCGCGCCGCGCAGCTGCGGCCCGATACCGCAAGCAAGGTCGCCGCCGCGATGCCGATGCGCGCGCTGCCGCCGGAACGCGCCGTCGCCAACGAACGTCATGCGCCGATCAGCATCTACGAAGTGCATCCGGGCTCGTGGCGTCGCAACGACGACGGCAGCGTTCTGGATTGGGACGCACTCGCCGCGCAGCTGCCGGCGTACGCGGCCGACCTCGGCTTCACCCACATCGAACTGATGCCGGTCTCGGAATATCCGTTCGACGGTTCCTGGGGCTACCAGACGCTGGGCATGTTCGCGCCGACCGCGCGCTTCGGTTCGCAGGAAGGCTTCGCGCGTTTCGTCGCTGCCTGCCATGCGCACGGCCTCGGCGTGATCGTCGACTGGGTGCCCGCGCATTTCCCGAAGGATGCATTCGGCCTGGCGCAGTTCGACGGCACCGCGCTGTACGAATACGCCGACCCGCGCGAAGGCGAGCATCGCGACTGGGGCACGCTGATCTACAACTTCGGCCGCACCGAAGTGCGCGCATTCCTCGCCGGCAGCGCGCTGCACTGGCTGGAACAGTTCGGCATCGACGGCCTGCGCGTCGACGCGGTGGCGTCGATGCTGTATCGCGACTACTCGCGGAACGCAGACGAATGGGTGCCGAATGCATTCGGCGGCCGCGAGAATCTCGAAGCGATCTCGCTGCTGCAGACCATCAACGCGTGCGTCGGCGGCGATGTGCCCGGTGCGATCACGCTCGCTGAAGAGTCCACCAGCTTTCCCGGCGTGTCCGCGCCCACCGACAGCGGCGGCCTGGGCTTCCACTACAAATGGAACATGGGTTGGATGAACGACACGCTGCGCTACATGCACGAAGATCCTGTGCATCGGCGCTGGCACCACGACACGATGACCTTCGGTCTGGTCTACGCCTTCAGCGAAAACTTCGTGCTGCCGCTGTCGCACGACGAGGTCGTTCACGGAAAGGGTTCGCTGCTCGCGAAGATGCCGGGCGACGACTGGCAGCAGTTCGCCAACCTGCGCGCGTATTTCGGCTTCATGTGGGCGCATCCTGGCAAGAAGCTGCTGTTCATGGGCCAGGAGTTCGCGCAGCGCGACGAATGGCGCCACGACGAAGCCTTGCCGTGGCATCTGCTGGACCATGCGAGTCATGTTGGCATTCGCAATCTGGTCCGCGATCTCAACGCCTTGTATCGCACCACGCCGGCGCTGCACCGCCTCGACTGCGAGAGCGCCGGCTTCGCGTGGATCAGCGACGACAGCGACCAGTCGGTGTTCGCGTGGATCCGTCGCGACGGCCAGGGCGGCACCGCGCTGGTGATCTGCAACCTCACGCCGGTGCCACGCCACGGCTATCGGTTCGGCGTGCCCGACGACGGCGCAGCGCACTGGCGCGAAGCGGTCAACACCGATTCGCGCCACTACGGCGGCACCGATCTCGGCAACGGCATGCACACGCTGCATGTGGATGCCGTGCCTGCGCACGGCTGCGCGCGTTCGATTTCGCTGACGCTGCCGCCGCTGGCGACATTGATGCTGGTGCCGGCATGAACAACGGTTCCCATGCATGCTCGTCGCTCTCGAGCGTCATCCCTGCGCGAAGGCGGGAAGCGCTTTACAACAGCCGGAGGCTGGTCATCCATGCCCCCACTCATTGTGGGAGCGACGCAAGTCGCGACAGAAACTGGAAGTTTCCTGATCGTTCAGTCGCGACTTGCGTCGCTCCCACATGCGTCGCTCCCACAGACGATGACTGACCTCCTTCCAGAACGCCTGCTGCCCGGCCGCGCCTCGCCACTCGGCGCGCATGTCGTCGATGGCGGCATACAGTTCGCCGTGTTCTCGCAGCGCGCGAAACGGATCGAACTCTGCGTGTTCGACCCCAGCGGCACCCACGAACTCAAACGCTATCCGCTGCATCCCACCGAAGACGCCGTGTTCTCCGGCGTGCTACCGGACGCGCAGCCCGGCCTGATCTACGGCTATCGCGCCTACGGCAGCTGGAAGCCGGAATCGGGCTATCGCTTCAACCCGCACAAACTGTTGCTCGATCCCTACGCCCGCGAGATCGTCGGTCGCTTCGACTGGCGCGCGGAACATTTCGCGCATGTGCAGGGACATCCCGAAGGCGCGCGCGTGCTCGATATCCACGACAACGCCGCATTCGCATTGAAGGCGCGAGTGACGCCGCCGCTCGCGACCCGCGCAGCGCAGCATCCGCGTCGTCCACTGTCGGCGCTGGTGCTGTACGAGCTGCACGTCAAGGGCTTCACGATGACGTTGCCCGGCATCCCCGACGCGCTGCGCGGCACCTATGCCGGGCTGGCGCATCCCGCGGCGATCGCGCATCTCAAGCGCCTCGGCGTGACCACACTGTCGCTGCTGCCGGTGCACACCGCGATCGACGAACACGGCGTGCACGAACGCGGCCTGCGCAACTACTGGGGCTACAACACCATCGGCTTCTTCTGCCCCGACGCGCGCTACGCAGCTTGCCGCAGCGGCGGGAATGATGATGCCGGCGCGGTCGTCGCGGAATTCCGCGCGATGGTCGCCGCGCTGCAGGCGGAAGGATTCGAGGTGGTGCTGGACGTGGTGTTCAACCACACCGCCGAAGCCGACGAACACGGGCCGACGATCAGTTTCCGCGGTCTCGACAACCCCAGCTGGTATCGATTGAGAACCGACGATCGCAGCCGCTACGAGAACGCCAGCGGCTGCGGCAACACCCTGCGATTGATCCATCCGCGCGTCACCCAGTTCGTGCTGGATTCGCTGCGCTACTGGGTCGAAGTGATGGGCGTCGATGGTTTCCGCTTCGATCTGGCGCCCGCGCTGGGACGCACGCGCCAGGGCTTCGACCCCTCGGCGCCGTTCTGGGTCGCGCTGCGCCAGGATCCGACGCTGTCGCAAGTGCATCTGATCGCCGAACCCTGGGATGTGGGTCACGACGGTTATCAGCTTGGGCGCATGCCCGGGCGTTTCCTCGAATGGAACGATCGTTTCCGCGACGGCGCGCGCAACTACTGGCTGGGCCACGATGCGCACCATGGCGCCGCCATCGGCCGCAGCGAATTCGCGCGCCGCTTCACCGCATCCAGCGATCTCTTCCATCACGGCCATCGCCTGCCCGCCGCCAGCGTCAACTTCGTCGCCGCGCACGACGGCCGCACGCTCACCGATGTCGTGAGCTATCGCGACAAGCACAATCTCGCCAACGGCGAAGGCAATCGCGACGGCCATTCGCATGAGGTCTGCGCGAATTTCGGTATCGAAGGCGACAGCGATCATCCGCTGGTGATCGACACCCGCCGCCGCGTGCGACGCGCGCTGCTCGCCACTACCCTGCTGGCGCAGGGCACGCCCATGCTCTGCGCTGGCGACGAGTTCGGCAACAGCCAGCGCGGCAACAACAACGCCTATTGCCAGGACAACGCCACCGCCTGGCTGGACTGGTGCATGGCCCACAGCGACGATGCCGATGCGGACATCGATTTCGTCGCATCGCTCATCGCGCTGCGCCTCGGCGACCCGTTGCTGCGCCACGCGCGCTGGTTCGCGACCGATCCCGACGCGCACGAACCCGCGATCCACTGGCTGCGGCCCGACGGCGAAGCAATGCTGGTCGACGACTGGCACGACGCGCACGCGCACGCCTTCGCCTGCCAGCTGGCCGACGACGCCGCGTCCCCGCCGCGCTGGTGCATCGTCTTCAATCCCGGCGCGCAGCCCGCGCGCTTCCGCCTACCCTACGGCCCGTGGCGGTTGGCGGCGGACAGCAGCGGCACGCTGGCCGCGTCAGGATCTTACGCACAGGGCGACGACCGCATGTTCGATGTCCCGTTCCGCAGCCTGCTGCTGCTGCGCCACGAAACGAATCTCCAGGAGACCCACCGATGATCGATCTCGAGCAACGCGCGGCCGGCGTACTGCTGCACGTCACCTCGCTGCCCGGGCCGCATGGGATCGGCGATTTCGGGCCGGATGCCTATCGCTTCGTCGATTGGCTGCAGTCGGCCGGACAGCGCGTGTGGCAGTGGCTGCCGACCAATCCCATCGGTCCCGGCAATTCGCCGTATCAAAGCGTCTCCGCGTTCGCCGGCAGTCCATTGATGGTCGCGCTGGAACCGCTCATCGAAGCCGGCTGGTTGCCTGCACCGACGCTGCCCGACAGTGGCTTCGACGCGCGCGCCATCGACTTCGGTCGCGTCATCGGCTGGCGCCAGACGCAACTGCGCAGCGCGCACGCCGGCTTCGTCGCAAAACAGGATGCGGATGAACACAAGGCGTTCGCACTGTGGTCTGCGCAGCAATGCGATTGGTTGGACGACTACGCACTGTTCATGGCGCTGGAAACCGCGCACCACGGCGCAACGTGGTGGCGCTGGCCCGAACCGCTGCGCGTGCGCGATGTCGCCGCGCTCGCTGCCGCGCGCAAAGCGCATGCGAACGAAATCGGCTTCTGGGCGTTCGTGCAGTGGTGCTTCGACACCCAATCGCACGCGCTGAAAAAATACGCGAACGATCGCAACGTCGCGATCATGGGCGACCTGCCGATCTTCATCGCGCATCACAGCGCCGACTGCTGGTCGCGGCCCGACCTGTATCTGCTCGACGACGACTATCAGCCGACCTCCGTCGCCGGCTGCCCGCCGGACGCAATGGCGCCCACCGGCCAGCGCTGGGGCAACCCGCTGTATCGCTGGGACCGGATGGCGAACGAAGACTTCGCATGGTGGACCGCACGCCTGCGCCGCGCACTCGATCAGGCCGACGTGTTTCGCATCGATCACTTCCGCGGTTTCGCCGGTTACTACGATA
Source organism: Lysobacterales bacterium (assembly GCA_031364125.1). Classification (GTDB taxonomy): domain Bacteria; phylum Pseudomonadota; class Gammaproteobacteria; order Xanthomonadales; family Xanthomonadaceae; genus Lysobacter_I. Next base: position 118,565 of record JANLVT010000013.1, on the reverse strand, counting down.
TCCCCGCGACCTGCCCCACCGCCGAAGAAGGCGAATGGAAACCCGGCCCTGGCAAGGCTTTGTTCGACGCGATCGAACGCGTCCTGGGCCCGCTGCCGATCGTCGCCGAAGACCTGGGCCTGATCACCGAGGACGTGGTCGAACTGCGCGACAGCTGCGGCTTCCCGGGCATGAAGATCCTGCAGTTCGGCTTCGGCGGCGACGCCAGCGACCTGTTCCTGCCGCACAACTGGGCGCGCAACTTCGTCGCCTACACCGGCACCCACGACAACCACACCGTCCGCGGCTGGTGGGACACCGCCCCCGCGCACGAACGCGCCTATGCCGGCAGTTACCTGCCCGCCAACGACAGCGACGTGCACTGGGCGATGATCCGCGCCTGCTGCAACTCGGTTGCGAACATGGCGGTTTGTCAGTTGCAGGATGTGCTGGGGTTGGGCCTAGCGCATCGGATGAATACGCCGGGGACGCTGGGTGATCACAACTGGACCTGGCGGTTCGAGTGGGGGATGGTGGATGCGGAGGCCACCCGCGTACTTGCGCTCATCACCGCCGCCAGCGGGCGTACCGCATTCGAGTTGGCCCGACTTCCGTAGGGTGTGCCTTGACGCACAGGCTCTTGGAGGTGAGGAATGACCGAGTGAAAAAGCGCGAGCGCTCCGGCGCCTTCGCTACATCAGCTGAGCAGTAAGTTATCAGGTAGCGCTAAAAGTAACATCTACGACACACTTTGCGACAATCGGATCCTAGACAATTCCGACGCGAGACGCGTTCGCCCCCACCGAGAGGACGACGTGTGGCGTAGCGGCATCGCCATGATGATTTGTCGCAAGCTTCCTTACGGAAGTACTCGGTGAGAAAGGAGATTGTCTTGAACGGAAACACATTGAAAAAAAGCACTGCCGAGCTATGGATTGCGGGATTGGTACTATTCGGAATGAATTCGGCACATGCCGCCTGGGGGGATTCGCAAATCTCGGCGATGGCAGGACCATGGCCTATCGTGATCCGGACCTGCGCGCATGATGCTGGAGCTATTTGCTCTCTGACCTGGAGGGGAAAAGAATTCATCAACGACTACGATCACGGTCGACAGCTGCAATCCGCTTCCAGTTTCGATGGTCTTGGCGAATGGTTCAATCCCACTGAAGCTGGCGCCGAGGTGCCATACAACGGGATCAACCCGAGTCCCAGCAGCAGTGTCCTGCAGGGCATGTGGACCTCCGGAAACGTATTGGCGACACAGACAAAAATGGCTTTTTGGAGACCTGTTTCGGGCTCCGCGCAGTCGAATCATATCCTCAACAAACAGGTAACGATCGGTGCATTCGGCTTAGCGCATGTAATCCAGTATTCGACCCAATACACTATCCCCGGCAATGAATCTCATGCGCATGGCGTGTTCGAGGTGGTGACTGGATATATGCCGCCGGAGTTCAGTCGATTTTATACATTCGACGTCAAGAACGGCGCGACAAATCTGGTTCCGCTGGGGGATGGGCCGGGAGAGCAAGAGCTACCGGTTATTTTTTCCACACCTGACGAGGGGTGGGCAATGGGGATTTACTCTCCAGGCACGCCACAGGCAAGTTTTCGAGGACTCGGTTATGGTCGCTGGAGATTTGGAGACGTAGTGAAGTGGAACAATGTTTATCGCGTCAACAACCCTTCCGGGGTCTACCACTTCCAATCGTATGTAATTGTCGGATCGTTGGAAAACGTTAAAATCTCAATGCAGCAACTGCACAGCATCGTTCATTAAAAGCGATATCGGCTTGTGGATGGGGTAAGCGCAGGGAGCCCGCCATCAAAAGATTGAGGACCGTAGGGCGGAACCCGCGCAGCGGTTCCCGCCGGACATCACCAGTACGGGCGTTCTTTCGGCGGAATCACCTGCGGTGGTTCCGCACTACGCGATTCGGCTTCAATGCCTACTCCACCGTCATTCAAGGGCGCATGACGCCTTCGGCTTATGCGCCCTACTCGCTCTGCCGCCGGTAAGCAGAACGACGCACCGCCCATTCCGAAGCGATCAGCGCACCCAGCGCCAGCCCCAGCGACACCAGCGCGAGACGCGCGATGCCGTCGCCGCTGTTGGGGGTCTGGATCAGGGTGTGCATCGCCAGCGAGATGGTCTGGGTTTCGCCGGGGATATTCGACACGAAGGTGATGGTGGCGCCGAACTCGCCGAGCGCTTTCGCGAACGCCAGCGTGGCGCCGGCCGCGATGCCGGGGACAATCGGAGACCGGGACACCCCTGACGTTTCCCCGCCTTTTCGGGGCGAAAAGGCGGGGAAACGTCAGGGGACACCCACAATTCCGACAGTCCCGACATGCCGGTAGCCTGTTCCCTGACAAGGTTCGTCAACGTCGTCTCTTACGCTCAGCGCATGGCACCATGGAAGCGTGAGCTCGTGGGCTGGATCAATGACCCAGCCTACTCACTGCAGCATCTGCGAATACACCGATTGCAGAAGCTGCGGGCTCTTGAACTCCGCCGTCAGCTGGTCCAAAGTCTCTTTTCTCAACACCATGTCTCTGCTCCTCGCGGCCAAGGCCGCATCTTCTCAAAGGGCAGATACACAGTTCGATTTACAGACTCGATAGTCCAGCAAAAACAGTCGGGAAAAACCGAATCAATCACCCAGATATTTTCTGCAGACATCTACACACATTCGTTCAAATTGAGTTGAACCGCCTCTCTCGCCAAGGAAAGCCAATGTCCGTCACCACACGCCTCTTCCCCCGCCTGCACCCGTCGCTGCCACAGAACGATTCCCCCGCAGGTCGACGCCAGCGCGAGAAGCAGTTGCACGAGAGTCAGCAGAAGTATCGTTGGACCGACGCCATGCCGAACGTGGCGGGTGTACCGATGGCGGCGGAAGTGCCGTCGGCGGATGAGCCCAGTCTGCCGTGGTTGTTGCTGGTGGCCGAGACCGGGTTGAAGCTGGCCGAGAATTTTCTGGTGGTGAAGCTGGAGGGCGCCAAGCGCAAGGGGCTGGCCGAGGATGCGGCCGCGGTGGCGAAGCTGGCCGAGGTGCGCGCGCGGTTGGCGACGACGCAGACGTTGAAGGCGAACCATCCGGACGAGGCGCAGACCGATCTCGCGCATGAGCTGGTGTTCGCCGCGAAGCATGTCGCGCTTCAGCACGGCGATTCCTTCGAGGAACTACTGGCCGATTTCAAGGCCCTTGTGGCGCAGTTCGAGCAGGAAACCACGCAGGGCGAGACGCTGGCCGATTACGAGGCGCTGTTCAAGACATTGCCGCTACCGGTGATCGCCCAGGACTTCATGGACGACGCCAGTTTTGCGCGATATCGCATCGCCGGGCCGAATCCGATGCTGATCCGCGGCATCGATGCGCTGCCGGCGACGCTGCCGCTGAGCGATGCGCAGTTTCGCGCGGTGATGGGCGCGGACGACAGCCTAAGCGCGGCACTGGCGGAACACCGCGTGTACCTGCTGGATTACCGCGAGCTCGATTTCCTCGCCGCGGTACCCGGCCAGACCGGCGGGGCGACCAAGCACGTGTTCGCGCCGATCGCGCTGTTCGCGATCCCCAAGGGCGGTACGCACATCGTGCCGGTGGCGATCCAGTGCGGCCAGGATCCGGCGAAGCATCCGCTGTTCTTCCCGGCTGCGCAGGGCAGCGCGCTGGGCTGGGGCTGGCAGATGGCGAAGACCGTAGTGCAGGTGGCCGAGTGCAACTACCACGAGTTGTTCGTGCATCTGGCGCGCACCCATCTGGTGATGGAAGCGTTCGCGGTGGCGACTTATCGCTGTCTGGCCGCAGCGCACCCGATCAATGTCCTGCTGGTGCCGCACTGCATCGGCACGCTATTCATCAACAACGCCGCGGCGAAGTCGCTGATCTCGCCCGGAAGCCCGATCGACGATTTCTTCGGGGCGCCGATCGCGCGTTCGCAGAAGGCCGCGGGCAGCGACCGGCTCGGTTTCGACTTCTACGCGAACATGCTGCCGGCCGACCTCGCCGCGCGTCGCGTCGACGACCCCGCGCGGCTGCCGGACTATCCGTATCGCGACGATGCGCTGCTGGTGTGGGCGGCGATCGAACAGTGGATCCAGGACTACGTCGGCGTGTACTACGCGGACGACGCGGCGGTGACCGGCGACGGCGAACTTGCCGACTGGGCCGCATCGCTGATCGCCGACGGCAAGATCAAGGGATTCAAACCAGTCATCAGCCGCACGCAGCTCGTCGACGTGCTGACCATGGTCGTGTTCACCGCCACTGCGCAGCATTCGGCGGTGAATTTCCCGCAGAAACCGCTGATGACCTATGCGCCTGCGATCACCGGCGCCGGTTGGCAGGACGCGCCGGCACGGCAGGATGGACACGACGAGCGGCAATGGCTGGCGATGTTCCCGCCGACCAACCTCGCGCTGGAGCAATTGAACGTGCTGCACCTGCTGGGCTCGGTACATTTCCGCGCGCTGGGCGATTACCGCAGCAACCATTTCCCCTACCTGCCCTGGTTCGAGGACCGCGCCATCGTGAAGAAGGGGGGGCCGCTGGATCGGTTCCAGCAGTCGCTGCGCGAAGTGCAGACAAAGATCGAAGCACGCAACACCGCACGCCCGCCGTATCCGTTCCTGCTGCCGAACGGCATTCCGAACAGCATCAATATCTGAGGCATCGCAGCGGTGCCAATGGCTTGATGCGATTCCTCATCTGCAACCGACCGCGGCTTTCTTCTCGTAGCCCGTAGGGTGCATAAGCGAAGCGTCATGCACCAATGAGTACTGCAATTCAACGCCGATTCCAATCATTCGATGGCGCATGACGCTTCGCTTATGCGCCCTACTCGCTCTGCCGGCGATAGGCGGAGCGGCGGACTGCCCATTCGGAAGCGATCAATGCGCCGAGGGCCAGCGCCAGCGACACCAGCGCGAGACGCGCGATTCCGTCGCCGCCGTTGGGGGTCTGGATCAGGGTGTGCATCGCCAGCGAGATCGTCTGGGTTTCGCCGGGGATGTTCGACACGAAGGTGATGGTGGCGCCGAACTCGCCGAGCGCCTTCGCGAAGGCCAGCGTGGCGCCGGCCGCGATGCCGGGAAAACTCAGCGGCAGGATGACCTGCCAGAACGTCGCCCATGGGCGTGCGCCCAGGCTGGCGGCCATTTCGTCGATCTCTCGCGGCACCGCTTCGATCGACAGGCGCACCGAGCGCACGAACAGCGGGAAGGCCATGATGGCCGCGGCCATCACCGCGCCGGTCCAGCGGAATGCGAAGGTGACGCCGAACCATGATTCGAGCCACTGCCCCACCGCGCCCTGTCGGCCCAGCACGATCAGCAGCGCATAGCCGGTGAGCACCGGCGGCATCAGCAGCGGCAGATGCACCAGCGCATCGAAGAAGATCTTTCCGGGGAAATTCCAGCGTGCCAGGATGTAGGCGGTGGCGACGGCGAAGGGTGCGGCGCACACCACGGCCATGGCGGCGACGCGCAGGCTCAGCGCGATGGCGGTGGTTTCCTCGGCGGTGAACACGTCAGGCCATCATCGCGACGGCAAAAACCCGGCGCGCTTGAAGATGGCTTTCGCTTTATCGCCGTGGAGAAACGTCAGGAAGCCTTTGGTCGCGGCGGGCGGCGTCTTCTCCACGCGCGCCACCGGATAGACGATGAGATCGTGGGTCCGGGCGGGGATCGCGGCGACGACGCGCACCTTGGGTTCGGCCTGCGCGTCGGTGGCGTAGACGATGCCCAGCGGCGCTTCGCCGCGCGACACGAACGCCATCGCGGCGCGCACGCTGTCGGCCTGCGCCAGTCGGCCCGAAACCGCGTTCCACAGCCCCAGCGTCGTCAACGCCTGTCTGCCGTAGCGGCCGGCGGGCACCGACGTGGTTTCCGCCATGGCGAGGCGGCCGTCGCCCAGCGCTTGGCGCACTGCGGCCGGCTTCAGGGATAGTGTGCGCAGCAGCGAAGCCGTGGGCACGATCACTACCAGGCGATTGCCGACAAGATTGGTCCGGGTGCCGACATCGATGAGCTTGCGCTGCTGCAGATAGTCCATCCATTCGCTATCGGCGGAAATGAACACATCCGCAGGCGCGCCCTGCTCGATCTGCTTGGCGAGCGCGGCGCTGCCCGCGTAGGAAATCGAGACCTTCTGCCCGGAGCGCCTGGTCCACACAGCGGCGGCTTCGTCCAGGCTTTCCTTGAGGCTGGCCGCGGCGAAGACGGTGATCGGCCGGGGCTCCGCGGCGTGCGCCAGCGCCGGCAGGGCGAGAAGCAGCAGCAGGATGGACAGACGCGCGAGGAAGCTCATGGGCGACAGGATACCTGTGGTTTGGAGGAAGTACCGTAGCCCGGGTAACGGCGAAGACGGCGTTTAACGGCGCAGCCGGTCAACCCGGGTTTTTTCGGGGACGGCCGTGAAGAGTCCCGGGTATCGGCTTCGCCGTTACCCAATGGGCTACGAGTTCGTCGGAACTGAAGGTGCGAACTTCGCTGCGAGTCGCTCGCGCAGCAGGTTCTTCTGCACTTTGCCCATGGTGTTGCGCGGCAGTTCGGCGAGGATCTCAAGCGACTTGGGTTGTTTGTAGCGCGCGAGATTTTCGCGGAGGACGGCGTCGATAGCGACGAGATCCAGCGCGATGCCGGGCTGCGCGACCAGCAGCGCAACCACCGCTTCGCCGAAGTCGGGATGCGGTATGCCGATGACAGCGGATTCGAGTACGCCGGGCTGTTCGTCGAGCAGCAGTTCGACTTCCTTCGGATAGACGTTGAAGCCGCCGGTGATGATGAGATCCTTCTGGCGGCCGATCAGGGTGAGATAACCGTCGTCGCTGAAACTGCCGAGATCGCCGGTGATGAAGAAACCGCTGTCGCGGAATTCCTCGCGGGTCTTCTCGGGCATGCGCCAATAGCCCTTGAACACGTTGGGGCCGCGCACTTCGACCGAGCCGGTTTCGCCCGCCGGCAGCGATGCGCCGGTCGCGGGATCGGCGACGGTCACCTCCACGCCCGTCAGCGGCGGCCCAACGGTGCCGGCGCGGCGGTCGCCGTCGTACGGGTTCGAGGTATTCATGTTGGTTTCGGTCATGCCGTAGCGTTCGAGGATGCGGTGCCCGGTGCGTGCCTCGAACGCGACATGCGTTTCCGCGAGCAGCGGCGCGGAGCCCGACACGAACAAGCGCATGCGTGCGCACAGCGTGCGGTCGAAGCGCGGCGCATCCAGCAGACGCGTGTAGAACGTGGGCACGCCCATCAGTACGGTCGCCTGCGGCAGCAGGCGCAGGATCGCGTCGAGATCGAAGCCCGGCAGGAAGCGCATCGACGCGCCGCCGATCAGCGCGACGTTGGTCGCGACGAACAACCCGTGGGTGTGGAAGATCGGCAGCGCGTGCAGCAACACGTCATCCCGCGTGAACCGCCACTCGCACGCCAAGGCCTCCGCGTTCGACAGCAGATTGCCGTGGGTCAGCATGGCGCCTTTCGAGCGCCCGGTCGTGCCCGAGGTGTAGAGCAGCGCGGCCAGATCGTCATTGCCGCAGTCTTCGACGACGAATGCGTCCGACTGCGCATCGCAAAGATCGCGGAATGTCCCGCGCCCCTCCGCATCCAGCGTGAGCGATCGCACGCGGTGCGCGTCCGCGACCGGCGCGAGCGCCTCCGCGCGCGCGGGGTCGACCAGCAGCAACGACGGTACGGCATCGCCGACGAAATAATCCACTTCCGCGGCGGTGTAGGCGGTGTTGAGCGGCAGGAACACCGCGCCGGCCGCGACCGTCGCACCGTAGACGGCTAGCGCTTCCGGCGTCTTCGCCACCTGCATCGCGACGCGATCGCCGGCGCGCACGCCCTGCGCACGCAGCGCGCCGGCCGCGCGATGGATCATCGACAGGAATTGGACGCCGGAAATCGCGGTGTCGTTGGCCAGCGCGATCAGGGGCCCGGAACTGTCGGCCAAGGGCGCGAAGAGTCGGTCGTAGAGCGGATTGGGCACAGCGCTTCTCTGCAGTTGGTCTGGACGATGACGTTCGGATGTTGCGGACGGCTTGCGATGCGTGCGACGCCAATGCTACCCGGAGTGGTTCGCAACGGGCCGATGCGCCCGTCCGCGCCACTCGCGCAGGGTTTCGCCGGAAGGAATACGCAACCGGTTGTCGATCCTTGCACCGCCGCGGGGTGGCCATGACGGAGTCATCGATGAAGCCCCATCGAGCCAGACCGGCCCGTGTCAACTGCGCCCATGAGACGTTGCTCACATTCTCCGTCATCGACGTGGAAACGCGTCGGACTGTTTAGGGAAACGTCATCGTCGCTCGTCATCATTCATCGCCCGGATGCGACAGCGAAGCTTCCCATAAGCCACTCGCGACCCAGAAGATCGGAATCTTCGCCGCCATCCGGACCTGGAGCGTCATCTATCCATCATTTAAAAGGAGTTTCCCATGCATCGTTTGTTCGGAAAAATCTGTTTCGCGCTGTCCATGGCCGCAGCCGCGGTCGTCCCCACCCAGGCATTCGCCCAGTCGTGCACCACGTCCACCGCCTATTACGGCGTGCTGATGCAGGTCGCCGACCTCGACGGCAACGGCACCCTCGAAGCGGTGTGCAACGGCTACAGCGAAATCGCCGTCGTCGCCAGCAACGGCACCGCGACCCGCTACCCGATCTCGAATGTCTATTGGACCCAGTCGGTCATCGACGATATCGACGGCACCCCCGGCGCCGAAGTCGTCCTGGGCCAGGCACCCCATCTCACCGTCATCCGCCACTACTCGCGTACCAAGGTCTCGCAGTACATCGGACCGAGCTTCACGATCGCCGTCGGCGCGGTAACGGACCTGGACGGCGTGGCCGGCAAGGAAATTCCGCTCGAGAGCGGCAGCAACCTGGTCATCTACGGCAGGAACGCCATCCTGAGTACGGTCTGGATCACCCCCAACAGCAACTGGAAGGTCTGCACCGATATCGCCAATTGCGCCAGCAACATGAACGCCACGACCGGTGCGGAACTGCTGCTCGCCCTGCCGAATGAAGTGAAGATCTATTCGATGGCGTCCGGCTCGTTGGCCAGCTACTGGATCGGCAATCAGTACGCGACCCTCAACAACGGCGTGCGCGACTTCGACGGGGCCGCGGGCAACGACATCGCGATCGCCCGCGCGGACGGCATGCTGCATATCCTGCGTCCGGCCAGCGGCTACCTGCAGTCGATCAGCGGCGCCGGCACGTTCGGCAGCTCGTGGACGCTCGTCGGCTACGCCAATCTCGACGGCGTGGCCGGGGACGAGATCCGCATCCGCTCCAACACCAACAACCGCATCTATCGCGTGTATCCGCGTACCGGCTCGATACAGGTCGAGTAAGCGTACCAACGGCGCGGTCGCACCCCGCGACCGCGCCCCCGGCAAGGCGACACATGGACGCACGCTGCGCCGTAGAGCGCAGGCATCGAGGCTGATCCTTTCCCGCCGCTTTTTCCGCTGTAGAGCTGGCAAGGCGACTTGCGAATCTTCAATACGAACCGCAAGGCCATAGCCCCGCGCGCATATCGCTCGGACCGAAGCCAATCCCCTCAATAAGGAAATCGAAGATGTCCATCCTGATACGTCTGCTCGCCGCAACGGCGCTGCTCTGCCTGTCGACGAACGTCATGGCTGCGAAACGCGCGAACTTCGGAGGGACGAACCACTTCCTGTATGCCTACGGCACCACGAACGGCACCAACCCCAACAACACCTGGTACATCCCCGCCCAGAACCTGAGGACACCGGTCGGCGGCTATCACCTCAATCCGTCGCTGGTGCAATCGCAGATCTCCGCCGCGAAGGCCAGCGGCCAGACCGCCTACACCATCATCATCCACAACTCGAACATCGGCGACTGCGAATACAACGCCTGCAACGATGGCGTCTACGACGGCGTCTGGGGCGAAGTGATCGACAACACGCAATCCGCACTCCGCACGCATCATCGCGCCAATCTGAAGGCGATTGTCGGCCACGCGCTGGACAGCGGTTTCCGCCGCATCTACATCCGCTTCGGCTACAACAGCAGCCCGGAGGGATGGACGCAGTGGAACGAGACCCGTTACCAGCAGGTCTGGAATTTCATGATCGATGCCCGCAACGCCGCGCGCGAGGAAGTCGCTGCGCGTGGCCTGACCCATCTTTATCCATCGCCGCACAATGTCCTGGTCTTCGATCTCGGCCTCGAATCCGGCGGACTGGGCGGCGGCCAGTTGCAGCCGTTCATGGTTCGCCTCTGGCAGGATTACACCTACTCGTTCGGCAACGACGACACGCTGGGCTATTCGATCGCATGGGCGCCGGGACGCTTCAGCGGGCTGAAGAATCTGCTCGCGACCACAGGCACGCTGCCGAAGATGTGGGGCGTCGACATCTACGACAACATGTCCAGCTACCTCGGACAGATGTACACCGAGATGGGGCCGCTGCGGAACCAGCCCATCCATGTCCTCGAAACCTATTTCAACCATGCGCCGTCCGCGCAGGGCGCGCAGGCAGCCATGAATCAGCACGAATTCCTGAACGTGGCCGCGTTCAGCCAATGGCCGACCTCACCGGGCGCATCGCACTTCTCGCAGGCCGTCGTCGACTCGCTCACCACCACCACGACCTTCTCGAACTACCTGTCGATGTTCGGCGTGCGCAGGATGCACCTCACTTCGAGCAACGCCGACATCCTGGGCGTGAAGGACATCGACTGCACGACCAAGGTCAGCTTCCCATGCAGCGTGGGTCTGCGCTGGGCCAAGCCGCCGAGCGGCAGGAAGTACGGCATTTACGTCCGCAACCCGGGCGGCACCTCGCTTGTGCATTGCGAAGTCGTGGCGGGCAGCTCGACCATTCCGTGGATTTCGTTGAACCCGGACTACAAGTTCGACGTGTACGAAATCAATGCGACGACCTGCGGCCACCCGAACCCCAACGCGGGCGCGCTGCTGCGGGCCACCGCCGAAGCGACGCCATTCTGATGCGTTGATCCCTCCGACCGCCCCCGATCCGTCGGGGCGACAAGGCCCGTCCTGCGCAGGAATCTGACAAGATAGGCGGATGGACAAATCCTTCGACATCATCGTTTTCGGCGCCACCGGCTTCACCGGCCGGCTGGTCGCCGAGTATCTCAATCAGACCTATGGCGTGAACGGCGCGGTGCGCTGGGCCATGGCGGGGCGCAGCGCAAGCAAGCTCGCCGAAGTCCGCGATGCGCTGGGCATCGACGCCGCGCTGCCGCTGCTGGTGGCCGACGCCAACGATGCCGGCGCGCTGGCCGAGCTGGTCGCCCGCACCCACGTCGTGCTGACCACGGTCGGCCCCTACCAGACCTACGGCGAACCGCTGATCCGCGCCTGCGCCGCGGCCGGCACCGACTACGTCGATCTCTGCGGCGAACCGGGCTGGATGGCGAAGATGGTCCCGCAACTGCAGGACACCGCCCGGGCCAGCGGCGCGCGCATCGTGTTCTCCTGCGGCTTCGACTCCATTCCCTTCGACCTCGGCGTGGTCTACGCGCAGCACGAAGCGCAGCAGCGCCTCGCCGCGCCGCTCGCGCGCGTGCACGGCCGGGTCAAAGTCATGAAGGGCACCTTCTCCGGCGGCACCGTCGCCAGCATGCTCGCGACGGTGGAAGCGATGAAGGCCGATCCGTCGCTGCGGCGCACGCTCGTCGACCCGTTCGCGCTCACCCCCGGCTTCAAGGGCCCGCGCCAGCCGAGCGACCACCTCGCCGCCTTCGACGAACTCGCGCAGGCCTGGACCGCGCCGTTCGTGATGGCGACGATCAACACCAAGAACGTGCATCGCAGCCACTTCCTGCTTGGTCACCCGTGGGGCACCGATTTCGTCTACAGCGAAGCCATGCTCACCGGCGATGGCGCGAAGGGCGAGCAGCGCGCGAAGAAGATGGCGCGCGCCACGAAGGTGCAGAACCTGTTGCTGGCGTTCGCGCCGACCCGCGCCCTGTTGCGTCGCTTCGCACTGCCGAAACCCGGCGAAGGTCCGAACCCGGAACAGCGTCTGAAAGGCCGCTACGAACTGCTGTTCTTCGGCGCCACCGCCGATGGCCGCAAGCTCACCGCCCGCGTCACCGGCGACCGCGACCCGGGCTACGGCTCCACCAGCAAGATGATCGCCGAGGCCGCGCTGTGCCTTGTGCGCGATATCGACCGCAACGCAACGCCCGGCGGCGTGTGGACGCCCGGCGCGGCGATGGGCATGCCGCTGATCGAACGGCTGCGCGAGCGGGCGGGATTGACCTTCACCGTCGTCGAAGCTTAGAGCGAGCTGTAAATCGGTCTGTAGAGCGGCACGTAGAGCGGCCTTCAGGCCGCTGCATTACGATACGCAATCATTCCGTTTTTCTCAGCCGTGGGCACAGCCCTGATGTCGTCGCCGGTCGGGTTCTGCTTGGGCCGGCCTGAAGGCCGCTCTACAGCGGGTCTCGATCCGTCATCGTCATCGCGACGCGCGGACATGACGCCATGATCGTCCGTCATGAATCGCACTGCATGCCCAAGGAAACCATGCAGTTGCGCAGCGAACGATGAAATCGTCGTTTTTCCCTTCGATTTCGACCAAAACCGAATTTTCACACGCGCCCTCCACGTCGTTCGCATACTCGGCCACAACACCGGGCAGGGATGAACCACGATGCGCATCGCCATCATCGGCGCCGGCTATACCGGCGCGACGCTCGCAACCGAACTGGCGACATCGTTCGACACCGACCTGGAAATCCTGTTGGTCGGGGTCGCCGGCAATTTCGGCTGCGGCGTCGCATACGGGGACGCGCGCGGCGAGCACCTGCTGAATGCGCGCGCCGGCCAGCTCGGCGCGATCGCGAGCAAACCCGCGGAATTCGCGCAGTGGCTGAACCTGTCCTCGCGCGCCACGGATGCGTTCCTGCCCCGGGTCGCGTACGGCGAATATCTGCTGGACCGGCTGCACGAAGCCGAAAGCACCTCGACCAATCTGACGACGCTCGAACATGAGGTCGTCGAGATCGACAGCGTGCCGGGCGGCGGCTATCGCGTGCATCTCGACGATGGCGAGAGTTTCTTCAGCGATCGCGTGGTGCTGGCGGTCGGCGCACTGCCGCCGCAGCGCCTGGCCGGCGTGGGTCCGCGGCTCGCGCGCCATTGGCGTTACGTCGGATCGCCCTGGCAGGAAGGCGATCTGAAGCGGATCCACGCCGATGCGCGGCTGATGGTAGTCGGTACCGGCCTGACCATGGTCGATGTGGTATCGACCCTGCGCCGCCGCGGCCATCGCGGCGAGATCGTCGCGCTCTCGCGGCACGGGCTGCTGCCGCAGCGGCATACCGAAATCCCGAGCGATCCGATCGAACTGCCGCCGGTGCTGCTGCAGGCGCTGCGGACGCACGATCTGCGCGCGCTGGTCGCAGCGGTGCGCTCGGTGACCCGCGTGGTCGACGACTGGCGCACGGTGATCGATGCGCTTCGACCGGATCTGCAGGCCTTCTGGGGAGGATTGTCGGCCACGAATCGCGCCCGCTTCCTGCGCCACGTCCGCGTCTGGTGGGAAACGTACCGCCACCGCATGGCCCCGCGCGCCGCCGAAGAGGTGGACAAGGCCCTGAACAGCGGCCAGCTGCGGCTGGTCACCGGCCGCCTGCTGCGCGCGGGCGTCGCGGGCGATGCGGTCTCGGCATTGATCCGCCCACGCGGCAGTCTCAAGGCCGAACCGCACAGGTTCGACGGATTGATCCGCGCGACTGGCCTGGAGACCGATATCTCGCGGACCACGCATCCGCTGATCCAGCATATGGTCGCGAGCGGGACGATCCTTCCCGACCCGCTGGGGCTCGGAATCAGGACATCCTCGAACTACGAAGTACTGGATGCCGCCGACTGCCCCGTGCCCGGGCTCTACTGCATCGGCGCCCTGGCCCGCGGCCACTGCTGGGAGCTGACCGCCGTGGGCGAGCTGCGCAGCGCCGTGTATGCCCTCTCGCGCCGCCTGTGCGACCGCACGCCGGACCGTTCGCAGCGGGATGTCGCGGACGCGCCGTCGGCGTATCGCGCGTCCTGCTGAGCGCAGCGCCGATCATCCGCAACGCAGAACGCCGCATCGCTGCGGCGTTCTGCGTTGGACCAGCGGAAACCGGGATCGGCCGGTCACTCCTTGCGATACACCTGCGCACCCTGCGCGCGGAACTCCGCAGCCTTCTCGGCCATGCCGGCTTCCAGCGCCGCGGTCTCGTCGGCGACGCCGTGCTCGGCGGCGTAGTCGCGCACGTCCTGGGTGATCTTCATCGAACAGAAATGCGGGCCGCACATCGAGCAGAAATGCGCGAGTTTGTGCGCGTCCTTGGGCAGGGTTTCGTCGTGGAATTCCTTGGCCTTTTCGGGATCGAGGCCAAGGTGGAACTGGTCTTCCCAACGGAATTCGAAGCGCGCCTTGCTCAAAGCGTTGTCGCGGACCTGCGCGCCGGGATGGCCCTTGGCCAGATCGGCCGCGTGCGCGGCGATCTTGTAGGCCATGATGCCGTCGCGCACGTCCTGACGGTTCGGCAGGCCCAGATGCTCCTTCGGCGTGACGTAACAGAGCATCGCGCAGCCGTACCAGCCGATCATCGCCGCGCCGATGGCCGAGGTGATGTGGTCGTAGCCCGGCGCGATGTCGGTGGTCAGCGGCCCCAGCGTGTAGAACGGCGCCTCGCCGCATTCGACCAGCTGCTTGTCCATGTTTTCCTTGATCAACTGCATCGGCACGTGGCCGGGGCCTTCGACCATGGTCTGCACGTCGTGCTTCCAGGCGATCTTCGTCAGTTCGCCCAGCGCTTCGAGTTCGCCGAACTGCGCGGCGTCGTTGGCGTCGGCGATGCAGCCCGGACGCAGGCCGTCGCCCAGCGAGAAGGCCACGTCGTAGGCCTTCATGATTTCGCAGATGTCCTCGAAATGCGTGTAGAGGAAGTTTTCCTTGTGATGCGCGAGGCACCACTTCGCCATGATCGAACCGCCGCGCGACACGATGCCGGTCACGCGCTTCGCGGTAAGCGGCACATGCCGCAGCAGCACGCCGGCGTGGATGGTGAAGTAGTCGACGCCCTGCTCCGCCTGCTCGACCAGCGTGTCGCGGAACAGCTCCCAGGTCAGTTCTTCGGCGCGGCCGTCCACTTTCTCCAGCGCCTGATAGATCGGCACGGTGCCGATCGGCACCGGCGAATTGCGGATGATCCATTCGCGGGTTTCGTGGATGTGCTTGCCGGTGCTCAGATCCATCACCGTGTCGCCGCCCCAGCGGATCGCCCACACCAGCTTCTCGACTTCTTCTGCAATCCCCGACGACACCGCGCTGTTGCCGATGTTCGCGTTGATCTTGGTCAGGAAATTGCGGCCGATGATCATCGGCTCGCTTTCGGGATGGTTGATATTGTTCGGCAGAATCGCGCGGCCGCGGGCGATCTCGTCGCGCACGAACTCCGGGGTGATGATCTTCTGCATGTTGGCGCCGAAGGCTTCGCCCGGGTGCTGCGACAGCAGGCGCGCGTCGCGCACCGTGTCCAGCCGCTGGTTCTCTCGGATCGCCACGTATTCCATTTCCGGCGTGACGATGCCGCGCTTGGCGTAATACATCTGCGAAACATTCACGCCCGCCTTCGCACGACGCGGCAGCGCGCGGTTCGGAAAGCGCACCGCGTCGAGTTTGGCGTTGCCTTCGCGGCCGCGGCCGAATTCGGAACTCAGCGCGGGCAGTTGCTCGGTGTCGCCGCGCTCTTCGATCCAGCGCGCGCGGAGCGGCGCAAGGCCGGCCGAGAGGTCGATGTTCGCAGCGGGATCGGTGTACGGCCCGGACGGATCGTAGATGGTGATCGGCGGATTCTCTTCGCCGCCGAACAGCGTCGGCGTCTGCGACAGCAAAACTTCGCGCATCGCCACGCGCAGGTCGGGACGCGAGCCCTCGACGAAAATCTTGCGCGAACCGGGAATAGGCCGGGTCACGGATTCGGACAGTTGATCGGTCTGCTGCAGCAGCGTGGAGGGCACGGCATTCATCGGCATTCGTCCTGGTCTTGTTGACGCCCTCGCACGGATGCGCGAAGTGTTCGGGACGAAGCGGCGGCGCTGCGACCACGCGCGCGTGCGCAGTGGTTGCTGGCGAAGCTTCCCTACGCCGATATCAATCGGATCAGGTTCGAAGGGTCTGTCTCAATCGCCGGCCGGGCCGGCGATACCCCCGCTTCTGCCGACATTGAACCATTCCTCACCGCCGACCGCCAGCATCGGGGCTTCATTCGGGCAGATATCCAGCCCGTGGCCGCAAAAAACAGACGATTCAGGGGTGTCGCGACGCCGTTCAGCGCAGCGATGCGTTGATCCTGTCCAGCGCGGCGGCGCCCGGATTCAGCTCATCCGCGCCCATCGCGTTCAGCGGCTTCGCGGCGGTGTTGAGGTGGCCGTGCAGGTCGTCGGCTGCGGCGTCCACATACAGCAGACCAGTGACCACTTCGCCGCGGGCCTGGCGCTGCTGGATGAGATTCATCGCTGCGATCCGGTCGCGCGGATCGTAGCCCTCGTCGAGTTTGTGCAGCCGCAGCACAGTGCCGTCATGCTGTTCCACCGCGATGGTGTCGCCGGCCGGATAGTTCACCGCGATCTCCGCGCGCGGCAGGATCACGTCGAGCTGGTTCACCGCGTCGTTGTGCTCGCGCACGTAGTCGTAGCTCTTGGTGCTGCCGGCATGGTTGTTGAAGGCGACGCAGGGGCTGATCACGTCCAGGAACGCGGCGCCGCGATGCGACAGCGCGCCCTTGATCAAGGGCACCAACTGATGTTTGTCGCCGGAGAAGCCGCGCCCGACATAGCTGGCGCCGAGCTGCAGCGCCATCGTCACCAGATCCAGCGGGCTGTCGGTGTTGGCCACACCTTTTTTCGAGACCGAACCCTGGTCGGCGGTCGCCGAGAACTGGCCCTTGGTCAGGCCGTAGACGCCGTTGTTCTCGACGATGTAGACCATGTTCACGCCGCGCCGGATCGCATGCACAAACTGGCCGATGCCGATGGATGCCGAATCGCCATCGCCGGAGACGCCGAGATAGATCAGCTCGCGGTTCGCGAGATTGGCGCCGGTGAGCACAGACGGCATGCGTCCGTGCACGGTGTTGAATCCGTGTGACTGGCCGAGGAAATAATCCGGCGTCTTGCTGCTGCAGCCGATGCCGGACAGCTTGGCGACCAGGTGCGGCTGGATATCGAGTTCCCAGCAGGCCTGGATGATCGCGGCGGAAATCGAATCGTGGCCGCAGCCGGCGCACAGCGTGCTGATCTTGCCTTCGTAATCGCGACGGGTGAAACCGATCGCATTGCAGGAGAGCGTGGGGTGATGCAGTTTCGGCTTGCTGAGATAGGTCATGCGCTTCGTCCTGCGTTTCGCTCTTGGTATTGGGCTTCCGGCTGTCGTTTCACACGTCCAGCGTTTCGCCGTCGCTCTTGCCCCTTTTGAAAAAGGGGGCTGTGGGGGATTTGCTCTTGACCCTGCTTTGCTCGAACAAAATCAAAAGCAAATCCCCCGTCATCGCTTCGCGATGCCCGCCCCCTTTTGCAAAGGGGACTAT
Organism: Lysobacterales bacterium; assembly: GCA_031364125.1. Taxonomy (GTDB): domain Bacteria; phylum Pseudomonadota; class Gammaproteobacteria; order Xanthomonadales; family Xanthomonadaceae; genus Lysobacter_I. The sequence continues at coordinate 100,990 of JANLVT010000013.1, read as the reverse complement.
GAACGCAAAGGGGGCGAAGAAAACACGGCGGATGCAGCTTCATCGGTCAAGCCACCTTGTCGCGCTGCCCGACCGGGCGGATGCGCTGAACGATCGCATCCGAGATGAACCGCGCGGTGATCGGCGTGCCGTCGTAGTGCAACACCGCGACCAACCGCGCCGGATCGATGTCGAATTCGTTGATCAGCAGGCTGCGCAACTGGCCGTCGCGATTCTGTTCGATCACGAACACCGATTCATGCGCATCGACGAACTGGCGCACCGATTCTGGAAACGGAAAAGCGCGCACGCGCAGCGTATCCAGCGGAATATCCTGCTCGCGCAGACGCTCGATGGCTTCCTGCATCGCCGGGCTGGTCGAGCCGAAGTAGATCGCGCCGAACCGCAACGGCACTTCGGCCTGCGACAACAGCGGCTGCGGCACCAGGGTCTTGGCGGTGTCGAATTTCTTCAGCAGGCGCTGCATGTTGTAGGTGTAGTCGGCACCGCGTTCGGAATACTGCGCCTGCGGGTTGCGCGACGTGCCGCGGGTGAAATACGCGCCCTTCTCCGGATGCGTTCCGGGATAGGTGCGGTACGGGATGCCGTCGCCGTCGATGTCCTTGTAGCGCGCGAACTCCGCCCCCGCCTCCAGTGCTTCGCGATCCAGCACTTTGCCGCGATCGTAAACCCGGGCGTCGTCCCAGACGAACGGCGCGCACAGGCGCTGGTTCATGCCGATGTCCAGATCGGTCATCACGAACACCGGCGTCTGCAGGCGGTCGGCCAGATCCAGCGCATCGGCGCAGAACGCGAAACATTCGTGCGGGTCTTCCGGAAACAGCAGAATATGCTTGGTGTCGCCGTGCGACGCGTAGGCCGCAGCCAGAATGTCCGACTGCTGCGTGCGCGTGGGCATGCCCGTGGACGGGCCGCCGCGCTGCACGTCGATGATCGTCGCCGGGATCTCCGCGAAATAGGCCAGACCGATGAATTCGTTCATCAGCGAAATGCCCGGCCCCGATGTTGCGGTGAACGCGCGCGCGCCGTTCCAGCCGGCGCCGACGACCATGCCGATCGAGGCGATCTCGTCTTCGGCCTGGATGATCGCAAAACGATTCTCGCCCGTGTCGGCATCGACGCGGAACTTCTGGCAATACTTCTGGAACGCTTCGGCCAGCGACGAGGACGGCGTAATCGGGTACCAGGCGCAGACGGTAGCGCCGCCGTAGACGCAACCGAGCGCGGCGGCGGCATTGCCCTCGACGAAGATACGATCGCCCACAGCGTCGGCCTTGCGCACGCGCAGCCCGATGGGACACGGCAGGTGCTTCAGCGCCCAGTCGCGGCCCAGATGCAGCGCCTCGATATTGGGCTTCAGTAGTTTTTCCTTGCCCTTGTATTGCTCGGCGATCAGCGCCTCGATCGCCGGCACGTCGACGTCGAGCAGCGCGCTGAGCGCGCCGACGTACATGATGTTCTTGAACAGCTGCCGCTGGCGCGGATCGCTGTAGGTCGCGTTGCAGATTTCGGTCAGCGGCACGCCGAGCACGTGGATGTCGTCGCGGAATTTCGATTTCGGCAGCGGCTTGCTGTTGTCGTAGAACAGATAGCCGCCGGTTTCGATCTCGGCGATATCCCCATCCCAGGTCTGCGGATTCATCGCCACCATCAGGTCCACGCCGCCGCGCCGGCCGAGCCAGCCGCGTTCGCAGACGCGGACTTCGTACCAGGTCGGCAGGCCCTGGATGTTCGATGGAAAGATGTTGCGCGGGCTGACGGGGACGCCCATGCGCAGGATCGCCTTGGCGAACAGCTCATTGGCCGATGCCGAGCCGGAGCCGTTGACGTTGGCGAACTTGACGACGAAATCGTTGATTGCCTGTATGTGTGGCTGTTGCACCTGCGTCATGGTTTTTCCCCCTTTGGAAAAGGGGGATCAAGGGGGATTTGCCTTGTTTTTCGGGCGAGAAGATCAACAGCAAATTGCCCCTGCCCCCCTTTTTCAAAGGGGGGAAAAGCGGAGAGCGCTGTTCTCTTGAAGGCTGCACAGACGATGGACTTTCGAATGCTCGTCATTACGCCGCCTCCTTTTTCTGCCCACCGCGACAGCCTTGGCCGGCCTGGGTTTCGTTGAGCAGGAACTTCTGCATGTCCCAGGCACCGGTCGGGCAGCGTTCGGCGCAGAGGCCGCAATGCAGGCAGACGTCTTCGTCCTTCACCATCACCCTTAGCGTTTTCAGCGGCTCGGACACGTACAGGTCCTGCGTCGGGTTCAGGGCGGGCGCAGTCAGACGCTTGCGCAGATCCTCCTCCTCGCCGTTCGCGGTGAAGGTGATGCAGTCGGTCGGACAGATGTCGACGCAGGCGTCGCACTCGATGCATTTGTCCTTGACGAACACCGTCTGCACGTCGCAGTTCAGACAGCGCTGGGTTTCCTTCCACGCGGTGGCGATGTCGAAGCCCAGCTCGACTTCGGTGCTGATGCTGTCCAGTTTCTTCGCGGCTTCCGACCACGGCACTTTGTAGCGCTCATCGTTCGACACGCCGTTGTCGTAGCTCCACTCGTGGATGCCCATCTTCTGCGAGATCAGCGTCACTTCCGGGCCGGGCCGCTCGTGCGTGTCCTCGCCGTTGAGCAGCTTGTCGATGCTGATCGCGGCCGCATGACCATGGGCCACCGCCCAGATGATGTTCTTCGGCCCGAACGCGGCATCGCCGCCGAACAGCACATGCGGGAGACTCGATTGATGGGTGACCGTGTCCACCACCGGCATGCCCCATTCGTCGAAGTCGATGCCGACCTCGCGTTCGATCCACGGAAACGCGTTTTCCTGGCCGACCGCGATCAGCACCTCGTCGCAGGGGAAGAATTCGTCTGGCTCGCCGGTCGGCACCAGTTTGCGCCGGCCTTTGGCGTCGTACTCGGCGCGCACTTTCTCGAAGGTCATTCCGGTCAACCGGCCGCTGGCGTGGACGAAGGTCTTCGGCACGCGGAAATCGAGGATCGGAATGCCCTCGTGCATGGCGTCCTCTTTCTCCCATGCGCTCGCCTTCATCTCGTCGAAGCCGGAACGCACGATCACCTTGACCTCTTCACCGCCGAGGCGGCGCGCGGAGCGGCAGCAGTCCATCGCGGTATTGCCGCCGCCCAGGACGAGCACGCGCTTGCCGACCTTCGTCACATGCCCGAAATACACGCTGGCGAGCCAGTCGAGGCCGACATGGATCTGCGCCGCGGCTTCCTGGCGACCCGGCAAGTCCAGATCGCGGCCGCGGGGCGCGCCGCTGCCGACGAACACCGCGTCGTAGCCTTCGGCGAGCAGATCCTTCATCGACTCGATGCGGCGGTTGCCGACGAATTCGACGCCGAGATCGAGGATGTAGCCGGTTTCCTCGTCGATCACTTCCTCCGGCAGGCGGAAGCGCGGCACCTGGGTGCGCATGAAGCCGCCCGGCTTGGGGTCGGCCTCGAACACGGTCACCCGATAGCCCAGCGGGGCGAGATCGCGCGCGACGGTCAGCGCGGAGGGCCCGGCGCCGACGCAGGCGATGCGCCGGCCGTTGCTGTGGGCCGCGGGCGGCGGCATGCGTGCGCTGACGTCGCCCTTGTTGTCGGCGGCGACGCGCTTGAGCCTGCAGATCGCGACCGGTTCGGGCGGGGCGGGATCGGGGCCGCTGCCGTTGTTCTCCTCGACCCGCCCGCGTCGGCAGGCCGGTTCGCAGGGGCGGTCGCAGGTGCGGCCGAGGATGCCGGGGAAGACGTTGCTGCGCCAGTTGACCATATAGGCATCGGCGTAGCGTCCGGCGGCGATCATCCGGATGTATTCGGGGACGGGCGTGTGTGCGGGGCAGGCCCACTGACAATCGACGACTTTATGGAAGGTGTCCGGGTTCCGGATATCCGTAGGCTTCACCGCGATCCTCGCTGGCTGTCGGACCGATGGCGTCGGTCGTCGCTTGCGGTCCGAGTCTAGACCCCGGATCGGCCCGTCGTCACCTGGGTGCCGTCGATCGAGCCATATGCGATCGCCATATGGCCATTCCGATCGCGGACGGTCGCGCCGGCACGCCGCATGCGCGGGCGCGCATGGGCGCGATTCGCGCAATTTGTATCCGAGCCCCGCCCATGACGACGCCGATCGCGGTCCGGAACGGCGCAGCATCGCAGCAGCGAGGAATGCCGGCGCGGCTCGCTATCGTATTGATCGAACAGCAATTCACGCCCAGATCGACGCTCATCATCGCGCTTATTCCAATTCGTCAGCAGCCGCAGGCTTGACATAGCTGGAAACGGCGTGGTTCTCTGCAGTCATGACGCAGCGCAGCATCCAGCATCCGCAACACGCCCCCGCATATCGTGCGGTGCGGGCGCATGCAGGGGCCGCGCACGCCAAGCGCATCGACACCACCGTCATCAACGTCGCGCTCGCGTCGCTCGTCCTTGTCGTCGTCGTCCTTCGCATTATTCCGTTTACAGGTGCGGGATAGGGTTGAGCGACTGACAACCCGGGTTTAACAAAACCCCCCGCCCCTGAAGAAGGTGCGGGGGGTTTCGCGTTTCAAGGCCACGGATTTTTCACACCACGTTTTTTCGATCACGACTTTCCCGACCACACGCTTCAAGGATTCCGCGACATGCTCAGCGATGCGATCAAACACGGACCCGCCCGCGCGCCGGCGCGCGCCATGCTCCGCGCCACCGGCCTCGACGATGCGGCCATCGCCAGGCCTTTCGTCGGGGTGATCCACACCTGGTCCGATGTCTCCCCCTGCAACATCACCCTGCGCGACCTCGCCCAGGACGCGCGCCGCGGCGTGATCGCTGGCGGCGGCACGCCGATCGAATTCAACACCATCGCGGTAACCGACGGCATCGCGATGGGCAGCGACGGCATGCGCGCCTCACTGGCGTCGCGCGAAACCATCGCCGATTCGATCGAACTCGCGGTGACGGGCCATTGCCTGGACGCGATGGTGCTGCTGGTGGGCTGCGACAAGACCATTCCCGCCGCAGCGATGGCCGCGGCGCGGCTCGACATCCCGACCGTGATCCTCTACGGCGGCACGATCATGCCCGGCCGCTGCAAATCGAAAAATGCTGATGGAACCAGCAGCGAACGCGCGCTCACCGTGCAGGACGTCTTCGAAGCCGTGGGTGCGCACGCCGCCGGCAAGATCGACGACGCCGAACTGGACGAGATCGAACGCAAGGCCTGCCCCGGCGCGGGCGCCTGCGGCGGCCAGTTCACCGCGAACACGATGGCGATGGTGCTGACGTTCCTGGGCCTGTCGCCGCTGGGCGAGAACGACATCCCGGCCACGCATCCGGAGAAAGCCAAGGCCGCCGAACGCTGCGGCGAACTGGTGATGAAACTGTTCAACGACGGCGGCCCAACCCCGCGGCAACTGCTGACGCTGGCCGCGCTGCGGAACGCCGCGCGCGCGGTGTCCGCGACCGCGGGTTCGACCAACGCAGCGCTGCATCTGCTGGCGATCGCTCACGAAGCCGGCGTGCGTTTCGATCTGGAGGAATTCGAAGCGGCGAGCGCCAATACCCCGGTGATCGCCGACCTGAAACCGGGCGGCCGCTACACCGCGGCGGAAATGTTCGAACACGGCGGCACCGCGCTGGTGGTGCAGGCACTGCAAATGGCCGGTCTGATCGAGGATATTCCTACCGTTAACAGCAGCACGGCCGCCGACCAAAGTTTTTTTGCGCTCGCGAATGCCGCGACGACATCGCCGACGCAGGACGTGGTGCGTCCGGTGAGCGACCCGATCAAGCCCCGCGGCGGCTATTCGATCCTCTACGGCGATCTCGCGCCGGACGGCTGCATCGTCAAGCTCGCTGGCCACGGCCGCGAGAAACACGCCGGCCCGGCGCGCGTGTTCGACAGCGAGGAAGGCGCGTTCGCCGCGGTACAGGCGCGGAAGATCAACGCCGGCGACATCGTGGTGATCCGCTTCGAGGGGCCGGCCGGCGGCCCCGGCATGCGCGAGATGCTCGCAGTGACTGCGGCGCTGGTCGGCCAGGGGCTGGGCAACGATGTCGCCCTGATCACCGACGGCCGTTTCAGCGGCGCCACCCACGGTTTCATGGTCGGCCACGTGTCGCCGGAAGCCGCGCGCGGCGGGCCGATCGCGAAGCTGCGCGAGGGCGATCTGGTGACCATCGATGTCGCCTCGCGCCGATTGGACGTCGCCGCGGATCTGTCGTCGCGCACCGCCGCGCACATCGCGCCGCGCGTACGTCACGGGGTGCTCGCCAAGTTCGCGCGCGACGTGCGTTCGGCGTCGCAAGGCGCGGTGACATCGCCGGGGCCGCTGGACGACACGCGCCGGATCGATGCTGCGTTGACGGCCGATGCAAGCGACGAAATCGAGCGCGCATTGACTGCATGACCAAAAAAATGTCGTCCCGAGCGTAGCGAGGGATCTGCTTTTTTAATATCGAGAAATAGCGACAGCAGACCCTCTCCCAAAAAGCGGGTTCGGGATGACAGAAAAATTACCGCGTTTTCCTTTCAATATTTCAAAAACATCGGGGCTGAAGCCCCTCCTACCAGGATCCTTTTCATGAACACCTCCACCAATCCCACCATTGCGATCATCGGTTACGGCAGCCAGGGCCGCGCGCACGCGCTCAATCTCCGCGATTCCGGCTTCGATGTCGTCGTCGGCCTGCGCCCGGGCGGCCCGACCGAAGTCAAGGCGCTCGCCGACGGCTTCACCGTGAAAACGCCGGCGGAAGCGGCTGCGAGTGCTGATCTGGTCGCAGTGCTGACCCCGGACATGGTGCAGAAGAAACTCTACAACGACGTGCTGGCCGCGAATCTGAAACAAGGCGCCTGCCTGCTGTTCGCGCACGGCCTGAACGTGCATTTCGGCATGATCTCGCCGCGCGCCGACCTGGACGTGGTGCTGGTCGCGCCCAAAGGCCCGGGCGCGCTGGTGCGTCGCGAGTACGAGATCGGCCGCGGCGTGCCCTGCATCTACGCGATGCACCAGGACCCCAGCGGTCGCGCCGAGGAATTCGCGAAACTCTACGCCGCAGGCCTGGGCGGCGCGCGCGCGAACCTCATCAAGACCACCTTCAAGGAAGAAACCGAAACCGATCTGTTCGGCGAACAGGCGGTGCTGTGCGGCGGCGCCAGCGCGCTGGTGCAGGCAGGATTCGAGACCCTGGTGGAAGCAGGATACCAGCCGGAAATCGCTTACTACGAAGTCCTGCACGAACTGAAGCTGATCGTCGATCTGTTCTACGAAGGCGGCATCACCCGGATGCTGGAATTCGTGTCGGAAACCGCGCAGTACGGCGATTTCGTCAGCGGCCCGCGGGTGATCAATGCAGACACCAAGGCGCGGATGAAGGACATCCTGAGCGAAATCCAGGACGGCACCTTCGTGCAGCGCTGGGTGGCCGAATACGACGCCGGGTTGCCGAACTACAAAAAGTTCCAGCAGGCCGATCTCGATCACCCGATCGAGAAAGTCGGCAGGGAACTGCGCGCCAAGATGCAGTGGCTGCAGCAGAACGCCCCGCAAACCACGGCGGCTTCGACGCAGGATGCTGCGCAGGCCGCCGCCAAACCTTCCACACATCCGATCGCCGAGACTGCCTGATGAACGGTGCCCGCTGGCTGGTGCAAGCGCTGCTCGCGGAAGGCGTGGACACGCTGTTCGGTTATCCCGGCGGTGCGATCATGCCCTTCTACGACGCATTGCACGGATCGTCGCTCAAACACGTGCTGGTGCGGCATGAGCAGGGCGCCGCGTTCGCGGCGAACGGCTATGCGCGCGCCAGCGGCCGCGTCGGCGTCTGCATCGCGACATCCGGCCCAGGCGCCTCGAACCTGGTCACCGGCATCGCCGATGCGATGCTGGATTCGGTGCCGATGGTCTGCATCACCGGCCAGGTCGGCACGCCGCTGATGGGCACCGATGCGTTCCAGGAACTGGATGTCTTCGGCATGACCATGCCGATCGTGAAGCACAACTTCCTGCCGCGCAGCGTCGACGATCTGCCGAACATCGTCGCCGAGGCCTTCCGTCTCGCGCGCGAAGGCCGTCCCGGCCCGGTGCTGATCGATCTGCCGAAAGACGTGCAGAACGCGGATGCCTCGCATCTGCCCGCGCACGCGCCGGCCAGGGTCGATGCCGCACCGGGCGCCACCGATGCCGCGCTGCATGCGGCCTTGGCGCAGTTGGCGCTGGCGCAGAAGCCTGTGATCTACGCCGGCGGCGGCATCGCGCTGGGCGATGCGGTGGAGGCCTTCCGCGCGTTCGTCGATGCCACCCAGATCCCCACGGTGACGACGCTCAAGGCGCTGGGCGCGCTGCCGCACGCGCATCCGCTGAACATGGGCATGCTCGGCATGCACGGCAACCGCGCCGCGAATCTGGCGGTGCACGAATGCGATCTGCTGTTCGTGGTCGGCGCGCGCTTCGACGATCGCGCCACCGGCAAACTGGCCGAGTTCGCGCCGAACGCGCGCGTGGTACATCTGGACATCGACGCCTGCGAGATCGGCAAGCTGCGCATCGCCGATGCGCCGGTGCAGGGCGATCTGACGATCAGCCTGCAGCGGATGCTGGCCGCATCGGCCGCGCACCTGCACGGTCGCCACGGCGGTGCGCGTCACGCCTGGCGCGATGCCTGCCTGCACGCGAAGCAGATCGCAGCGCCGCGTTACGACGCGCCCGGCGACAGCGTGTACGCGCCGTCGCTGCTGCGGCGATTGTCGGAACTGGCGCCGGCCGCGATCGTGAGCTGCGACGTGGGCCAGCACCAGATGTGGGTGGCGCAGCACTGGCGCTTCGATCATCCGCGCAATCATCTGACCAGCGGTGCGCTGGGCGCGATGGGCTTCGGCCTGCCGGCCGCGATCGGCGCGCAGATGGTCAAGCCCGACTCGCAGGTGATCTGCGTCAGCGGCGACGGCTCGTTCCTGATGAACGTGCAGGAACTGGCGACGGTCGCGCGCTATCGCCTGCCGGTGAAGATCGTGCTGCTCGACAACCAGGCGCTGGGTATGGTCCGGCAGTGGCAGGAACTGTTCTTCGAGCGCCGCTATTCCGAGATCGATCTGAGCGACAACCCGGATTTCTGCGCACTGGCGCTGGCGTTCGGCGTGCAGACGATGAAAGTCGATCGCGCCGACGATGTCGAAGCCGCACTGCAGGCGTTGATGGCCGCGCCCGGCCCGATGTTGCTGCATGTCGCGATCGATCAGACCGCGAACGTGTGGCCGCTGGTGCCGCCGAACCGCAACAACAGCGAAATGCTCGATGCCGACGAGGCGACCACGCTGGAACGCATCGCGATGCCCGTGCTGCCGCAAGTCCCGACGCCGACCACGCAGACCTCCGCCCTCTCCCTCCCCACTTCGTCGTAGGAGTTCCATCATGCGCTATCGACTCGATCTGACCCTGCGCCAAGCCGAAGGCGCGCTGTCCCGCGTGCTCGGCACCACCGAGCGCCGCGGCTTCCGCCCGCTCGCGGTCGAAGGCGAAACCCACGCCGACGGCGATCGCTGGCATCTGCAGATGACCGTGGAAGGCGAGCGTTCTGCAGAAGGCCTGCACCAGCAGCTGGCGAAGCTCTACGACTGCCTCGACGTGCAGGTGCAGCCATGTCTTTGAGCGCATCCGCCACGCTGGAGTCTGCGGCAGAACGCGGCCCGCCGCAGCGGGCGCCTGCGCAGCAGCAGGCGCCCGCACCGCGCGTCGACGCCGCTTCCGCACCAAACACGATCTGGTACGACGGCGAACTGATCGAAAGCGGTCGTCCGCAGGCGAGCGTGCACACCCACGCCCTGCACTACGGCAGCGGCGTGTTCGAGGGCATCCGCGCCTACGCCACAAAACGCGGCGCCGCGGTGTTCCGCCTGCCTGAGCATCTGGAGCGCATGCGCAAGGGCGCGGAGCTGCTGGGCATGACCTTCGATGTCGCCGAAGCGACCGAAGCGGTGCTGGCGACGCTGCGCGCCAATCGTCAGGGCGACGCCTACATCCGTCCGCTGGCGTGGTACGGCGACGGCAGTTTCGGCCTGGATGTGGCCGGCCATCCGCAGCACCTGATGGTCGCGACCTCGTCCACCAACGTGCATCTGGGCGGCAATCGCACCCGCGTGTCGGTGTCCAGCTGGCGGCGCAACCCGGCCAGCGCGCTGCCGCCGCTGAAACTCTGCGGCGCGTACGTCAATTCCATCCTCGCGAAGCGCGAAGTAAAAGCGCGCGGCTTCGACGAAGCGATGTTCACCGACGACGACGGCTTCGTGGTCGAATGTACCGGCGCCAATCTGTTCGTCGTCCGCAACGGCCGCGTGACCGCGGTCGAGCACCGCGACGCCCTGCCCGGCATCACCCGCGACACCTTGATCCGCTTGATCGGCGCGGAGTCGCGACCGGTGAGCATGGAAGAGCTGCGCGATGCCGACGAAGTCTTCGCCTGCGGCACCGCCGCCGAAGTCACCTCGATCCACGAGATCGACGGACGCGAATACGACCCCGACAGCCCGGTCGCCCGCGAGATCGCCTCCGTCTATGCGCGCACCGTGCGCGGCGAGAGCGCGTGGTCGAGCGGCTGGCTGACGGAGGTCTGAGCGATGCAGAGCGATGTCGTCGGCGATGTTCGCAGTCACGCCACGGTCGGGGCGGGAGATATCCTCGCCGCACAAGCGCGGCTGCGACGCTACCTGCCGCCGACGCCGCTGCATCACGCCGAACGCTTCGGCTGCTGGCTGAAACTCGAAAATCTGCAGCGCACCGGTTCGTACAAAGTGCGCGGCGCGCTGAATGCACTGCTGGCCGCGCACGAACGCGGCGATCACCGTCCGGTCATCGCCGCGTCCGCCGGCAATCATGCACAGGGTCTGGCCTGGGCCGCGTACCGGCTCAATGTTCCGGCGATCGCGGTGATGCCGCATGGCGCACCGCAGACCAAGATCGCCGGGGTCGCGCATTGGGGCGCCACCGTGCGCCTGCACGGAGACACCTTCGACGAAGCCCGCGCATTCGCGATGCAGTTGGCCGAGCGCAACGGCTATCGCTTTCTGTCCGCGTTCGACGATCCCGACGTGATCGCCGGCCAGGGCACAGTGGGCATGGAGATCGCCGCGTTCGCACCCGACGTGGTGTTGGTGCCGATCGGCGGCGGCGGCCTCGCCGCAGGCGTCGCGCTGGCGCTGCACGCGCAGGGCGTGCGCATCATCGGCGCCCAGGTCGAACACGTCGACGCCATGCACCGCGCGCTGCGCGGCGAACCCGAAGGCCCGCTGCCGGCCGCCACCCTCGCCGACGGCGTCCGCGTGAAACAACCCGGCCTGCTCACCCGCGACATCCTCTCGCGGTTGCTCGACGACATCGTGATCGTGCGCGAAGCCGAGCTGCGCGAAACCCTGGTGCGGCTGGCGCTGGAAGAACACGTGATCGCCGAAGGCGCTGGCGCCCTGGCCTTGGCTGCCGGGCGCCGCGTCGCCGGCAAGCGCAAATGCGCCGTGGTATCGGGCGGCAACATCGATGCCGCAGTGCTGGCCGGGCTGCTGGCCGACGTGCGCCCGCGCGCGCCGCGCAAACCGCGGCGTCGTGCGCACGACGATTCCGGAATCAAGCCTGCCGTCGTCAAATCCACGGCGGTCAAATCCACTGTCGTCAAACAGGTTGCCCGCGCCGGCCGGGCGGCGACGCTCTCTCCCGTCGCCGCCCGGCCGGCACTCGCCGCCCTCGCGACAGCGTCGCCCACCGCTTCCGCAACCATTTCGCCCCCTTCCGCCCTGGAGGCTTGCGCCTGATGGATACCGACGTTACCCCCGAGTCACCGGTACGGGTCTCGATCTTCGACACCACCCTGCGCGACGGCGAGCAATCGCCCGGCTGCAGCATGACCGCGAAACAGAAACTGCGGTTCGCGCATGCGCTGACCGAGCTTGGCGTGGACACGATCGAAACCGGATTCCCCGCCAGTTCCGAGAGCGAACTCGCCGCCTGCGCCGCGATCGTGCGCGATGTGCGCGGCGCCACGCTGGCGACGCTCGCCCGCTGCCACGTCGGCGACATCGAAGCCTGTGCGCGCGCGCTCGAAGGCGCGGAACGTCCGCGCATCCACGTCTTCATTTCCACAAGTCCGCTGCACCGCGAGCACAAACTCGGCCTGAGCAAGGCCGAAGTTCTGGAACGCGCGGTGATGGGCGTCACTCTCGCGCGGCGTCATGTCGACGACGTGGAATTCTCGGCCGAAGACGCGTTGCGCACCGAGCCGGAGTTCCTTGCCGAAATCTGCTCGGCGGCGCTGGCCGCAGGCGCGCGCACGCTCAACATTCCCGACACCGTGGGCTACACCACGCCGGGCGAGATCCGCGCGCTGTTCGAATATCTGCGCGCCAAGGTGAAGAACGCGGACCAGGCCATTTTCAGCGCGCACTGCCACGACGATCTCGGTCTGGCGGTGGCGAACAGCCTGGCGGCGATCGAAGGCGGCGCGCGCCAGGTCGAATGCACGATCAACGGCATCGGCGAGCGCGCCGGCAACTGCGCGATGGAAGAACTGGTGATGGCGCTGGAGACTCGCCGCGCCTATTTCGGCGCGACCACCGGCATCCACACCGAGCGGCTGGTGCCGACCTCGCGCCTGCTCACCCGCATTACCGGCATGAACGTGCAGCGCAACAAGGCGATCGTCGGCGCGAATGCGTTCGCGCACGAATCCGGCATCCACCAGCACGGCATGCTCAAACATCGCGGCACCTACGAAATCCTGCGCCCGGAGGCGGTCGGCTGGGCGAAATCGCAGATGATCATGGGCCGGCACAGCGGCCGCGCCGCGCTCGCCGATCGCCTGCGCGAACTCGGCTTCGCACTGGAAGAGGCGCAGTTGAACCAGGTATTCGGGCGCTTCAAGACCTTGACCGAAAAGAAGCGCGAAGTGTTCGATGCCGATCTGGAAGCGCTGGCGCTGGGCATCGATGGCCGGGTCATGGGCGGCTGGCGCCTGAACCGCCTGCACGTCAGCACCGGCGTCGGCGATGGCACGCTGCCCACGGCCAGCGTCGAACTGAGTTCGCCCGACGGCGAGCGCGTGACCGAAGCGGCGACCGGCGATGGCCCCGTGCATGCACTGTTCGCGGCGCTGGCGCGCTGCACCGGCATCCATCTGGATATCGAAAGCTACCAGGTGTCCAGCGTCACCACCGGCGAGGATGCGCAGGGCCAGGCAAGCCTCACCGCACGCGTTCGCGACGCGCATGGCGTCGTCGATGAGATCACCGGTTCCGGCACCAGCACAGACATCCTCGAAGCCAGCGCGCAGGCGTGGCTGGACATCGTCAATCGCGCGTATCGCCGTCGCACGCCGGCGACAGCTGAAGTCGCGCCGACACTCAAAGCGCACTCACCTGAAACGCCTGCGACCGAGTCGCTTCGCGCCAGCGCGTGACGAACATGCGCAATTGCTTCAACACCGACCATCCGCGCTTACCCCCTTCGAAAAAAGGGGTCGTCGATCGCACCGCGATCGGCGGGGGGATTTGCTTTGCGGCGACTCCGAACATCCCCCGTCCTCGCTCCGCGAGGCCCGCCCCTTTTGCAAAGGTGGCAAAAGCAAAGTCGATTCCCTGCGTATTCCGACCCCCAGGATCCATCCGTTCTTCATCGAGCCTTCTCAATGACTTCCGATCCGCAAATACAACAGCCGAAAACCCTGTTCGAGAAACTCTGGGACGCGCACATCGTCGTGCAAGAAACCGCCGATGCACCCGCGGTGCTCTACATCGACCTGCATCTGATCCATGAAGTCACCACGCCACAGGCCTTCGCCGAACTGGATGCGCGCGGCCTGCCGGTGCGCCGACCCGAGCGCACGAAAGGCACGCTCGACCATTCCACGCCGACCACGCCGCCGGACAGCGCCGGAAAGCTGGATTACTACACCCCAGACGCCGAAAAACAGGTGCGCACTCTGCGCGAGAACTGCGCACGGTTCGGCGTGGAGTTGTTCGATTTCGGCAGCGATCACCGCGGCATCGTGCACGTGATGGGGCCGGAACTGGGCCTGACCCAGCCGGGCATGACCATCGTCTGTGGCGACAGCCACACCGCCACGCATGGCGCGTTCGGCGCGCTGGCCTTCGGCATCGGTACCAGCGAAGTCGGCCACGTCCTGGCAACCCAGTGCCTGCTGCAGCGCAAGGCGAAGACGCTGGCGATCGAGGTCGAAGGCGAACTCGGCGTCGGCGTGACCGCGAAGGATCTGATTTTGCACGTCATCGGCGCGATCGGCGTCGATGGCGGCACCGGCCACGTCATCGAATACCGCGGCAGCGCGATCCGCGCGCTGTCGATGGAAGAGCGCATGACCGTATGCAATATGTCGATCGAAGCCGGCGCGCGCGCCGGACTGATCGCGCCCGACGAGGTGACGTTCGACTATCTCGCGAACACGCCCCGCGCGCCGCAAGGAGACGATTTCGCGCGCGCGGTCGCGCAGTGGCGCACGCTGCGCAGCGACGACGGCGCGCGGTTCGACCGCGTGGTCCGCATCGATGCGCGGGACATCAGGCCCACGGTCACCTGGGGCACGCATCCCGGGCAAGTCACCGGCATCGACGCCAAACTGCCGGTCGCGAACGATGCCGATACCCAGCGCGCGCTCGATTACATGCGTTTCCCCGGCGGCAAGTCGCTGGCCGGGCAGCCGGTCGACGTGGTGTTCGTCGGCAGTTGCACCAACGGTCGGCTGAGCGATCTGCGCCAGGTCGCCGAAATACTGCGCGACCATCACGTGCATCCGCGCGTGCGCATGCTGGTGGTGCCGGGATCGGTGCAGGTGCAGCGCGCTGCGGAAGCCGAAGGCATCGACCACATCGTCCGCGCCGCCGGCGCCGAATGGCGCGAGCCGGGCTGTTCGATGTGCATCGCCATGAACGGCGATCTGGTCGCGCCCGGACAGCTCGCGGTGTCCACCAGCAACCGCAATTTCGAAGGCCGGCAGGGTCGCGAGGCGCGCACCGTGCTGGCCTCGCCGTATACCGCAGCCGCCTGCGCCGTCGCCGGTCACGTCGTCGATCCACGCAGCTATCTGCAGAAGGACGCGGCATGAACGCCATCTTGAATAATGCAGCGTCGAACAGCGCAACCCCGAACAGTGCAGCGCTGACGCACGTCCACTCGCGCACCGCATGCCTGCCCGACAGCAATATCGATACCGATCGCATCATTCCGGCGCGCTTCCTTACCACCACGTCGCGCGAAGGTCTGGGCAAGTTCGCGTTCAACGATTGGCGCTATCGCGAAGATGGCAGCCCCGATCCGGCGTTCGCACTGAACGCACCAGAAGCGCAGGGCGCGCAGATCCTGGTGACCGGCCGCAATTTCGGCTGCGGTTCCTCGCGCGAACACGCGCCGTGGGCGCTGCGCGACTTCGGCCTGCGCGCGGTGATCAGCGCCGAGATCGCCGACATCTTCCGCAGCAACGCGCTGAAGAACGGGCTGCTGCCGGTGGTGCTGGACGCCGCTGTGGTCGACGAATTGCTGGCGAACCCGGGCATCGAACTCGACATCGATGTCGCCGCCGGCAGCGTGACGCTGCCCGACGGCCGCAGCTACACGTTCCCGATCGACGGCTTCGCGCGCACCTGTCTGCTCGAAGGCGTCGATCAGCTCGGCTATCTGCTGAAACACAGCGCTTCCATTCAAGCTTTCGAGGATTCTCATCATGCACGCTGACATCAGGCACGCTGATATCGTGGTTTTGCCTGGCGACGGCATCGGCCCGGAAGTGACCGCCGCCGCGGTCGCCGTGCTGCAGGCCGTCGCGCGCCGTTACGGCCATACCTTCGATTTCCACACCCGCCTGATCGGCGGCGCCGCGATCGACGCAGAGGGCGCCGCGCTGTCCGATGCGACGCTCGACGCCTGCCGCAAGGCCGACGCGATCCTGCTCGGCGCGGTCGGCGGCCCGAAGTGGTCCGATGGCGCCGTGCGTCCGGAACAGGGCTTGCTGAGGCTGCGCAAGGAGCTCGGCCTGTACGCCAACTTGCGCCCGGTGAAGACCCATCCGGTCGCGCTGACCGCATCGCCGATCAAATCGCATCTGCTCACCGGCGTGGACATGATCGTGGTCCGCGAACTCACCGGCGGCGTCTATTTCGGCCAGCGCACGCGCACCGACACCCGCGCGACCGATCTGTGCGAATACACCGTCGAGGAGATCGAGCGCGTCGTGCGGCGGGCCTGCGCGCTGGCGCGCGAGCGCAGCAAGTATCTGGTCTCGGTCGACAAGGCCAACGTGCTGGAAACCTCCCGGCTGTGGCGCCAGGTCGCAACCCGGATCGCGCACGACGAATTCCCCGACGTACGCCTTGAACACCAGTTGGTCGACAGCATGGCGATGCATCTGATCGCACGTCCGCGCGAATACGACGTGATCGTCACCGAAAACATGTTCGGCGACATCCTCACCGACGAAGCGTCGATGCTGGCCGGTTCGATGGGCCTGCTGCCGTCGGCATCGCTCGGCGAAGGCCGACTCGGGCTGTACGAGCCGATCCACGGTTCGGCGCCGGACATCGCCGGTCGCGGCATCGCCAACCCCTGCGGCGCGATCCTCAGCGCGGCGATGCTGCTGCGGCATTCGCTGGTGCTGGAGGCCGAAGCCCGCTGCATCGAAGGCGCGGTCGCGGATGCGATCGACAACGGCGCATTGACTGCCGATCTGGCCCCCGCCGGCACCGCCATCGGTACAGCGGCGATGGCCGCGGCGGTGATCGCGCGGCTGGAAGTGGACTGCATCGCCGTGGAACTGCGCGATTGACGCATCTCCGCATGCCCGTAGCCATCACGACGATTCCGCTTGCGACCGCAACTGTTGAAACCGATTCGATCGTTGCAAGGTCTTCGCACAATCCGCAATGGCGGGCCTGGGCCCGCCCTACGGCCCGCTCTACAGGGATGATTCTGCGAAGCAGCTCATGTCCGTACCTGGAAAAATCATTTGACGCCCCGCCCACGGATCGTTTACATCTGATGCCATGCATCGCCGCACCGCCATCGCCGCTTCCGTTACCCGCGCTCCACGCGGAACGACCGCTGTCGTCACGATGATTGCGATGATCTCGACCGGCACCGGTACTGGTACCACCAGTGGTGCGGGCTGCGGCAGCGAAACGGAATAACCCCTTCGACCTTCGCCCCGCACCCCAACAGGGTCGCGGGGCGAGTGCCCGCGAACCAAGGGCCGCGGGGCTCTCCACTGGAGCCTCACCATGGATTCGCCCGCAACACACCATAATATCGACGACCGCGCAGCGGATCGCGCGGATAAGCCTTATCGCGCGCACAAGTTCGGCGGCAGCAGTGTTGCCGATGCCGACCGCTATCGACATGTCGCCGATCTGCTGCAGACCGTTCCCGAGCCGCGTGCGGTGGTGGTTTCGGCAATGCAGGGCGTCACCGATGCGCTGACCGCGCTCGCGCAATCCGCGGCTGCCGGCCACGACTGGCAGAACGCGTGGTCGACATTGCGCGACAAGCATCTCGCCACCGCTTACCGCCTCGACGCGGGCGACAAGCACGCATTGGCGGTGTGGCTCGACGCTGAATTTTCCGCGCTGTCGGCGCTGCTCAGCCGCATCGCCGAGGACGGCGCACAGACTTCGAAACCCTTGGCCGGGCACCCGCTGTCTGCTCACGATTTCGCCGCGGTGCAGAGTCTGGGCGAAGTGTGGTCGTCGCGGCTGCTGCAGGCCGCGCTCGGCGGCGAAGCGGCGGGCTGGGCGCGGCTGGATGCGCGCGAGGTGCTGGTGGTGCATCCGGGCGAACTCGGCGTCGGCGTCGACTGGGCGCAGTCGCGCGAACGTTTCGCCGACTGGCGTACGCGCCATCCGCAGCGCGACGTGGTGATCACCGGCTTCGCCGCGCGCGACGGCGCTGGCCGCGTCGCCACGCTCGGCCGCAACGGCAGCGATTATTCCGGCGCGATCTTCGCGGTGCTGTTCGGCGCGGCGGATCTGACCATCTGGACCGATGTCGACGGCGTGCTGAGCGCCGATCCGCGGCTGGTGCCTGATGCGGTGTGCCTGCCGTCGATGTCCTACGCCGAAGCCTGCGAACTGGCGTATTTCGGCGCGAAAGTGCTGCATCCGCAGACGATGGCGCCGGCGATGCAGGCCGGGCTGCCGATCCTGATCCGCAATTCGCACAATCCCGCCGCACCGGGCACGCGCATCGCCGCCGACAACATTTCGTCGGTCAGCGATTCGCCGCTCAAGGGCCTCAGCGTGGTGCGCGACATGGCGGTGCTGGAACTCAGCGGCGCCGGCCTGATCGGCGTGCCCGGCACCGCCGAGCGCATGTTCGCCGCGCTGCACGCGGCCGGCGTGTCGGTGACCATGATTTCGCAGGGCTCCAGCGAGCATTCGATCTGCTGCGTGGTGACCGCCGCGCAGGCCGAACGCGGCCGCGATGCGGTTCGCGACGCGTTCGCGGATGCCATCGCCAACGGTCAGGTCGAAGGCATCAACGCCACATCCGGCATCGCCGTACTCGCCGCGGTCGGCGACGGCATGGTCGGCATGCCGGGTGTGTCGGCGCGCTTGTTCGAAGGTCTGGCGCGGGCGCGCGTGAACATCCGCGCGATCGCCCAGGGCGCGAGCGAGCGCAACATCTCGGTCGCGGTCGCCGATGCCGATGCCGTCCGCGCGCTGCGCGCCGTGCACAGCGCGTTCTGGCTGTCGCCGGCCACGCTGTCTGTGGGCCTGATCGGCCCCGGCAACGTCGGCCGCGCTCTGCTCGCGCAGTTGGCGGAGGCCCTGCCGCGTTTCGCCGACGAATCGAAGATCGAACACCGACTCGATCTGCGCCTGCGCGCGGTGGCGAGCAGCCGCAGCATGGTGCTGAACAGTGCGCGCCTGGATCCCGCCACCGCGGTCAATGCGCTCGCCGCAGACAACGCCGAAGCGCTGGATCTCGACCGGTTCGCCGCGCACGTCCGCGCTGAGCATCTGCCGCACGCGCTGATCGTTGACTGCAGCGGCAGCGATGCGGTCGCCGCGCGCTATCCGGAATGGCTGGCGGCGGGCATTCACGTCGTGACCCCGAGCAAACACGCCGGCAGCGGCGACTGGAGGCGCTACCGCGCGATCCGCGACGCCGAGAAACACGGCGGACTGTTCCGCTATGAAGCCACCGTAGGCGCCGGCCTGCCGGTGATCCAGACACTGCGTTCGCTGCTCGACACCGGCGACGCGCTGACCGGCATCGAAGGCGTCCTCTCCGGCACGCTCGCATGGCTGTTCAATCGTTATGACGGCAGCGCACCGTTTTCAGAACTCGTCGCCGAAGCGCGCGCGCTGGGCTATACCGAGCCCGACCCGCGCGACGACCTCAGCGGCACCGATGTCGCGCGCAAGCTGGTGATCCTGGCCCGCGAAGCCGGCGCATCGCTGTCGCTGGCCGATGTCGACATCGAAAGTCTGGTGCCCGCAGCATTGCGCGAAGTGTCGCGCGACGAATTCCTCGCACGTCTGCACGAGCTCGACGCGCCGATGCAGGCACGACTGGACGCGGCGCGCGCGCAGGGCCGCAGCCTGCGCTATCTGGCCCAGCTCGACGCCGACGGCGGCGCGCGCGTGGGCCTGGCGATGCCCGAACCCGGCCACGCCAGCCTCTACAGCCGGCTCACCGACAATCTGATCCAGTTCCGCACCCGGCGCTATGCGCACAACCCGCTGGTGGTGCAGGGGCCGGGCGCCGGCGCCGACGTGACCGCGGCCGGCGTGTTCGGCGATATCCTTGCGATCGCACGCACGCTCGGAGCCCGCGCATGACTGTTTCCCCGGCAGATGCAGAACCAATGCAGGACATTTCGGGACAACGCGCATCGATGCACGGCAAACATGAGGCCCGCGCATTCGCGCCCGCGAGCGTCGGCAACATCGGCGTCGGTTTCGACCTGCTCGGTCACGCCATCGACGGCCCGCGCGATATCGCCATCGTCCGTCGCATCGATACGCCTGACGTGCGCATCCGCGCGATCCGCGGCAGCGTCGTCGGCGCGGATGCGCTGCCGCTCGACGCCGAACGCAACACCGCCGGCCGCGCCCTGATCGCGCTGCGCGAAGCACTGGCGCTGCCGTACGGTTTCGAGATCGAACTGGAGAAAGGCATTCCGCTGGGCTCCGGCCTGGGCGGCTCGGCGGCGTCCTGCGTCGCCGCGCTGATCGCCGCGAACGCGGTCCTCGGGGCGGATGGCAGAAGCGAGCCGCTCTCGCGAGACGCGCTGTACCCGTTCGCGCTGCAGGGCGAGGCCGTGGCCAGCGGCAGTCTGCACGGCGACAACGTCGCGCCGATGCTGCTCGGCGGCGTGGTGCTGGCGACGCAGGACCGGATGATCCCGCTGTCGGTGCCGAGTTGGCTGTACGCCGTGGTGACGCATCCGGATCAGGTGCTGGAAACCCGCCGCGCGCGCGCCGCGCTGGCCGGTCCCTATCCGCTGTCGCAGTTCGTCGTGCAGTCCACGCATTTGGCGCTGTTCCTCACCGGCCTGCAGCGCGGCGACGCACGGATGATCCATGAAGGCCTCAACGATGTGCTGGTGGAACCGCGACGCGCGCCGCTGATTCCGGGTTTCGCCGCAGTGAAACAGGCCGCGCTGGATCACGACGCGCTGGGCGCCAGCATCTCCGGCGCCGGCCCCAGCGTGTTCGCGTGGTTCGCATCGAAAGCCAGGGCCGAAGCGGCCGCACCAGCGATGCGGGCCGCATTCGCGGCGGCCGGCTACGACGCGCGCGCCTACGTGTCGCCGGTGGCGGCGCCGCGCGCGGAGGTCATTCCATCATGACGCCGGCTATCGACTTCATCACGACCGACCTTATCAAGATCGACTTCATCAGCACCCGCGGCAACACGCTGGCGACCGCGATCGACGATGCCTTGATCGCCGGCCTCGCGCCGGACGGCGGACTGTACGTGCCGGCGCAGATCCCGGCGTTCGAAGGCGAATGGTCGTCTGCGATGACGCTCGCCGACACCGCGAGCCGCGTGCTGACGCCTTATTTCGCCGGATCGCGACTGCGCGATGCGCTGCCAGCGATCTGCGCGCGCGCCTACGATTTCGACGCGCCGCTGTTGGCGATGCGCGGCGACGGCGATTCGCTGCTCGAACTGTTCCACGGCCCGACCGCGGCATTCAAGGATTACGCGGCGCGCTTCCTGGCCGAAGCTCTGGCCGGTCTGCGCGACGACGACGCGCCCATTACTACCATCCTGGTCGCGACCTCGGGCGACACCGGCGCCGCGGTGGCCGGTGCGTTCCATCTTCGCCCCGGCTTCGAAGTGGTGATCCTGTATCCCGACGGCCGCGTGTCGCCGCGCCAGGCGCACGGGCTGGAATGTTGGGGCGACAACGTCCGCACCTTCCGCGTCGACGGCAGTTTCGACGACTGCCAACGGATGGCGAAGACTGCCCTTTCCGACCGCGATCTGCGCGAACGCATGGCGCTGACCTCGGCCAACAGCATCAGCCTCGGCCGGCTGCTGCCGCAGGTCGCCTACTACGCGCATACCGCGCTGGGATTCCACGCACGGCACGGCCAAGCGCTGAATGTCATCGTGCCCACCGGCAATCTCGGCAATGCCGCGGCGGCTTTCGTCGCGAAGCAGATGGGCTTGCCGATTGGCGAGATCGTGCTGGCCAGCAACGCCAACGATGTCCTGCCGCGCTATTTCGCCGGCGGCGACTATGCGCCTGAAGCGACCAAAGCCACGCTGGCGAACGCGATGGACGTCGGTGCGCCGAGCAATTTCGAGCGCCTGCGTCATTGGCACAGCGACGATGCGGCATTGCGCGCGGCGGTGTCGGCGCATGCGGTGGACGACGCGACCATCCGCGCGACGATCGCGGCCGCGCCGGAACGGCACGGCATCGTGCCTTGCCCACACACCGCCTGCGGCCTGCATGTCCTCGAAACCCTGCGCGCGCAGGGCGATACGCGACCGTGGACCGTGGTGGCAACCGCGCATCCAGCGAAATTCGACAGCATCGTCGAACCGCTTGTGGGGCATGAAGTCGCATTGCCACCCGCGCTGGCAGCCTGTCTGGCGCGGCCCGCGTACGGCGAGGCGCTGCCAGCGGACGATGCGGCGCTGCGCGAGCGATTGTTGGTACAACAAAGCAGGTAAACAAAGCACCTGTCTTCCCGAACGCCGGCACAGCCGGCGGAGGGATCTGCTGTCGTTTTGCTCTCGATCCATAAAGATCATCAAGCAAAAACAGATTCCTCACCCGATAGAGCCGGGATTCGGAATGACAGAGTTTTTTGCATTTCTCGAAACCAGAACCCCGCTTTGAAAAACCGCAATCCGGGCCGCCTGCGGCGGGAGGGGGAGGGAACCGCAAGCGACCCGGATGCGAAAACGTTACGCGTCTCAGCCGCCGACGGGCCCGGTGCGCGCCTCGCTGGCGCGCACACGGAACCACGCCGCATACAGCGCGGGCAGGAACAGCAGCGTCAGTGCGGTGGCGACGATCAGGCCGCCCATGATCGCCACCGCCATCGGTCCGAAGAACGCGCTACGCGACAGCGGCACCATCGCCAGGATCGCGGCGAGCGCGGTGAGCACGATCGGCCGGAAACGACGCACGGTCGATTCGATGATGGCGGTCCAGCGATCGTGGCCGCTGGCGATGTCCTGTTCGATCTGATCGATCAGGATCACCGAGTTGCGCATGATCATGCCCGACAGCGCGATCACGCCCAGCATCGCGACGAAACCGAACGGCACCCGGAACACCAGCAGGAACAGCACCACGCCGATGAGGCCGAGCGGCGCGGTCGACATCACCAGCAGCACCCGCGAGACGTTGCGCAACTGCAGCATCAACAGTGTGACCACCACGAACAGGAACAGCGACATGCCGGCCTTGATCGAATCCTGGCCGCGCGCGGAATCCTCGACGCTGCCGCCGGTGGCCATGAGATAGCCAGCCGGCAGCGAGGCGCGGATCGCCTCCAGGGTCGGATCGATCTGCCCGACCACCGTCGCCGGCGTCGGCCCGTTGACGATATCCGCGCGCACGGTGACGGTGGGCAGCCGGTTGCGATGCCAGATCACGCCGTCCTCGAACACCGATTCCAGGCGCGCGATCTGCATCACCGGCACGACCTTGCCGCTGGTGGTCGGCACCGCGAGGCTGCCCAGCAATTCCAGGCGCGCGCGCTCGTCCTCGGGGCCGCGCAGCAGGATGTCGATCAGCTCGTTGTCTTCGCGATAGGTGCTGACGTGCAGCCCGGACAGCGAGCTGGACAGGAAATTCGCGACCTGCTCCGTGCTCACGCCCAGCGCGCGCGCGCGATCCTGATCGATGACCAGCCGCATCACCTTGCTCGGCTCGTCCCAATCCAGATTGACGTTGATCACGTTCGGATTGGCGCGGATTTCCGCCATGACCCGGTATGCGATCTCGCGCACGCGCTCGACGTGTTCGCCGGAGACGCGATACTGGATCGGATAACCCACCGGCGGGCCGTTCTCCAGCCGCGTGACCCGCAGCTGCAATTCCGGGAACTGCTGCCGCACCTCGTCCATCATCCAGTCGCGCAAGGCTTCGCGCGCCTCGATGTCCTTCGTGCGCACCACGAACTGGCTGAAATGCGTCTGCGGCAGTTGCTGGTCCAGCGGCAGATAGAAGCGCGGTGAACCGGTACCGATATACGCGGTATAGGTTTCCACTTCCTTGCGCGCCGCCAGCAGTTTTTCCAGCTTGCGCGCGGCCTGGTCGGTCGCTTTGAGCGAACTGCCTTCCGCGAGTTCGATGTCGACCATCAGTTCGAGCCGCGTCGAATCCGGGAAGAACTGCTGGGGAATGAAACGGAACAGCGCGAGCGACACCACGAACGCGGCCACCGTGCCCGCGATCACCAGCCAGCGCCGCTGGATGCACCAGCGCACAACGGCGCGGAACCGCCGGTAGAACCCGGAATGGTAGGGATCGTGCGCATGCGCGCCTTCGACCATGATCGGCGCCGGGCCAAGAATTCCCGCGTACTGCGGCCAGCGGTCGGCCAGACGTTCGCGGAAGGCGCGGATGCGGCCTTCCAGCGAGCGCGGTTTCGGCACCGCATGCGGGTCGGGCAGCATCTTGTCGCCGAGATACGGGATGAACAGCACCGCCGCCACCCACGACACCAGCAGTGCGATGGTGACGACCTGGAACAACGAACGCGTGTACTCGCCGGTGCTCGACGCGGCGGTGGCGATGGGCAGGAAGCCGGCCGCGGTGACCAGTGTGCCGGTGAGCATCGGGAATGCGGTGGTTTCGTAGGCGAACGCGGCCGCGCGCAGGCGCGAGTAGCCCTGCTCCATCTTGATTGCCATCATCTCGACCGCGATGATCGCGTCGTCCACCAGCAGGCCGAGCGCCAACACCAGCGCGCCCAGCGAAATCTTGTGAAGGCCGATGCCGAAATACTGCATCGCGGCGAAGGTCATCGCCAACACCAGCGGAATGGTCACGGCTACGATCAGCCCGGTGCGCAGGCCGAGCGAGAAGAAACTGACCAGCAGTACGATGATTACCGCCTCGGCCAGCACGCGCACGAATTCGCCGACCGAATCGCGCACCGCGGCGGGCTGATCGGCGATGCGATGGAGTTCCATGCCCACCGGCAGCGAACGCTGCAGGCGTTCGGTTTCGGCATCCAGCGCCTTGCCGAGCTGCAGGATGTCGCCTCCGGGTTTCATCGACACCGCGATGCCGACCGAGTCCTCGCCCATGTAGCGGATGCGCGGCGCGGCGGGGTCGGCGTAGCCGCGGGTGATCTCGGCGATGTCGCCCAGACGTACCGTGCGGTCGCCGGCGCGGATCGGGAACTGGCGGATATCTTCCACCGACGTGAACGCGCCGCTGACCCGCAAGCGCACGCGATCGGTGGCGGTCTCGAAGAAGCCGGCCGATGTCACCGCGTTCTGCTCGGCCAGCGCCTGCTGCACGACCGGCAGCGGAATGCCCAGCGTGGCCAGCTTGGTGTTGGACAGCTCGATCCAGATCTTTTCGTCCTGCAGGCCCAGCAGTTCGATTTTGGCCACGTCCGGGACGCGCTGCAGTTCCAGTTCGAGGCGCTCGGCGTAATCCTTCAGCAACGCGTAGTCGAAGCCCTTGCCGCTGATCGCGTAGATATTGCCGTAGGTATCGCCGAATTCGTCGTTGAAGAACGGGCCGACCGTCCCCTGCGGCAGCGTCGGGCGGATGTCGCCGATCTTCTTGCGCACCTGATACCAGAGATCGGGCAATTCGCTGCTGTCCATCGAATCGCGCGCGATGAAGAACACCTGCGATTCGCCCGGACGCGAATACGAGAGCACTTCCTCGTAATTGCCGGTTTCCATCAGCTTCTTTTCGATGCGGTCGGTGATCTCGCGCGAGACCTCCTCGGCGGTGGCGCCCGGCCACGCGGTCCTGACCACCATCACCTTGAAAGTGAACGGCGGATCCTCCGATTGACCCAGACTGCGATACGACCAGGCGCCGACGATCGCCAGCACCAGCATCATGTAGAGCACCAGCGAGCGGTTCGCCAGCGCCCATTCGGAGAGGTTGAATCGGCGCATGGTCAGACGCTCCCGCTCTTCGTGACGTCTGCCTCGCTGATGACGGCTTCTGCCGCAGCGTGATTACCCCCATCCCATCCTTTCCCCGCACGCGGGGGAAGGGGAGCGATTGTCATGCGGGACGTGCTTCGAAGACCGGATGCTGCAACATTCATGTCGATGGCTTCGGTCAGTTCGATTGGATGGGGCGATTGCTGCGATCGACCGGCAGCACCGGCTGACCCTCGTGCAGCAGATGGCCGCCGGCCATCACCACCCACTCGGTCGGCTTCAGCCCGGACAGCACTGCAACGCCATCTGCGGCGTAGGGACCGATGCGCACCGGCACGCCGCGGGCCTTGTTGACCTTGGGATCCACGGTCCAGACCACCGTCTGGCCGTTGTCGCCGCGATGCAGGGCGGACAGCGGCAGACGCAGCGCGTCGCCGCTCAGTGCGGCGGGGATATACACGCGCGCGCTCTGGCCCAGATCGACGCGTCGGGCGGCATCCTCTTCCAACGTGGCGCGTGCGGCATAGGTCCGCGCCTGCGGATCGGCCGCGGGTGCGATTTCGCGGATGCGTCCGGGAATCCGCTCGCCCTGCGCGCTCCACAGCTCGATTACCACCGCCTGGCCGATCCTGTAGTCGCGGATATTCGATTCCGGCAGCGCGAATGCGACCTCACGGCCGCCGTCGGCAGCCAGTCCGAACACCGATTGCCCGGCCACCACCACCTG
This sequence comes from Lysobacterales bacterium, assembly GCA_031364125.1. Classification (GTDB taxonomy): domain Bacteria; phylum Pseudomonadota; class Gammaproteobacteria; order Xanthomonadales; family Xanthomonadaceae; genus Lysobacter_I. Next base: position 74,688 of record JANLVT010000013.1, on the reverse strand, counting down.
CCCGGCTTCGACCTGACGGCTGGCGACGACGCCATCCTGCGGCGCGCGCAGTTGGCTGTAGCTGGCTTGATTGCGCGACAGATCGAACTGGGCGCGGGCGGCACGGGACTGGGCTTCGGCCGCACGGAGCGCAGCGGTCTGCTGATCCAGCGCCGAGCGGCTCACGAGTTGATCCTTCGACAGGCTGGCGGTGCGCGCATGGTCGGCGCGGGCGCGGGCGAGCTGGGCATCGGCCGCAGTCAGCTCCGCTTGCAGCGCTTCGACCTGCAGGCGCAGGTCGCCGGGATCGAGTTCGGCCAGCAGATCGCCTCCGCGCACCTGGTCGCCCACGTCCACAAGACGGCGCACCAGCTTGCCGCCGACCCGGAACGAGAGCGCGGCTTCCTCGCGGGCGCGGATTTCGCCGGCATAGGCACTGAGGCCATCGGCGCCATGCCCGGTAGCGGCGTCCGCACGGGCCACCAGCACGGGTCGCGGCGGTTGCGACACCTTTTCGCCGTTGCCGCAGGCGGCCAGCGCGGCGGCGAGTACCGCCAGACCTGCCGTTCTGAAACCTGCCGTTCTGAAGCCTGCCGTTTTGAAGCCTGCCGTTTTGAAGCCCGCCATCCTGATTACTGCTGTAGAACGCATTGCCATGGCCGCCTCAAGCGATCCGGGAGACCTCGGGAAAGACCCTCCGGGTGGATTATTCCGATGAACGGATCTGGATTAGTAAACTGAGTGGTATCGTATAAATAACATACCAATTAGTCTAGTATTAAAAGTATGGTTGTTTCGAACCCCAATCCCGCGACTCCCGGACCCGCCAAACCAGCCGGCCCCGGGCGCCCCAAGGACCTCGGCAAGCGCGCCGCGATCCTGGAGGTGGCCAAGCGGCTGTTCAGTCATCACGGTTTCGACGGCGTGAGCATGGACCAGATCGCGGCCGAGGCCGGGGTTTCCAAACTTACCGTCTACAGTCATTTCGGCGACAAGGAATCGCTGTTCAGTTCCGCGATCCGCGCCAAATGCGAGGAACAACTGCCGTCGGCGCTGTTCCTGGCCGGCCTGGAAGGCAGCCTGCGCGAACAGCTCACCGCGATCGGGCACGCGTTTTTTCTGCTGATCACCAGCGAGGAAGCCATCGCGATGCACCGCATGATGATGATGCCCGGCACCGGCGACAGCCACGTCCGCGAGCTGTTCTGGCAGGCCGGGCCACAGCAGATCAAGGATGTCTTCGTCGATTTCCTGCGCTCCCGGGTCGCGCGCGACGAACTCCGGATGCCGGATATCGCGCGCGCCGCTTCGCAGTTCCTGTGCCTGATCAAGGGCGAATTGCATATGCAGATGCTCTGCGGCATGCGCTGCGGAGCGCCCGACGGCGACGTCGAACGCCACATCCAAGCCACCGTGGACCTGTTCCTGAGCGCTTACGGCCATCCTGCATGCGGCGATGCCGCCGGGATCTCGAATTGATACGCCCGATGCGCCCCCGCCGTGCTCTGTGTCCCGGTGACTTCCGGCACTCAGCGGGCAAGCCCGCTTGCGGCGATCCTGCGCCCCGCGGCAGCGATGTCGTCGCGGCAGGGCCATCCCGGTAAACTTCTGCCGGTAAACGTCAGGCCCGATCACCCGTTCCCACCGCAGCCAGCGCCGCAAGAGACCTTGAGATGACGATCGATTACGCCAAAGCACGCGAAACCATGGTCGAACAGCAGGTTCGCCCGTGGGAAGTGTTCCAGCCCCGGGTTCTCGAGACCCTGGCGCGTGTACCGCGCGAACGGTTCGTGGTCCAGGCGCACCGTGCCCTCGCCTACTCCGACCTGGCGCTGCCGATCGGTCACGGCGAGTCGATGATGAAACCGGTACTGGAAGGTCGCGCACTGCAGGCGCTGTCGATCACCGCCAGCGAAGACGTGCTGGAGATCGGCACCGGCAGCGGCTATCTGTCGGCCTGCCTCGGCAGCCTGGCCCGCGACGTGGTCAGTCTCGAACGGCATGCCGATCTGGCCCAGGCCGCGCGCGCGCGGCTGCAGGCGCAGAGCATCGGCAACGTCCGCATCGACACCATCGACGCCCTGCAGTGGGACAGCGAACGCAGGTTCGACGCGATCTGCGTCGGCGGCGCGGTTACCACGGTCCCGGCGCGCTTCCTGCAGTGGCTGCGTCCGGGCGGCCGCATGTTCGTGACCCACGGGCTGGCGCCGGCGATGCAGGCCGCGCTGGTCCGCCCTGCCGACAACGCTGCCGGTTTCCAGGTCGAATCGCTGTTCGAAACCGAACTTCCGTACCTCGTCGGCGCCGCACCCGTCCCCCAATTCCAGCTGTGAGCCGGCTGCACGGCATGTTGCCGACCGCGGATCGTTCAATACCTAAAAGGAAAACCATGACTCGCCGCCCTCTCGCCCTTGCCCTCGCCCTGCTGGTACTGCCGCTCGGCGCACAGGCCGAAGATCTGCTGCAATCCTACGAACTCGCGCGCAACAGCGATCCGCAGTTCGCAGCCGCCGAGGCCGGACGTCTCGCCACGCGCGAAGGCGCGGTGCAGACCCGCGCGACCTTCCTGCCGCAGATCGGCGGCTCGGTCGGCGCGAGTTACTCCGACAGCACCTCCGAACTGGGCAACGGTTTCGAGGTTTCCGACGGCGGCGGCGGCCGCAGCTATGGTCTCTCGGTGGACCAGTCGCTCCTCGACTTCGGCAACATCGCGCGCCACCGTTCGCAGCTTTCGCTGTCGGAGGCCGCCGACTTCCAGCTCGAAGCCGCCGGCGATTCGCTGATCACGCGCACGTCCGCCGCCTATTTCAACGTGCTGGTCGCGCTGGAGACGCTGTCCGCGGCGGAAGCGCAGGAAACCGCGCTGAAGAAACAGTTCGACTTCGCCGACAAGCGCCTCGAAGTGGGCCTCGCCCCGATCACCGACGTGCACGAAGCCCGCGCGCAGTACGACCGCGCCCGCGCCAACACCATCGTCACCCGCAATGCGCTGGAAGACGCGTATCGCGCGCTGGAGGAAATCACCGGCAAGGACGTGCGCGCGCTCAAGTCGTTGCCGCAGGACTTCCAGCCCGAGCTGCCGTCGTCGCTCGACGTCGACGGTTGGGTGAAGACCGCGACCGACAACAATCCCGCGCTGAAGGCCAAGGAACTCGAACTGCGATCGGCCGAGGCCAGCGTCGATTCCGCACGCGCCGGCCATCTGCCCAGCATCGGCCTGCGTGCGACCTACGGCAACAACCGTTCCCTGTTCGACGGCAACGTCGGTCCGACCGGCATCGATTCGTCCGACAGCTCCACTGTCGGCCTGACCGTCAGCATCCCGATCTTCGCTGGCGGCGCGACGCAGTCGCAGGTGCGGCAGGCGCTCGCCCAGCGCGACGTGACCGGCGACCAGCTGGACCAGCAGCGCCGCGCGCTGGTGCGCAACACCCGCAACGCCTATCAGACGCTCGTCGCGGGCATCAGCGAAGTGGAAGCGCGCAAGGCCGCGGTGTTCTCCGCGCGCAGCGCCTACGAGGCTTCGCAGGTCGGCCTGGAAGTGGGTACACGCACCGTGCTGGACGTGCTGAACAACCAGCAGACCCTGTTCAACGCCGAGCGCGAATACGCGCTGTCGCGCTACAACTTCCTGCAGAACCGCCTGCTGCTGGAGCAGGCCGCGGGCACGCTGGACGTCGATGACCTGCAGGACGTCAACCGTCAACTCACCACCGACGCCATCAGCCCCTCCGTGCCCTGATCATCGCGCACAGCGACACCCCACGATGGCCCGCGCGATGCGGGCCATCGTCGTTCCGGACACCCGAAGCCGGACGCACGTCGCCATTGCAATGGTGTTGCGCCTACAGCAGCGTGCAAGGCCCGAACAGGTAATAGCAGCGGGAAACGTGGAGCAGTCCCCATTCGTCGTTGCTGCAGACGCAGGGTCGCGTACTCGACGTACAGCAGCGAATACTCGGACGTCATGGCGTACTCGCCCTCGTTGCTGGCGGTGCATGCGCCCGCCGGCGTCGGCCATGCCGATGCGCTGCCGCTGGAGATCATGCCGAACGCGAAAACAACGGCGCATACACCGCCGAGCAGATGATCTCTGGATATATCGAGACTCCTTGATCTATCGCGACCGTCGGTAGGATGCGCGGAACATGAACGTCAGGACGTCGATCAGACACGGGGGTCAATGCCTAAGCGTCGAAGAAATCTCCGCGCATGTCCTGTCTATCCACCCGGCGGGTGGCCGAATGCGACCCGAATCGCAGGGGCATCGTGCGCGACGAAATCGTTTGGATCGATGACGCGCAATGGATAGGCTGCATGGAACGCGCAACGCACGAAAGAACGCAGTGCGACGCGCGACATTCCGTCAGAGCGAATCCCCGATCAGCGCGATGGTTCGGCGCAACGCACCGCGTCCTTGTTCGACCAGCATGCGCCCGGCAGCGACCATGCGTTCGCGCTCCGGGGGATCCGCAAGCAGGCGTTCCAGTTCCGCCGCCGCCGCCGCCGCATCGGGGACGATCCTCACCGCATCCGCCTGCCGCAGTTGTTCGGCGATATCGCTGAAGTTGTGCAGATGCGGGCCGGTGACGATCGCGGTCCCGACCGCAGCCGGCTCCAGCAGATTGTGGCCGCCTACCGGCTGCAGGCTGCCGCCGACGAAAGCGACGTCGGCGCAGGCGTAGAAACCCATCAGCTCACCCAGCGTGTCGATCACGAACACCGCATCGTCGGCATCGGGCAACTGGGTGAGCTTGCGCGTCGCCACCTGCAGACCCGTATCGATCGCCAACTGGGTCGCCGGACGGAAGCGCTCCGGATGCCGCGGCGCCCACAGCATCAACAGATCGGGCCAGCGCGCACGCAGGTGACGATCGATGGCCAGCATCAGCGCCTCTTCGTCGGGATGGGTGCTGGCGGCGATCCAGACCGGACGGCCGGCCACGCGCGCGCGGAATGCTTGCGCGAACACCTCGATGCCCGGATCGACCCGGGTGTCGAATTTGAGATTGCCGCAGACCACGACCTGCGCGTCCCGCGCGCCCAGGCGCACGAACCGCGCCGCATCCGCGTCCGACTGCGCGGCGACCGCGCGCATCGTGCGCAGCGCCCGCCCGACCAGCGCGCGCAGTGCGCGATAGCCGCGCAGCGAACGTTCCGACAGGCGCGCGTTGACCAGATACACGGGAATGCCGTGATCGCGGCAGGCGAACAACAGGTTCGGCCACAGCTCGGTTTCGACGATCAGCGCGATCCTCGGCCGGAAATGGCGCAGGAAACGCCCCACCGCACCGGTGAGATCGTAGGGCAGATACACGTGGTCCACGCGATCGCCCCACAGCGCCTTCACCCGTTCTGAGCCGGTGGGAGTGATGGTGGTGACCAGCACGCGTTGCTGTGGACGATCGCGCAACAGCGCATGGATCAGCGGCGCGGCGGCATTGACCTCGCCCACCGACACCGCATGCACCCAGAGATGTCCGTCGCCGGGCGGCGGCGCGGGCGAACGATAGCGCGCGTAGCGTTCGTCCCAGCGCAGCAGATACGCGCGCTGGCGGAAACCGCGCCAGATCAGGTGGTACACGGTGACGGGCAACAGCAGATACAACGCCGCCGAATACAGGCCGCGCAGGATGTGCTCGATCACGCGTTCGAAGCTGTCGGCCCGCATCGCGACAGGATACCGGGTGGACGCGGCCGGCGAACATGTCGCCCCGGCCCTTACAATGGCGCATGTCTTTCGAATTCGACGCTCCGCCGCCGCGCGCGGCCCGACATTGGCCGACCTGGTTCGGCATCGGCACGATGGCGCTGCTCGCGCGCCTGCCGTGGGGCATGCAGCGCGCACTGGGTCGCATGCTCGGCGCAGTGTTGCGACAAACGCTTGGCACACGCCGGCGCATCGCCGAACGCAATCTGGCCCTGTGTTTTCCTGAGCTCGACGATCACAAGCGCGACGCGCTGCTGCGTCGGCATTTCGCGGCGCTGGGCACCGCCATCCTCGAATTCGGACGCGCGTGGTGGGGGTCGGTGGAACCGCAGCGGCATGGCTTGATCGTCGAAGGCCTGGAACACATCGACGCGGCGCGCACGAACGGGCGCGGCGTCATCGTCGTCTCAGGCCATTTCACCACGCTCGAAGTCTGCGGCCGACTGCTGTGCGATTTCGTTCCGCTGGCCGGCATGTACCGGCCGTATTCGCAGCCGGCGATGGAGTGGGCGGTGCTGCGCGGTCGCTCGCGCTACGCCGCGGGCATGTTTACCAAGCAGGACGTGCGCGGCGTGGTGAAACACCTCAAGCGCGGCGGCCTGCTCTGGTATGCGCCGGACCAGGATCCCAGCAAGGGCGACAGCGTCTATGTGCCGTTCTTCGGCCAGCCGGCGAAGAGCCTGAGTTCCACCCATCAGTTGGCGCGACTCTCGGGCGCGGCAGTGGTGATGTTCCAGCACATCCGCCGCGACGACGGCGGTTACACCCTGCGCCTGTGGCCGGCGCTGGACAACTTTCCCTCGGACGATGCCGGCACCGACACCGCACGGGTGATCGCGGCAATCGAAACGATGGCCCGCGCCGCGCCCGAGCAGTACCTGTGGATCCATCGACGCTTCAAGCGGCGGCCGGATGGGGCGCGGGTTTACGACTGAGGCGGCGTGGTGTTGTCGCGCGCCAGCAGACTGCCCGCGAACAACGCCGCCAGCAGCAGCGTCACCCCGCCCCAGAACGTGGAATAGAACGCGAGGTGGGTGTTGAACGGGAAGACCGTGACCACCAGCGCCAGCATCGCCGGATAGGCCGCGTCGCGCGCGGCGGGCTCGGCATAGCGCCACGCGCGTCGCGCCATCGCCGCGCCGGCCAGCCACAGCAGCAAGCCGATGACGCCGGTTTCGCTGAGGATTTCCAGCACGATCTGATGCGCGTGGAAGGCCGGACCTTCGCCCCAGGCGGCGATCACGCCAGGTTCCGGATCGCAGGCCGGGAAGGCTTCGCGGAAGCCGCGCGGGCCGACGCCGTTGATCGGATGCTGCGTGGTCATGCACCACGCCGCGCTCCAGATGCGGCCGCGGCCAGACAGCGCGCTGTCCACGCCGACATGATCCCCGCTGAGCGCATGCAGGGTGCGTTCGACCCGCTGATGCACCTGCGGCGACACGAAGGTCAGCGCGACCAGCAGCACGCCGCCGAACGCGAAGACGCCGAACAGGCGCTTCCAGCCGAGCAGACGCCAGCCCGACAGCAGCAGCACCAGGCCGAAGGTGATCCAGGACGCGCGCGAACCCGCAAGCAGGATCACGCAGCCGATCGCCACCGCAGCCAGCACCCAGCCCCATGCCCCAAACCGGCGCCCTGCAGCGTGCAACGCGAATGGCGACAGGCTGGCCAGCACCAGACCGAGCTTCAGATTGCACGGCCCCAGTGCGCCGCCGAGGCGATCCAGCAGCAGGTAGTCGTTGGCGTCGCACAGACGATGGCCGCTGATCGCGAGTTTCGTCGCGTCCATGGCGAAGAACCACGGGCTGGTGCCGCTGGCCGCCTGCACGATCGCGTCGAGCGTCCACACGCCGACGATGGCGGCCAGACCGACGAAGGTGATGCGCCGCCCGCGCGCATCGGCCACCGCCGACGCGGCCAGCCACAGGAACGGCAGATAGCGCAGATCCACGGCGGCTTCGCGGAACGCGCGCGCGCGGTCGACCGCATCGATGGCGCCGATCAGTTCCGGCAGCCAGTAGGCGAAGAACAGCACGCTGGTCAGCGCCCAGGCCTGCGCGCTGAGCAGTGCGCCGCCGCCGCGGAAGCGGAAGAAGATCAAACGGCCGATCGCCGCGAGGGCGCCCAGCGCCATCACCGCTTCGGCGATGCCGGGCGCCGGCCACAGCGCGACGAACGCCAGCACCCAGAACGGCGCCCAGCGCCAACCGGCGGCGGGAGCGGATGCGGTTTCGGCGGTCGTGGCGGGGATGGTCGCGTGGCTCATGGGGGTCGTGTGGGAACGGGTTCCCGGTTCAGTTGGTAGAGTCGTCAGTTCGTCGTGGTCAGTTCGTAGTAGCAGGCCAGCGTCGCCGCCTGCATCGTCTCCAGCGAATAGCGTTGCAGGGACGCAGCCATCGTAGCGGGCATCCCGTTCGGAAGCGTCATCCCATCCGCAGGTGCGGATGGCAGCGTCAACAGCGCGCGCGCGGCGCGGTGCAGCGCGTCGGCATCGAACGGCGCCACCGCGCCGGCCGGCAAAAGTTCGCGCAGCAGTTCGCCCACGCCGCCGTGCGCCCATCCCAGCACCGGACGTCCGACCGACAGCGCTTCGATCACCGTGCGTCCGAACGCCTCCGGCTTGCGCGAGACCTGCAGCACCAGATCGCTGGCGGCGTAGGCCTCGGCGATGGCGGCGGTGGGCGGGGTGATCGCCAGCGCCTCCGCGAACCCGCCGCGCGCAGCTTCGGCTTCCAGACCGGCGATGTACTGCCCGCGTCCCGGCTCGCGCGCGCCGGGCATCCACAGCCGAGCGTCCAGGCCGTCCGCACGCAGCGCGCCCAGCAGCGCCAGCGCATCGGCATGGCCCTTGAGCCGCGTGCCGCGCCCCGGCAGCAGCAGGAGTGGGCCATCGCCGTCCAGCGCGGGATGCAGCTCAGCAATGTGCAGACGCGCTGCGGGGTCGGGCCGGGGTGCCGGCGGGAAGGCGGCGGGATCGATACCCCGCGGGATCGTGCGCAGCGTCGCCGGAACGGTCGCGGGATAGTGGCGCAGCACGTAGTCGCGCACGGTGTCCGACACGCAGATCACGCGCTCGCCGCGGGTCATGATCGCGCTGTAGCGCGAGGGCGAGTTCAGGCCGTGCACGGTGGTGACGAAGTGCGGACGACGTTGTGCCGGCATGCCGCGCAGCGCGAGCCGGCCGATCCACGCCGGCAGCCGCGAACGCGCATGCACGATGTCGGCGCCGGTCTGCGCGAACAGGGCGCGCAGCGGGCGGACGTGGCGGAAGGTCGACAGCGACTTGCGGCCGATGTCGAGTGCAACGTGTTCGGCGCCGCCGGCTTCGAGCTGCGGCACAAGACGGCCGCCGGCGGATACGACGATGGCGCGATGCCCGGCGCGCACCAGCGCGTCGGCGATCTCCAGCGTGGAACGTTCGACGCCACCCGAATGCAGCGCCGGCAACAGCTGGACGACGGTCAGGCGGCGCCGCATCGGCTCAGCGCCTCGTGTCGATCAGTCAAGCGCGCCGTCGACGAGCCGGCTTTCAACAAGCACGTACACAGCGCCGCAGTACGGGCAGGTCGACGTGCCGCCTTCGGCCTCGATCGGCAGATACACGCGCGGATGCGAGTTCCACAGCGCCATCGACGGGCTGGGGCAGCTCAGCGGCAGATCGCCACGGTGCACCTCATAGCGTTGCTGGGCGTTGGCTTGGCTGGGCTGGGAAGTGGTCATGGGGTCGTCCTGCGCGGAAACGGCATTTTAGCCCAGCGCGCGGGCGCAGCGATGTCGCAGAATGCCCGCCGCGGCGATCCGTGCCGTTGCCTCACCTCGCTGCAATCGGAGCGCAGCCCATGTCGCATCTCGAAATCATCGGCCGCCGGAGTTCCCACTACACCCGCCAAGTGCGGCTGCTGGCGCACGAGCTGGGCATCGGATACGCGCTGCAGCCGATCCACGATCTGATGAGCGAAGACCCGGCGGTATTCGCCGGCAATCCGGCGCTGAAACTGCCGGCGCTGCGGCAGGGCGACATCGTCGTGTGGGGCAGCCTCAACGCCTGCCGATGGCTGGCGCGGCAGGCGGAAGACGGCGTCGCGCGAGTGTTCTGGCCGGAACAGGCGGTGACCGCGCTGGCGATGAACGCGCATGAGGTGCTGGCGCATGCGATGGCCGCGCAGGTGGAAGTGGTGTTCCACGAGATCGTGTCGAAACGGCCACCGGATCCGGCCTCACGCAAGCGGCGGACGAGTCTGGTCGGATCCCTCGCCTGGCTCGACCGGCATTGGGACGACATCCGCGCGGAACTGCCGCCGACCAAGATCGCGATCTTCGATCTCGGGCTGTTCTGTTTGCTGGAGCACCTGCCGTTCCGCAACCCGGTCGATCTGTCGTCGATGCCGCAATTGACGGCGTTCGCCGATGCGTTCGCGGCGCGCCCGTCGGCGCAGGCCACGCCCTACCGCTTCGACGCACCGCCGCCGGACGCACAGCCGCTCACCTGAACTACGCTCGCCGGCCTGAAACGCAGACGGGCCGCGATGCGCGACCCGTCTGCCGGTGAAACCTGGCGCTTCTGTACGCCGGTTTTTACGAACCCGTCTTCGGCGCTTCGGCTTCCGTCTTCGGCACGATGGCTTCGGTGGTGATCGTCAGCTTCACGTCGTCGCTGACGTTGGGCGCGTACTTGCCCACGCCGAAATCGCTGCGCTTGATGGTGGTGGTGGCGTTGAAGCCGGCGGCTTCGCGCTTGGCCATCGGCTGCATGCCGACCTTGTTGATGGTCACGGCCAAGGTCACCGGCTTGGTGATGCCCTTGATGGTGAGGTCGCCGACGACCGTCAGCTTGCCCTCGCCCGCGGCCTTCACCGAGGTGCTCTTGAAGGTGATGTTCGGGAATTTCTCGGCATCGAAGAAATCGTCGCTGCGCAGATGGTCGTCGAAATCGCCGACGTGGGAATTCAGGCCCGACAGCGGCAGAGTGACTTCGACCTTGGAGGCGCTCACTTTGGCCGGATCGTAGGTGATGCTGCCGTCGACCTTGCCGAAATGCGCGATCGGGTTGGAGAAGCCGAAATGGCTCCAGCTGGCGACCACGTCGGTGTGGTTGGCGTCGATCTTGTAGGTCAGCGGCGCGGCGAAGGCGACGGTGGAGGCCAGCGGGGCGGTAGATGCCAGCGCGACAGCGGCGACGACGAGAACTCGTTTCATCAGAAGACTCCTTGTATGGGTTGCGATACGGCTAGACGCGATCGATTGCGTTGCGGGTTGCGTCGGGGGGACACGCCATAGAGGCGGTGTCAGGGTAAAACGTTGCGCGCGCGCAACGCCAGAACGGTCACTCGATGCGGCAGGCCTCGTCGAAGCCCAGCCGCGGCGAGCGCGGGAAGAGCGAAGCCGGGTCGCCCTTGCCCAGGTTGACCAGGAAGTTGGAGCGGATCGAAGTCCCGGCGAAGAAGGCCGCGTCCAGCTTGGCGTTGTCGAAGCCGGACATCGGGCCCGTATCGAGGCCCAGCGAGCGCGCGGCCAGGATCAGGTAGGCGCCCTGCAGGCTGCCATTGCGCATAGCCACGGTTTCCAGCACCGCTTCGGGCTTGCCGGCGAACCAGGCGCGGGCGTCGACATGCGGGAAGAGCACCGGCAGCTTGTCGTAGAACGTCATGTCGTGGCCGACGATCACGGTGACCGGCGCGGCCAGGGTCTTGTCGCGGTTGCCGTCGTCCAGCGCCGGCGCCAATTTGGCCTTGGCCTCGGGCGAACGCACGAACACGAAGCGCGCCGGGCAGGCATTGGCGGCGGTCGGGCCCCACTTCAGCAGTTCGTACAGGCGCTGCAGGGTGGCATCGTCGATGTCGCCTGAAAACGCGTTGTAGGTGCGCGCGGTGCGGAACAGTTGATCGAGAGCGGAGTCGGTCAGCGGCGAAGACATCGGTCGGAATATCCTTGGTCTGAAGAGGAGGGCGAGCCGGCAGTGTAGAGTCCGGGCGGCCGGGCGGCAGCGGCACGGCAAGAACGAATCGAGTCAAATCCGGAACAATGAGCACAATTCAAATCGATTCAACGCAAAATTGCTCAGGAAGCATACGGGCCATCAGCGATGGCCGCGCTGGCAACGCCCGTCAGGCCGACGCGCTTGCGGGTCTGCTCGTCGGCGACGCCGGCTTCGATTCCCTGACCCTGGACCCGCGATCGCCCTGGCGCTGGGCCGCGCCCCGCCGCTGGCCCGGCGCCGAGCGCGGCTACGGCGATGCCTTCGCGTCGCTGCTTGCGGCCCCGCCCGCCCTGGCCGTGGGCTGCGGCCGTCAGGCCGCGCTTGCCACCCGGCTGCTGCGCGAACGCGGCTCCCGGACCGTGCAGATCCTCGACCCGCGGCTCCACCCCGGGCACTGGGATCTGGTGGTGGTGCCCGAACACGATCCGCTGCGCGGGCCGAATGTCGTCCCGATGCTGGGCAGCCTGCATCCGGTCGACGACGGCTGGCTCGCCAAGGCGCGTCAGGATCACGCCGCCTATGCGGATCTGCCCTCGCCGCGCACCGTCTTCCTGCTGGGCGGCAACAGCGCGCATGCGCGCTTCGGCCGGATGGCGTTCGAAGTGATGGCGGCGAAATTCGAAGCGGTGCTCGCGCGCGAGGGCGGCAGCGTGCTGATCACCACCTCGCGGCGCACCGACCCCGAACTGATCCGGGCGCTCGCCCACCGCTACGACGACACGCCCGGCGTGGTCTGGCGCGGAACGGAGGATGGGCCCAACCCCTACCCCGGCCTGCTGGCCTGGGCGGACCGCATCGTCTGTTCGCCCGACTCTGTGAACATGCTGTCCGAAGCCTGCGCCACGCATGCGCCGGTGTTCGTGTTCGACCCCGGACGCGTGCGCGGGCGGCCGCGCGGCTTCCTCGACGCGCTGCTGGCGCGCGGACGCATCCGCGCGATGGATGCGACGCTGGCGTCGTTCGATGTCGAGCCGCTGCGCGAAGGTGCGCGGGTGGCGGCGCTCGTGTCCGAACGCCTGGATTTCAAGAAGGTTTGCTGAAAAGGGATCAGCGGTCCGCGGACTGCGAAGCGGCATGTTTCTTCGCCGCGCGCATGCCGATCACCGACGCGCCTATCGCCAACGCCGCCAGCAGCGGCCGTTTCTTCAAGGTACGTACCGCGCCCAAGGCCAACGCCGCCAACCACGGACGGCCGGTGACCGAACTGGCGAGCAGCCCCATCCAGCCGCTGCGGCCGGCGAGCGCGGCACCGATGCCACCGGCGACGGACGCCAGATTGCGCATCCGCCCGGTGCTGACCCGCAGCTCGCGCAGCGCACCGGCCACTTCCGCACGCTCGATCGAGGCGCGCATGCGCAACATCTCCATACGCAGTTCGCGATTGACGGATTTGTCGCTCATCGCGCCTCCACATCGGTTTCTTGCGCCGATTGCCGGGCGCGGGCAACGAAGACATCGCGGTCGTTGGACAGCTCCTGCAACGTCTGCGAGAGCACCGGCGGCGCGGCCGCAACTTCACCCATCAGCTTGCGCAACACCAGCGCCGCACCCAGCGCGTACACCGCGAGCAGTATCGCCAGCGTGACCCAGCCCAACTGCGGCCACAGCGCCACCGTGAGCAGCGCCGAACCGATGATCAGGATCAGCAACAGCAGCACCATGACCAGCAGCGCCAGCGTGAACCAGCGCAGCAGCTGGGCGCGTGCCAGCGCGAGTTCCAGCGATGCGAACTCGGCGCGCGACAGCAGCAGATTGGCCGTGGCCGCCGAGAGGCGGCGCACGGCGTCGAGGGGCGAAGCCGAAGCCATGGTGGCTTCGATCAGCGACGCGAGACGAGCAGGCCGACCAGGAAGCCGACGCCGGCGGCCACACCGATCGCGCCCCACGGATGATCGTGGACCAAGTCGTCGGTGGCGCGGGCTGCGGCGCGGGTGTTGGTGGCGACGGCGCTCTGCGCGTCGTGCAGACGCTGCTTGGCGCGGCCGAGGGATTCGCTGGCGCGGGCGCGCAGGGCCTGCGCGCGTTCGCCGGTGGCGTTGGCGGCTTCGTCGAGCAGCGCTTCGACGTCGTCCAGGACGACCTTGGCGTCGGTGACCAGCTCATCGGTATTCAGGATATTGATCTTCGACATGGTTGACTCCGTGACTTGGTGTGGGGGATGTGTTCGGGAGACGTGTTCCGGAAAGATCCGGAGACACCCGACTTGGCGCCTCGATCGGTTCGTTTCAAGCCGCCCGGTTCAAGCCGCCCGTTTCAAACCGCTCGTTTCTAGCAGGATGCTGCCATCGGGATGTTTGCCCGGCGCCGAGCATACCCCGCGAAACGCCCGACCCCGCCGTCGCCCTTCCGAGCGCCGCCCGCTGCCGTTCATACAGGACGATCCAGTGCGGATTCGGCGAAAAAACAGGCGCCTGCGCATGCATTGCGCATGAAATCGACGGTCGCGTCGTGCGGAACGCGGAGCGCGCAACAGGGTGCAGGGATCGCAGCGCGAAGCGCACTCACCGGTCGACGATGCCCACCGATGCAAACACCGCCGACGCCGAGGCGATGACGGCCCGCGCAGCCGCCACATCGGCGTCGGGCACGACGATCCGCGTCCGCCGGTCCAGCGTGCAGGCCAGGCCCGCGCCAAGCAGCACCGCATGCGCCGCGTGCAGCCGGGCCGCCGCCGCGGCATCGAACACGCATGCCGCCTGCAGCGCGTCGATCAGCCCCGGCGTGTCGCGCGGAGCGAGCAGCGACGGGTCTGCGGCGGATCCGCGCAGAACGAGTTCGCGCAATAGCAGGTACTGCAGCAGGAATTCGAGATCGACCAGACCGCCCTCGCCCTGCTTCAAATCGAAACGTTGCAGATCGAAGCGTTGCAGATCGAATCGGCCGCCGCCGGAGCGATCCAGCTCGGCGCGCATCCGCACACGCATCGACGCCACGTCCTCGCGCAGTTTGTCGACGTCGCGCGGCTGCGCCAGCGTCTGCGCGCGCACGCGCTCGAACTCCGCGCACAGCGCATCGTCGCCAGCGACGACGCGCGCGCGCACCAGCGCCTGGTGCTCCCAGGTCCAGGCGCGCTGGCGCTGGTAGTCCTCGAAGCTGGCGATCGTGGAGACCAGCAGCCCCTTGGCGCCGTCCGGGCGCAGGCGCACGTCGATGTCGTACAGACGGCCGGCGCCGGTGGGCGCGCCGAGCAGCGCGACGATCTTCTGCGCCAGCCGCGCGCCCCAGCGCGGTGCGTCCAATGCGCGGGCGCCATCGGACATGGCGTTCGGCGGCGCGTCGTAGACGAATACGACATCGAGATCGGAGCCGAACCCGAGCTCGCGCCCGCCGAGGCTGCCGTAGCCCAGCACCGCAAACCGGAAACCGTCGATGCGGCCGTGCTGGGCTTCCAGTTCGCGCATCGCCAGCCGATGCACGGCTTCGAGCATGGCATCGGCCAGCGCGGCGAGAATCCGCGCGGTCTCCACGCCGTCGACGCGCCGGTCGAGCGTCGCCAGCGCGATGCGGAAACTCAGCGCCTGGCGCGCTTCGTTGAGCGCGAGGAGCGCGGCTTCGGAATCGTCCTGCTGCAGCGCGGCCGCGCACGCGGCGACGAACTCGTCCGGTCGCGGCAGCGGCCCGGCGACGCGGACATCCAGCAGTTCGTCCAGCAACAGCGGATGCGCCGCCAGCCGCTCGCCCAGCAATGCACTGCGGGCAAGCGTATCAATCAGCCGCGACAGGGCCGCCGGCTGTTCATCGAGCAGGGCGAGATAGCTGGCGCGACGCAGGATCGCGTGCAGCACCGCCAGCAGCCGGCGCAGCGCCAGCAGCGGCTCGGCCGACACCGCGACGCTGGCCAACAGCGCCGGCATCAGCCGGTCGAGCCGGATCCGCGCGGCGTCGGACAAGTCGCGCACGCCCGGCGCGCGCGCGAAGTCGCGCAGCAGTTGATCCACCGCCTCGACCTGCTCGAATCCTTCGTCGCGCAGGGCGTCCGAAGCGCCGGTCTCGCGCTCGTCGCCGCCGGCCTCTTCGCGCAGCGCGCGCCAGTACGCCACCAGCGCGTCCGGCTGCGCCGCACGTCCGCGCGGCGCCAGCAGCAGGGCGAATTCGCGGCTCACGCGCTGGCGATGCGCCTGCAGCCGCGCGTACAGCGATGCCCAGTCGGATTCGCCCAGACCCTGCGCCAGCCGCGCACGCGTCGCCGGATCCTCCGGCAACTGCTGGGTCTGCGCGTCGCGCAGCATCTGCAGACGGTTTTCGAGCAAGCGCAGGAACCGGTACGCCGCGATCAAGCCGTCGCAGGTGTCTTCAGTGAGATGCCGCGCGTCGCGCAGCGCGTGCAGCGCCGGCTGCAGGCGTCGTTCGCGCAGCGTGGCTTCGCGACCGCCGCGGATCAGTTGCAGCGCCTGCGCCAGGAATTCGATCTCGCGGATCCCGCCCGGGCCGCGCTTGATGTCCTCGGCCATGTCCTTGCGCGCGACTTCGGCGGCGATGGTCGCCTTCATCTCGCGCAGACCGTCGAGCGCGCCGTAATCGAGATAGCGGCGATAGACGAACGGCCGCAGGGTGTCGAGGAACCGCGCGCCAGCGTCGAGATCGCCAGCGACCGCGCGCGCCTTCTGCCAGGCGTAACGCTCCCAGTCGCGGCCTTCGCGCTGGAAATAATGCTCCATCGCCGGAAACGACATGGCAATGCGGCCGGCGGTGCCGAAGGGCCGCAGGCGCAGGTCGACGCGATGACAGAAGCCCTCGGCGGTGACTTCGTCGAGCAGTTTCGACAGCTGTTGGCCCAGGCGGGCGAAATAGTCCTCCGCCGCCAACGCGCGCGGTCCGTCGCTGTCTCCGCCCTGTTCGTAGGCGTAGACCAGATCGATATCGGAGCTGAAGTTCAATTCGCCGCCGCCGAGCTTGCCCAGCGCGAACACCACCAGCCGTACCGGCGATCCGTCGGCGCCGCGCACGACGCCGGAACGCTGTTCGAACTCGCGCTCCAGCGCCGTCAGCCCGCATTGCAGACAGTCTTCGGCCAGGCGCGTGGTCGCGGCCAGGGTCTCGTCGATAGTGTCGAGACCCTGCACATCGCGCCAGATCAGCCGCACCGATTCGGCGAGGCGGAAACGACGCAGGAGGGTCGGCCAATCGGCGCGGTTTTCGACGGTCAGCGCCGGCAGCGGCGCTCGCAGCGCGCCGTCGTCGCCCAGCAGCCGCGGCAGCTGCGCGGGCTGGCGGAGGCAGACATCGATGGCGAAGTCGCTGGCGATCGCCAGCGTGCGGACCCGCGCCTGCGCGACCGCGTCGTCGGGCAGGTCCGGAAGCGCGGCACGCAGGCGCGCAAGCGCACGGTCGGCAACGGCGGAAAGAGCGGATAGCGTGGGTTGGGGATGATCCATGCGCGGATTCTGGCATTCGATGCCTGAGACGCGGGCAATAAAAAGCCCGCCCCGGTCGAACCGGTAGCGGGCTTGCTCCCTCCCCCACGTCGGGATGCGCAAGCATCGTGAAGGAATCGTTATCTCAACGCACGCTGCACTGCAAAAAAGAACCCTTGAGTTCAGGAAATCGCCTTCAGTCCGGGCATCGCGTCCATCCGGGCTCGCGCAGGCCTACGGTGGCAGTCGCTACGCCATCGAAAGCCCGACTTGACATGACCTTTGTCGTTCTGACGGAACATTCGTGCTGACGATCAAGGCGAGCGCCAGGTCTTGACCGCTTCGCTGCGCCCGGCGCGTCGCGCAGGGTCGCGGGACGCGACAGTCTCTTCTTCCGTGCGGCAGAACAGGATCACGGGCAGGTCGCAGGCGCCGAATTCACCAGGAAAGCGCCCGGGGCTGAGATGAGGCCGGGCACGAACCCCTGCACCAGCCAGGTCACCTGTTCGTTGGGGAGCATCACCTTCGAAGCGATGGTGCTGACCGGCACCCGCGCGGCCGGGATGTTCGGATTGGTCGAACCCGGCGATTCATTGCACTTCACGTAGTTGCGCACGATCGGCTGCAGCACGCCGTTCTGGGTGACTTTGAACGCGCCATCCCAGTGGCGGGTGGCCGCACCGGCGCTGTAGGTCGAGCACTGCTGCTGCGCCGGGTACATGGTGATCTGCAGACGCGCGGTGATGCATGCGCCGCTGCTGTTGGTCACCCGATGGGTCATCAGATATTCGGCGCCGTAGTTGGCGGTCGTCCACGGGTCGCTGTCGCGGCCGCCGGTCGCACCGGAACTGTTGGTGGTGTAGTGACGCAGTGCGGGCGCGCGCTGGGCGTTGCTGGACGGCGACGGATCGGCGGTGGTCGGGTCGCAGGCGCCGGTGGGTGTGGTGGTGCTGGTGCTGGTGGTGTTGATCAGATTCGACGGTGCGGCCAGGAACCTGTAACCGAGATTCTGACTGCTGCTGGTCAGCGAGACGGTATTGGTCCCGGCCCAACGCTCAAATCTATAAATGCCGGCCGAGCGACCCCAACCTATCCAGTTGTAGGTGCCGTTGGTGCTCTGCGGCTGCCGGCTGGAACAAGGCGCGCCGCCGAAAACGAGCTGCTGGCCGGAGGTGTTGTAGGTCGAAGCCACATTGCCCCACGCATACAGCCGCTTGCCGAGACTGTCGGCCAACGCGACCGAACCATTCGCCGCCGAGGCCGCGACGACCCGCACCTTCACGCAGCCCGAGGTGACGCGCACCTTGATGCGCGCATCCAGCGACGCGCCTTGGGTGCCGCGCAGGTTGGCCAGCGCATAGGTGCCGGTGATGGTCTGATTGTTGACGTTGATGAACGCCGATCCGTTCGCGCTGCTGGTCACCCAGCTTGGCAGGGTGCCGGTCAGCGAAGCCAGCGACACGGAATAGCTTGGGCTCTTGCCCGGATCCAGCGTGCTCTGCCCCACCGGCACGGTGATGTCGCGCTGCGAGATTGCGGCGCCGTACGCATTGAACGTGGCGCTGGCGCCGGCAGGCTCGAGGAACACGTAGACGCGTTCGACCTGCGCATCGGTGCCGCTCGGCGCGGCCAGCAGATGGTGCATGTAGAACGCGAACTCGCGCATGCCGCCGCTGGAGCAGACCGTGTCCAGGGTTCCGGTGGAGAGCGTGCGGCTGACCCTGCCGGAATCGGCCGAAACCATCGGATCGCTCGCCAGCAGCAGACCCTCGCGGCTGACGCTTTCGGGGTTGTTGCTGTTGACCATCGGCATGCCTTCCATGGTGCCGGGCAATGCATTGAGCTGCGACCAAGTCTGGGCTTGGGCCGTCGCGGCGGTCAGCATCGCCGTGGCAACGATCAGCCGCAGGGTGTTGCGAGCGGATTCCTTCATGAGTTTCGTTCCTTGTTGGACCGCAGCGTCCATGCGCATCGAATCGCGCCGCGCGGCTGCGGCAATCTCGACTGTGGTCCCGCGCCGGAGGTCGAGCGGCCCCGGCGCGGCCGGAATGCTACGCACCGGGGTCGATGGAAACCGTGACCGCATCTAGGAGGTTCGATGCGGTTCCGCGACTACAATCGTATTCAGCGCAGTCAGCCCCCCTTTGCCGACCTTCTGCACCGCAGCATCTACCGGTCAGCGCAAGCCACGGCGCAACCGCCCGTCTGGGAACCGACTCAGCCCCGCGGCGGCGCGTGCTCGTCGAACCACCCCTTGACCTGCTGGTACCAGAACACCGAATTCTGCGGCTTCAAAATCCAGTGGTTTTCGTTGGGGTAATAGACGTATCGGCTGGGCACACCCTTGTTCAACAGCGTGTGGTACAGCTCCAGACCGTGATTCACCGGCACTCGCAGATCGGACTGGCCGTGGACCACCAGCGTCGGCGTTTTGAACGCGGCGGCGCCCAGAAGCGGCGAATTGCGCTCAAGCACGGCGCGGTTGTCGCCTTCCCAGAACCCGCCGAAGCGCGGCACATCGGCCGAGAAGTCCGCCGCGTACTGGCCGTAGAGGTTGTAGACCGCCGCATGCGCGACCAGCGCCTTGAACGGGTGTTCGCGACCGAGGATCAGGGCGGTGAGGTAGCCACCGTAGCTGCCGCCGCCGGCAACCATGCGGTCGCGATCGATCCACGGCTGCGCGGCGAACCACTCCGCAGCCTTGATCACGTCCTGATAGGGCTGTTCGGCCCACTCGGGATTGATCGAGTCGGCGAAGTCCTGACCGAAGCCGGAGCTGCCGTGGAAGTTCGGCCATGCGGTGACATAGCCCCAACTGCCGAACACCTGCGCGTTCCAGCGGAAGGCCATGCCGTCGGTGATGGCATTGTGCGGGCCGCCGTGGATCAGCATGAAGAACGGATACTGTTTCGAACGGTCGAAGCCCGGCGGATAGTTCACCCACATCTGGATGTCCTTGCCCTTCGCGCCCTTGTAGGTCACCGATTCGTAGGTGCCGATTTCGGTGGCCGCCAGCAGCGCATCGTTGATCGTCGACAGCTTGGTCGCGGCGCCGCTGCCGGCATCGATCCGCACCAGCGTCGGCGGTTCGACGAAACTCTCGCGCAGGCCGACCAGCGTGCCGCTGTCGGACAGCGCCAGCGCGCTGAACGATGCGCTGGCGGTCACCTTGCGCGGCGCGCCGTCCAGCGGCAGGTCGTAGACGCGCACGGTGCCGGCGTCGTCGATCGCGCCATACAGACGGCGGCTGTCGCGCGCCCACACCAGGCCACCGGCGCTGCGGTCCCAGTCGGCGAACAGTTCCCGCGTCTTGCCGTCGCGGCGGTCCTGCAGCATCAAGCGGCCCTTGTCGGCGTAGAAACCGCGGATGCGCTGCTGCACGAAACCCAGATAGCGCCCGTCCGGGCTGTACAGCGGTCCGCCGTCGCTGGCCTTGTTGCCTGCGGTGAGATTGCGCGCGTCCTTGCCGCCGCTTCCGTCCGCGGCGATGGCGACAGTGAAGACATCATTATCGCTGTTGTTGATCGCGGGGTCGGAATCGGCGACGAAGGCCAGCTCCCTGCCGTCCGGCGAAATCGCGAAATGGCCATCGGTGCCCTGCACCGCGCCGCGCGGCAGCTGCAGCCCGGTCGGCTGGGTCAGCGCGCGCACCGCGGGCAACTCGGCGCCGTCGGCCGCGGGGTCGAAGGCCACCGAAAATACGTGGAATTGCCGCTCATCGAGATATTGGTCCCAGGCCGAGATCAGGCCGCCGTCCCAGACCATCGCAGTCATCTTGCGATCCTTGCGCTCGTCCAGGCGCTTGCCCTGATCGGCCAACGGCAGATCGGCGAACACCCGCGACACGAACGCCAGGCGCTTGCCGTCGGCGAACCATTTCGGGCTCTGCACGCCGGTGGCGAGTTTCGTCAGCCGTCCCGCCGAGCGGCATCACGTACAACTGCGGCGCCTTGTCGTCACCGCGCTGCGAGGTGAAGGCGACGGATTTTCCGTCGGGGCTGATGGTGGGCGCGCCATCGTTCGCGGCATCGGTGGTGAGCCGGCGCTGGCCGCTGCCGTCGGCATTCCACATCCACAGATCGACGTAGGACTTGTCTTCGTCCATCGCGAACCGCGTCACCGGCGCAATGACGGTGCGACCGTCGCGCGACAGCGTGGGCGTGCCGATGCGCTGGATCTTCCAACTGCGTTCGGCGGTGAACGGTTATTTTTTCGCCTGCGCGTGCGCGGGCGGCGATACGCCTGCGACGCAAAGCGCGACCACGGCGATGATGTTGCCACGGCTCATGTGGACTCTCCGGAAAGGAATGGCGTCGCCGTGCGGCGTACGCGGACGGTCCTGCCTGGAGCATGCCCGAATCCATCGCACGGGCATGTGCCAGAGGTCGGAGCGGGCTGCGAAACCGCCCACAGAACGACGGCCCCGCGATCGCTCGCGGGGCCGTCGGAGACATCCTCATGCAGCCCGGATGCCGCTTACGGACAGGTCGACGGCACCGACCTCACCAGCATCCCAGCGGGGATCGAGATCAGCCCCGGGATGAAGTTCTGCGCCGTCCAGGTGACCGAACGGTTGGTGCTGGCGGTGCCCAGCACCTTTTCCGCAAGCACCGTCTCGGTGACGCGGTTGGCCGGGATGAACGGTGTGACGTTGGTGGAGCTGGTCACGTTGCACTTGAGGTAGGACCGCACCACGAACGGGCTGGCCACGCCGGTCTGGGTGATCTTGAAATCGCCGTCGTAGTGGCGCGTGGCCGCGCCGGTGTAGGCGGCGCAGGTCTGGCCGCTCGGATAGGCGGTGAAGACCAACTGCGCTTTCATGCAGGACGTGCTGTTGTTGGTGACGTTGTAAGCGACGTTGTACTCCGCGCCGTAGTTGGCGGTGGAGAACTTGTCGCTGTCGCGGTCGGCAGGCCGCCCGGCTGCGTACAGCGAGGTGTTGCTGGAGTAATAGCGCAGGGCCAGTGGACGCTGGGCGTCTCCCGAGGGCGATGTCGGCGAACCGGCCGGCGGATCGCAGACGCCGCTGGGCATGGTCACCGGAGAGGTGCTGGGCGCCTGCAGGAGGTTGGCCGGGGCAGCCAGGTAGCGATATCCGAACGTCTGCCCGGTGGCGGTGAAGGACACCGGCACCGTGCCGTTCCACTTGTTGAATTGATAGATACCCGCCGGACGGCCCCAGCCGGTCCAGTTGTAGTTGCTGGTATTGGGGACCAGGGACTGGCGCGCGGTGCAGGGCGTGCCGCCGAAGACGTTGGTGGTGCCGTCGGCGTTGTAGGTGGTCGGCACGTTGCCCCAGGCGTAGAGCGACTTGCCCAGATCGTTGGCCGCGGTGGCGGTGGTGACGGTGGCGGGCGCGGCGACTACGCGGGCGCGCAGGCAGCCGGCAGAGGCCTTGAAGGTGACCCGCGCGTCCAACGATGCGCCCTTCGGCGTGCTGCCGCCGCGCAGTTGGAATATCTGGTTTGGACCGGTAATCGTCCGCGGGGCAGAGGTCGGAATGTTGACGATCTGCGAACCGTTGGTGGTACCCACCCAGCTCGGCATCGCGCCGGTCACCAGCACGCGCGCGACCGAGTAGCTGGGGCTGCGGCCCGGGTCGAGCGTGTAGGCGGCGTTTTCGAGGATGTCGCGCTGCGAGATCGCCGCGCCGAAGGCCGTGAACGTCGCGCTGCCGCCCACCGGCTCCAGGATCAGGAAGATGCGATCGACGCGGGCTTCGGTGCCGATCGGGTCGCCGAGAATGTGATGCATGTAAAACGAGAACTCGCGCATGCCGCCGCTGGTGCAGACGGTGTCGAGCGAAGTCGCGCCGGTCAGGCGGCGCGTGACCTTGCCCGGATCGGTCGAATTCATCGCATCCATGCCCAACAGCAGGCCGGCGCGATTGACCGATTCGGGATTGTTGCTGACCAGGATCGGCGCGCCCTGCATGCCGCCGGGCAGCGGACTGAGCTGCTGATAGGTCTGGGCATGGGCGATGCCGGCCGACAGCAGCGCGGCGGCAACGCACAGTCGCAGGTTGGAACGTGTGGGATCCTTCATCTATCTCATTCCTTAGATGAGGCCGCAGACGCCGAGCGCATCGGGGTGCGCATCGCGGCTGCGGCAAGCTCGAACTGACATGCGCGCCGGAGGTCGAGCGGCACCGGTGCGGGCGGCATCGTAGGGACCGGGTCGCGCGCAAAGCGTGATCCTCGTCAAAGACCACTTGCGAGAGAGATCTCTCGTCGTGCGCGAGAGTTTTTCGATGCTGCACGGACGATAAAAATGACGCGCGCAAAGAAAAACCCCGCATCTCTGCGGGGGTGAGCCGGAGCTCTCGCGCGGCACTGCCGCGCGCCGGCGAACGCCCGCACATGGATGTGCGGGCCGGGGTGACGCCGCATGGACGCATGCTCGCCGCGCGCAAAGAAAAACCCCGCCTCACGGCGGGGTTTTTCGACAAGCATCGCATCGCAGGTTGGATGGATCAGAAATCCATACCGCCCATACCGCCCATACCGCCACCGCCGCCCATACCGCCGCCGGCCGCGTCGTCTTTCTTCGGCGCTTCGGCGACCATCGCTTCGGTGGTGATCATCAGGCCGGCGATCGAGGCCGCGTTCTGCAGCGCCGAACGCGTGACCTTGGTCGGGTCCAGAATACCGAACGCGATCATGTCGCCATATTCGCCGGTCGCGGCGTTGTAGCCGTAATTACCGGTGCCTTCGGCCACGTTGTTCAGCACCACCGACGGCTCTTCGCCGCAGTTGGCGACGATCTCGCGCAGCGGGGCTTCCATCGCACGCTTGGCGATGTTGATGCCGTGGTTCTGGTCTTCGTTGGCGCCCTTCAAACCGGAGATGGCCTGCAGCGCGCGGATCAGCGCAACGCCGCCGCCGGGTACCACGCCTTCTTCAACCGCAGCGCGCGTAGCGTGCAAAGCGTCTTCGACGCGGGCCTTCTTTTCCTTCATTTCGATTTCGGTCGACGCGCCGACCTTGATCACCGCAACGCCGCCAGCGAGCTTGGCCACGCGCTCCTGCAGCTTCTCCTTGTCGTAGTCCGAAGAGGTTTCTTCGATCTGCGCCTTGATCTGCTTGATGCGGCCCTGGATGGTTTCGCCCACGCCGGCGCCGTCGATGATCGTGGTGTTCTCTTTCGAGACCTGGATCTTCTTGGCGCGGCCCAGATCCTTGATGGTCGCCTTCTCGAGCGACAGACCGACTTCTTCCGAAATCACGGTGCCGCCGGTGAGGATGGCCATGTCTTCCAGCATCGCCTTGCGTCGGTCGCCGAAGCCCGGAGCCTTCACGGCGCAGACCTTGACGATGCCGCGGATGGTGTTGACGACCAGGGTCGCCAGCGCTTCGCCTTCCACTTCCTCGGCCACGATCAGCAGCGGCTTGCCCGACTTGGCGACGGCTTCGAGCACCGGCAGCAGGTCGCGGACGTTGGAGATCTTCTTGTCGTGCAGCAGGATGTACGGGTCATCGAGTTCTGCCGACATCGACTGCTGATTGTTGATGAAGTACGGCGACAGGTAGCCGCGGTCGAACTGCATGCCCTCGACGACGTCGAGTTCGTTGTCCAGGCCCGAGCCTTCCTCGACGGTGATCACGCCTTCCTTGCCGACCTTCTTCATCGCATCGGCGATGATGTTGCCGATGGACTCGTCGGAGTTGGCCGAGATGGTACCGACCTGGGCGATGGCCTTGTCGTCGGCGGTGGGCTTGCTGATCGACTTCAGTTCGGCGACCGCAGCGATGACCGCCTTGTCGATGCCGCGCTTGAGGTCCATCGGATTCATGCCGGCGGCGACCGCCTTCATGCCCTCGCGGATCAGCGCCTGGGCCAGCACGGTCGCGGTGGTGGTGCCGTCGCCGGCGTTGTCGGAGGTCTTGGACGCGACTTCCTTCACCATCTGCGCGCCCATGTTCTCGAACTTGTCGGCCAGCTCGATCTCCTTCGCGACGGACACGCCGTCCTTGGTGATCGTGGGGGCGCCGAAGCTCTTCTCGAGCACGACGTTGCGGCCTTTCGGGCCGAGGGTGGCCTTGACGGCATTGGCGAGAACGTTGACGCCGCGCACCATGCGCGCGCGGGCATCTTCACCGAAACGGATATCTTTGGCAGCCATTGCGATAACTCCAGAAAATGTTGGGATTTCGTAGGGTGGGCCCTGGCCCACCATTGCGAATTCAATTCATCGGCGCACGTCGGGCGGAACAACCGCCCGCGCACATCAGCCGAGAATCGCGAGGATGTCGTCTTCTTTGACGATCTTGTATTCGACGCCTTCGTGCTTGTAGGCCGAACCGGCGTACTGGCCGTAGATCACCTTGTCGCCGACCTTGACCTTGGGAGTGCGCACGGTGCCGTTGTCCAGCGCCTTGCCGTCGCCCACGGCCAGGACTTCGCCCTTGGTCGGCTTTTCCTTGGCGTTGTCGGGGATATAGATGCCGCCGGCGGTGACTTCTTCGGCTTCGATGGGCTTGACGACCACGCGGTCGTAGAGCGGCTTGAGATTCATGTGAACCCTCGCAAGTGGTTGATTGTTGGAAGAAAGGGCGGCGATTTTAGCAGTCCCCCGGGGGGAGTGCCAAAACCGCGGCCAAAAAAACGCCCGGGCTTTCGGGACGGGCCTGAGATGGGGGGCTTCAGCGGGGTTTCAAGGGGCACCCTCAAGATGCCCGCTCCGGGCATCGAACCCGTGCGACCGCCCGGAGGCGGCGGCAGGGAGGTCCGGCTACTTCGCGAGGGTCAGGCGCAGATGTTCGGCCAGACGGATCGACAGCGCGATGATCGTGAAGGTCGGATTGGAAATGCCCGGGGTCCGGAACACCGAGGCGCCAGCGACATAGAGGTTGTCGATACCGTGGACCTTGAGGTTTGCGTCGACGACGCCATCCTCCGGCCCGCTGGACATCCGGGTGGTGCCGATATGGTGGCCGTTGACGGTCATCTGCCCCTTCACCTCGGCCCAGTCCGCGGCCCAAGCTTCACCGCCCAACTTCGCGACCGACGCCTTGAACAGCGATGCCGTCACCTCGTAGGTGCGCTGGTCGAGATCCGACAGCTGCCAGTCGATCTTCACCTCCGGCAGCCCGAACACCGCGTCCTTCTTCTCCGACAGGGTGATGCGACTGGCCGGGTTCGGCGCCATTTCGAAGTAGCACGGACCGCCGGCCGCCCAGAACCAGCACGCGCCGATGCCTTCGCGCCGCAGCGTCGCGCCGTCGGGAACGAAACGACCCTGCACCGAGAGCGCCGAGTCCGAGCCCGGAGGATGCCAATCCTGCCCATCCGGTGTCTTGCCGTTCATGAGCCGCAACTGGTCGTCGTCCAGATAATGGCGCCTGATGGTGATCACATTGCCGCTCGACAGCGGATGACACCCGAAGTACCGGCCGACCTGATCGTGCGCGTTGCCGGCATTCGACAGCAGCAGCTGATGCGCATTGGCCACCGCGCCGCAGGCCAGCACGAACACGTCGGCCTTGACGAAAAACTCGGTCGCTTTCGTCGGCGGCTGCGCAAGGTCCATGTCCATGCTGGCGACGCGCAGCCGCTGGACGTGACCGCCCGCATGCTCGATCTGCTGCAGGCTGACGTTGAGGATCACGTCCACGCCGCAGTTCGCCAGCGTGGTGCCGTCGGGAAACGTGCGGGTGGCGACATTGCGGTAAGGCGGATCGATGAACTGGTACATCTCGATATCGAAGCCATCCAGCGCGGGCACCTGCGCCTTCAGCACATCCGCCCAGTAGTCGGGTCCGAATTCGTTCGCGTACAAACGGCAGAATGCGACTGCCTGCGCGTAATAGGGGTTCAGATCGGCTTGCGAAATAGGCCAGCCCGGATATCCGGGACGGTCCTCGAACGTGATTGCGGACAAGGGCCGCGACTGCCCGCCCCAATGGCTCGAAGTGCCGCCGAGAATGCGCTCGCGCTCAAGCGGCGAATCCCAGTTTGCGTATGGCCGGATCAGGAAATCCGGCTCGCTGTTCGCGAACACGCCGACCGCTTCGCCCGCGTACAACAGCGTCTTGTCCGGCCAACTCGCCTCGGGCTGGCCGACGTATCGACTGCCTTCGATCAACACCACCTTGATGCCTGCTTTCTGCAGATGCCAGGCGGCAGTAACGCCCGCCGGCCCCGAGCCGATGATGCAGACCTGCGCGGAAATTTCGCTGCCGTTGGCAATGTCGCGCCCGTTCCTGATCATGATGCCCTTCCTGTGATCGCTGCATGCGATTCGCGGACATTACGCCGAATCGGGTGCATGCGCACCGGTGGTCAATCTCGCATTTTCTGGGGTTACTGGACCAGGCGACCCGGCAAGACGGATGTACGCCATGAACGATGCAATGCATGTCCCGGCTTCTCTTCCCTACGGCCATAAGCCAACACGGTAATAATGATTCACTCATACCCACCACACCGGCACTGATTCCAATTTCCATCCCTTTGTCAAAAGCCAAGGCCGCTGCACTGCCACTGCACACCGCAGCCAAGCGTGACGCCGAATCAGGCTCACGCCCATCAAAAAAAAACGGGCGGCGGAATGATCCGTCGCCCGTTTCGCATTGCACCCGCCCGGCATGATGCCGGGCGGGAATGGCTTCAAACCGCGATCAGAAGCGGTAATCGGCGCTGACGTACCAGAACGAACCAGGCAGGTCGTAGGTGCCTGCGTCGTAACCGTTGAGCGAGCATCCCAGGCATACCGGTGGTTCTTTGCTGAACACGTTGTTGGCACCAAGCGAAAGCTTCAGACCCTCGAACGTAAACGCGTCTTTCCAGCCGAACTGCACGTCGTGATAGGTCGTGGAACCCAGCGTGTTGAAAGCGGTACCGGCACAGCCAGGCAGACCTTCAAGACCCGCACACGACTCATCAACGGCACTGATGTAACGGCTGATCCAAGTCGCATCGAAGTTGCCGCGCTGCCAGCCGAGCTGCAGGTTGGTCTGCCATTCCGGAATCGCGCTGTCGTTGAGCTCGATGCCGACCGCACGCGCAGATACGTTGCCGGCAGCATCGACCGCCTTGTACTCGTTGATGTAGGTCGACTGCAGCGTAGCGGTCAGGCTGCCGAAGCCCCATTCCGGGCTCAACCAGCTCACCTTGAGGTCGACGCCGTCGGTTTCGACCTTGCCCAGGTTGGAGAGGAAGTTGTTCGGCGGACGCAGGTCGCCGCTGGAAATGCGACTGAAAGGCACGCACGCCGGCCCGGTACCGCTCTGTTCGACGTAGCACTTGTCGAGAAGGCTCTGCAGATCGTTGGCCTGGATCGCGCCTTCGATCTCATGGCTGTAGTAGCTCAGCTCGACGTCGAGCTTGCGCGACCACGCCTGGTCCTCGGCCCAGCCGGGGCTGTAGACCGCACCGAGCGTGAAGCTGTCCGACTCTTCCGGATCGAGGTTGGCATTGCCGCCGGTGAACGTGGTGATCTGGGTGTTGGCCTGCTCGAAGTTGTCGGGCACGCCGGCCGCCACGCATGCCGCTTCCAGACCGGGCGAAACGCCATTGCCGCGATTGACCACGATCTGATTGGTCGGGCCGCAGGGGTCGACGAGGGTCGCACCGAACTGGGTCAGGCCGTAAAGCTCACCGAGATTGGGCGCGCGGAAACCCTGCGAATATGTACCGCGCAGCACCAGGTCTTCCATCGGCTGCCAGCGGAAGCCGGCCTTGCCGGTGGTGGCGCTGCCGAAGGTGGAATAGTCGGAGAAGCGGATCGCGGCGGTCAGGTCGAGGGTCGCGAGCACCGGGAAATTGAACTCGCTGTAGATTTCCTTGACGTCGTATTCGGCCGATACCGGAGCGGCGAAGGAGTCCTGCGATTCGCCGGTCTGACGCAGCGGATCGGGATTGAAGTCGCCCTCGTAGTTGCGGTATTCGGCACCGGCCGCGAAGCCGGCGGTGCGGTCGCCGATATCGAACAGATCGCCGGTGATGTTCGCCGAGAAGATGTCGAGCACCTGGGTACTGGCATCGCGCTGGTCGGTACGGATGTAATTGATCATCGCCTGCGTGAACGGACGGCCCTGACCGCCGAACAGATCCAGCGGGGTGCAGCCCGGCGTGGCGGCGCAGACCGCAGGATCGCCGAGCGCGAGCCTCATCTTGGCGACGTTGTAGCCGTTGGTGAAGCGCTGGGTGGCCGAGTTGCGACTGTGGACATAGTTGGCGTCCCAGCCGAAGCTGCGGTTGCCGATATCGAACAAGCCGTCGAGCCCGGCGTTGAAATACCAAGTGTCGACGTTCTGGGTGAACAGGCGCGGGCCGACTTCCACCGGACGACGGCCAATGAACAGGAAGTTGCCGCCTGGACCTGCATTCAGCGCGATACCGAACGGGTTGAAAGGATGGTTGGCTGGGATCGAGATCCCATCAGCGATACCGCCGGTGCCCGCGCCCGGGCCGACGAAGATCGGCTCCGGCGCCGCCTGGTTGGCGGACTGGCGGTTGTTGAACAGACCCTTGATATGCAGGCGGGTGTTCTCGCTCAGATCGATGTTGATGCTGGCGAACAGCGACTTCCGCTCACTCGGGGTGAGCAGCAGATTGAACGGCGCGAAGTTGAAGCGGTCGGAGCTGTCGAACTGGTTGTAGGTGCCGCCGTTGGGATTACCCGGCACGAACACCGGCGTGGTGGTGCCCGGATTCAGCGTGATGTTGTAGTACTGCGAGGGATTGGTCGCATTGCCGCAAAAACCGGGTGTCCCGACCGGACGCGCCGGATCGCAGAAACGGAAACGGCCCTGCGGGGTGCCCGAGCTGCCGAAGGCCAGGCCGCCGCCCGGCACCGGGAAGGACGACTGGTCCCACGAACCCGAACTGATGCGCTCCTGGTCGTAGTAGCTGGCGCCGAGGATGGCCGACCATCCGTCGCCGCCGGTGCCAAAGGTGAACGAGGCATCCTTGGTTTCGCCGCCATCGCTGTACTCGCCGTAGTAGGTGTGGACCTCGGCGCCCTGGAAACTCTTGCGGGTGATGATGTTGACCACGCCGGCGATGGCATCGGAGCCATAGATCGCCGACGCGCCATCTTCCAGCACTTCGATGCGCTCGACGATGGCCAGCGGGATTGTGTTGAGGTCGGCGCTGCCACTGACGCCCGAGGCCGAGGATTCGTTGACCCAGCGGATGCCGTCGACCAGCACCAGCACGCGCTGCGAGCCGAGGTTGCGCAGGTCGACCTGGGCCGAACCGGCGCCGATACCGCCGCCGTCCGGCGGATAGCCAAAGTTGCCGGAGGAGTTGAACTTGGCGTTCAGCGCCTTGCCGCTGGCGGTGAGCTGCTGGAGGATTTCGCCGACGCTCTTGGCGCCGGTCTGCTCCAGTTTGGCGCGATCCAACACGAACACCGGCTGGGCGGTGACGGCGTTGGTCTGCTTGATGCGTGAACCCGTCACCGTGATGGTGTCGAGGGTGCTCTGGTCTTCCTGGGCTTCTTGAGCCGCGGCGATGCCGGGCAGCGCGAGGAGCAGTGTCAGGTGGACGGCGGCCGTCAGGCGATTACGGCGCAACTTACTCATTATCTATCTCTCCATGTGTTGATCAGGTGGCGACGAGGATCACCGCGCAGGCCCCCCTGCCCCGGCGGCACACGACTTTGTAAACATTTTGTGAAGCAGGGGCAAGAGGGCGCGTCATGGCACTGGGATAGCTCTCACCGAATGACGCACTCCCAGATCGATGCGCAACCGTACGATGTCGGCCCGATTCATGACATGGGTGCGCGCAATGGCTTGATTCGAGGCAATGCGTTCCACTGGGATACGATTCCGGCGCGGCATGGCAGTCGAATCAGTCGCCGAAGACGGCTGACCAGGCGTCACGCTCATCCTGCCGCCGCGGCGGGCAGGCGTCAGCACCCGCAACACGAACGCCAGTTCAAGGTGCTGACCGAAACCACGCGTCGCGAGACGCGCGAGAAAACCGCACCCTTGGAAAGCGCGCGTAGCGCGTAGGACGCGTGCCAACCTGCCATCTCGACACCTCCGCAAACGCCGGCCTTCGGCCGAAAAGCAAATCCCCCGTCAATCGCTCCGCGATTGCCAGCCCCCCTTTTTCAGAGGGCAGGTTCAGATGAATGACATCCCCGCCCCTGTATGCAGGCATTCGGGCCTGTCAAACGAATTGGGACACCCACAGAGTCAGAGGTTGTGCAACACCTGTTCGTGTCGACGCAAAGGCACCCCACTGTGTCATCGACCACAACATCAAGCAGGCTCATGTGCACCCCATCGTGCATCTCTTTGCCCCCGACCCTAAACCGCCGCAGGGGCGTTAGCATTGATCTATAACGTGCCCATAGCGGCCTGAAGGCCGCTCTACGCGGCCGGAACGACATTACGCAGATTCCGCGTCTGCCCTACCCCGCGCACCACGAACCGCTCGATGGTCAACGATTCAGCGCCCATCGGTCCGTAGGCGTGCAGGCGGGTGGTGGAAATGCCGATCTCGGCGCCCAGGCCGAGTTCGCCGCCGTCCGAGAAACGCGACGATGCATTGACCATCACCACCGCGCTGCGCAAGGCGTGAACGAAACGCGCGGCGGCGGCTTCGTCGCGGGTGGCGATGACTTCGGTGTGATCGGAGCCGTGGCGGCGGATGTGGGCGATGGCCTCGTCCAGCGAATCGACCACGCGCACGGCGAGGATCAAATCGAGGAATTCGGCGTCCCAGTCGTCGTCGCTCGCGGATTTGGCATCTGCGATCAGTGCGCAGGCGCGTTCGTCGCCGCGCAGCTCGACGCCGCGCTCGCGCAGCATCGCCGCGGCGCGCGGGAGGAATTCCGCAGCGATGTCGGCATGCACCAGCAGGGTTTCCAGCGCATTGCAGGCGCTGGGCCGCGCGACCTTGCCGTCGAGCAGCAGGTTCAATGCAAGATCGGGATCGGCGGCGGCATCCACGTACAGATGACACACGCCCTTGTAGTGCTTGATCACCGGCACCCGCGCGTGCTCGGCGACGAAGCGGATCAGACCTTCGCCGCCGCGCGGGATCGCCAGATCGATGATGTCGTTGAGCTGCAGCAGTTCGACCATCGCTTCGCGGCGCAGATCGTCGATCAAGGTCAATGCGGCGGCCGGCACACCCGCATCGACCAACGCGCGCCGCAGCGACGCGGCGATCGCGGCATTGCTGCCGATCGCTTCCGAGCCGCCGCGCAGGATCACACCGTTGCCGGCCTTCAGGCACAGCGCCGCGGCGTCGGCGGTGACGTTCGGGCGCGCTTCGTAGATCATGACGATCACGCCGAGCGGCACTCGCACGCGTTCGATGTCGATGCCGTTGGGCCGCGTTTCCCTGCGAGTGACCTGGCCTACCGGATCGGGCAGTTCCGCGACTTCGCGCAGCGCGTTGGCAATGCCAGCAATCCGCTGCGGATCGAGCATGAGCCGGTCGCGCATCGCACTGCCGATGCCTTTCGCTTCCGCGGCGCGCAGGTCATCGGCATTGGCGGCGAGAATCGCGGCGGCATCGGCCTGCAGCGCGTAGGCCATCGCGCGCAGCAATGCATTCTTGGCGTCGGTGGACAGCGCGGCGACCGCCTGCGCGGCATCGCGGCAGGCCAGCGCCTGCGTGCGGATGGACAGCGCCTGCACAGGATCTTCAGACATCGGCGACCTCGTTCGGATTCGATGCATGCAGCGAAAGATCGTCGCGGTGGACGATGGTATCGCCGTAGTTGTAGCCGAGGATGCTTTCGATCTCCTGCGACCTGCGGCGCGCGATGCGGCGGATATCGGCGGCGGAATACTGGGTGACGCCGCGCGCGACGCCGCGCGTGCGGTCGCCGTCGATGCAGACCACTTCCACCAGATCGCCGCGGCGGAACTCGCCCTGCGCGTCGGCGACGCCGATCGGCAGCAGCGATGCGCCCTTGTCGATCAGCGCGACTGCCGCGCCCGCATCGATGATGATCGCCGCGCCCTGCTCCACCGGCGCATGCCGCAGCCAGTGCTTGCGCGCGGCCACGCGGCTGCGGGTGGCGACCAGACGCGTGCCGCTGAGCCGACTTTCCGCCAGCGCGCGCGACACCGGTTCGAGCGTGCCGTTGAACAACACGGTATCAATGCCGGCAGCGCCGGCGCGCTGTGCGGCGAGGATCTTGGTGCGCATGCCGCCGGTGCCGACGTTCGAGCCCGCGCCGCCTGCCATCGCCAGGATATCGTCGCCGGGATCGGTCACGACCTGGAGCGGTCTGGCGCCCGGATGCGTGCGCGGATCGGCGTCGTACAGACCGTCGATGTCGGTGGCGATGAACAGCACGTCGGCATCGATCAGCGCCGCGACGATCGCGCCGAGCGTGTCGTTGTCGCCGAGTTTGAGTTCGTCGACCGACACCGTATCGTTCTCGTTGACGATCGGCAGCGCACCGAAGCGCAGCAGTTCGCGCAGCGTCGCCTGCGCATTGAGATAACGCCGCCGGTTGCGCACATCGTCATGGGTCAACAGCACCTGCGCGACGGGCTTGATGAAGAAGCCCTGCCAGAACGCCATCAGCTTCGCCTGGCCGAGCGCGGCCAGCGCCTGACGCTCGGCCATCGCCGCGCCCGGCCGCGGCGTCGCATGCAGGATGGCCCGCCCAGCCGCGACCGCGCCCGAAGACACGATCACCAGCTCCCGTCCCTGCGCCTGACAGGCCTCGACGAACGCGGCGAGGTGCTGCGCGTTGCGCGGCGAAAGCCCACCGTCGCCCGCCAGCAGACTGCTGCCGACCTTGAGGACCGCCCGTTTCCATCCGGGAATCGTCTGCTCCGTAAAAGCGATTCGCGCGCTCATCTCGGCCTCACGCGCTACACAAGCGCGCGCGCAGCGCATCGAGCCGCAGATCCGCCGCCGCGCCAGGCGACACGCGCGCCTTCAGACTGGCCCCGGGATCGCCTTCCGCCCAGCGCGCCGGATCCGCGGCCTGCTGATAGGCATCGCGGAACGGCAAGCCCTGACGCGCGAGATCGACAGCGAGATCGGTCGCGTACATCGACGGATCGAGCGCGGCGCGCATCGCCTCGGGCTTCCATTCGAGATTGCGCAGCAGATCCGGCAACAGTTCCAGCGCGCCGAGCCCGCGGCCGAAGGCGTGGAAGATCGCGCCCTTGCTGAACTGCAGATCGCGGTGATAGCCCGACGGCAGCGACAGCAGTTGCTCGATCTCGGTGCGCGCGGCGGCGGCGCTGGCGTAGCTGGCGCGCATCAGTTCGATCACATCGGGATTGCGCTTGTTGGGCATGATCGAACTGCCGGTGGTGTACTGCGCCGGCAGCGCGACGAACGCGAATTCGGCGCTGGTGAACAGGCTCAGATCCCAGGCCAGGCGACGCAGATCGAGCAGCGCCGAAGCCAGTGCTTCGATCGCGGCCATCTCGAACTTGCCGCGCGACAGCTGCGCATAGGCGGCCGAGACCTGTAGGCGCCCGAAACCGAGCGCTTCGGTGACATGATCGCGATCCAGCGGCAGGTTCACGCCGTAGCCCGCGGCGCTGCCAAGCGGGTTGGCGTCCACCCACGCCAGCGTGTCGCGTGCGCGCTGCGCGTCGTCGATGAAACCCTCGGCCCACGCCGACCACCACATGCCCAGCGATGACACCACCGCGCGCTGCAGATGCGTGTAGCCCGGCACCGGCACATCGGCTTCGACCTCCGCGCGCGCCAGCGCGACCTCGGCGGACTCGATGCACAGCGCATGCAGGCGCGCGAGTCGGTCCTTCAACCACAGCCGGGTCGCGACCAGGATCTGGTCGTTGCGGCTGCGGCCGGTGTGGATCCTGCGCCCGGCATCGCCGAGACGTTCGATCAATCGCGATTCGATCGCCGAATGGCAGTCCTCGAAGCGTTCATCGAGCACGAAATCGCCGTTGCGGAAATCCTCGGCGAGATTCGCCAGCTCGACCTGGATGCCCGCGAATTCGTCGGCGGCGAGGATGCCGATCCGCAATAGCCCCTGCGCGTGGGCGCGACTGGCTTCGATGTCGAACAGGAAGAATTCGCGATCGAGCATCACGTCTTCGCCGGCGAGGAAGCGCTGGATCCGCTCATCGACTTTGACACCGGGTTTTTGCCAGAGAAGGTCGGACATGATGGTTTCCGTGAGCGGTACGCGAAAGAAACGATCTGTCATCCCGAACGTCTGCGCAGCAGGCGGAGGGACCTGCTTCTGCTACGTGACGCATGCATCAGAAGCAGAAACAGATTCCTCACCCGATGGAGCCGGGTTCGGAATGACAGGAGATATTTATTGCAATTCGAGTGGGATACCGGCCCACTCGTCCAGACCAAACGCGATATTCAGATTCTGCAGCGCCTGCGTCGCCGCGCCCTTCAACAGATTGTCCTCGGTCGCGACCACCACCAGCCGGCGGCCGTCCTCCGACAATGCGAAGCCGCCGATCTCGACGTGATGCCGACCGGCGATGCGACTGACCCACGGCGCGTCATCCAGCACGCGCACCAGCGGCTCGCGGGCATAGGCGTCGCGATAGCGCACAAGCACATCCTCGCGGGTCGTCGCTTCGGACAGATGCAGATTGACGGTCATCGTGATGCCGCGGAAATGCGCTGCGACGTGCGGCATGAACTCGACCGGATGCGCGAGCTGGCGCGTCACCTCGCGCTCATGCACGTGTCCGGTCAGCGCGTACGGCATCAGGTTGTCGCGCAGCTTGTCCGGATCGTTCTTGTCCGACGGCGACGTACCTGCACCCGAATAACCGGACACGCCGAAGCACTGCGCCGGCCCGGCGAGCAGATCAAGCATCGGCGCGATCGCGAGCTGCATCGCGGTGGCGTAACAGCCGGGATTGCTGATCCGGCGTTCGCCGAGGTAACACGTACGGGTGAGTTCCGGCAGGCCGTAGTACCAGTCGTCGTCGAAACGATAGTCCGCGGAGAGATCGACGATGACCGGATCGACATGCGCCGCATCGAATGCGGCCACGCAGGCGGCGGCCTTGCCGTTGGGCAACGCCAGCACCACCGCGTCGGCGCCGAGCGACGGCAACGTCTCGTTCGCGGGCGAGGAGTAGCGCAGCTCGCCGCTGTAGGCGTCGACATGGTCGGCGAGCCGCTGTCCGTCGAGTTCGCGCGAGCCGACATACGCCAGTTCGAAACGCGGATGCGCGGCGAGCAGCCGGATCAACTCGGCGCCGACGTGACCGCGGGCGCCGACGATACCGACGCGGAAAATGCCTGCGCTCATGCGCTTCGCTCCTGATGTTGCTCAAGCTTCGATACTAGGTTGTCGCGCAAGGCCGGCCATTCCGCGGCGAGGATCGAGAACACCATAGTGTCGCGCAACGTGCCGTCGCGATGGCGCATGTGCGCGCGCAACACGCCATCGCGCTGGGCGCCCAGGCGCGCGATGGCCGCCTGCGAGCGCAGATTCTCGCGACTGGTTTCCAGCACCACCGCTTCGCAGCCCCACTGCGCGAAGGCGTGATCGATCAGCAGCAGCTTGGCCTCGGTGTTCAGACCGCTGCGCTGCACGCGCTGCGCGTACCAGGTGTAGCCGAGCTTGACGCGCGGCACGCCGTGATCGATATCGTAGAACCGGGTGCTGCCGACCACTTCGCCGACGGCATCCTTCACCACGAAAGGCAAGGACTGGCCCGCGTCGCGCTGCTGCAACGCGGTCGCGATGTAGGCCTCGGCCTCGCCCGGCGGCAGTCCAGGCACGCTGGTGTAGCGCAGCGTCCACAGCTGACCGTCGGCGGCCGCGATGCGAAGCGCATCGGCATGATCGATACTCAGCGGTTCCAGCCGCACATGGCGGCCTTCAAGCGTCGGCGTGGCGAACGGATCGTTCATCGCATTCAGTCCATCAAGGTCGCCGGCCGCTGCCGGCAGTGTTCGAGGCAGAAACGGAACCGCTCCAGGCCCTCGCGGTCGATGTCGCCGAGTCCGTACCAGTACGCGCGCCAGCGCTCCTGTTTGACGCTGCCGTCGGCTTCGGCATCGTAGAACGCATTGACCGGATTGCCGTTCCGCGAACGCCAGAACAGTCGCGGCTGCGCTTCGCGCATCAGCTGCCACACCGCACGCCCGAGCCCCTCGCCCTGCGCATCGTCCAGCACCGCGAACTTGTCGAGATACGGCAGGCCGTTTTCCTGGGTGAGAACGACCGCGGCGCGATAGTTCTCGCTGACGTAGGCGCGATGCAGCACAGTGCGCTCGAAGTAATCCGGCACCAGCGTGCGGCCGAACGCGGATTCGATGAGATCGCGCAGGCGGACGGTGTCGATCTCGTCCCAGCGCGACGCCTGCAGCACGCGTTCGCCGCGGCGCACCAGCGTGCCCGAGCCCTTGTGGGTGAACAGTTCCTTCGCCAGTTCTTCCGGGCGGGTGATCGATACCGACGACGACAACGGCAGCGCATCGAGCAATTGCTTGATCTGTTCGATCTTCACGCGCATGCCGCCATTGATCCACGGCTGCGCCATCAGCGCGTCGTATTCGGTCGACAGATTGATCGAATCGATCACGTTGCCGTCGCCGCCGAGCAGGCCGCCGGTGCCGGTGAGGAAGACGATCTTGTACGGCTGCAGCACCTGCACCAGTTCGTTGGCGGCGAAGTCCGCATTGACGTTGAGAATCTGGCCGCCGACGGTTTCGCCCAGGCTGGCGATGACCGGAATGGACCCGGCCTGCAGGCTGGCGTGGATCGGCGCGAGATCGACCCGCTTCACCTCGCCGACCAGGCCGTAGACATCGCGGTCGAGATAATCGGTCTCGAAAACGCCGGACACGATCGATGTGGCGCGCGCGTCCTGCGCCTGCAGCGCTTCCACCAGTTTCAGATTCTGCGCGTGGAATACCCGGCGCACCACCGCCAAGGCTTCCGGCGTGGTCACGCGCAGTCCGTTGATCGTCTGTTTCTGGATCCCTGCCGCGGACAATTCCTCATCGAGCTGCGGACCCGCGCCATGGATGACGATGGGCGTCAGCCCGACATCCTGCAGGAACGCAAGCGACGAGGTGAGCGCGCCCAGATCGTCGCGCAGCACCGCGCCGCCGACCTTCACCAGTGCGAAGCGCGCCGCATCGAGCTGCGAGAAGCGCTTCAGATACTGCGAAATCTCTTTCGCGCCGGCCATGCTGGACAGCAATCGGACGATGGTCTGCCGGGTCTGCGGGTCGTGGACTTTGTGATCGAGCCCGCTGTATTTCAGCATGGGGGTCATGTCGAAAAAGCTCCATCCAGGATGCGGATGATGGACGCGGTGTAGCGTTCGAGCTGATCGAGCGCGACCCATTCGTCGGCGGTGTGCGCCTGGGCGATATCGCCGGGGCCGTACACGAACGCGGTGAGGCCCGCGCGGGAAAACAGCGAGGCTTCGGTCCAGAAATCGACGGCGTTGCCGATCGGCAGGCCGAGTTCGTCGGCGAGATCGCGCGCCGCGAGGCGACGCTCTTCGGCGCTGGCGACATCGGCACCGACAAAAGCTGCGGCCGGCAGCGATGGGCCGCGGAAGGTTTCTTCGTAGTGGCCGATGGCATCCGCGGCGGCGCAGTCGCGGAATCGCGCGTGCAGTTCGTCGATATCGTGCGACGGCAGCGGCCGGAAGCCGAACCGCAGTTCCGCGCTCGGCGCGATCACATTGGCCTTGATCCCGCCCTCGACCTTGCCGATGTTGAAGCGCAGCCCGGTCAGGCCGCCGAAACGGCGATGCGATTCGGCTTCGACCAGATCCAGTGCGTTCGCGCCCCAGCGCATCGCGTGATGCAGCGCATTGCTGCGCATCGCGTTCGCGCCGGACGCATGCCCGGCCGCGCCGCGGAATTTCATCAGCACCGATGCGATGCCGCGATGCGCGAGCACCGCTTCGCACTGCGTCGGTTCGGCGATGATCGCCTCGCTGAAACCGTGATCGTTCGCGAGGAACGCGGCGATGCAGCGCGCGTCGTTGGCTTCCTCGTCGGTGCTGAACAGGAATGCCGCATCGCCGGCAGTCCGCTGCGCCGCGACGATGAGACCGGCCGCCGCGCCCTTGATGTCGCAGGCGCCGAGACCGATGGCCTTGCAGTCGCTGATCCGCAGCGTCAGCGGATCGGCGCTCCAGGCTTCGGACGACGGCACGGTATCGAGATGCACGTTGAACACGCGCGCGGGTTTGCCGCGCACCGCGAGCATCGACACCGCGCCGGCGCCGTGATCGGTGACGGTGCAGGCGAAGCCCGGCAACTGCGCGCGCAGGTAATCGAACATGCCGCCCGTGCCGATATCGCGGGGCGGATTGCGGGTGTCGAAGGACACCAGCGATTCGAGATGTTGGAGGATGTCGTTGAGCATATTGGTCGTCATCGGATGAAGCGCGTCGTAGAGCGGGCTGTAGAGCGGGCTTCAGCCCGCTTCGCCGGGAATATGTCTGTACTGCGGCGGCCTGAAGGCTGCTCTACAAACACGGTAGCTGTGTTTCCACCGGCCGTGGGCACGGCACATTTATCGTCGCGCATGTGGCTCTGCATCGGCCGGCCTGAAGGCCGCTCTACGAAGTGCTTTTCATTTGTTCACTTCGGCCCACAGCGTACTGCTCATGCCGAACAGCTTGATGAAACCTTCCGCCTCTTCCACGCCCCAGTCCGCCGACTGCGCGTAGGTCGCGCCCTTGGCGTTGAGGATGTGCGGCGAACGCACCGCCACCGCATCGACGCGACCGCCGCGGGTTTCCAGCACGATCTCGCCGTTGACCATCGCCTGCGACGACGCCAGGAACGCTTCGAGATCGGTCTTCAGCGGATCGTGATAGAAGCCTTCGTAGACCAGCTCCACCCATTTGCGCGCGACATCCGGTTTGAAGCGGTTCTGCTGTTTCGTGAGCACCGCTTCTTCCAGCGCGCGATGCGCTGCCAGCAGCGCGGTGAGGCCCGGCGCTTCGTACACGATGCGGCCCTTGAGGCCGATGGTGGTGTCGCCGGTGTACATGCCGCGGCCCACGCCATACGGCGCGAACATCGCGTTGAGCTTCGCCAGCAACTGCGGGCCGGTCATCGCATGACCGTCCAGCGACACCGCTTCGCCACCCGCGAAACCGATGGCGACCTGCAGCGGCGCTTCGGGCCATTCATCGCGAGGCGCGCACCAGCCGCGCGCGCCCTCGCCCGGCGCTTCCCAGCGGTCGATCTCGCCGCCGGACATCGTCAGGCCGAGCAGGTTCTCGTTGATCGTGTACGCCTTCTGCTTGGCGCGCACGCCGAATCCGCGCTGCTCCAGATAAGCCTGTTCGTAGGCGCGGGTCTGGGTGTGTTCCTTCTGGATTTCGCGGATCGGCGCGACGATGGTGTAGTCGCCGCTGGCCTTGACCGCGAGATCGAAACGCACCTGGTCGTTGCCCATGCCGGTGCAGCCGTGGGCGACGACCTTCGTGCCGAGATTCTGCGCGCGCGCCAGGGTGGCGTCGACGATCAGGTAACGGTCGGACACCAGCAGCGGATACTGGCCCTGGTACGCCTCGCCGGCCCAGACGAACGGCTTGACAAAGCCGTCCCACAGCGCCGGGCCGCCGTCGATGGTGATGTGCGAAGCGACGCCGAGTTCCTGCGCGCGCTGTTCGATGAACGCGCGCTCCTCGGCGTCGACGCCGCCGGTATCGGCGAACACGGTATGCACCGCCCAGCCCTGTTCCTGCAGATAGGGCACGCAGAAACTGGTGTCGAGGCCGCCGGAGAATGCGAGAACGATGTCTTTGGGCTGGGTCATGGTTTGCCTCTTGATTGACTCCCTCCCCCGCGTGCGGGGGGAAGGAGAAAAGCGTGAAAGAGAAAAGCGTTACTGTCCGGCCAAAGCCGCCATCACCGCTTTCTGCACGTGCAGGCGGTTCTCGGCTTCGTTCACGGCGATGCAGTACGGCGCGTCCATCACCGCATCGGTGGCCTTGATGTTCCGGCGCAGCGGCAGGCAGTGCGAAAACACGCCGTTGTTGGTCAGCGCCATCTTGCGTTCGTCGACAATGAAATGTTTGTACTGATCGCGGATGGGTTTTTCTGGCTCCCAGTTGCCGAAATACGGCAGCGCGCCCCAGCTCTTGGCGTAGACCACGTCGGCGCCGGCGTAGGCGCTGTCGATATCGTGGCTCACCTGCAGCGAACCGCCGTTCTCGCCGACGTTCTGCGCGGCCCAGTCCATGTAGCGCTGGTCAAGGACGTACTCCGGCGTCGGGCACAGCAGGGTCACGTCCATGCCCATGCGCGTGGCGATGGTCAGCGCGGAATTCGCGACCGCGGTGTTCAGCGCCTTCGGATGATAGGTCCAGGTCAGGACGTACTTTTTACCGCGGAGATCGGCGCTGCCGAAATGTTCTTGCAGCG
Organism: Lysobacterales bacterium; assembly: GCA_031364125.1. Taxonomy (GTDB): domain Bacteria; phylum Pseudomonadota; class Gammaproteobacteria; order Xanthomonadales; family Xanthomonadaceae; genus Lysobacter_I. The sequence continues at coordinate 33,365 of JANLVT010000013.1, read as the reverse complement.
CCAGCGCATGCGCCAGTTCCTGACAGGGATGGGTGATCGTCTCCATGTTGATGACAGGCACGGTCGCGTATTTCGAGAAGCCTTTGAGTACTTTGTCTTCGCGATCCGCGGCCCAGTCGATGAACTTCGGGAACGCGCGCACGCCGATCAGGTCGACGTAACGGCTGAGTACCTTCGCCACTTCGGCGATGTGTTCTTCGGTGTCGCCGTCCATCACCGTACCCAGATCGAACTCGATCGGCCATGCATCCTTGCCCGGGCAGAGCACCACGGCATGCCCGCCGAGCTGGAACGCGCCCAGCTCGAAGCTGGTGCGGGTGCGCATCGACGGGTTGAAGAACACCAGGGCGATGCTCTTGCCCTTGAGCGCATCGCCCAGTTTGTTGCGCTTGTACAGCGCGGCCTGGGTCAATACGGCGTCCAGTTCGGGACGGCTCCAGTCCTGGGTGTTCAAGAAGTGCTTCATGGCAGGTCTCGGCGATGAGGTCGTGGGAGAGAGGAAAGTCGCGGCGCGGATCGGAGCAATGATCTGAGGGCTGATTGCGGATCGAATCGGACGCGGAAAAAAGAAAAGGCCCGGCGGGGAGCCGGGCCTGATCGTTGGAATTTTGTCGTTGGAGCGGATAGACGACGGTTCCGGATCACCCAGCTGGCGTGTGGGGTTCCGGTCGGCGCGCGCGCGAGGTCATGCCGGAGGCCATCCGGGCACTGGTGGTCGACAGGGGCTGCGCGTTGTTCATAGGGGGCGCATGCTCGCACGCTCGGATGACTGCCGCAAGACCGCGCCGAAGATCAGCGCTTTTCGGCGGGCGGAAGGTCGGGGGTCACCGAAATCCGCACCTTCAGGCGTTTGCCGGGGTCGATGGGCAACCGCGAACGGTATTTCACGCCGCGATGGATGTAATCGACGTCGTAGGCCACCGGACGCTGGAATTCGCGCTCCACCCGGGTCGGGCGGCAATTGCGGTTGGTCTGCGCCACGCCCGCAGCCTCGGCGGGGTTGTCGCAGCGCTGTTCCATCGCATAGGCGCGCAGCGTCTGGTACACCGGCTCCACCCGCAGCACCTGCGCGTATTCGGTGCGTACGTTGGAAAGCTGGCCGCTATCCTTCTGTGCCTGCACGCACGGCGATGCCACGAACAGCAACGGCAGGCAGAGACAGGCAACAGCGGTGGCGGGGTTCGGACGCATCGGCCGGCCAGTGTAGGGCCTCATAACGTTTCAGGCTGAACCCCCGCTGTCGTGCCGGTGCGCGTGCCGCTAGAATCGGTCGACCCCTCGACATGCATCAGGACGATGACCCTTCAACTCCATAACAGCTTGACGCGCCAGGTCGAACCGTTCGCTCCGCTCGACCCCGGCTGTCCAACGATGTATCTGTGCGGGCCCACGGTCTACAACTATGTCCACATCGGCAATGCCCGCGGCCCGGTGGTGTTCGGCGTACTCGCCGCGCTGTTGCGCCGCCGCTACGGCCGATTGAAATATGCCCGTAACATCACCGACGTCGACGACAAGATCAACGCCGCTGCCAAAGCGCTGGGCACGCCGATCTCGACCATTACCGACAAGTACGCCGCCGCGTATCGCGAAGACATGGCGATGCTGGGCGTATCGGGCGAGTTCGCGCCGGACATCGAGCCCGCCGCCACCGCGCACATCCCGCAGATGATCGCGATGATCCAGCGCCTGATCGACCAGGGCCACGCCTACGCGGCCGAAGGCCATGTGCTGTTCGCGGTCGACACCTTCGCCGGGTACGGCAAGCTCTCGCGCCGCGATCCCGATGAAATGCTGGCCGGCGCGCGCGTGGAAGTGGCGCCGTACAAGCGCAGCCCGGGCGATTTCGTGCTGTGGAAACCCTCCACCGACGATCTGCCGGGCTGGGAATCGCCGTGGAGCGTCGGCCGCCCCGGCTGGCATATCGAATGCTCGGCGATGGCCGAAGCGCACCTGGGCGATACCATCGACATCCATGCCGGCGGCATCGATCTGCAGTTCCCGCATCACGAGAACGAAGTCGCGCAGAGCGAATGCGCACACAAGCACCATGATGGCAGCCACAAGACGTTCTCGCGCTGGTGGATCCACAACGGCATGCTGAACTTCGGCGGCAGCAAGATGGCCAAGTCGGTGGGCAACATCCAGCGCGTGCACGATCTGGTGCGCGAGCATCCGCCGGAAGCCCTGCGCTACGCGCTGCTGTCGGCGCACTACCGGCAGCCGCTGGAATGGTCGGATGGATTGATCGAGCAGTCGGTGCGGACTTTGGACCGGTTGTACGGCACGTTGCGGGATCTTGCGGATGTCGAAGCGGCACCGGCCGACATTCCCCGCGGCACCGAAGCCGCACTCGACGATGACCTGAATACGCCACAGGCGCTCGCCGAAGTCGCGCGCATCGCGGGCGAAGCGCGGCGCTGCGAAGATGCCGGTGAGCGGAAACGCCTGAAATCGGAACTGCTCGGCGCCGGCTTCGCCCTCGGCCTGCTGCAACAGACGCCGGAAGCCTGGTTCGCGCGCGGCGCCTCGAACGACGACGATGCCCGTATCCAGGCGCTGGTCGACGAACGCAACACCGCGAAACAGGCCCGCGACTTCGCGCGTGCCGACGCGATCCGCAAGCAGTTGGCCGACGAAGGCATTCTGCTGGAAGATACGGCGCAGGGCGTACGCTGGAAGCGCGCATGAGAATGAAACGCCCGTTGGCCCTCCAGACCCAGCGGGCGATGCGCAGGATGCGCATCGTTTTCCGACCGAGTCATGGATGACGAGTCGGAAATCCCGGCGAACGCACCGTGACCGGTTCGCTTCGTCGGGGAAGGCCCTTTTCTTTGGTTCCGTTTCTTTTGGGCCAACAAAAGAAATGAACCCGGCCGCGCAGCGGACGGAAGCTTTTCAGCATTGAACGAAGCAGTCGCGACTTGCGTCGCTCCCACAAAAGCAGCCGATGAACACCACCTTCCCCCTCGAACCCACCCCCGCCGAAGCCCAGGACACCATCCGCGACGAATTCGCGTTCTTCGGCGACTGGTCCGAGCGCTACCAGTACCTGATCGATCTGGGCCGCAAATTGCCCGAATTTCCCGACGATCGGAAAAACGACACGCACCGGCTGCTCGGCTGCCAGTCGATGGTGTGGATCGTGGCCTCGGGCGACGCCGAGCGCCTCGATTTCGCCGCCGCCAGCGATTCGGCGATCGTCTCCGGCCTGATCTTCCTCGCGCTGCGGGTCTACTCCGGGCGCAGCGCCGAGGAGATCATCACCACCGACGCCCGCTACATCGCCGACGTCGGCCTCTCCAAGCACCTGTCGCCGACGCGCAACAACGGTCTGGCCGCGCTGCTCGCCTTCATCAAGGCCACCGCGCAGGACGCGCTGCGCGAGCGCGCCCCGCGTACGCACTGACGCGCACTCAGCTATCACGAAGCCCTACGCATGAGCGCGACCGAGACCCTCGAACCGACGCTTGTGCCGCCGCTGCGCAATCGCGCGTTCCTCGGGTTGATGGGCTATCGGCTGCTCACCATCCTGTCGTACCAGATCGTCGCGGTCGCGGTGGGCTGGCATGTCTACGAACTCACCCACGATCCGTGGAAACTCGGCCTGATCGGTCTGGCCGAAGTGCTGCCGTTCTTCTGCGTGGCGCCGTTCGCCGGCTATCTGGTTGATCACCTGCCGAAGCGGCGGCTCGGCATGATCGCCTGCGTCGGCCTGAGCATCACCCCGATCATCCTGGCCGTGGTCGCCTGGGGCATGGTGTACGGCGACCCCGCCGACACCCAGCCGCGACTCTGGCTGATCTATGCCGCGGTCATGTTCACCGGCGCGGTGCGCGCCTTCCTCGGCCCGGTCCACAACACCCTGTTCGCCTGCGTGCTGCCGCGCGATCAGTTCACTCGCGGTTCGAGCATCGGCAGCGTGGTGTTCCAGACGGCGCTGGTGCTGGGGCCGGCGATCAGCGGCGGTCTGATCGGCCTGATCCACAGGCTCGGCCAGTATCCCGAAGGCGCGACCGCGCAGGCAGGACCGGTATATGCCTTGGGCGCGTTGTTCGCCCTGGGTGCGGCACTGTCGCTGGCGACGCTGCGCACCACCGAGCCCGCGCTGTCGCACGAACGCAGCCCGATCTTTTCCAGCATCGCCGAGGGCCTGCGCTTCGTCGCGCGCACGCCGGTGATGCTGGGCGCGATGGCGCTGGACATGTTCGCGGTGCTGTTCGGCGGCGCGGTGTCGCTGGCGCCGGCGTTCGCCAAGGACATCCTGGACGCCGGACCGGAAGCGCTGGGCCTGCTGCGCGGCGCGCCCGCCGCCGGTGCGGTGATCGTGGGGCTGTGGCTGGCGCGACGCCCGATCCAGCGCCACGCAGGACGTTACCTGCTGATCGCGGTCGCCGGCTTCGGCCTTTGCATCGTGGGCTTCGGGCTGTCGGAGATGCTGTGGCTGTCGGTGGCCTTCCTGTTCTTCTCCGGCATGTTCGACGGCGTCTCGGTGGTGCTGCGCTCCACCATCCTGCAGCTGGCCACGCCCGACCACATGCGCGGCCGGGTGTCGTCGATCAACAGCATCTTCATCAGTTCGTCGAACGAGCTCGGCGCGTTCTACGCCGGCTCGATGGCGCGCCTGCTCGGCCTCGTCCCTGCCGTCGTGCTCGGCGGCTGCGTCACCCTCGGGGTGGTCGCGTTCACGGCGCTGAAATCGCCGACGGTGCGACGCCTGGATCTGAAGGATCTGCAGTAGCGCCGAAATCCTCGCTGTCCAAGACTTCATGCAAATGGGCTGCCGCGAGATCGCAGGCTGCTGCCACTATGACCGGATCATCGTAGATATCGGTCTGCCCACGAGAAGCGATCCAAGCCAATCGCTTCGGCGCGGAAATGGCTGCGTGGAACTTGCGCGCCCATGCGGGCGACAGGGCATGCTCGGAATGCACCATCAACGTCGGCACACGAAGCAATGGCGCGGCCGATTGCACATCGAATAGCAGGAAATGTTCACGCGACATCACCGCGAATGCGTTGTGGTAGTTGCTCACAGCTGCGCGCCGCGTGTAGTAATCCACGGTATCCGGCGTCTGCATCGCGGCATCGCCTTCGACCGCAGCGGCAGGAATCGTCAGCACCACGCCGGTATGCGCGTGATGCGAACGCGCGGCGGCGCCCTCCTCCAGTTTTCTGGCGAAGCCGGCCGGATCCGCAGCGCGGATCGCCTCGACATCGCGGTAGTAGCCCGCGATGCAGGCCAGTGCTTTCGCCCGCGGCGCGTCCGTCGCCGCCCAGACCGCATAGCCCGCACCGAGACACACACCGACCAGACCAAGGCGTGCGCCATCGATGCCGGGATGCCGCGACAGCGCGTCGAGACCGGCGCGCAGATCTTCGATCTTGTGCTTCGCGTATTCGAATTGCCGCGGATGCCCGTCGCTTTCGCCGTAGTGGCGATGATCGATGGCCAATGCGGCGATGCCGCGCTTGGCAAGCGCACGCGCATACGTGCCGGTGACCTGCTCCTTCACGCTGGTCATGGGCCCGGCGACCATCACGGCCGGCAACGCCGTCGATGACTGCGACAGATACAGGTCGCCGACGATGCGCTCGCCTGCGACCCGGTATTCGAATCGTTCAACGATGGGATCCATGCCGGAAACCGTCAGCCGCCAGCCCGGTCGTAAAGGATACCGGCGTCGGTACCGCCACCGCCGCCAACTGCGATGGCGATATTCAAATGCGCCATTGCTTCGAGATAGCGCGCACTCTCGAGGGCGCCTGCGCGCTGCGGCGCGAAGCCCATGGACTGCGCCAGTTCGGCGACAGTCGCGGCTGACGCGTCATCGTCGCTGGCAACGAATGCGGTGAGGCGCTGCCCGCCGCGACGCAGCAGTCGCTGTGGCGTCATCGCGTCGGCGAATACCGTATTGAACGCTTTCACGACGCGGGACGCGGGCAACATGCGCGCGATCTCCTCCGCCGCGGAGTTCTCCTGGCCCAAAAGCAGCGGCGACCAGTCGGTGTTCAAAGGGTTGGTGGCATCCACTACGATTTTACCGGCGAGCGTCTGCGAAAGCGGCGGCAGGACTTCGGCGCAAGCGGCGAAGGGCACTGCGATCACCACCACATCGCCATGCGCTGCCGCCGCTTCCAGCGCGACCGCATCGAGGCCATTCGCCAGCGGGCCGATTTCGCGCTGGCCAATGCGCACGTCGTGTCCTGCCGAACTCGCCAGCAGCGCGAGCGCGCCGCCCACGTTGCCGCCGCCTAGAATTCCAATGCGCACGTTGTCCACCTTGCGTGTATGTCAAAGAAGGCCGCATCATCCCCAACCGGGGTCGCCTGGGTCAATCAGGTACCTTCAGGTAACCACCTGCACGTAACCACTTGTCCTCGCCGCTGGAATCTTCGCGATGAACGCCATCACCACAGCTGTTTCGGAACGTCGATGTCTTTCCCCCGACCCCTATCTCGCCGCATGCCCGAGCCGCGGAGTGATGGCGCGGCTGGGCGAGAAGTGGACGATGCTGGTGCTCAACGACCTGGCGGATGGCCACAAGCGGTTCGGCCAGTTGCTGAAGCGCATCGAAGGCGTTTCGCAGAAGATGTTGACCCAGACCCTGCGCAGTCTCGAACGCGACGGGCTTGTGGTCCGCGAAGTGCTGAGCGACCGGCCGATCCAGGTGGCGTACTCGCTCACGCCAATGGGCGAAGCCCTGTTGCCGGTGGCCGCGGCGCTTAAGCGCTGGGTAGAAACCCACTATCCCGCGATCGAAGACAACAACCGGCGATACGACGCCGCGTTCGGCGGCTGAATGCAAACAGCCATTTCCGCCGCGCCCACTGGTCGCAGCCCGCGTGGGCGGGTGCAGACAGGGAGCGGGTCATGGCCAAAGAAACCGTCGGCGGCAAAGAGGCCGTCATCCATGGCGAAGGCGGTTTCGTCGCCAGCGGCGGACGCTCGCCGAAGGAATCGCAGCCGCTCGCGTCGCGCGACGGCGATCGAGCCGCAGAAGGACTGTCCGCTGAAGGTCAGCGGCAATCTGGAAATCGCCAGCGGCACCGGCCACACCCTGGACCGCTGCGCGCAGACCTGGCTGTGCCGCTGCGGGCAGTCGCAGAACAAACCCTATTGCGATGGCTCGCACCGGAAATCGGGATTCGTCGCCGACGGCGCATGACGGCGGCCGCGCGACAGGCGAGAACCGCGCAAAGAAAAGCCCCGTCGGAACGGGGCTTTTCTGTTTCCGGGAGCCGCAGGCGCGGAATCAATCGCCCTGCTGTTTCTGCAGATGTTCCCAGCGTTCCTGCTCGTCGATGGTGCGCTCGGCGGTGAGGCGCGCTTCGAGTCGGTGCAGGCCGATCTCTTCGCCCGAATCCACGCTGAAGCCGTACTCGCCGGCTTCCAGACGCTTGAGCGTGCTGTCGATCTTGCCGATCAGCTTGCGGTAGCGGTCGCGGGTGCGCAGCTCCAGCGAGTTCTCGGTTTCGCGGGTGGCGCGTTCAGCGTCGTCGCCGACATCGCGCACTTCGTCCTTCAGGTTCTCGATGGTCTGCTTCGATTCCTCGATCAGATCAGTGCGCCAATCCAACAGGCGCTGGCGGAAGTACTCCAACTGCAGGGTGCTCATGTATTCCTCGTCCACGCTGGGCTTGTAGCCGGCGGGGAGGATCGGACGGCCGGTGGCCTCATCGGTCTTGTAGGGAATCACTTTCACCTGGGTCTTGGGGGCGGGCGCTGCTTGGCGCGAAATCACGGCGACGGCAACCTTGCCGGCAGCGGGACGCGGAGCGACCACCACGGGCTTGCCGGCGGCATTCGCGGCCGGTTCGTTAGGATTCGGGCGCGGACCCGCCACCGGCGGCTTGGGGTCGGGCTTTGGATCTGGCTTCGGATTGGGGGTCGGCGGCGGGGCCGGCGACGGATTGGGGGTCGGCGCCGGAGCCGGTTTCGACGCAGCCTGGGCTTCGACCTTGGCTGGCGGCTTGGACGCCGGAGATTTAGCGGCTGCCGTCTTCACCGCCGGCGTCTTCGCCGGAAGAGCCTTGGCTTCGGGCTTCGGCGCAGGTTTCGCGGCCGGGGCGGATTTCGCCGCAGGCTTGGCGACAGGCTTCGGGGCCGGCTTGGCCACAAGCTTCTTCGCCGCGGGCTTGGCGACAGGCTTGTTGGCCACCGGCTTCGCGGCGGCGCTCTTGGCGGGCGGCGGCTTGACGGCTTTCTTGGCCGCGGGCGCCTTGGCGGGCGCTTTGGCGGCAGTCTTGGCCACAGGCTTCTTGACGGCCGCTTTCGCGGGTTGTTTGGTGGCCTTGCTGGCGGCCTTCTTTGCGGGTTTCTTCACAGCCACGTCCGAGAATCCTTCATATCTTCCCTTGAGACGGGAAAGCGGGCTGTTATACCCTGCCGGGACTACAGCGGCAACCTCGCATTTCAGCGAGGCTTGCACGCTGCAATCCCCCGCTGGATCAACGCCTTGATCGACCGACTGCTGATTGTCGTACTCCGCTTCTACAAACGCTGGATCAGCCCGCTTCTAGGACAGCGCTGCCGCTTCGTTCCAACCTGTTCGGAGTATTCGATGGAAGCCATCCAGCGCTTCGGCGCCGGCAAAGGCAGCTGGCTGACCGTCAGGCGGCTTGCACGATGCCATCCCCTGTGCCCCGGCGGCCACGATCCCGTGCCGCCGCTGGTGCGCCGCGCCGACCGAACGAGACCACACCCATGAGCGCCCATCCCCCCACCCTTATCGTCAACGCCAGGCTGGTCAACGAAGGCCGTGAGTTCGACGGCAATCTGCGCTTCGCCGACGGCCGGATCGAGGCGATCGGCAGCAGCCTGTCGGCGCGCCCGGGCGAGATCGTGATCGACGCCGCCGGCAGCCGCCTGCTGCCCGGCATGATCGACGACCAGGTCCACTTCCGCGAACCGGGCCTGGAGCACAAGGGCAACCTCGCCACGGAATCGGCGGCAGCGGTCGCCGGCGGTCTGACCAGCTTCATGGACATGCCCAACACCAGCCCGCCGACCCTCGACCGCGCCGCGCTGGACGACAAATACCGTCGCGCCGAAGGCCGCGCCTGGGGCAACTACGGTTTCTACCTGGGACGGACGGCAACTGGTGGGCGGGCCGCGCGGCATGCGCCTGGCGTTCGATCGATGATGCGATCGATATTCATCGCGACGCTGCTGCTGGCATCAACGGCCTGCGCGAGCGACGTCAGCGCCCAGGCCTCGAAGACCGCAGCAACGCCCGCGCAGGCACCGGCCGTCGCCGCAGGGAATCCAGCACCGCACGCCACCGCGCTGCCCGCATCGGTACAACAGGGTGCGCTGGTCATCGGCATCGCGCATCCTGCCGCCGTCGTCGAATACGGCGGCAGGATGCTGCGGGTGTCGCCGTCCGGTCGTTTCGTGTTCGGCATTGGCCGCGACGCGGGCGACACGGTCAGTGTGAAAGTGAAACAGCCCGGCACGCCCGCCATCGAACACCGGATCGTCATCGCACCGCGCGACTGGCCGATCGAGAACATCAACGGCGTACCGCCATCGACCGTGAATCCGCCGCCCGCCATCGCCACGCGGATCGCGCGCGAACAGGCGCAGGTAGTCGCGGTGCGGGCGCGCGATGACGCGCGCGACGATTACGCACAGCGTTTCGCGTGGCCGGTGCAGGGCCGCATCAGCGGCCGCTTCGGCAACCAGCGCGTCTACAACGGAACGCCGAAAGCCCCGCACTCGGGCATGGACATCGCCGCCGCGAAGGGCACGCCGGTGAAAGCCCCGGCCGCAGGCATCGTCACCTTCGCCTCCCCGGATCTGTATCTCACCGGCGGCACCGTGCTGATCGACCACGGCGCCGGCATCAGCTCCAACTTCCTGCATCTCTCGCGCATCGACGCGAAGGTGGGCGACCGCGTCGAACAGGGCCAGGTGTTCGCCGCCGTCGGCGCGACCGGCCGCGCGACCGGCCCGCATCTGCATTGGGGGATGAACTGGTTCGATGTGCGGATTGATCCGCTGCTGGTGCTGGAGCCCGTGAAATAAGGCGAACCGCTATTTGCCTTCATCACGCGCGGCGGCGCGTTCATCGTTAAGGAAACGGATGGCTCGGGTTTGTACCGCTTGATGCGTGGGAGATTCATTTCCCGCTTCCCGTGGCGATCAGACACCGCCGATCGCCACAGGAAACGAGCATGCGCCCCGAAACCCACGATCACTTCCCGCTACGAATGCTGTCGAATAGCACGCCGAGAGTCAGCCGGGTTTCGTTGACGGGCGCATCCGGATCCAACGGATTCACTCCGAAGTAGCGCACCAGGCGGATTTCCGGCTTGAGCGCGGGCTTTTCGGCTTTGTCATAAAGGAGGTACTTCAAGCCGATACTGCCGAAATCGCCGTCACGTTCGATCACACCGCTGCTGACATCGAAATCGTCGAGGTAGCCGCCGGTGAGGAACAATTCGACGGTATCGCTGCGTTTCCAGCTAGCGCCGCCGATCGCGTACGCCGTCGAGACATCATAATCGTTGCCGCCCTTCTCGCCTCGTTCCGACTGTAGCCCCAGCACAGGAACGAATTCCCACCGCCCCGACAACCACGAAGGGCGCCCGAACTCCCAGATCAATCCGAGGCCCGTCGCATCGGAATCGTCGGCGATGTTTTTCTCGTGCGACACCGAACCGGTGACCACGTGCCACCATCCTTCCTTGACGGAGTCGTTTTGCCGCGTCCATTGCAAACCGGTTTCCATGCCGCGTGCGTCCTTGCGGCCAGAGGCCTTGTCGGTGCGCGTCCATGCGCCTGCGCCGAACCATGACCATTCCTGCGACATGCTCCGCTGCCAAACGAGGGCGACCTTGGCATCGACGAAGTGTTCGCCGTCCCGTCGCGCTATAGACAACTCGGCGGGCTTCGCATCGAACTCGCCCATGACCGTGATGGGCTTTGCGTCGCTCTTGATCATCACGCGACTTTCGGAAGGTTTCGGCAACAACACGAACCGGTCGTCCACACTCGCCCGCCCGGCAAGTCCATCGAAACAATCGAGTATGACATTCGCATCTTTCTTCCGGATGCATTCGTGCTCGGCAGCTCCCTGCTGCTGCACATAGCACGCGAGCCTCCCGTCATCATCTTCGTCGAGGAAACAAGGCTTCGATCCCCGTTGCGCGATATCGGCCGCCTGCGGCGCGGCAGACTCGGCTTTGGCCTTTTCGTCGTAACACTGCAAGCGCGCGACATCGTCCTTGAGTTCGAAACAACTGTTCGCATTCGCCTCCGGCACGAAAGGCAGGAGAAAAAGCATGAAAAAAACCATAACCACTGCTTTCCTGTTCATCGGATTGCCTCCTTTCAGTGCGCAGGCACGGGTATTGAATAGACTCCGCACGCCATGCGGTACAGGTCCTCGATCTTGTCGACGTGACGCATGTCGTCCGCGGTGATCTCCGTCCCCTCAACCCGATGCCCCAACGCGATCAAGGTTGCGCGCACTTCGCGATCGAAGGCTTCGGCCAGGGTCGAGCGCAATTTGGCCGGGATACCGATCTTGTTAAGCGGCGTGAGCCTGTTGTATTTCACAGGGTAGTTGCCGGTAATGTCTTTGCCCGTGGCCTTGTCGAGGAAGCGCAAGGTCGCGGCGATGACTTCGTTATAGAGCTGCGCGTTCCTTTCCCCGCCGGCGCCTTTCAATGCAGCTGGCAAGGCCGTCTCGATTCCAGCGACCTGCCATCGACGCACTTTTTTCTTGAACTTGCCTTTCATGTCCTTCCCGCCTCCGTTTTCCGAAAGATAACCGACGATCGCCACGCTCGCGGTATCGCCCCGGCATCACTGTCGGGGCGATAGTTACATCCGAATCTCAATTCACTTCTTCTCTGCAGCAACAGCCGACGCGAACGCATTGCTGGGAATCGCCCACGAGAAATCCGTACGGGTGAACGTCGCGTAGCGAGGATCGTTGTTGAAGTCGATCGGCTGCGTGTACGCCGCCGGATAGCTCAACGTCGGCAGCGACAGCGGCGAACCGCTGAGCGGCGAACCCGCGGTGGCGGTGCCGTGGCAGCTCATGCAGTTGCTGGTCTGGCCGGCGGGGATGCCGCTGGAGGTTTCCAGGAACGGGTTGAAGCACACCACCATGTCCTTGGACGCGTTGCCCTTGGTCTGGTTCCAGGCCGTGCACATCGCGTAGTTGCGCCAGGGGCCGGCGACATTGTCGGTCATGCCCAGCTTGCTGCCGGGGAAGTTGTCGGGCGCATCCGCGCCGGGCTGCCACCAGAAGGTTTGCCACGTCCAGTTGACGATCGCCTTGCTGTTGACGTGCATGCCGCCGAGGACGCCGAAATCGCCCTCCGCCGCGGTGAGGCCCTGACCGCCGTCGCCCGAATTGGGAGCCAGCACGTTCCAGTCGGCGGCTTCTGCGGCATCCATCTTGAAGTTGTAAATGGTCGCCAGCGGCGCGTACAGATAGTTCTTGCAGGACATCGTCGAACCCGGAACGATCTGCGCGATCTGCGCGGGCGTGGCCGGCACGGGTGCGACGCTCGGGTCCGGCGCGCCAGCCGGGTCCAGCAGCACGCAGTTGAACCAGGTCTCGGGCGTGGCGTTCGCCGGCGTCGTCGACTGCTGCGGCCCCATCCACAGCGGCATCGGCGTCAGGCCGGTCGCCTTCACCACGAAGATCACCGGCTTGGTTTCGATGGCGGTGAAGCCCTGGGTGCTGCCGTTATCGGGCTGATACGGCGTTTCTTCGATCTTGCGCGAGCTGATCGGCGTTTCCGCGGGCCACGCGGCGTTGAGGTTGGCGAGATCCTGCATCGCGACGTAGCTGTAGCTGGCGTTGCCCGGTCCCGCATGCTGCGCGCCCAGAAAATTCGCCATCGCCGGATTGAATTTGTTGAACGACACCACCTGGGTGTCGCTGGGCAGGGCCCTGCCTGCGCGCAGCGCGGCATGTCCGATCTGTGTGGGTTTCTGGAACGCGCGCGCCGGACGCTCCAGCGTCGTGCAGCCGGTGGTGGTGAAGACTTCCTCGTTGCCGCACCAGGTGTCCCACACCGGCAGCGCGGTGCCGTTCCAGCTCTGGCCGGAATCGCTGGTCATGCCGGCCCACAGGTTCCAGGCGGCGGTGGTGATGTTGTCGATCTGCCAGGTATCGGCCCAGGCCTGGAATTCGTCGCGGTTACCGGGATAACCGAATCCGGCCGGCACATCGACCGGCTTGATGCCGGCGATCGCGGTCTCGGGTTTCGGTGCGGTTTCCACCGCGGGCTTGGCGGGTTCGGTGGGTTCGGTGGGTTCGGTGGGCGCCTCTTTGTTGCAGGCGGCGAGCAGCAACGCAGCGGGCAGCAGCGCGAGCAAACGCATCTTCATGTGACCTCCTCTGTCGATCGGATAGGTCGGTCTGCGCGCGCCCCCATCTCCTCGCGCAGCATCCCGCATGGTGTGGCGTGTCCATGGCGTTCACCAAGCATGGCGTTCGCCATGGACGTCGCGTGGCTTGTTCATGGCATGACCAGCAACCCGGCGAGCATACGTCGTTCAGAATGCGCCCACAATCGAAGTGTGACGCAAGGCCGTTCCTGCACCGATGAATGCCAGCCGGCGAATGCTCAGCCGGCGGCGTGACCCTTACCGGACACCTGCGCGACCGCGTCGTGCGGATGCAGGCTCTCGAAATGCGAGACGCGCACATCGAAGCGCTGCACGCGCGCATCGGCCGCCAGCGCGGCGGCGACGCGACGCGCGGCGTCTTCGCAGAACATCAGATTCTCGGCGTTGAGCCGCGCGAAGGCCTGTTCGTCCTCGCGCTTCACCGCCGTCTGCACCGGCGTGCCCAGCGCGGCTTCGGCGCGATCGATCAGATCGGCTACCGGCAACTCGTCGAGAGAAACATCCAGTTCGACCCGGATTTCGGCGCGGCTGCGCTGCGCGTGCGGCGTGGCGGCAAGGCCACGCTCCGACGCCAGCCAGTCGCCGACCACCTGCGTGGACAGCGGATGCGCGGCGGAGAAGCTCTGGACGGGGAAGTCCTCGACGAAACGTTCGGCGTTGAGCTGGCGCGACAGCGCGGCCGACGCCGGACAGGTGCTGGAGTATTCGACCGAGAACGCCAGGGTCAACGTCGGATGCCCCTGCGCGAGCACCGCGTCAATCTCCAGCGGATAGCGCTTCCAGCCGCTGTTGTCGCTGATCAGCGCGCGACGCTTCAACATCTGCTCGAAGCGCAGCGTCAGCCGTGCGGAGGTGGACAGCGCGCCCTGCGATTCGATGCAGGTCTGCAGGATGCGGCGCAGGCGCGCGGGCGTCAGCGCCTCTTCGACCAGCGTGTCCTGCAGTTGCCGATAGAGCCGCGACATGTGGATGCCGCGCGCATCGGGATCGCGCAGATCAACCAGAACATCCACCGAGGCAGGCACCTGCATCACCGCACCGTCTTCGCCGCGCAGTCGCAGCGGCAGCGCGATATTGCGCATCCCCACCCAGTCGAGCGCGCGTGCGGCGGCTGCGGCATCGCCGGCCACGTCGGGCATCGGTTGGGCATTCGGACGCAGGGTCACGGGCGGCATCGGGCTACATTGAGGGATAGCGGAGGGGCGGCCATTGTACCCAGCGACCGCGAAGGCTCCGGGAAGCGCCCCGGAACGCTGCGTTCGGGCCTCAGGCCCGCGCCGTGGGCCAGCCAAGTAGGCTGGGCTGCCAAGCCCAGCGATGCGCCCGCAAGGCATGCCGCCGACAGAGCGTCGAAGCTGCCGGGCTTGGCAGCCCAGCCTACTTCAATGATCGCTTCGAAGAGCGGCGTGTACAGGCCTCAGCTCCGCGCCGCGCGCCAGCTCCGCCACAGCGCCAAAGCCGGCGACAACGCCGACACCTCGCCCGCGGCGGCGACGCGGCGCAGCCGGGCATGGCTCAGGGCATCGTGGATGCGCCGCGGGCGCGACCGGGCGCGCTGCGGTTCGATGGTCGCGAGCTGCCGCGCCCAGGCCCGCGCCTGCGTTGCCTCGGCGGCCTCGTCGCGATGCCACAGCGCATGCGCGGCGAGTAATAAGAAGGTATCGGCCCGGGATTCGATATCGGACGAAAAAATCGCGCGCTCGCAGTCGGCGATCGCGTCGGCCAACGGCTGCAACCGGGTCATCAGCGGCTGCGGCGACGCCCACGCGCGCAGCGGTTCGCGCACGGCCTGCAGCGAAACCAAGGCCGCCGCGAGCGATGCCCACGGCGCGGGCCGCTTCTGCAGCAAGCGACCCAGCGGATGCCGGCGCAGACCTTTCGCCCAGCCCTGCAATTCTTCCTGCCACCAGGCCAGCTTGGCGAAGCCGGGAGTCGGATCGTCGCCGGCCCACGCGGCATCGGTCCATTCCTGCAGCAGCGCGAACCACGCCTCGGCGGTCGCGCGCTCGGACTCGGCGACGAACACCTGCGCGATCCGCCATTCCGGCCAGCGTCCGCGCCATTTGCCGAGGAAATCTTCGAGCGCGGCGTCGATGTCGGACATATCGTTCACAGCGGGGTCGTTCACAGCGGATGCGCGACCGTCGTCGGCCAGATCGCGGGATCCAGCAGCGCATGCGGCTGTTCGATCATCGTGTCGCCGCGCCAGTCCAGCGGATCGACGCCGGGCAGGCGATAGCCCCACAGCGCGACGATCGACGGCATGCCCGCGGCGCGCGCGGCGACGATATCGCGCTCGTCGTCGCCGACGTACACGCAATCCCGCGCGGCAACGCCGATGACTTCCGCCGAATGCAGCAGCGGCAGCGGATGCGGTTTGCGCTCGGGCAGCGAATCGCCGCCGATCAGCACGCCGCAGCGCTCGCTCCAGCCGAGGATCGGCATCAGTTGCTTCGCCAGATATTCCGGCTTGTTGGTGACGATGCCCCAGCGCACGCCGTCGGCTTCCAGCGCGTCGAGCATGTCGGCGATGCCATCGAACAGCACGCAGTAGCGGCCGAGGATGCCTTCGTAGGCATCGAGAAAGGGTTTGACCAGCGCTTCGCGCGCGTCGGGGTCGAGATGCCCGAACGCCGCGCCGATCATCGCCCGCGCGCCTTTGGAGACATGCGCGCGCATCGTGTCGTGCGGCATATCGGGCTCGCCGTGCCGGCGGCGCAGGATATTGATCGCCTCGACCATGTCGGGGGCGCTATCGAGCAGGGTGCCGTCAAGATCGAATAGCGCGCCGCGCGGGAATCTGATGTGGGACAACGGTGGCTCCGGGTTGGGTGATGAGGATGGGAAAAGGGATTCTGGAAAGTACGCGGCGCGGCGAAAAGCGAATCCCCCGTCGATCGCTTCGCGATTGCCCGCCCCCTTTTTCAAAGGGGGCAAATCATTGCGCGGTCAAAACGGAAGCGGATCGACTTTCAGAACAACGAGCCCGCTTTGAAAAAGGGGGCGGCGCCAGCGGGGGATTTGCTTTTCGCCGTCGCGCAGCATTCAAACCCGCCTACGGCTTCACCGCACACGCCAGATAATTCACATCGGTGCGGCCGCCGACGCGCGCGCTGTGGCGCAGCGGGTCGTAGATCAGGCCGCTCACGTCTTCGAGATCGAGATCCGCCGCGCGCAGCCACGCGCCCAGCTCCGACGGCTTGATGAAATCGCGGTACTGGTGCGTGCCTTTCGGCAGCAGCCGCGCGACGTACTCGGCGCCGACGATGGCCAGCGCGAACGCGGCCGGGGTGCGGTTGAGCGTGGACAGGAACAGCCGCCCGCCGGGTTTGAGCAGGGTCGCGCAGGCGGCGATGATCGCACCGGGATCGGGCACGTGTTCCAGCATTTCCATGCAGACGATGGCGTCGAAAGCGCCGGGAATCTCTTCGGCGAGGGCTTCAACCGGCGTCAGGCGGTAATCCACTTCGACGCCGGATTCCAGCCGGTGCAGTTTCGCGATCCTGATCAGATCAGGCGCCAGATCGATCGCGGTCACCTGCGCGCCCTCGCGCGCCAGCGCCTCGCTGAGCAGGCCCGCCCCGCAGCCGACGTCGAGCACGCGCGCGCCGCGCAGCGTCGTGCGGTCGCGCACGTAACCCAGCCGCGCGGGATTCAGCGCGTGCAGCGGTTTCTGCGGGCCTTCGGGATCCCACCATCGGTTCGCCAAAGCGTTGAACTTGTCGAGTTCGACCTGGCTGAAGTTCTGTTCTCTGCTATCCGCGTTCTGTATGTTCATCGTCTTTTCTGTTGTCATCCCGAGCGCAGCGAGGGATCTGCTTGATCGGAAGATTGTTCATGAAGCATCTCATCGAAGCATCGAACAGCAGGTCCCTCGCTGCGCTAGGGATGACAGATCAAGCACGCACCGCACCGATCCGCTCCCGCCACTGCTTGGCGTTCGCGATCAGCGCATCGATATCCATGTCGACCAGGATGCGGTCGCGCAGTTTCGGCTTGCCGGCGACCCACACGTCGGACACCTGATGACGGCCGGTGGCGTAGACCAGCTGCGACAGCACGTGATGCAGCGGCTGGGTCTCCAATTCCGACAGATCCACGCAGGTCAGGTCGGCCTGCTTGCCGGGCTCGATCGATCCGACCAGATGATCGAAACCCATCGCTTTCGCGCTGCCCAGCGTCGCCGCGCGCAGCGCGCTGGCGGCGTCGAACGCGGACGCATCGTCGGCCACGGCTTTCGCCAGCAGCGCGGCGGTGCGCATCTCGCCGAACATGTCGAGATCGTTGTTGCTGGCGCAGCCGTCGGTACCGATGGCGACGTTGACCCCGGCGTGCACCAGTTTGTGCACCGGACAGAATCCCGAGGCGAGCTTGAGATTGGATTCCGGGCAATGCACGACGCTGACGCCGCGTTCGGCGCACAGCACCACCTCGGCGTCGGTGAGCTGGGTCATGTGCACCGCGATCAGGCGATCATTGATCAGGCCCAGCCGGTCGAGCCGCGCGATCGGCCGCTGACCGTGTTTCTGCTGCGACTGCTGCACTTCCTGCGCGGTCTCGTGGGTGTGCAGATGCACCGGCAGATCGAGCTGGTCGGCGAGCATGCGGATGCGCTCGAAATTCTCGTCCGATACCGTGTACGGCGCGTGCGGCGCGAATGCGGTGGCGATCAGCTTGTCGTGGCGCCACTGGTCGTGGACTTCGCCGGCGCGGTCGAAATACTCGTCGTCGCTCTTCGCCCACGCGGTCGGGAAATCGATCACCGGCAGGCCGACGCGGGCGCGGAAGCCGTGGCGCTTGTAGGTCGCGGCCTGCACATCGGGGAAAAAGTAGTTCTCGTTGCAGCAGGTGGTGCCGCCGCGGAGCATCTCGGCGATGGCCAGTTCGATGCCGTCGGCCACGTACTCCGGGCCCATGACCGCGCCTTCGATCGGCCAGATGTGGTCCTGCAGCCATTGTTTGAGCGGCAGGTCGTCGGCGACCCCGCGCATCAGCGTCATCGGATTGTGGCAATGCGCATTGATCAGGCCGGGCATCAGCGCGCCTTCGGGACGCGATACCGTTTCCTTGGCTTCGAAACGGGCGCGGGCCTCGGCGATGGGCAGCACCGCGAGGATCTCGCCGCCGCGGATCGCCACCGCATGGTGGTCGAGCACGACACCGTGCGGCTGCACCGGGACCACGTAACGGGCCTCGATCAGCAGGTCGCAGGCTTGGGGAATGGAGGCTTCGGAAACGGGCTGGTAGGTCATTGCGGCATTGTCTCATTCCCGGGGTCGCACTGCCTCCGGGGCGCCCCTCCCAGCCCTCCCCGCATGCGGGGGAGGTTGCGAGGGGCCTGAAAATGCAGAAGCCCGCCGATGGCGGGCTTCTTACTGTTTCGCATTGAACGTCGGGGACAACGGTCACCGATCTTCACGCCCTGCCGGCCGCGCGCGCGGCGCTGAACTCACCGCGCTTCAACTTCGTCCTGGGCGGGAATGATTGATTCACCACGAGGCCCGCTAAGCGGGCCTCTGTGAATCAATCACTTCACCCGGCTGAAGTATTCGCCGGAGCGGGTATCGACCTTGATGATTTCTTCCTGGCCCACGAACAGCGGCACGCGGACCACCGCGCCGGTTTCTAGGACGGCCGGCTTGCCGCCGCCGCCGGAGGTGTCGCCACGGACGCCCGGGTCGGTCTCGACGATCTTCAGTTCGACGAAGTTCGGCGGGGTGACCGCGATCGGGATGCCGTTCCACAGCGTGACCAGGCATTCTTCCTCGCCCTTCAGCCACTTCTCGGCGCCGCCCATGCCGGCCTTGTCGGCCTGCACCTGCTCGAAGCTTTCCGGGTTCATGAAGTGCCAATACTCGCCGTCGGCGTAGAGGAACTGCATGTCGGTGTCGACCACGTCGGCCACTTCCAGCGAGTCGGTCGCCTTCATGGTCATTTCGACCACGCGGCCCGACTTGATGTTGCGGAACTTGATGCGGGTGAAGGCCTGGCCCTTGCCCGGCTTGACGTATTCGGTTTCGGTGATGACGCAGGGGTCGTTGTTGACCAGGATCTTCTGGCCGTTCTTGACGTCGTTCATGCCCAGACTGGCCATGGTTACTCCTGATGAATGCGATCTGCGGAACCGCCCCGGGGTCGGCTGGACCCGTGGGCGACTAGAATGAGGGGCTGGACCCGAAACCTCCGGTGCGTAACGCCGGTGCGTCCCAATAGATGAAAAAGATCCTTTGGCCCGATTGACCGCACATGATACCCGCAGCCTCCCCCGCACCGCACCCCGCCCCCGCTCCCGTCGACTGGAAACGCCTGTGGCGCGACGCCGTGCGCGACCCAGCCGAGCTGCTGGCGCTACTGGGGCTGAAAGGTCGGGTGCCGGGGCTGTCGGCGGAAGCCGCGGCGCAGTTTCCGCTGCGGGTACCGCGGGGCTTCGTCGCCCGCATGCGACCGGGCGACCCGCACGATCCGCTGCTGCGGCAGGTGCTGCCTTTGGACGAGGAACTGCGGCCGATGCCGGGCTTCGGCCTGGACGCGGTGGGCGATGGCGCGGCGAAGGCCGCCACCGGCGTCATCCACAAATACGCCGGCCGCGCGCTGCTGATCGCCACCGGCAGCTGCGCGGTCCACTGCCGCTACTGCTTCCGCCGCCATTTCCCCTATGACGAGGAAACCGCCGCCGCCGGGCAGTGGCGCGAGGCGGTCGAGGCGATCCGCGCCGATGCGAGCATCGAAGAAGTCATTCTGTCCGGCGGCGATCCGCTGTCGCTGTCGACCGCCAAGCTGACCGAACTGACCGCGCAGCTCGCGGCCATCCCGCATCTGCGCCGGCTGCGCATCCATACCCGCCTGCCGGTGGTGCTGCCGGAACGGGTCGACGACCCACTGACTGCATGGCTGCGCGCCCTGCCCTGGCCGGTGGCGGTGGTGCTGCACGCCAACCACGCGCAGGAATTCGACGATGCCGTCAACCTCGCGATGGCGCGGCTGCGCGGCGCGGGGGCGACGCTGCTCAACCAGGCGGTGCTGCTGCGCGGCGTCAACGACAGCGTCGACGCCCTGGCTGCGCTGTGCGAGCGCGGCTTCGCCGCCGGGGTGCTGCCGTACTACCTGCACCAGCTGGATCGGGTGGCCGGATCGGCGCATTTCGAGGTCGACGACGACCGCGCGCTGGCCCTGCATGCCGCGCTGATGGCGCGGCTGTCTGGCTATCTGGTCCCGAAGCTGGTGCGCGAAGTGGCCGGCGACCCGGGCAAGCGCCCATTGTCTGCGGGCACCGCGCTGTCGCAAAGTAAGCCTGCCGACTAAACCTTGCGAAGGCGGCTTGTACATCAGGACATCCCGAATCTGAGACATCGGTTGTCGGCACCATCGGCATCGGAAGCCGGCACCGCGTACCATACATTGTCCCCCGGAGAGCTCCCGCATGTCGAAAAGCAACGATCCCGCGCTGCGTCTGATGCTGGTGGATGACAGTGTCGAGGAGGCCGAGGGCATCGTCAGCGGGCTGCGGAACGCCGGGATCGCGGTACGGCCGCTGCGGCCTGCCACCGCGACCGAACTGGCCACGATGCTGATCGGGCAAACGGTTGATATGGTGTTGGCGTCCCACCCCTGCACGTCGATCCCGCTGGCCGACGTGCAGCTGCAGGTCACCATCAGCGGCAAGGACATCCCGCTGGTCGCGGTGGTCGAGCACGTCGACACCGACAGCTTTTCCGAACTGCTCGGCGGCGGCGTACGCGCCCTCGCCCTGCGCCACAAACCGCCGCAACTGCTGGCCACGGTGCGCCGCGAGTGGACCGACGTGGAAGCCCGCCGCGCCCAGCGCCGGCTGGAGGCCCAGGTCCGCGAGACCGAGCGCCGCTGCGATGCACTGATCGAATCCTCGCGCGAGCCGATCGCCTACGTCCACGAAGGCATGCACATCCGCGCCAACGACGCGTATCTGGAAATGTTCGGCTACGAATCCTTCGAGGACATCGAGGGCATGTCGCTGCTGGATCTGGTCGGCACCAAATACCTCGACGAGTTCAAGCAACTGCTCAAGAGCATGAGCAAGGGCGAAGCCCCGCCGCCGCGCTACGAACTGGAAGCGCGCGATATCGAAGGCAATGCGTTCCCGGCGGTGATGGAATTCACCTTGGCACAGTACGAGGGCGAAGCCTGCCAGCAGGTGATCTTCCGCCGCCAGGAACAGGCCGTGGACCCGGAACTGGCGCGCAAGGTCGAAGAGCTGCGCCAGCGCGACCAGGTCACCGGGCTGCTCAACCGCCAGACCTTCCTGCACGCGCTGGAAGACGCGGTGGCCGACGCCGCCCAGAACGGCACCCAGCACGGCCTGCTGCTGATCGAGCCCGACCACTACCAGCGCCTGCTGCACGAGATCGGACTGGATTCGGCCGACACCATCATGGCCGCCATCGCCGAACGCCTGCGCAGCGAACTGGACGAACACGCCATCGCCGCGCGCTTCTCCGAGAACAGCCTCGCGGTGCTGCTGCGCAACAGCGACCACACCGCCACCTCCACCCTCGCCACCCGCATCTGCAACACCTTCGCCGCCGAAGTGTTCGTCATCGGCCAGCGCTCCAGCGTCATCACCGCCAGCATCGGCGGCGTGCAGGTCAGCGAGAAGAACGCCAGCGTCAGCCAGGTGCTGGCGAAGGCCGCGGCCGGCGTGCAGTCGGCCGCCGGCGTGGGCGGCAACCGCCTGGAACTGTTCGACCCCAACGCCGTGGACCGCGCAGAAGCCGAACGCATCCAGATCTGGGTGCAGCGCCTGCGCGACGCGCTCGACCAGAAACAGTTCACCCTGCACTTCCAGCCGGTGATCAATCTGCAGGGCGACAACCACCCGGTCTACGACACCTTCCTGCGCCTCGAAAGCGGCGACGGCGAACTGGTGTCGCCGGGCGTGTTCCTGCAGATCGCCGAAGACCACGACATGCTGGAACTGATCGACCGGTACGTGGCGGAACGCGCGATCGAACTCATCGCCCAGCGCGAACACGCCGGCAAACCGGTAACGCTGCTGGTGAAGGTGTCGCAGGCCTCGCTGCAGAGCGGCGCGCTGGCGACCTACATCGGCGAGCAGTTGGCGATGCGCGGCGCCTCCGGCGAATACCTCGCCCTGCAGTTGCAGGAAGCCAAGGTCTTCACCCACCTGCACGCGGTGCAGCAGTTCGCCGCTGCGGTGAACCAGTTCGGCTGCCGCCTGGGGCTGGAGCAGTTCGGCGCGGGGCTGGATTCGTTCCAGTTGCTCACCCACGTGCAGCCGCAGTTGCTCAAGATCGACCGCAGCTTCATCGAAGACCTGCCGAAGAACAGCGAAAGCCAAAAGCGCGTGCGCGACATCGCGCGGAAGGCCCGCGACCTCGACATCCTGACCATCGCCGAATTCGTGCAGGATGCGGCCAGCATGTCGATCCTGTTCTCGGCCGGCGTCGATTACGTGGAAGGCCACTTCCTGGCCACCGCCGGACCCGAGATGAATTACGACTTCGAGTGAAGGCAACCTTCCGTAGAGCGGCCCTTCAGGCCGCTGCACCGCGGACAGGCCTACGTGCGCCAAACAAGAAGCCCGCCGATCGGCGGGCTTATTTCGTCTGGGTCTGCAAGATGCAGCGGCCTGAAGGCCGCTCTACAAGCCCATCGGAGCCTCAGAACGCGCTCTGGCGCACGTCCGACGTCGCGGTTGCGGCATTGCGCAACGCCGCGATGCGCTCTTCCAGCGGCGGATGGCTCATGAACAGCCGGCGCAGACCGTGGCCGACGCCGCCGGAGATGCCGAAAGCCTGCACCTGTTTCGGGAGGGTGCTGGTGCCGTAGGTCATCGACAGGCGCTCCAGCGCGGCGATCATCTTGCCGCTGCCGGCCAGCTTCGCAGCGCCGGCATCGGCGCGGAATTCGCGCCAGCGCGAGAACCACATCGCGATGATGCTGGCAAGCACGCCGAAGATCATGTCGAGCACGAACACGGTCGCGTAATAACCGATGCCGCCGCCTTCCTCGCGATCCGGATTCAGGAAACCATCGACCACCCGACCGACCAGTCGCGCGAGGATGATCACGAAGGTGTTCAGCACGCCCTGCAGCAGCGCCATCGTCACCATGTCGCCGTTGGCGACGTGGCTGACTTCATGCGCCAGCACGGCTTCGGCCTCGTCGCGGTCCATCGACCGCAGCAGACCCATCGACACCGCGACCAGCGCGTTGTTGCGGTTGGCGCCGGTGGCGAAAGCGTTGATTTCGGGCGCGTCGTAGATCGCGACCTCGGGCATACCGATGCCGGCGGCCTCGGCCTGACGGCGCACGGTCTGCAGCAGCCAGCGTTCGACCTCGTTGCGCGGCTCCTGGATGACATGGGCGCCGGTGGTCTTCTTCGCGATCCATTTGGACAGCAGCAGCGAAATGATCGAGCCGCCGAAACCGAACATCGCGGCCATCACCAGCAGGCCGGCGTTGCTGCGCGGATCGATGCCGAAGATGGCCATGACCACGCTGAGCAGCAGCATGACCGCGAGGTTGGTGGCGAGGAACAGAGCGACGCGCTTGAACATGGGGCACCAGGACGTTGAAGTAAGGGATCTGGGGGTGATGTCGTACCTCCGTGTACAGTGGGGACTGCGGTCGCCCAGGCAAGTCCTCTCAGGCCGAAAGCTTGCCGGAGACACCTCGGCAGCCGTGCCGCCATACAGCCTCCAGACAGTTTAGATAACGCCCGCCGACATGCCATTCGCCTCGTACCGCGGACGTTTCGCGCCCTCGCCCACCGGGCCGCTGCACTTCGGCTCGCTGGTCGCGGCCTTCGGCAGCTGGCTGATGGCCCGTCACGCGGGCGGCGAATGGCGGATCCGGATCGAAGACCTGGACCCGCCGCGCGAAGTGCCCGGCGCCGCCGATGCGCAACTGCGAACGCTGGCGGCCTTCGGCCTGATATCGGACGGGCCGGTGGTGCGTCAAAGCGCACGCCACGGGCTGTACCGGGCCGCGCTCGACAGTCTGCTCGCGCGCGGACTGGCGTTTCCCTGCCGCTGCAGCCGCAGCGATCTGGCCGCGGTCGACGGCATCCATCGCGCCTGCCGCCCCGTCGCCAACCGCGCCGAGGCCGCGATCCGCTTGCGGGTGGCGGACCGGAATCCCGTGTCATTCGATGACCTGCTGCGCGACCGCGTCGAACAGGACGTGGCCGCGGCGGTCGGCGACTTCGTGCTGCTGCGCGCCGATGGCTTCTGGGCCTATCAACTGGCGGTGGTGGTGGACGACGCCGATCAGGGCATCACGCACGTGGTGCGTGGCGCCGACCTGCTGGATTCCACGCCGCGGCAGATCCTGCTGCAGCGTGCGTTGGAACTGCCGACGCCCTCCTACGCGCATCTGCCGTTGATCGTCGATGCCGCCGGCCACAAGCTCTCGAAATCGCTGGCGGCGCTGCCCGTCGATGGCGCCCACCCGCTGCCGGCGCTGCGCCTGGCCTGGCGGGCGCTCGGACAAGGCCCGGCCGCGCTGGACGCCCCGCGCAGCGTCGAGGGCATCCTGACCCGGGCGGTACTCGAATTCGATCCAGCTGCGATTCCGCGCGACCCGATCGGCTTCGCCGCGTTGCACAATGGCGCGGTCATCAAGCGCGCATAGAATCGAAACGAATCCGACAACGCTGACCGGGCACAAGACCCGGCCGCGGCATCACACACTCAACTGGGATGGGAGAAACAGCATGACAACACGCGTCGCACTGGTCACCGGCGGCACCGGCGGCATCGGCACCGCCATCTGCAAACGCCTGGCCGACATGGGCCACAAGGTCGCCACCAATTACCGCAGCGAGGAAAAAGCGAAAGCCTGGCAGGCGCAGATGAAGGCCGAGGGCTACGACTTCGCGCTGGCGAAGGGCGACGTCAGCTCCCCGGAAGAGGCCGAGGCGATGGTGCGCGAGGTCGAGCGCCAGCTCGGGCCGGTCGACATCCTCGTCAACAACGCCGGTATCACCCGCGACGGCACCTTCCACCGCATGACCGCCATGCAGTGGCAGGACGTGATCAACACCAACCTCAACTCGGTGTTCAACGTCACCCGCCCGGTGATCGAAGGCATGCGCGAGCGCAAGTGGGGCCGGGTCATCCAGATCAGCTCGATCAATGGCCTGAAGGGTCAGTACGGTCAGGCCAACTACGCCGCCGCAAAGGCCGGCATGCACGGGTTCACCATTTCGCTGGCGCGCGAGAACGCCAAACTGGGCGTCACCGTCAACACCATTTCGCCGGGCTATATCGCCACCGACATGGTCATGGCCGTGCCGGAGGACGTGCGCGCGAAGATCGTCGCCGACATCCCGACCGGCCGCCTCGGCACGCCGGAGGAAATCGCCTACGGCGTGGCCTTCCTCGCCGATGAACAGGCGAGCTGGATCACCGGCTCCAACCTCGACATCAACGGCGGCCACCACATGGGCTGGTGAGCCGTTGCATCGTCCCGGCCGGGTGTACGCACCCGCGCCGGATGCAGGATGGCCGGGGACACGCGTGATTCGCGTCACTGTTTTGTTGGGCGTTCCTGTCGCGTTCAAGCCGCCGAAAGGCGGCTTCCGGCCGACGAGTTGCAAGCGACCGCCGCCTGCGCCATGCTCGGAGACTGTACTCCTTAGAGTAAAGGCTCCATGCCCGCACCGCGGATCATCAAGAAGTACCCGAACCGCCGCCTCTACGACACCAAGATCTCGAGTTACATCACGATCGAGGACGTGCGCCAGCTGATCGTGGATGGCGAAGAATTCGAAGTCCGCGACGCCAAATCCGGCGACGATCTGACGCGCCAGGTGCTGCTGCAGATCATCTCCGAGCACGAGCAGGACGGCGAGCCCATCCTCTCCACGCAGCTGCTCAGCCACATCATCCGTTTCTACGGGGATTCGCTGCAGGGCTTCATGGGCAACTATCTCGAACGCTCGATGCAGGTCTTCCTCGATCAGCAGCAGCAGTTCCGGCAGCAGATGGGCGGCATGCTCGGGCAGACGCCCTGGACGATGATGAACCAGCTGACCGAGCGCAATCTCGAACTGTGGCGCGAGTTCCAGCACAACCTGATCGGCGCGATGGGCCGCAGCCCTTCGGCGAAGCCGGGCGACAAGTCCGGCACCAGCAAGCCGCACGACGAATAACCGTATCGCGGCCACCGGCGCGGCTTGGCCGCGCGCGCAGACGGCTGTGCACGATTCCGGCCGCCCGCGGCAGCCGATGATTTCAAGAGACAGGGGACAACAGAATGAACAAGCGCGTGGCCGTCGTGACAGGCGGCATCGGCGGGCTCGGCACCGCGATCTGCAGAACGCTTGCCCGCGCCGGCCGGACCGTTGTAGCCGCGGACCTCGGCGCGCGCGCCGAACGCATCGCTGCATTCGAACGCGACGTGGCCGGCCTCGATATCCATTTCGAAGCGCTGGACGCGGGCGACTTCGAGGCCTGCGCGGCGACGGTCCGCAAGATCGAAGCCCAACGCGGATCGCTGGACATCCTGGTCAACGCCGCCGGCATCACCCGCGACGGCACCTTGCGCAAGACGGACAAGGCGCAGTGGGACGCGGTGATGAACGTGAATCTCGACAGCGTGTTCAACATGTGCCGGCACGCGGTCGACGGCATGGTCGACCGCGGCTTCGGCCGCATCGTCAACATCAGTTCGGTGAACGGACAGACCGGCCAGTTCGGGCAAACCAATTATTCGGCCGCGAAAGCCGGTATGCACGGGTTCACCATGGCCCTCGCCCGCGAGGTCGCTCGCAAGGGCGTGACCGTGAATTCGGTGTCGCCCGGCTACTGCGAAACCGCGCTGGTGATGGCGATCCCCGAGGACATCCGTGCAGGCATCGTCGAGAAAATCCCGGTCGGCCGCCTCGGCAAACCGTCGGAAATCGCGCGCACGGTGGAATTCCTCACCGCCGACGACGCCGGCTTCATCACCGGCGCCAACATTCCCGTCAACGGCGGGATGTTCATGAGTTTCTGACGCCCATCGACGGAGACGACGGCCTGTCGCGCGGGATGTAGAGCGGGCTTCAGCCTGCTGCCTCGATCACCGATAATACGTCGGCAGCAGCGGGCTGAAGCCCGCTCTACGGCCCGCGCCACGCACGCTACGGTTCCGCATCCTCTTCCTTTCCCGCATTCGTGGTCTCCGACATGATCAATCTCACCCCGCCCAGCACCGCCGCATGGCTTGTCTCGCTCCTGCTCGGAGGCGCCGGCATCGCCGGAAAACTCGGCTATCTCAGCGTCGCCGCACCGAATGCCTTCTGGCTGCTGGCGACCGCCTTCGTGCTGTTGCTGCTGTCCACGGTGTTCAAGGGCTTGTAATCGCAGCGCATCGATTTTTGCAGGACCAACGGCGCTTTTTGCAGGACCGTCCAGACTCCCGCGTTGCGGCAGCGCTGCTCTTGTGGGGGCGACGCAAGTCGCGATGCCCGCACCGCATCCACCGCGGCGACTTCCGCAATCATGGATGCGTCGGCGATCAAAGCCTCACGATGACGATTCGCGAAGCCGCTGCAAAGTCTCGGGTTTCGCGACTTGCGTCGCTCCCACAAAAAGAACCACCGCTGAGAAATCGCGGCTTTCGCGGCTTCCGCCGCTCCTACAAAAAAACCATGCGGCAAAGTCACAGCTTCGCGGCTCGACCGCCATTCGACTGTCGAAAGCCGCCGCGCCCCGAAACCCGAAAACTCAGCCGCCCGCTTCCGCGCAGAATTTCTGCCGATATTCCATCGCCTTGGGCATCAGCGCCTGCAGGTTCTGGATGCGGGTGCCGGGGTTCGGGTGGGTGGAAGAAAATTCCGGCGGCGCCTGGCCGCCGCTGGCCTGGCTCATCCGCTCCCACAGCGGCACCGACGCTTCCGGGTCGAAGCAGGCAGCCGCGGCCAGCATCAGGCCCACGGCGTCGGCCTCGGTTTCGTGTTTGCGCGCGTAGGGCAGTAGATAACCGTAGCCCATCGCGGCCTGCATCATCTGCTGCGACTGCGGATCCATGCCGCTCATGGCGCCGGCCATCTGACCGAGCTGGCCGAGCTTCTGCTGCGACATGCGCTGGGCGCCGTGACGCAACAACGCGTGGGCGATTTCGTGTCCCATCACCACCGCCACCGCGTCGGCGTTCTGCGCGACCGGCAGCAGGCCGGTGTAGACGGCCATCTTGCCGCCGGGCAGACAGAAGGCGTTGGCCTGATCCGACTGGATCACGTTGACGTCCCACTCGAAGGTCTGCCAGACCCGGTTGGGCTGTTTGCCGTTTTCGGCGGCGAGCGCGGCTTCGACTTCGGGCACCTTGGCGATCAGGCGGTTGGCGATCTCGCGGACCTGCCGCGCGACCTGCGAATTCGGATCGACCGGCCGCTCCTTCGACAGGATGTCCTCATAGGCCTGCAGACCCATCGCCTTCTCCTCGTCGATGGAAATGCTGCTGTCGATCAGCACTTTTTCGCCGGTGTACGGATCTTCGGTGCGGTTGGAGAACCAGTAGTACGCGGCATAGCCCGCGAACA
Organism: Lysobacterales bacterium; assembly: GCA_031364125.1. Lineage (GTDB taxonomy): Bacteria > Pseudomonadota > Gammaproteobacteria > Xanthomonadales > Xanthomonadaceae > Lysobacter_I. The sequence continues at coordinate 4,461 of JANLVT010000013.1, read as the reverse complement.
GCAGCAGGATGATGAAACGCGGGTTGATACCGCCGCGCCGGCGCTGGCCCTGTTGCTGGTTGCCGAAGGGGGTTTGTCGCATCGGTGTCGTCCTCACAGGCCTGCGGCTGGGGAAGCTCTGATTGATTCAGAGCTGCCGTGCGCCAGGGATGGCGCTCCCGCCGGATCAAGCACTGATGTGCTTGATCCGGCGGGAGCGAACCCAGGCTTGGCCTGGGTTCGCGACGTCTGATTTATTCCAGGATGGAATAAATCAGACCTTTCCTAAAGATCCCTGACCACCCGGAAACCGGTCAGTGCATTGGTAGCGTCCGACTCGGCCTGACTGCGCCAAGCCGCACGGGTCTGCGCCGGCGAGCTTGCCCAGGCGCCGCCGCGGACCACGCGGGTGCGACAACCGGAGTTCACCCAGGCCTCGCCCTGCGTCGGCGCGCGACGGTAGCCATCATGCCAGCAATCGGCCACCCACTCGCTGACGTTGCCTTCGAGATCGTGGATGTCGAAGCGGTTGGGCCGGAAGCTCGCGGTCGGCGCCGGCCCCCAGAATCCATCGCGATAGCCAGCGAAGGCGTTGCCCCAACTGCGCCCGGCCGGCGAGCGGTCGCCGCCGCCGGTGAGGTTGCCGCTCCCGGACTTCGGCGGCGCATCGCCCCACGGAAAACGTCCAGCCTCGCCGCTGCGCGCGGCGTATTCGAATTCGGCCTCGCTGGGCAGCCGGTAGCGTTGGCCGCTGCGCTCGGACAGCCAGCGCGCATAGGCTTCGGCGTCCTTGGCGCTGACGTGCAGCACCGGCATGGCGTCGTCGGCGAGGCGGCCAAGATAGTCGTGGCGCCAGTCCACGCCACTGCGGCGGACGAAATTGCCGCCGCGCTCGTCGTACACCAGCGAGTGCCCGCGACGCACCGCGCGCGGGCGATGGCCGCTGATCTGCACGAAACGGCGGAACTCGGCGACGGTCACCTCGGTGCGGGCGATCGCAAAGCCGCGGTCGAAGCGCACGTAGCGCGAGGGCCGCTCGGCGTCGCTGGCATCCGGCTCGCTGTCGCGCGCGCCCATCCTGAAGCCGCCGTGCGGCACCACCACCATCTGCGGGCCTCGCCCGCCGCCGCTCAGCGCGTCGGTGAAGCGCTGCCCGGGACGCAGCAGGCCGTAATGCGCTGCCAGATCGATGCGATTGCGCAGTTCCGCGGCCGCGGGATCGCCGGGCCGGGCGATGCGCAGGATTTCGGCCAGCCGCTCACGCGCCCAGGGCAGATGATTCGGGTGCTGCGGTTTGCTCAGGAAGGCCAGGCCTTCGTCGCGCAGGCGGGCGATCTGCGCCTGGCGGATCGCTTCCACCCGCGCGCGGCCGGTGATCACCGTCTCCACGCCGGGCCGCACCGTCTCCGCCCGGGCCAGCCAGCGCATCGCGTCCTCGAAGTCGCTGCGCACCGCCGCATCCTCAGCGCGGCGGATCAGCGCGCTTTCCACCGCGGCGATGCCCTGGCTGGCGCGCGGCTGCCCGGGTTCCAGCACCAGCACGTGGCGGAACAATGGCAGCGCGCCTTCCACGGGATCGTCGGCGGCCGCCGTATCGCCCAGGCGGCCTTCGGCCAGGGCCGCTTCAGCCTCCTCGTTCAGTTCCCACAGGCGGTCGACGTGATCGAGGCGGACGATGAACGCCGCGCCGCCCTCCACCCGCGCCAGTCCGACACTGCGCATCACCGCGGCGACCGTCTGCGCGCGGCGCAGCGCCTCGGCGTCGTCGCCGGATTCGGCCAGCGCCGCGTCGCCGGCCTGGACCAGTTTCGTCAGCGCCCGCGCCAGCCCGGCTTTGGCCCGGGCGTCGTCGGGGTCGCGCTGCAGTAGCGCCAGATAAAGAGGAATGGCGGCATCGGCGTCTTCGTACAGCCGGCCCCCGGTCACCGCCGCCGCGGCGCGCTTGCGCACGGCTGGCACGTCGGCCTCGGCCAGTTCGATCTTGGGGCTGCGCCAGGTCAGGCGATCGGCGATGGCGTCGTCGCCGCTCACCGTCACCTGGCCATCGGCCCGCGGCCGTGGGGTGGCCCCATCCTTGTCTTTCGGGGCGCGATCGTCATGACTGCAGCCGCACAGCAGCACCAGCGTCGCCAGAACGCCCGCCGCCCATGCCCGTTGTGTCGCGCGCAACGCCAATCTCCGCTCCGGCTGTCATCATTCGTCTGCGGTGGTCACCATATCGTATCGATCCCACCGGGCGATGACCCGGGGCCGACTCCGGTAGCATAACGGCCCGCCTCCGCCGACCCGAACCCGTGCCCCACTGGATCACCGACCCCGCAGCGCTGGACGCGCTGATCGCAGCGCCGCCGGCCACCATCGGACTGGATACCGAATTCGTGCGCGAACGCACCTACTGGCCGCAATTGGCGCTGGTGCAGATTGCGGCCGGCGAGGAGATCTTTCTGGTCGATCCGCTGGCGCCGGGCATCCCCGCAGCGCTGGCGAAGCTGCTGTCCGATACCCGCGTCCTGAAGATCATGCACAGCGCCAGCGAAGATCTGGTCGCGCTGAAATACACCTGCAACGCCCTGCCGCAGCCGCTGTTCGACACCCAGGTCGCCGCCGCGCTGTGCGGCGTGGCCGCCGGGATCGGCTACCAGCGCCTGCTGCAGGATCTGCTCGGCATTAGCGTCGACAAGGGCGAGACCCGCTCTGAATGGCTGCGCCGGCCGCTGTCGCCGTCGCAACTGCATTACGCCGCCGACGACGTGCTGCACCTCGACGCCCTGCATCGCACCCTCACCGCCCGCCTCGAATCGCAGAACCGCATGGCCTGGCTGGAAGAAGACTGCGCGCGGATGCTGAACAACGCCGCGCAGGACGAGGGCGAACGCTGGCCGCACCTGGGCATGCGCTCGGCGCAGTTCCTGGAGCGAGACGGCCAGATCCGCCTGCTCCGCCTGCTGCGCTGGCGCGACGCCTACGCCCGCGACCACGACCGCCCGCGCACCTGGATCCTCGACAACGAACTGGCGCAGGCGCTGGCGCGCACGCCGCCGCGCGACCCGGCCGAGCTGGAGCGCACCTTCGACAACCAGCCCAAGGCGCCGCGCAAACTGGTGGCGCAGATCTTCGACGCCCTGAACGCCCCATTGGCGGACGAAGACGACCTGCCGCCCGCCCGCGGCGACGACCGCGACCGCGACCGCCAGGCCTACAAGCGCCTGCAGCAGGCGGTGGCTGAACGCAGCGCCGAACTGGGCCTGCCCGACGGCGTCCTGGCCTCGCGGCGCTGGATCGAAGCCCTGCAGGACGGCGAGGACTGGCCCGGTGCGCTGTCCGGCTGGCGCCGCGCCCAGCTCGAAAACAGATTGGCGCCATTGCTCGCCACGACTGGCGGCCGCTGATCGGCCTCCGTATACTTCCCACCTCATCGCGTGGGGCGGTAGCTCAGCTGGGAGAGCGCCACGTTCGCATCGTGGAGGTCAGGGGTTCGATCCCCCTCCGCTCCACCACCCGATAAGTTCAAGCAGTCCCAGAAAGGCCGGAATCCCCAATAAATACAAGGGTTTCGGCCTTTTTTATGTCCGAAGACATCCCATGGGGGCTATTGCAATCCGGGGGCAACTGGGGGCAACAATGGGGGCAACAGACCCACCCCGGGTTGGAGTTGCCCCCAATGCCGCTCACCGATACCGCCATCCGCAAGGCCAAGGCCACCGACAAAATGCAGCGCATTTGGCGGACTCATGCGCGCAATCGAGGGTTATCAGGGCGGATTCTTCACGAAATGCGCCCTGCGGCTCGCCCCGCTGGTGTTCGTGCGCCCCGGCGAACTTCGCAATGCGGAATGGGCGGAAATCGATCTTGACGAGGCGGAATGGAACATCCCGGGCGCCAAGATGAAAACCGGCGAACCGCATCTGGTCCCGCTGGCACCGCAATCCGTGGCGATCCTGCGCGACCTGTACGCGCTCACCGGGCGCGGCCGGTACGTGTTCCCCAGCCCCCGCACCGCATCGCGCCCAATGAGTAACGGCGGCGTGCTGTCCGCATTGCGGCGCATGGGGTTCGCCAAAGAGGAAATGACCGGCCACGGCTTCCGCGCGATGGCGCGCACCGTCTTGGATGAAGTCCTGCACTTCCGGCCGGACTACATCGAACACCAGCTGGCGCACGCCGTCCGCGATCCCAACGGCCGCGCCTACAACCGCACCGCGCACCTTGCCGAACGCCGCAAGATGATGGCGGCATGGGCGGACTATCTGGACCAGTTACGCGACACCACCGGCAAGGTCTTGCCGATGAAGCGCAAAGCATCCGGCGACAGCCGGTAACAAGCGGCCGGCCGGGGTGTTATTGAACCTGCCCCCTCAAACCGGACGCCAGGAAGCGATACTTTCATCGCACCCTGGAGGTTCTTATGCAAGGCATTACCCGTCGTCGCTACACAGACGATTTCAAAGCTCAGGCAATCCTGTTGGCCGAGTCGCTCGGCCC